>CAVTUR010000033.1:0-36584 GCA_963737945.1 Blastocatellia bacterium | reverse complement strand
AAGCAGAATCCCCACGTACCTACTCTGCGGCGACCCCTTTATGAGCCTGCCATGGTAGTCCACGTTCTCTTTCCTGAACCCCGCGATTCGAGGATAATGCGAAGCCAGTGCGGATTAAGGCTAATATGCTGGGCTCGACGGAAGGGACTACTGTCAATCGAGTCCTTCTGGGCGTCAGCCTGTTGCTGACGCTGTGTCTGCCCACCAATGCAGAACAGCTCCCGATCAAGACCTACACAACCGCCGACGGCCTGGTGAACAACCGAATAAGCCGGATCGTGCGCGACTCGCGCGGATATTTATGGTTCTGCACCGAAGACGGACTGTCGTGTTTCGACGGCTACACATTCACAAACTACACAACGCAGGATGGACTGCCCGACAGCTACGTCGATGACTTGCTCGAAAGGCGCGACGGGACCTATTGGATAGCTACCGCGAAGGGTCTATGTCGATTCAACCCAACTGGCTCACCAGTGCCGATGAGTCAACGTAGTCGACAAAATGTCCAGCCGTTATTTGAGGTATATCGCCCCGACGCGGAAGACAGCGCCGCCATAGTCAAAGTGTTGTGCGAGGACCATTCCGGAACGCTTTGGTGCGGGACGCGTCACGGGGTCTATCGGGTCGAGGAAACGAATGACAGAGTCGAACTTCGTTATGTCGATTTCGGAATTGCCAGAGATGAGCGCGGAGGCCAATACATCCGGGGCATCGTCGAAGACCGTCAGGGCGTTTTGTGGGTCAGTTCGAGAAGCGGGCTTTACAGACGTTTCCCCAACGGGCGCTGCGAGGCCTTTACCACCGCGAACGGCCTTGGTTCGAACGATCTCGGGCGGCTGATGGTAAACCCGGATGGAGAGATCTGGGTACCTTCCCAGGGGTTCGCTCTTCGGATCGCCACGGACGTCGACGCGAATCAGTCTATCGTTGCGGAGCGGTATGGGACCAGCGACGGGCTCCCATGCGGACATTGATGTCTTGTCGCCAGCGCCTGATCGGCGGCTGTGGATCGGCGGCGATTGCGGTTTGAGCCAGTTGCTGCCGGCCCCCGGCGAACGGGGTCGGCGAATCAGGGTTCAACTCGAGGCGAAAACGCTGGCGCATGCCAGCGTGTGGGCGGTGTGCTATGACCTCAACGGCAATCTCTGGATAGGCACTTCCAACGGGGCGGTTCGCATCGCGCGGCCTGGATTCATCACCTACACCGCAGCGGACGGCCTTGCGGCGTCTGTGGTCACCTCGATAGCCCAATCGCAATCAGGACAGCCTTACGTGGATTGCAGCTTGAACGGTCAACACGTCATAGCCTGGTTTGATGGCCGACGTTTCGTGAGTTTCAAGCCCCGCCTCCCAAAGCGCCTTTCGAGCTATGAGTGGGGACCCGGGCATTCCACTTTGCAGGATCGGGAGGGCGAATGGTGGTTGCCGACGAGCCACGGTTTGATTCGGTTTCCGAAGTTGGATCGCCTCGACCAATTGGCGGGCTCTCTCCCAAAAGCCGTCTATGATGTCGCCGATGGTTTGCCGGGTAATAATATTTTTCACATCTACGAGGACCGCAACGGCGATCTATGGTTGTCCGTCGCTGGAGATGTCCCCGCGAGAGTCGTCCGATGGGAGCGGTCGACCGGGCGATTTCGCGCCTACTCTGAAGCCGACGGCCTGCCGCCGTCCCAGTCCTACTATCCAAACACATTCTGCGAGGACCACGCCGGCAACCTTTGGTTAGGCTTTGAAGGCGGCGGTGTAGCGCGAAAGACGGGGCGCCGGTTCAAGTTCTACAGCACCGCGGACGGCGTGCCGGAGGGTGATATCGCATACATGTGCACCGACAGCTCGGGACGTTTGTGGCTTGCCAGTTCGACTAGCGGACTGGGAAGAATCGATGATCCCGGCGCGGATGAACCGCGCTTTGCCAGTTTCACCACAGCAAACGGTCTGTCCAGCAATAGGGTTTCGTGCATCCTCGAAGCCCAGGCAAACGTGTTCTATGTCGCGACGACCCGCGGAGTCGACTACTTCGATTTGAACAGCGGCCGGCACAGGAGGTTCACTACCGCCGACGGCCTCGCCAGCGAACAGGCGACCCAGATCTTCGGCGACCGATCCGGCGCGATATGGGTCGTCACCGAACAAGGAGTTTCTCGTCTCCCGTTCGAGGTGACCAGCCCCCAGGCGACTTGCCCGGTCTTCATTACCGCGCTCCTGGTCAACGGAATCAATCAACACGTTTCGCGATTGGGCGAAACCGAGATGCGCGAGATCGAGCTCGCCGCGAGCCAGGACAACATTCAGATTGATTTCACCAGCCTCTCGTTCGCCAGCGGAGAGGTGATTCGCTATCAGTACAGACTCGAGGGCGCAGATCGAGATTGGAGCGCCGCCGCTACCGAGCGAAGGGTGAACTACGCCAACTTGAAGCCGGGCGGTTATCGCTTCCTTGTGCGCTCCGTCAACGCGGAAGGCAAAGAGAGTACCAACCCGGCGTCAGTCGAGTTCCGCTTGCTGGCGCCGGTCTATCAACGCCTTTGGTTTATCGCACTGGCCGCCGCCGCGACCGCGGCCGCCATTTACCTACTGTATCGTTATCGCATTGCACAATTCATCAAGCTCGAACGCGTCCGAATGCGGATCGCCACTGACCTTCACGACGACATCGGCTCCAGTCTGTCGCAAATCGCTATTCTCAGTGAGGTGGCGCGGCATCAACTGAACAGCGGCGGACCCGCAGCCGGCGAGCCGCTTTCGGTGATCGCGCAAACGTCGCGCGAATTGGTCGATTCGATGAGCGACATCGTCTGGGCGATCAACCCCAGACGCGACAGCTTACGAGATCTCGTCCAGCGAATGCGTCAGTTTGCTACCGATGTTCTCACCTCGAGAGAAATCGAGTTTGATTTCAACGCGCCAATCGACAACGACAGCCTCAAGCTCAGCACGGATGTACGCCGCGAAGTCTTTCTGGTTTTCAAAGAGGCCGTAAACAATCTCGCTCGTCATTCGCTTTGCTCGCGGGCGGATGTGGAGTTGCGTATCGAAGGCGGTACACTAGTGCTGCGTGTGGCCGACGACGGCAGGGGTTTTGACAACTCACAGGAGAGCCGTGGACACGGTCTATTCGGCATGCGCCAGCGAGCGAAAAGCGCGGGCGGACAATTAGAGGTCGTTTCAGGGCGGGAACTGGGAACTCGGGTCACGTTGCGTGTTTTGATCGATGCTCGACGCAGGTTTTTGTTCAAGAAAAGACTACGTGAATAGGTGGGGACTTCTGGGCCGAGCGGTGCTTTAATCTAACCATTTCCCACTGTCGGAGCCACTTGCAGATGACTTTGCCGGAGCTAAGCACCACGGTGACCGAGAATCCTCCCGACCGGCTGATTCGGGTGGCGATTGTCGAAGACCGCCGCGAGATTCGCGACGGGCTCGCGACACTCATTCAGTTCACCGAAGGCTATGAATGCGTGGGGCGATTTCATTCGATGGAGGAAGCCCTTCTCAAAATCGGCGGTGATATGCCGGACGTCGCGCTTGTTGATATCGGGCTGCCGGGTATGAACGGCATCGAAGGCACTCAGCTCCTGAAAGAACGATTCCCTGAACTGTTGGTCCTGGTGCTTACAGTTTACGACGACGACGAGCGCATCTTCCGGGCGCTCTGCGCCGGGGCTTGCGGATACCTGCTCAAGAAGACGCCTCCTGTTAAATTGCTCGAAAGCCTTAGGGAAGTGGTGGCCGGCGGCGCTCCGATGTCGCCGGAAGTCGCGCGTCGAGTCGTTCATCTCTTCCGCAAATTCTCCCCGCCTGATGACGTCCACTATCAACTCACGCCTCACGAAACGCGGCTGTTGAAGCTTCTGGTTGACGGGCACAACTACAAGACGGCCGCGTCGAGGCTCGGCGTGAGCATCAACACTGTCTCATTCCACATGCGCCACATCTACGAAAAGCTCCAGGTTCATTCAAAGTCGGAAGCCGTCTCCAAGGCCCTCAGGCAAGGACTGGTCTAGCTGCCCGATTCCGCTGAAGAATTACCACCTGTGTAGGTGGTGATTCTCTCCCGCCGCTTGATGTATTTCTACTTGGTCACCGCCGTGCTGACATCCAGGATCGGCTCGCTTGAGAGCGACGGACGTCGAGCCCGCGGGCAGATGGAAGGAGGCCCTGTCGATGTTTCTCCCGTCGCTCCAAGACTCCCTCAAATCCGCAGCGGTCCGGCTTGCGTTGCTCGCGGCTCTAAGTGCCAGCGGGGTCTGCGCGCAGGTAACGACCGCGGCGTTCACCTATCAAGGCAAGGTGACCGTCAGCGGCTCGCCGGCTAACGGCAACTACGACTTCGAGTTCAAGCTCTTCGATGAACCTACCAGCGGCGCTCAAAAGGGCTCGACCGTGACCCTGACTGGGATCGCGGTCACCAATGGCGTCTTTACTGTGCAACTCGATTTCGGCGCGAGCGTTTTCGACGGAACCGACCGCTATCTGGAGATCGGCGTGCAGGCGGCAGGTGGCGGGGGCTTCACGACTTTGACGCCACGCCAGTTGATTACGAAAGCGCCGTATGCGCTGCACACCATCGATGCAGAGACGCTAGGAGGCGTCGCGGCCTCAGAGTATCTACAGAACTCCGCCGCGCCGCAACCAAACGTCAACCTCAACATCGGCGGCGATGGAACAATTGGCGGCACGATGTCAGCCAATATGGTCAACACAACTGTCGAGTATCAAATGAACGGCAGTCATATTCTGAGCGCGGATAGCTTGAATAACACCTTCATCGGCATCGGTGCGGGGGGAACTACATCGCCCTCGCGCAAGCGCCCGACGATCCCAACCGGCGGAAATAACACTCTTGATGGCGCAAATGCTGGCGTGTCTATTACGACCGGCAACGAGAATTCCTTTGTTGGAAGTGGCGCCGGACAGGCCAACACGACTGGCAACGCCAACTCTTTTTTTGGCGCAGGGGCTGGGTTCAGTAACCAGGGCGGGCTATCCACGGGCGCCGAGAACTCCTTCTTCGGTCGGCACGCTGGCTTTGCTAATACCTTGGGGTATCAAAACGTCTTTATCGGCGCGAACACGGCTCCCCAGAATTCAACGGGCTTCCGAAACACCTACATCGGATTTGGCGCTGGCTATTCAACGATTTCCGGCAACAGCAACACCCTCATCGGCGCCTTCACAGGATCAGCGTCAGCAGACCCGAATCTCGTCAACTCCACCGCAGTTGGCGCCTACGCCGCAGTTGAGCAGAACAATTCGATCGTGTTGGGTGGGATCGCTGGCATCAATGGCGCCGCAGCAAATACGAATGTTGGCGTCGGCACAACGATGCCGGTCCGCCCGCTACACATCAAAGGCACGGGCGAGGTTGCTATGCGGCTGGAAGGTGACGCCAATAGCACGAGCACTCAAATTGATACGGCCATCGCCGGAGTCAGGCGGTGGACATTCGGCGTGACGGGTAACAATCACCAGACTCCGAATGCCTTTTTTGTCTACCAGGACAAGGATCGGCTTAATAATTCCGTCACCACGACTCGTGTGCTGATCAGCGATGATGGCAAGGTCGGCATCGGCACAACCTCCCCCCAGGCTCTGCTCCATGTGGCGGGAACTTCAAGAACCGGCGTTCTGGAAATCACCGGCGGCTCCGATTTAGCCGAGCACTTCGAGGTTGTTGAAGATGCTAAACCCGGCATGCTCGTCGCAATTGACCCGCGTAACACCGGCAAACTCACCATCGCTCGGGGCGCCTACAACCGCCGGGTTGCGGGTGTCGTCAGCGGAGCGAATCATCTTTCGGCAGGAATGGTGTTGCCCGATGCGTCAGGCGCAAAGAAATCAATGGCAGTTGCCTTGTCAGGTCGAGTTTGGGTCTATTGCGACGCGACAAAACAGACCATTACGCCTGGCGATTTATTGACCACGTCCGACAACGCCGGTCACGCCATGAAGGTGACCAACCATAGGCGAGCGCAGGGAGCGATCATCGGGAAGGCGATGACCGGGTTGAAGTGTGGCAAGGGCTTCGTTCTGGTTCTTGTATCGCTCCAATAGGTCAAATGCGGATGAGAGTCCAGAGTCATGATGAATATTCGAAAGGAATTCAGAACAGGATCCGAGCCTTCAATTCTCCGAGGAGGGATGCACCCAGCGTTCTTTGTTCTATTGATGGGAGCGCTGCTGATCTTGTCCCTGTTCTGCCAAACCGCTTCTATTGACCAAAACCGGATATCTCAAGACAAGAACCTAACTGTCACCGGGAACCAAGTAGCGCAGATTGTGTACGGCAAGAAGTTCTCGAATCGTCCTGCTGGCAGGAATAGCGACACATCAAGCGATGAAATGGAGCGAGACGGTGAAAGAGATGAACACGATGCCGAGCAAGTGAAGTACTCCGGGCCAATGCTGTCGTCCGACAAATACATGCCGGCGTTAAAGGAGACTGGACAACTTCAGGGGCTGCAGAAGCCGGAAGTGCCGACGGATACGGATTGGATGGCGATTGGCCCCACAGGCGATTTCGCCAGCGACGTCCAAACAAAGCCTACCAACGGACGCGTTCGCTCGATGGACATTCGCTCAATAAATGGCGAAACGTATCTTTATGTTGGAGCGAGCAGTGGCGGCATCTGGCGCTCAAAAATATCAACTGGGCCGGTTTGGACGAGCCTGGGAGATCGGCTTCCTAATCCTTCGGTCGGGGCTTTTGCGATTCACCCGAATAATCCCGATGATATCTTAGTCGGAACTGGAGATTTTAGCCGATATGCCGGGGGCGGACTGTTTCACACCACTGATGGAGGGTCGAGTTGGCTGCCGGTCACGCTGCCGGCTGCGACGGGAAGTTTCTCCAGAATTTATTATCTCGCCTCTGGCGCTATCATCGCAGCGTCGCAGAGCGGGGTGCTCCGATTTGAAAGCGGAAACTGGAGCATTGTCCTCAACGGGATAGTAAGCGATCTTGTCATTCATCCGACAAACCAAAGCTTACAATACTGTACTCGGGCGACAACTACCGGTATGAGTGACGGCGGAGTGTACAAATCCACTGATGGCGGAAAAAGCTGGTCACTCACCAGCGCAACCGCTGCGCCCCCCAATCAGTTTGGCGTCGCGCGCGTAGCCATCTGCCGCGATTCTCCCAGTAGTCTGGCGTTCATGTATGAGTGGGGTTGCATTCTTAAAGGAATCAGAAAATCAACAGACGGGGGGGCGACCTGGACTGACATCACCAGTTCATTGCTCAACCTGGGCAACGGCCAGGCGTGTCACGCGCAAGCGCTTGCTTTTCGTCCCACCAATCGCGACGAGATTTACGTCGGGGTTAATGAGTTCTGGAAAACAGTGGATGGCGGAAACACTTGGACGTTCGTTCCGAAAACCATCCACACCCATCAGGATTATTCGCAGCTTTTTTACAGCGCCTTGACCGGGGACAATGTGATCTGGCTGTGCAACGACGGCGGAGTCTATCGCTATCAGATTGGCGACACCGACGCATTCTCGTGGAATGGGAACAGCCAATCTGGGTTGCGTGTCTCTACTATCGCAGATATGGATGCGATACGTAATTATCGTGTCATAGGTCTCCAGGATGATGGGGCCGTGGCATCGAACAATGCCGGTGGAAGCTGGAGCGGCTATACCTGCTGCGATGTCTATAAGGTAGTCGTCACCAACGATCTGAATCCCACCTCTTGGTATGTCCAGGATGGAAGAGTGACAAAGCAACCGTTCAGCTTCCCTCAGCAAGATGTGCGTGACCCGAACCTCGGCCTCAATGAGCTATTCTATGATCGCTACATGGACATTGTTTATAGCCTTTACCAAAGTCCAACTGATGTTCAAATCAAGTCACGCCCCGCCACCGCCGCCACCCCGGCCCCCTGGAACACGGAGTTGACTGGCTTAGCTATGGGGATAGGTGCGATTCGAGGAAGTTACTTAACCGGGAAAACCTACTTTCTCTGGGGCGACTCAAACGGCTATCTGACCGTCGTTCAACGGAATGGCTCGACCTTAAGCCTTCTCAGAAGATCTCAGATCGGGCTAGTTAGCGGTGTCACCTACACGATAAAAAATGTATTTGCGTCAACCGAACAGCCCGGTGAAAGCTGGGCGGCCGTTCAGGATGATTCGGGGAATCCCAAAATCCTGCATACCGGCGATTACTGGCAAACCTGGAGTGACATCAGCGGGTCCCTCAGTAGGGCAGGCCAGCAGATCTGGTCAATCGCTGTCACGCCCTTCAACTCAAGAGAAATCTTCATAGCTACTGATATCGGGGTGTTCCGTACTCCGGATGGCGGCTTGAACTGGCAGCCCTTCCAGACCGGCTTGCCGATTGTCCAGTGCGCGGTTTTGCGCTACGTCATTGACCCAACCCATAATGGCAACGACAAACTTGTCGTAGCGACTTATGGACGCGGCGTCTACGAGCGCGTCCTCTTGCGTCCAGGAATTGTGTATGTTGATTCAAGAAACACTGGCTTTAAAGATGGAACCTTCGAGCATCCGTATACGACATTCGAGGAGGGGTACGGAGCAACGCCAAACAACGGCATATTGGCTCTGCACGGCAACGTCTACTCGCCAATATCGAGAACACTGAACAAACCCATCACCATTCACACATATGAATCCCTGAGCGTAATTCACTAATCCCCCATGGCCAAATGCTCGGCTGGCTCTTCCCGTTTTCTAAATTGATGTCTCGCTCGATGATCTCTCTGATGCGACCTGCCGCCGCGAGACTTGCTTGCGAGGAGATTTGAGAGCTGTCGAGCTCAAATTGATGTGTGGATTTGACGCCTTTGAACTAGAATCTGTAGCCTGCGATTCGATCATCGGGGTGTTCAAGAATGAGCGCGCAAGGCTTCAGAAAAACATTGGCGTCTTCTCCTCGGTTCTTCCTGCTGTTTGGCCTCTGCCTCGCGCCGGCATTTTCGGCGCATGCTGAACGCCTACCAATTAAGACCTACACGACGGGTGACGGTCTCGCGCACAACGATGTCAATCGGATCGTTCGCGACTCGCGCGGCTTCCTGTGGTTCTGCACCTTTGAAGGACTGTCCCGCTTTGACGGTTACGGATTCACAAACTTCGGCGTCGATCAAGGATTGCCAAGTCCTAACGTCAACGATCTGCTCGAAACACGAGAAGGGCAGTACTGGGTCGCTACCGCGGCTGGACTTTGCCGCTTCAATCCAAAGGGGGTCGCAAAGCGGCGCGCGGAGGATGGCGGACAAGACTCAGCCGCGAATGCGATGTTTACTGTTTATGTCCCCGGCGATGACGCTGGATCGACAAACGTGACTCATCTGCTCGAGGACTCCGCGGGCGCAATCTGGTGCGGGACCGCGGAGGGCCTTTATCGCCTCGAACAACAAAACGGCCAGGCGGTCTTTCAATTGGTCCGCGTCGGAGTGGGGACCGAGGCCGAGAAGCACCTCTTCGTAACCGCAATCATCGAAGACAGGCGTGGAGCATTGTGGATAGGATCGGAGCACGGACTCTTCGTGCTGTTCAAGGATGGCCGGTGCGACTACTACCAAAAAGAACCGAACGGGTTGACTTTCGACAGCATACATTCGCTGCTCGAAGATCGCGAAGGCCGCATTTGGATCACCACCGAGCGAGGTGGAATATGCCGGCTAAAGTCGGATCCTGACTCGACTGGCAGGATAGTCGCCCGGGCGTACACTGAAAGAGACGGACTGCCGACCAGGTGGATCAACCAGCTCTTTCAGTCTTCCGATGGAGCTCTGTGGGCCGGGAGCAATCAGGGGTTGATCCGATTTATCCCGTCGGCCGATGGGCGAGATTTCCGTTTTCGCGCTTATGCAGAACCCGAGGGCTTAACATATAGGGAGGTGATCTCACTCGCTGAGGACCGCGACAAGAACCTGTGGGTTGGAATGTTGAGTGGCGGAGCCGCCAAGATCGCCCGCAGCGGAATCACCGCTTTTGGCGAGGCCGATGGATTTGCATTCGCGGCCTCGCTGTTGAAAGACCGCTCTGGACATCTTCTTGTCGCAGGCGGGACCAATCGTACGAACTGCTCCCTCAATCAGTTCAACGGAGAGAAGTTTACCGCTATTCGACTCCGGCTTCCCAGGGGCTTTGAATATAGCTGGGGATGGAACCAACTCGTGGTTGAGGACCACGTTGGTGAATGGTGGGTCGCGAGTAGTCACGGGTTGTTTCGCTTTCCAAGAGTAGACAGATTTGAGCAACTCGGGCGAACGTCGCCGAAGGCAAGCTATACGATAAAAGATGGACTGGCGGGTAACGAAGTCCTCCGGCTGTTCGAAGACTCCCGAGGCGATATCTGGATTTCCAGTGTCGGCGTCGTCCACGCATACGGGCTCTCACGCTGGGAGCGGTCTACCGAAACTCTACACCATTACAAAGAGAGTGAGGGATTGCCTTCGCTTGTGAACTCTTATCCCGTTTCTTTTTGCGAAGACAAGGCCGGAAATGTCTGGATTGGTTTTAGCATCGGTGGTGGTCTGGCGCGTTACAGAAACGGGCGCTTCACGCATTTTGATTCAGCAGATAACTTGCCGGAAGGCGGAATCTTCAATCTGTTTGCCGATTCGTCCGGCCGGTTGTGGATTCCGACCACGCGGGGTGGCCTGTGCCGATCCGACAATCCCGAAGCGGAGCGTCCCGCTTTTTCCACCATTACCACTGCCGACGGGTTGGCGAGTAATAGTGTCAAGTGCGTGACCGAAGATCGGCGGGGACGCATCTACATCGGTAACGCCCGCGGCATAGACCGGCTCGATCTGGCGACAGGCCATATCAGGCACTACACTGCCACCGACGGGGTGTTGCTTGGCGATATATGGGGCTCGATCCAAGACAGCGATGGAGCGCTTTGGTTCAGCTTTGGAACCGGACTAATACGTCTTGTTCCGGAGCCTGACCAGCCGCCGCTTCCGCCGCCTACACTTATCACCGGATTAAGCGTGTCGGGCGCCTCGCGGCCGATTTCAGTGATCGGCGAAAACGAGGTGCGTACAATAGAGCTTGGCCCTAATGAGAACTCGCTGACAATTGACTTTGTAGCTCTGGGCTTTAGTCCGGGCGAAGGACTGCGTTACCAATACGAGATGGAAGGCACAGGCGAGGGCTGGAGTCCCCTATCGACTCAGCGCACCGTGAACTTCGCGAGTCTGGAGCCGGGCAGATACCACTTCCTGGTGCGCGCGGTAAACGCGGATGGGGTTGCAAGCGCGGAACCCGCGGCGTTCACGTTCACCATCCTTCCTCCGATCTGGCGACGCTGGTGGTTCATGATCTTGGGGGGGCTGGTCGTTGGATTGATCACTTATTCATTGTACCGCTATCGACTTCGACGACTGTTGGAGATTGAACGGGTGCGTACGCGAATAGCAGCGGACTTACACGATGACATTGGCTCGAGTTTGTCTCAGATCGCCGTACTCAGCGAAGTGCTGAGGCGGAAGGCCGGCGGCGATGATTCGCACTTCGCAAAACCGCTGTCGCAGATTGCAAACGTTTCCCGCGAAACAATCGACTCTATGAGCGATATCGTCTGGGCGATAAACCCGCAGAAAGACCACCTCCACGATCTGGCTCAACGGATGCGACGGCACGCAAGCGAAGTGTTTCCCGCCAGCAATATCCAATTCAGTTTCCAGGCCGACGACGCCGGCAAAGATTTGTCTCTTGGAGCGGATCTGCGGCGGCAGGTGTTTCTGATCTTCAAGGAAAGCGTCAACAATGTCATCCGCCATTCCGGATGCGATCGGGCCGAGATCAATTTGAGTGTGGATGGTTCACGACTGGTGCTGGACGTGACCGACAACGGCAGGGGCTTTGATGCGGAGAACGGTCACAGCGGTAACGGGCTCACGAGCATGCGGCGCAGAGCCGTTAACCTCGGGGGCGAGTTTCATTTGACCTCGCGGAACGGCACGACGATCACCGTTCGAGTTCCGCACGGTTCCCCTCGGCTCTGAGGTTTGGATCTTGTTTTGGGGCGGCGAGGCCCTCGTTCCACTTCGAACGCTACATAAATAGGTGAGTGACGCGGCGATCCCTCTCTAATAGACTCACGGTCATAGCGATGAATCAAACTTTAGGCCAAAAGGAGGATGTGCAGTCTCAAGACCCTGCTGCAATCATTAAGGTAGCGATAGTCGAAGACCAGCGCGACATTCGAGAAGGCATAGGGTTCCTGATAAACAGCACGGAAGGCTACAAGTGCACCGGCACATATGCATCGGTGGAGGATGCTCTCGACAGACTCGGCGGTGAGCTGCCGGATGTCGTCCTGATGGATATAGGGCTCCCGGGTATGAACGGCATCGATGGCATTCGGATTCTGAAGAAGAAATGGCCGGATCTGCTGGCCATAACGCTGACGGTTTACGACGATGACGAACGGATATTCGAATCGCTTTGCGCGGGAGCCAGCGGTTATTTGCTAAAGAAGACGCCCCCGGTCAAACTGATTGAGGGTCTGAAGGAGGTGATGAACGGAGGCGCGCCAATGTCCCCTGAGGTCGCCCGCCGCGTGATAAGGATCTTCAAGGATATTCGCCCACCCGATCATGCTGACTACCACCTTACGCCCCACGAGATTCGCCTGCTAAGACTGCTGGTCGATGGTCACAGTTACAAGACGCTTGCGACTGAGTTAGGAAGCAGCATCAACACAATTGGGTTTCATATGCGGAGCATCTACAGAAAGCTTCAGGTGCACTCGAAGTCCGAAGCGGTGGCAAAAGCCATGCGTAACCGCCTGGTTTAGTAAGCGGCGCACGCCAATTCTTCCAACCTTGCCTTAACACCCACTCAAGAAGCCTACATAAACAGGTGATTGTCACGGGCCGCTCTTCCGGATACTAATCACAAGGCGCCGCGGACGTGGCCCTATGTGCGCTGGCTAGGAGAGGTGGTCGATGACCATTCGCTTTGCGAACTGTCCAAATCAACTCTGGTCTTCGGGGTTGTGTTGCTGTTGTTCAACTCATCGGTCGCCCTCGCGCAGGGACGGCGTTGAGTTGTCACGGCAGGTTGACGGAAGCGGCAATCTGCAAGTGGCAATATCCGTGATTGACGGCTTCCGAAGGTTCGTCCGGTCAGTGCAATCCGCAAGCGAAATCTGCAAAGTAAGGTCGAAAGAATGAACGAACGCCAAAAGGGGAAGGAGTGGTCACGCTCGAGACTGTTGATGATCCGCCAGTCCGAAGTAGTTGAACGAAATGTCAACAAACTCAAGCCTGACCCCCGTCCTTGGGAGATTAATCCATGAACACGATCAAGAACTCGCATGAAGCCTACAGACGATTGTCTTTTCTTATTGCCGCAGCGGCAATGCTCTCTCCGTCTACGCTACGAGCGGACAGTCTACCGCCGATGAATCTGCGCGACATGTGCCTGCGGGCAGACAAGATCTTCCGCGGAGTCGTAATTGCCGCCATCCCCGGCACGGTCCAGGTCGGCGGCGGTGAACTCCCCGTCGTCACCTACCGCATCAGGGTGGATGAAGCCTTCAAGGGCGATTTCCAGACGGTTAAGGGAGTGCGCTTCACCGAAGTGAGAATGTTGGGGACGCCCGCGCGCAAGAACGGCGACCGATCGCCCACGATTCGGTTTTCCCTGGAGATGCCTCGGCTCGAAGTCAAGCAAACCTATTTGCTGCTGACCACGCGTGCGAGCGCAATCGGCATGTCATCCCCGGTCGGGCTGGGCCAGGGGTGCTTCCGCATCACCGGCCAACGTAACGGCGAGGAGGCCGCTAATTCATTCGGCAACAAGATGCTCTTCAGAGGCGTGGAGCAGGCGACCGCCACGCGACAAACAAACGTCGCTAAGGAGGAGGCCCGCGGCCCTTTGAAGTATTCGCATCTCGCCGAGCAGATCCGCAATTTGGTCCGTGAACAGAGGAGGACGCAATGAAAAGCATAGGTCAATCATTCACTATCCTTTGCGTGCTCGTCGTGGTGCTGATTCTCCTCGAAGCGAACACCGCCTTGGCAGGCAATGCGCTCTTTCTTACGGCATCGGGGCGACCCTACGGTTGGCCAAACGGCGGCAGAAACATCGTCTTCAAAACCGACCTCGGAAACCTCGGGACGATGAACAACGATATGGCTGTCGCGCAAACCGTGGCCGCGTTCAGCCAGTGGGAGGCCATCCCGACAGCGACGGCTACCTACGTCAATGGCGGGTCGCTTGGGGTGGATGTGGACGAAACAAACTTCGTTCCGTATTTCTTTGACCCTCCAGCCGGCATCGGCACTATCATCTACGACGCCGACGGCGCCATCTTCGATCTGATTTTTGGGCCGGGCTCCGCTGTCTATGGCTTCGCCAGCACCATACCTGACGAGGCGAGTGGTGAGATTGTGTCCTCTGTCATCTTCCTGAACGGCGGCGTGGTGGACGCAGGTCCTTATCCGTTCGGGCTTCCGGCCTCCGAGTTCTTCGGAGTCCAGGTACACGAGATCGGCCACCTCTGCGGTCTGGGCCACTCGGTCGTCAACGGAGAAATTTTTCTCATGGACGACACCACCGGCCCCACCCCCTACGACACGTTTCCACGGCCTGCGTCATCCGACGGCCAGATCGAGACCATGAACCCCTTTCTCATCCCGGGAGGGGGGCAAGAAACGCCGGCTGCGGACGACCGGGCCATCTTCTCCACCCTCTACCCTGAGCCGGATTTCTTCGCCAATTCGGGCACTATCACCGGCCGAATCAAGCTCAACAGTACTATCCCCGTAAATGGGGTCAACGTGATCGCCCGTAACATCGCCGATCCGTTCGGCGACGCCGTCTCCGCCATCGCCGGCAACCATTCTTGGGGGGGAGCATTGGGCTCACAATCGACGCGTTCGACGGCGCCGTCTCAGCCGTCTCCGGCAACCTGGCCACTACCTCCGCGGTTGGTGATTCGCTAGCGGGCGTTTACACGCTGAACGGGCTCACCCCTGGGGCGCAGTACGCCGTCTATGTTGACCAAATCATCGCCGGAGACTTCGGTACGCCGCCCAGAAGCGGGTTGCCCGGCCCCGAGGAGTTCTATAACGGGGCGAGGGAGTCCGACAACTTCGCCAGGGAGGATCCACCCGGTGAATTTACTCCGCTGACCGCAGTTGCTGGCAGAACGCGCACAGGTATTGACATTGTCTTCAATCGCCCGCGGCCCGGCCCCATACCGCTTGAAACCTTGATCGGGTTTGACACCGATGCCCCTAGTGGTTCTGTTGAATTCATCCTGCCTTTCCCCTTCGATATCGGCGGGAAAAGGTTTTACTCAGTTTTCCTCAACTCAATAAACGGGAGTCTGACTTTCGGCGCGTCGGGCGGCCTTCTTATTAGCCGGGGGTTAGCTATCGATCATCTAGCGGGACCGCCTCGCATCGCTGGACTCTTCACTCACCTCGACCTCTTCTCCGGAGGAGTCGTGTCTCTCGACGAGTCTAGTGATACTTTCCGCATACAGTACACCGACGCGCCAACATCCCTCCCAGATGGCTCCGCGGGTGGCCCCAACACCTTTTCCATGACTCTTCAGGCCAAGAAAGGCAAACAGCCTGATCGCGCCACCTTGTCCTACGGCCACATCGATGCATTAACCGGGCTTGTGGGCTACAGTTGCGGCAGCGGCGTCACCTCTTGGGTTGAGCCCGAAGATGACCTGAGCGCGCTGGCGGGCCCTGTGATCCGAGGCGAGGGCAACGCAGCTATCTTTGAGGAATTCACTCAGGGTATCGACCTCAACAACCGCACCCTGACCTTCGAGATGCCGGGCCCGTTCACGGACCAGTTCGAGCCAAATGAATCGCTGACAAGGGCGCGCAGGGTCAATCTGCCCTTCAACACCGCGCAAGAGTTCACCGACATCTCTCCGGGAGATGCTGACTTCTACCGCTTCAGAGCCAAAGCGGGGGAGGTTCTTGTGGCGGAGACCACCAAAAACATGTTTGTCGACACAGTGATCGAATTGTTCGGCCCCAACGGGACTTCGATCGCCACAAATGACGACATCGTGCCCTTCTGGCCCTTTTCCCGTGTGATCTTCACCATACCGGCCGATGGAGAGTACACCGTAGCCGTGACGAGCAGCTCCAAATTGGGTCCTGACCTGGCGTCTGGGCGCTACGTCCTGAACATCAATGCGTACGAGGGAAGAATCCTGCCGCTCAATGGAGACGACGTCACCGTCCACCTGCCCCTCCGCTTCCGTTTCCCCTTTCAGGGGAGAGAGTGGTCGAGCGTGTACGTGAGTTCCAACGGTAGTCTCACCTTCGGAGCTCCGGAGATAGTCACTGTACGCGAAGACCTACAACTGGAAGGGTTCCTCGGCGGTCCGCCGCGGATAGCCCCGTATTTCGCGGACCTGGATCCGTCGGGCTCCTACAACTACGGCGTCACCGGGTTGGTGATCGCCGAAGAGAATAGGGATTCCCTGACGGTTCACTGGGTGAGCGTCCCGAGAATCTATGACCAAGAAACTAATTCGTTCTCGGTGACCTTGAACGATGAGGGCGACATCAACATGGGCTGGGGCGCCGCCTTGGGGCCTGACTACCTTTTCGATGGCACGATAGTGGGGGTCTCACAGGGGAACGGGATAGCGGATCCTGGGCCGATAGACCTGTCTCGAAGGAGAAACCTATTTGCCAGGGGCACGACCTACGAGCAGTTCGCTCAATACTTCCTGGGAGCGCGGGAAGCATTTGATCTCCCGTCGTTTGACCTGTGCTTTGACGAGCTGAGGTTTTTCTACAGGTGATAAGCGAGGGAATAGTGAAGATGAACCTTAGGCGGCAAGAACTCCGCCGGGTGGGCAAGGAGATCCAGCCGGCGGAGAGAATGACTTACCTTGAGAAGTCGCCGCCCCGCTGGCTTTGGCCGGAAGACAGGTTGATGGCTGTTCGCTCTCGCAATCGGTCCAGATCAACTCTCGTCTTCGCGGTTGTGTTGCGAGAGCAATCCGCGCGCGGAAATCTGCAAAGGAAGGTCGAAAGAATGAACGAACGCCAAAATGAGCGGGGTGGTCACGATTGAGACTGATGATGATCCGCTGGTTCGAAGTACCTGAAATGTCAACAAACTCAAGCCTGACCCCGGTCTTGGCCTTGACTCTTTGCCAACCTTGCGATTAGTACATGGCGCCGGGCAGTAACGCTCCTGGCGCACAGTTGGCGATGAAGGTCAGAAAAGAAGCAGTGGTTGTTTGGGTTTCGTTGCTCGTCCTGTTGCTGGTGTCAGCAGTCAACGGCGAGCGGCTTCCGATCAAGGCTTATACGACCGCCGACGGACTCGCGCACGATGTGGTCAACCGCATAGTACCCGACTCCCGGGGCTTTCTATGGTTCTGCACCCGCGAGGGCCTTTCTCGCTTCGATGGATACGGCTTTACGAACTATGGTCTTGCCCAGGGATTGCCCTCCGCCATAATAAATAATCTGTTGGAAACGCGCGAAGGCGTCTATTGGGTGGCGACAACCGCCGGCTTGTGCCGTTTTGATCCCCTTCGTGCGCCGAGGCCGACGATATCCAGCGCGAGCGACCGCGGTAACGACGACAGTGCGATGTTCACTGTCTTCTTACCGGGTGACGACGCAAAGTCAAAGCACATCACTTCGCTTCTGCAGGACCGCGGCGGCGTAGTTTGGTGCGGCACGCTAAACGGGGTGTACCGCCTGGAAGACTCGGCTGGGAAACTGGCGATCACATCGGTCAATCTCGGAATCCCGGATCATCTTGAATCCAAAACAATAGAGTGTTTGCTCGAGGACCGCCTCGGCACGTTGTGGGTCGGATCACACAATGGTCTTTATCGGCGATGGCCCGATGGGCGAGTTGAAGCGTACTCGACCCGCGATGGCTTGCCGGATCGCACCATCCGATCGCTGCTTGAGGACAGAGAGGGACGTATCTGGGTAGGCACGCGCGACGGGTGGTTGTGCCGCATGGCGCCCGATCCGGTGCCGGGTCGAACCTCGGTCGCCCGCGCCTATACCGACAAGGATGGATTGCCAACGGCGTGGATCAACCAGTTTCTTCAAAGTTCGGACGGGACCCTGTGGGCTGGAAGCAGTCGCGGTCTGATCCAGTTCGTCCCGACAGCCGACGGCCGGGACTTTCGATTTCGAGCGTACGGACCGGCGCAGGGCTTGAGCCATCACGAGGTCGAAGCAGTGTGTGAAGATCGCAATCGGAACCTGTGGTTGGCGATGGCCCAGAGTGGCGCCGATAAGATCGCACGGGGCGGATTCACTTCCTTCGGCAGAGCCGACGGCTTCTCCTGGAACACTTCAATTTTCGAGTCCAGGGCCGGCGAGATTGTCGTGCTTGGAGGGCTCGATGTGAATGCAGAGGGGGCGCTCAACCGGTACGACGGAGAGAAGTTCTTTCGAGTCTCTACCCGATTCCCAGAAACCGTCAGGAGACAGGGTCGCGGATGGGGATGGAACCAGACTGTGCTTGAGGACCATACCGGCGAGTGGTGGATAGGCACGCGAAGCGGGGTCTGCAGGTATCCGAGGGTGGCCAAACTGGGGCAGCTCAATTCCGTGCGCCCGAAAGCCATATACACGACGCGCGACGGCCTTGCGAGCGACGTCATTCTGAGGCTGTTCGAGGACTCGCGCGGCGATATCTGGGTCGGCTCGGTCGGTGAAGGTCGAGGTCCAAACGGACTTTCACGCTGGCAGCGGAGCACCGGAGCCTTTCGTCGATATGCCGAGACGGATAATCTGCCTGGTCTCGATAGTACGTATGTTTCCTCCTTCGCCGAGGATAAGGCAGGCGATCTGTGGATCGGCTTCAATGGAGAAAGCGGGTTGGCGCGTTATCGCGACGGGCGCTTCACACGGTTTAAGGCGGCCGACGGCGTGCCCGCGGGTCAGATCCGCAATACGCTTGTGGATTCAAAGGGGCGGCTCTGGCTGGCAAGCTATCGAGGCGGCTTGTGCCGCGTTGACGATCCGGCGGCCGAGCGGCCGCGGTTTGTCACGTACACGACGGCCGATGGGCTCTCGAGCAACGAGGTGACGAGCATAAGCGAGGACAAGTGGGGCCGTATCTACGTTAGCACCGGGCGGGGCATTGACAAACTGGATACGGCGACAGGGCGGATCAAGCACTACACAACGGCGGACGGGCTGCCCGTCGGTGAGACATATTGCTCTTTGTGTGACCATAGTGGCGCGCTTTGGTTCAGCGTTGAAACCGGCGTGGTGAAGCTTGTTCCGGAGCCCGACCAGCCGCCGCTGCCGCCTCCGATACTCATCACCGCTCTCCGCGTTGGCGGCGTCCAGCAGCACATCTCGGCTCTTGGCGAGGTTGAACTCGCTCCAATAGAACTCAGCCCGGACAAGAATCAGCTTCAGATTGACTTTGTCGCGCTGGGGTTCAGTCCCGGTGAGGGGCTGCGCTACCAGTACAAGCTTGAAGGCGCGAGCGACGAGTGGAGTCCTCTCGCAGACCAGCGGGGGGTCAACTTCGCCAACCTCGCGCCGGGCAGCTATCGTTTCATGGTTCGAGCAAGCAACGCCGATGACGTGATGAGCGAAAACCCGGCGAGTCTTAAGTTCCGGGTGCTGACGCCGGTTTGGCGACGGTGGTGGTTTATCGCGATTGTCGCGTTACTGGCCGGCGGAGCTGCCTACGCGCTGTACAGTTATCGGCTCACCCACTTGCTCGAGCTCGAGCGCGTAAGGACGCGAATCGCCGCAGATCTCCACGATGATATAGGATCGAGCCTTTCTCAGATTGCGGTGCTCAGCGAAGTGCTCAGACGAAAGGCCGGCGGTGATCATGCGCAGCTCGCCAAACCGCTGGCCCAAATTGCGCACGTCTCCCGCGAAGCGATCGACTCTATGAGCGACATCGTATGGGCGATAAACCCGCAGAAAGATCACCTCCGCGATCTGGCTCAGCGCATGCGACGGCATGCAAGCGAAGTGTTTCCCGCCAGCGACATTCAGTTCACTTTCCAGGCTGAGGACGCAGGCAAGGATATTTCACTTGGAGCGGATCTGCGCCGTCAGGTGTTCCTGATCTTCAAAGAGAGCGTCAACAATATCATCCGCCACTCTGGCTGCGATCGGGCCGGGATCCATTTGAGCGTGGAAGGTCCGCGACTGGTGCTTGAGGTGACCGACAACGGCCATGGTTTTGATGTGGGGAACGGCCGCGGCGGTAATGGGCTCGTAAGCATGCGCCGCAGAGCCGCGAGCCTCGGGGCCGAGTTTCATCTGACCTCCAGGAACGGCACGACGATCACGATACGCGTTCCACATGGCTCTCCACGGGGTTGAGCATTTGAATCTTGTTTGGGGATCGTAGCTCTTGCGCCAGTGCAAACACCTACACAAATAGGTGAGTGACGCAACAAGCGCTGCCATAGACTCCCAGCCGCAGCGATGAATCAACCGTCAAGCCAAGACGATGCCACTGAGTATCAAAAGCATCCCAGGTCATCAAGGTGGCGGTAGTCGCGGCGTCCCTCTCACCCCAGCACCCCTCAACAAGCCTACATAAACAGGTGATTGTCGCCGCCCACGCTTAAGGGATACTAGTCAAAGAGCCACGGATTCCGTGACTCTCGCCGGTTAACAGAGGAGAAAAAAATGATGTCTATTTGCTCTTGCGGGCTTTTGCGCGCCCCGGTCCTGGCGGCGGTCTTGTTGTTGTTAATCAATTCATCGGCGGCCTTTGGGCAAGGCAGCGCTTTCAGTTATCAGGGAAAGCTAACCGAAGCTGGCAATCCTGCAAACGCAAACTATGACATGCAGTTTAAACTGTTTGACACCCCGGCAGTCGGCACGGGCGCTCAACAAGGCTCGACCATCGTCAATCCGGCGGTCTCCGTTACCGGCGGCACCTTTAGCGTCACCCTGGATTTCGGCGCCAATGTCTTCTCCGGCGCCGCGCGCTATCTCGAGATAGCGGTGCGGCAGGCGGGAGACGTCAATCCCTACACAGTGCTTTCGCCGCGCTCGGAGATCACCTCGGCGCCCTATTCGACTCGAAGCTTAAGCGCCGGCACCGCGGACACGGCGGCCAATGCGACCCAGCTTGGCGGAATTCCACCAGGCGGGTTTATTCAGAACACAACAACTCAACAGACCGCCGATTTTAACATTTCGGGAAACGGCACGGTCGGAGGAAATCTCAACGTAGGAGGGTCGTTTTCATTGAACATCATCGACGCGCAGACGCAATTCAATCTCGCGGGTCAGCGCGTCCTGAGAGCTGACGGTTTGGCCAATCTCTTCGCTGGACTGGGGTCGGGAGCGGCCGATCCGACCGGTGACAGTAACTCTTTCTTCGGCACACAAAGTGGTCAAAGTAACACGTCGGGTTTCAGCAACACTTTTGTCGGCGCCTTTTCGGGCGCATCGAACACCACCGGGGACACCAATTCATTCTTCGGACGCGACGCCGGCGAGTCTAACACCATTGGAAAGGAAAACTCGTTTTTTGGACGATCCGCCGGGTTTAACAACATTGACGGCTCATTCAATTCCTTTTTTGGCGTCAACGCCGGCGAAGGAAACACCGGCGGTTACGGAAACGCGTTTTTTGGCCACGGCTCCGGTTTCACCAACGCTACCGGGTTTAACAATACGTTTGTCGGGGCGGGGGCCGGCAAACTGAATGCGGCGGGCAGCCAAAATGCATTCTTCGGCGACGAAGCTGGCTACAACAACACCGCAAGCGACAACGCTTTCTTCGGCGCGGGCGCCGGATTTGCAAACGTCAGCGGTAGCAACAATTCCTTTTTCGGGCGTGAGGCGGGCCTCAATAACACAGCGAGCGGCAATTCGTTCTTCGGTCGCGACGCCGGCAGGGCGAATACGATCGGCGTGTCGAACGCGTTCTTCGGGTACAGCGCAGGAGCGGCTAACACAATCGGGAATCGCAATTCATTCTACGGCGTTCTGGCAGGCGGGAACAATACGGAGGGCGGCTTCAACACGTTCATAGGTGACGATGCCGGCGCCAATAACACAACGGGCACCGCAAACACAGTTGTAGGCCAAGGAAGCGCGGGCGGCTGTTGCCCCTTCGTGATGACCGGCAGCGAGAATTCGTTCTTTGGCTTTGGAAGCGGCTCGGAAAATACGAGCGGCGGATTCAACGCTCTCTTTGGCTCAAGGGCCGGTCGCAACAACCAGGCCGGAAACGACAACGCATTTTTTGGCGCGCTCTCCGGAACGAATAGCACCGGCAGCGGCAATTCATTCTTCGGTGCGGCCGCCGGCGCCGCCAACATAACGGGTCAGAACAACACCGTTATCGGCTTCAACGCCAACTTCGGGATGGACGGACTTATGAACGCCACAGCGATCGGCGCTAACTCCGTGGTCTCCCAGAGCAATTCACTCGTATTGGGCGCCAATGCAAACGTCGGCATTGGGACCAGCGCTCCGGCATCGAAGCTTACCGTCGCGGGTCTGGTCGAAACAACGGCAGGCGGCGTTAAATTCCCCGACGGCACGATTCAAACAACCGCTGCGTCGAGCGGCCCTCCAGGCCATCCTGAATCAAACTGCCCAACAAATCGGCGCGAATTTCAACATCGACGGTAATGGGACGCTGGCAGGCCTGAACGCCCACGGCGCGGTTTCCCTTGACGGGATTGCCCCGCCAGGGGTCGCCCCGGCCGGGCGCGGACGGATCTACTTCGACTCGGCCTCCAACAAGCTCAGGGTGTCCGAGAGCGGCGGGTCTTTCATAGATCTTGTTGGGGCCGGTGGGGTGAGCGGAAACGGCACTACCAATTTCTTTCCGCTGTGGTTCGCAAACACCGCCCTCGGCGATTCGGCTGTGAGTCAGTCAGGTTTAAACGTGGCCATCGGCGCCGGCGCGCCCCCGCATCGTTTGAGCATCTTTGGCGGTTCAAGCTGGACAACGGATTCTTGGGGAGGCGCCATCGCCCTTCAAAATGCATCGGCGATCGGCTGGCAAGCCAATGCTTCTGGCAACCGATACGGGTTGGGCCACACCACCTCAGGCTTCGCCTTCTTTCGGACAGCGAGTGATCTTGGGACGACTGGCAGCGGGCCAATATACGAGTTCCGGATAGACAACTCAGGCAACGTGGGGATTGGCAGCATCGGCCTCAATACGACCTTTGCAAGTAAGCTGGAGATATTCGCACAGGACGGCCTTGCGATAACCGGCGTCCAACCCTTCCTTACCTTGCGCGACACTAGCGCCTCGGGCGCGCGGGGAATTATCGGAAGCAGCGGCGGTGATGTCTCCATCTATCCGAACAGCTTTATCGGCGGCGCTCCGGCGATCACCATCAAGACCGTCAGTGGGGACGTTGGCATCGGGACATCTGCGCCGGGATCAAAGCTGACGGTGGCCGGCATCGTAGAAACAACAACTGGCGGAGTGAAGTTTCCCGACGGCACGATTCAAACAACTGCGGCGTCGGGCGGCTCTCCGGCCACCGTCACTACAGGCTCCGACAACACCGCGCTGGGACGCAACGCGAGCATTTCGGGGACCGATCTCACTTTTGCCAGCGCCATTGGCGCCGGCGCCACCGTGGACGCGAGCAACACGATAGTCATCGGCCGCCCCACCGACACCGTATCTATTCCCGGAACACTGACGAAGGCGAGCGGCGCATTCCGTATAGATCATCCGCTCGATCCTAAAAACAAATATCTATATCACTCGTTTGTCGAATCGCCGGACATGATGAACATCTACAACGGCAACATCGTAACGGATGAAAACGGCGAGGCAACGGTAACCCTGCCGGAATACTTCGAGGCTTTGAACCGTGACTTCCGCTACCAGTTGACCGTGATGGGGACATTCGCGCAGGCGATAGTCGCCGAAGAAATCAACGGCAATAAGTTCAAGATCAGATCCGACAGGCCGCGTGTAAAGGTTTCATGGCAGGTGACCGGCGTCCGCAAGGATCCCTTCGCCGAAGCTAATCGCATACAGGTCGAGGTCGAAAAACCTGCTGGTGAGAAAGGTAAACTGCAAAATCCGGAAGCCTATTCACCAAAGCCTTGATGGAAAGTTGAATCTCTCCGCCACAACTGGTGTTGGAGGCTTGTGATTGACAACAGACGCGTGTCCACATTCATATAGGCCACATTCGGAGTTAGCCGCTGATCTGGGGTCGGCGATGCGCCGTATCATCGCGAACGACCTGTATGAATAGGTGAGTGACGCGACAATCAGTCTGGAGAAGACACCTCCTGTCAAACTGACCACAGTTAAAAGAAAACTGGCGACCGAGTTAGGGAGCAGCATCGACACCATTGGCTTTCGTTTGGCCGAGCATCTACGGAAAGCTTCGGGTGCACTCGAAATCCGAAGCGAAAGCCAATCCGTAACCGGCCGGTTAATATTGCTGGCCCAAAGCGCCTCGACTTAACACACTCTCAACAAGCCTACATAAACAGGTGATTGTCACGCGGCGCACTTCCGGATACTAATCACAAGGTTCGCGGAGTTCGTCATAGCCGCCGGTTAGCAAAGGAGATCGTCATGAGGAACGCCAAAGGGCTAGTCACTGCTGCTGTAGTCGCAATTCTCTTATCGGTAAGCACTGTGCGCGCCCGGGGTCAGAACCCAGCAGGCGACGCCCGATCCAACACTGCGGTTACCGCCGCCGCCGCTGCCGATCGCGTGCGCTTCACCGCTCCGAGCACAATCGTTCAAATGCGGCTGGAGGTCTATGCCGCGAATGGCGTGAAAGTTTTTGACAATGAGATCAGGGGCGGGAACGTAATCGATTGGCATCTTCAGGACGGACAGGCTGAACGGCTTTCGGATGGCTCGTATCTCTGCGTTATCACAAGCAAGAGTTTATCGGGGCGCATTAGCCAGAAGACGGGGATCATAGCGATCCAAAACGAGACGGCCAGTGTGCAGCCAATCGATACGACCCGGCTCACCGCTCAGCAGACCGAGGCCGTTGGCCCACTCGAGGAGGATGCGGCATTGACGGTGTTGAGTGAAGGCAATCCGCAGACGGCGACTGTCATCGCCCACGATGGTACGGACGGACAGATAACCCGAGGACGAGGAGCGCTGTCGTTTCGGATCGGAGATTTCTTCTCAGGAAAAGACACCGAACAGATGAGACTGACGGAGGAAGGAAACCTGGGGATTGGCTTTACTCACCCACAAGTGAGGCTTGACGTGGACGGGTTGATCCGGGCGAGTCAGGGAATAGTGTTTCCAGATGGGACGGTGCAGTACTCAGCGGCAAGCAAGACTCTGGGGATTCCAAGCTCAAGGTGGGATCAAACACAGAATCCAATAGGCGTTCCAGCAAACAACACAGCGGGAGCACGGCGCGCTAAGGGAGACATCCACCCGTTGACCGATGGAGTGTTTGATGTGAATGCCAGTGGAGGCTCATACAACATTAACACCGCGCGGATGGGGATAGGGACCGCAAGTCCGCTGGTACGTCTTCACGTAGGATCGGGATCGGCGCCGCCTGTGACCGCCGGAGCGACGCTGCTTGTGGAAGACGGGGCGGCGACCTCAATGGTGATGAAAAGCACTACGGGTGCCGAGATGTTCTTCTACCAGGACCAGAATAACGGAGTTTTCGGGACGGCTTCAACCCATCCTTTGGGAATAAGAACAAACAATCAGAACCGAATTTGGATCGATACGGCGGGCAAGATCGGAGTCAACAATTCCAGCCCGCTATCGAAGCTGCATATTATTTCCGGCGCGAGCGACCTACCGCCGCGGCTGCAGTCTGCTGGCACAAGCAGCTTCGCGGCGGGGTGGGATTTTTATCAAGGCGCTATCGGAAAAGGCTACGTCGGGGTACCGGATCCGTCTGCGGGGTTTGGTGCGGGCGAGATGTTGCTTTTCGGAGGACCAGGGACCAAGACATCGCTTTGGGCAGGCTCGAACAGAAGCGTCACGATAGATACCAATGGAAATGTCGGCATCGGCACGACGACCACCACGCTTGCGAGGCTGCAAGTGAACGACACGAGCTTCGGGACCGGCGTGTATGGCGTTACGGGCACGAATGGGCGTGGCGTTACTGGCGAAAACACCGGGTCCTCCAACGGCACCGGTGTCCTGGGGTATAGCGCCACTGGCATAGGCGTCTTAGGTCAAGCGAATGCTTCGCTTTTTCCCGGGGTGGAGGGCACTAACACCAGTGCCAGCGGCATCGGCGTGCTGGGCGTGGCGCACGCAAACGGCGGCGTTGGGGTGTATGGCCAGAGCAATTCAAATATAGGGGTATACGGTCAGAGCATGAGCGGGTTTGCGATGCGAGCGGATGGTAACACCTTCCAGCAACGCGATAAGGGCGGTTGGGTCAAGGCAATGGCTGTTGTCAAAGCAGACGGTACCATCGCGCGGTGCTACAACGGGATCACTAATTCCTCCAGCGGTAATTGTGGATTCAGCATCAATCATCCCAGCATAGGGCGGTACGTCATTAACTTCGGATTTCCGATCTACGATCGCTTTGTTTCTGTTACACCGTTCCAGCCGATCTCTCTCGACCCCGGCAACGTCGGTGTAAATTTAGGGGGCGACACTGGCGACGGTAGTGACACTATCCTTATCTTCTATACCGATGATAGGAGTTCATCTGGTTTGACGAACGACCCTTTCACTATCATCGTGTTTTGAAGCAGATGAGCGAACCAATCTAACCAATGCACCATTCACGGCTGTGATTTACTTAGCGCCAGCGCCTTGAGGCAATCGGTTCTCGCTTCTAGCGCCGATCTGGTCAATCGAGTCTATCGTTCGTTGCCGAAGCGGGACTTCCCGCGGTTAAATCATTTAGGCTCGACTATCTCAACCCGCTCCATCCTATCGCCCCGAGCGATGCGATTCACAACATCCATGCCTTCGATCACCTTGCCGAACACCGTGTAGCCTCCGTCAAGATGCGGCTGGGGCGAGTGGGTGATGAAGAACTGGCTCCCACCAGTGTCTTTTCCTGACAGCGCCATCCCGACAGTTCCGGTCTCGTATCTTTGAAGGTTGATTTCGTCGCGTATCTGGTAGCCGGGGCCGCCGTTCTGGTCGCCACGCGGGTCCCCACCTTGAATCACAAAGTTGGGAACTACTCTTACGAAAGCAAGCCCGTTGTAAAAACCGCTCCGGGTCAGGTGAATGAAATTGTCGACGGTCATCGGGGCGTCGTTGGCAAATAGCTCGATCCGAATCTCGCCTTTCTTTGTATGGATCACCGCAATCGGGTTCTTGATTGATTCGCTCAGTTCGGCGATCCGCCGCCAGTAAGCGCGATCGTGACCAGTATCGGCTTTGCCTATTTGCAACCGCGTCGCGCTCATCTCGTTTGATCCGGCTCGCAACAACTCGGCGGCCTTCAGTCTGACGACATAATCCTCGTCGCGGGTTTTTTCAGATAGAACCTGGATGTTCATCGGATGCTTGAGCTTATCCGCCGCCAGGACGATCGCTATCCGCGCTTCATTGACCTTGTCAGTGCGGGCCGATTTGTAGGCCTCATAGAGCGCCGCGATCACGCTGTCCGACGAATCTCCAAGCTCACCAAGCAACGACGCGGCTGTTTCGCGAATGTACACGTCAGGCCGCTTTGAGTTGCTCCAGCAGAATGTCTCGCAAGCCTTCCACTTTCGCCGTAGCAAGGGCGTCAAGTATGGGCGGCACCGCGCGCGCGTCCGGTTTTCCGTAGGTCTTCCCGGCGAGCAAATCAAGCAGCAGCGTTTTCGCGCGGCCGGTGGCAAGCTGGCCCAGGGCCCGTGCATAGTAGCCCATCTCTTTCCAATCATCGCTGCGCAGCTTTGCGGTGTCAGGCACATCGAAAAACGCGGACTCGCCAAACCTTGCGATTGCAAGTTCCACTTCAAGATGGGCGCCGAGCCTTCCATCGGCCAAGCGAAATGATTTGAGGAAGGGAATCGCGCGGTCGTCCTTTATGCTTCCGAGTGCGGTAGCGATCAACAGCAGCAAATTCTGCTCGGTCGGAACACCAAGCTTGGCGCGATCGAATGTGCGGTAGCTTGCAAGCAATGATGCGCCAAGGGCCAGCAATGGATCAACCGCTCGAGCGTCGCCGATCACGCCGAGGGCATTGATCGCGCCGGCCACGACGCGCTCGTCCTTGTCGCCCAGTAGCTTTATCAACCGGTCGACGGCCGGAACCGCCTTCGCAACACCGAGCGCGCGAGCAGCGTTTGCTCGCACCAGGGCGTCGTTGTCTTCGAGCAATGGCAAGAGAGCCGGTGCTGCCACCGCAATGCCTTCGCGTATTCGAGCGAGCGCGTTGGCTGCCTGCCCCCTCAGATCCGCATCTGGCGAACCCAGTTGCGCGGCGATCGGTTCAACGGTTGACGCCTGTTTTAGCCTTAACAGCGCTGTGAGCGCCATCGATCCAATGAGCCTTGCGTCATCGGAAACAGGCGCATTCGTTGCCGGCAATACGCGAACGATCGCGTCAGCAACAATCTTGAGCCCATAAGCGCCGAGCGCCGCTGCCGCCAGCTTGTTAGAACCGATCTTTCCCAGGGCTTCGACGGCGCGTGCTCGCACGAGGGCCGACTTCTCGATCGCGGGGTCCAGCCGTTCAAGCAGAACCGACACCGCGTGTTGATTCTGGATCTGTCCAAGCGAGAACGCCGCCAGCGCCCGCATTTCAGGATCACGGTTCTCGGGATTCTGATCGCTGATGAAAATGTCCATCAAAGCGGCGAGCCCGCTTGGATACCCTATGCGCCCAAGAGCGAGAATCGCTCTGCGGCGGGCACCCCCGTGGAGCGGTTGGAGCAATTCGACGAGATCCGTGGTGACAGTGCGCTCGTCTTCAAGCTGGATTATTTTCGGATATAGTATGCGCTGTGTGCGATCGCGTTTCAGGGCAGGCTTACCCGGCTGGACATGCACAGGCGGGAGTTGAGCCGGTAACGGGATGCTCAGCGCTAGCAGGCCCGCAACTGCCCTCATGACGTGCGTTCGCATCTCAGTAGCATAGACTTTAGACTATGCGTTGTTCAACGCCGCAACACATCTGTACACCGCCTTTCGGATTCTCACCTTGAGCGTATATCTGAGTTCGCGTAGCATAGGCTGGCTGATCGTTGATGTTTCCCTGGTCTTCGTTCGCAATGACCCGGTGAAATGGAGGGGTTTACTCCTTACAGTCTGATCGGAGAATAGCCATGGATGCGCCAGATGCCGGGAAGACGATCCCCGACAAACCACCGGCAATTGCTCTTGAGCTTCCAGGCGTGACCATCGCCTTTAACGCCTTTAATGGAGTACGACATCTGTCGCCAGGAGTTGGGGGCGTTGATTCCATGGATTGGATAGGTTTGCACAAATGAACTTCTGGGAGAACTTCAGAACGGCGGCAGACTCGGCGGTTGCCTTTCACTGGACGGCGCTGGGATTCGTGCTGGCAGCGCTAATCCTTTTTGTTTACATCCCGGCTGAGCGGGCTCGCATCAAGACGTCGGTCGTTCTGTTTGGGTTTTCATTTGCAGGTCTGCTTGCGATCGCCGCACTGCTTTCTTCGGGTTTTACCGCAGACGGTATTGTCTTCCGTTCAGCACGCTGGGTATCCCTGCTTTCTGAGAGCATCGCCATAATCATTCTGGTGAGTGTGGTCGTCTTCGACGTGGCGCTAAGTGCCGTTCACGTTCGCCCCCCTAGAATACTCCGCGACCTGCTTCTGGCCTCCGCTTATATTGTCGTTGCATTCATACTCCTCTCGCGCAGCGGGTTCGATTTGACCGGCATAGTTGCCACTTCCGCCGTCATGACCGCCGTAATCGGGTTCTCGTTGGCCGACACACTCGGGAACATTATGGGCGGGATGGCCTTGCAAATGGAACATACGATCAACGTGGGTGACTGGGTGCGCATAGACCAGATCGAGGGCCGGGTAAAGGAAATCCGGTGGCGCCAGACCTCGATCGAGACCCGAGACTGGGACACGGTCGTATTTCCGAACAGCTTCCTGATGAGAGGGAGGGTCACTCTGGTTGGGCACCGAACTGGTGAACGCCGCCAACACCGCCAATGGGTCTATTTCAATATCGATTTCCGCTACCCTCCGACTGAAGTGATTGGGATCGTGGATACAGCCTTGCGCGCCGAGACAATACCAAACGTCGCCAAGGAGCCAGCGCCCCACTGCCTCGTCGTAGACTTCAAAGACAGCTACTCATCCTACGCCGTCCGGTACTGGTTGACGGACCTGGCTCTGCCGGATCCGACCGACTCGCTGGTCCGGTCGCGGATATATACGGCGCTGCGCCGCGCTGACATCCGGCTCTCGATCCCGGCGCAATCGGTCTTTGTCACTGAGGAAACGGCAAAGCGGCGCGATCGCAAGAGAGGCGAAGAGATTGTCCAGCGCGTCGCAGCGCTCAAGCGCGTCGATTTGTTCAGCAAACTGACCGATGAAGAGCACCACGAACTGGCAGTGCGTATGCGGTCCGCGCCTTTTGTGCGCGGTGAGACGCTGACAAGACAGGGGGCCGAGGCACACTGGCTGTATATCATCATCGAAGGGCAGGCGGAAGTTCAGGTCGCGGTCGATGGAACGAGCGAGAAGGTCGCTTCGATTGGCGAGGGTGATTTCTTTGGAGAGATGGCAATGATGACGGGCGAGCCTCGGAGGGCCACCGTCGTGGCGCTTACCGATATGCTTTGTTACAGATTGGATAAGGGTTCGTTTCGGGAAATCATCCACAGTCGCCCTGAATTGGCTGAAGACATCTCCCATGTACTTGCGCGTCGCCGCGTCGAACTCGAGGCAGTGCGCGAAGGATTGAGCGAGGAGGCGATTCGATTGCGCATGGAACATACGCAGACCGCTCTGCGGGATCGGATACGCGAATTCTTCCGGCTTGGCGACAAGGATGGCCACGGTCATTGAGATTCGGCCCGGATCTGGATCGGAAGATGTCATCCGTTTATTCCCAAAGACTCTCACAAACGAGCCTCACCCCACAGACGCTGTACGTGACCATCGCTAACCAGCTTGCGTGGCGGCTCCTGGTGCGATAGAAAGACACTTGAAGCACCATCAAGCCGCACACGCGAAGCACCACTTTTCGAGGACCTGGCGATGGTCGCCGAACTTCACTTTGTCGCGACAGAGTAACCTTCGACAACCTCAGCCTTGGGGCTGCTCGTTGACCCCGGCATTCGGACCACGACGACACACCAAAGTGTGTCGGACTCTATCCAAAGGAGCATGACCATGCGAAGGAAGATTTTCTGGTTTGTGATACTTTCTTTAGCGGCGCTGAGTGTCGCCGTCCCGAGTGCTCTCAATCGAAGCGCCCTTGCTCAGGGGAGGGGAGCCGCGAGCCCTGAACTCGTTGCCCGGCGCAACGCGATTGAGAGCGAGCTGCAATCCCTCGCAGTCGTTGAGCGCAAGCTCATGGTCCCAATGCGCGACGGAAAGCGAATGGCGGCCGACGTCTATCGGCCTAAAGATACCTCCAAGAAATATCCGACGATTTTTGTTCGCACGCCATACAACTTTAATTTCTGGGATGTGCGCAATGGCGCGCCGCGCGACATGACGCAATGAGCTCGAAGCGGTGAAACGTGGTTACGCTTTTGTCGAGATGAACGAGCGCGGGCATTTTTTCTCCGAGGGCAATTACGACATCCTCGGCCCTCCGCTCAGCGACGGCGATGACGCATTTACGTGGATGGCCAAACAGTCCTGGTCAAACGGCAAGGTCGGCACAATCGGATGCTCGTCGACCGCGGAATGGCAACTGGCCGTCGCGGCGCAGGGGAATCCCGCATTACACGACGATGATTCCGCAAGGATTTGGCGCGGGCGTGGGGCGCGTGGGTCCTTATTACGAGCAGGGGAACTGGTATCGCGGCGGCGCGGTGCAGATGCTGTTTATCGCGTGGATCTACGGCGAGCAGAACCAGGTGCGGCCGATGTTTCCGCCCAACACCTCTCAAGAGGATTTGATTCGCGCGTCGAAGTCGTTCGATCTGTGCGCAGCAGTTGCCGCCGGTTGATTGGTCGAAGGCGCTGCGCACCTTCCTGAGAAGGACATAATCAAAGCAGTTGATGGACCACACGGGATCTTCGCCGATCACATGCCGGTGGCCACCGGCGGAGCGATGATCAAGCGGCGCCAAACGATCCGGCGTGGTATAAGGGCGGTTTGTGGCACGACAACATGAAGATCAACATGCCAGGATTCTGGTTCATGTCGTGGTATGACGTGTCGGTTGGACCGAACCTCGCCGCGTACAATCACGTGCGGAAGACCGCGAAGCCGGAGATCGCCAACCAGCAGTACGCGGTGATCGCGCCGACGCTACATTGCGCCTACAAGCGCGCTACCGAGAACACTATTGTCGGCGAGCGGAGCATGGGCGACGCGCGTTTGAACTATGACGAGCTCACCTATGCCTGGTTTGATCACTTCCTGAAGGGCGAGAAGCAACGGCATTCTCGAAAAGATGCCCAGGGTGCGCTACTACACGATGGGTATCAACAAGTGGCAGACATCGGATACGTGGCCGCCGCAAGGCGCGCAGCCGATGACCTTGTTCCTATCCAGCGGCGGCAAGGCCAACACTATGGACGGCGATGGCGTGCTCAGCTGATGCTTCGCCTTCGGCTGACAGCCCGACAAGTTCAATTACGATCCAATGAATCCGGTGCCGTCCTATGGCGGAAATGTCTGTTGCACGGGGAATGCCGTGACGGGCGGCGCATTCGATCAGCGCAAGATGGAGGCGCGGGCCGACATTCTGGTTTACAGCATCCGAGCCGCTCAAGGAAGGGATCGAAGTGAGCGGGTCCGATGGAAGTAACGCTCTATGTGTCATCCGATGCGAAAGACACCGACTTCACAGTCAAGGTGATCGATGTCTATCCGGATGGGCGGGCCTACAATCTGGATGAGACGATCCAACGGTTGCGTTATCGGGATGGGTACGACAAGCCGCAAGTGTGGATGGAGCCGGGCAAAGTGTACAAAGTGACGCTCCAGCCGATGACGACGAGCAATTACTTCGAGGCAGGCCATCGGATTCGGATGGAGGTGTCGAGCAGCAACTTCCCGCGCTTCGATCGGAATCTGAACACGGGGGGCAAGAACTACGACGAATCAAGGTGTGGTTGCCCACAACGCCGTGCATCACTCGAAGCAATATCCGTCAGAAGTCAAAATCACTGTAGTGAAAAAGCAGATGGCAGAGGGACAAAGTGAGCGAAGATGAGTATCAACAACTCGTCGAGCGGGTTCGGCAAAGCGTCGCCAACCCGATGATTTCGACGGATACCGGCGTGGAAGCGGTGCAGAGAGTCGGCCAACTGGCGGCTCAGGATGAGATCGAATGGGCGGTTGCGGGCGGACTCGCGATGCACCTTTACGGCAGTCCACGGCTTACCAGGGACGTTGACATCATCGCATCGGGACATCTGTCACTCAAGCCGCAACACCGGTTGAGCTTTGGCGGTAGCAGTTACACTCTGGAGGTCGGCAAGTATGCAGTCCAGGTTGACTGGACCGTGCGGAACGATGGCTATCAGAAATACTATCGTGCGGCTTTGAAAGATGCGATCAAGTTGCCAAACGGTATCCGCATTGTGACACCCGAGTGGCTTGTCATTCTGAAATACAATGCCGGTCGACAGAAGGATCTTGACGACATAGTCTTTCTGCTCAAAGAGGAGCGGCTTGTGAGCCGTCCCACGGTTAAGGAAAAGGTGGTTGAAACTGCGGGCGAGGAAGCCTGGCTAGCGATGTTAGCCGGATTTCGCCGCTTATTCGATCTGGCCGATGGCACGACGACAGAGCCGCGCAAATACACCACCGCGACTAACTGAACACGGGTGGCAGGAACACGATGACTGCGATCTGTCGTTTTCAATGCGATTCCCTCGGAACCGGCGCGCCGCTCGCGCCAACGAGGAAGTCGAGGTCGGCGCCCTGGTCCGCCTGCATGACGTGCTCGACGTACAGCCTGACGTAGCCGCGGTCGGAGCCGGCTGCAGGGGCTGTCCACTGCGCGCGGCGCCGCGCCAGCTCGTCTTCGCGACACATCGAGGTGCAGCCGCCGCGCCGCGACATCCAGTTCGATCGAGTCGCCGTTCTCGCACCAGCGCGAGCACTCCGCCCGCCGCGGCCTCCGGCGACACGTGCAGCACCACCGTGCCGTACGCCGTGCCGCTCATGCGCGCGTCGGAGATGCGCACCATATCGGTGACGCCCTTGCTTCAGCAGCTTCGGCGGCAGCGCCATGTTGCCGACCTCGGCCATGCCCGGATAGCCCCTGCGGCCCGCAGTTCTTCAGCACCAGCACGCAGTTCTCATCGACGTCGAGATCCGGGTCGTCGATGCGCGTGTGGAAGTCCTCGATGTTCTCGAAGACCACCGCGCGGCCGCGGTGCCTCATCAGGTGCGGAGACGCGGCCGACGGCTTGATGACGGCGCCGTCGGGGCCAGATTGCCGCGCAGCACCGCGATGCCCGCTCCGCTTCGAGAGGCTCGGCCATGGGTGCGGATGACTTCGCGGTTCCAGCACGGCGCGTCCGGCAGTTCTCCCCGATGGTCCGCCCGTTACGGTCAGGGCGTCGCCGTGCAGCAGGCTGCGCCAGCTCCCGCATCACCGCCGGCAGGCCGCCCGCGTAGTAGAAGTCCTCCATCAGGTACCTGCCGGACGGCATCAAGTCGACCAGGCAGGGAACATCGCGGCCCGAGGGCATCCCAGTCGTCCAGCTGAGAGTCGGCACGCCGATGCGGCCGGCGATCGCCAGCAGGTGAATGACCGCGTTGGTCGAGCCGCCGACGGCGCCATTCGACGCGAATCGCGTTCTCGAACGCCTCGCGCGTGAGAATCTGCGACATGCGCAGGTCCTCGCGCACCATCTCGACGATGCGCCGGCCCGGCGAGGTGGGCCAGGGCGTAACGGCGCGAATCCACGGCGGGAATGGCGGCGTTGGTCGGCAGGCCAATGCCCAGCGCCTCCACCATCGACGCCATCGTCGAGGCGGTGCCCATCGTCATGCAGTGTCCGGCGGAGCGGCTGCATGCAGGCCTCGGCCTCGATGAACTCGCAGCCGGCTCATCGCGCCGCGCGCGGACATCTTCGCTGAAGCGCCAGACGTCGGTGCCCGAGCCGATGTCCTGGCCATGGAACTTGCCGTTGAGCATCGGGCCGCCGGAAGACCATGATCGCCGGCAGGTCGCAGCTGGCCGCGCCCATCAGCAGCGAGGGCGTGGTCTTGTCGCAGCCGCACAGCAGCACCACGCCGTCGAGCGGATTGGCGCGGATGGACTCCTCGACGTCCATGCTCACCAGGTTGCGGAAGAGCATGGCCGTCGGGCGCATGCAGCGTCTCGCCCAGCGACATCACGGGAAACTCCAGCGGGAATCCCGCCGGCTTCGCAGACGCCGCGCTTGACGTGCTCGGCCATGCGTCGCGGAAATGCGCGTTGCACGGCGTCAGCTCCGACCAGGTGTTGCAGATGCCGATGACCGGCCGCCCGTCGAACAGATGCTCCGGGAAGTCCCTGGTTTCTCATCCAGCTTCGGTGAATAAACCCGTCCCGGTCCGCCGGCCAAACCACGCCGAACTGCGAAATTTCATAGCGCAACCTCTTATGTTTTCTTTTTTCGTCTTGCGGATCTTTGCGGCTTTCGCGAAACGCCTTTCAACCCTTCGGCATGTTCGCGCAAAGCCGCAAAGATCGCAAAGACGCAAAGAGCTCGATACTAGCCAGCTGTTACGGGTCTTGCACGCTTGGTCGCTCGAAGCGAAATAACTAAGAACGCAGCCACCAGCGCCGAAGCGGAAAGATATGCGACGCCTGCTACAAACGAATGGGCGGCCGTGCTTAAATACCCGACGATGTACGGTCCGGCGAAGCCCCCAAGATTTCCGATCGAGTTAATCAACCCAATCGATGCCGCCGCCGCCGTCCCGTGAGGAAACTGGTCGGGAGCGCCCAGAAACCCGGAAGATACCCGTATATCCCTATCGCCGCCAGGCAGAACATCGACATCGCCAGCGCCGTGTTGTCGAGCAGGGCGACGCTCAGCACCAGCCCGACCGACGTCAGAAGCATCGACAGAGCCGTGTGCCAGCGGCGTTCGCCGGTTCGATCCGGACCAGCCAATCACCAGGATTCCACGAGACCCACGCAATACGGTATGGCCGCGATGAGCGTGACCATCATGTTCGAGAGACCCGAAAGATTCTTTATGATTGACGGCAGCCAGAACTGGAACCCGTAGACTGCTGTGACCAGAAGAAGTATCCGGGTCGCCGAACGACTTCGCGGTGTCTAAAGGCCTGAAGGATGCCCAAGTGAATCAGAGCCCATGTTTGCCTGCTTCTCTCGCTCCAGCTCGGATGTGATCCATTCACGTCGTCCTGGGCAACCATCTCGCCTGATGCGGCCAGTCGGTCAGATAGAAAATCGTGATTATGCCAAAGACGATCGCCGGTGCGCCCTCGAGGATGGACAGCCAGCGCCAGCCGGCGAGCGCAAACCAGCTAACTTTCAGTATCAAACCGGAAAGCGGCGAGCCGATAAGCAATACGTAATGGTTCCAGTACATAACA
>CAVTUR010000032.1:0-83383 GCA_963737945.1 Blastocatellia bacterium | reverse complement strand
AGCACGGCAGGTTCTGCTTCTTCGTATCCTCGGCGAGTTCCATCATGAAGGTTTGGATTTCGAGCGCCGCAAGCACCGCATCGAGAGCATGGGTGCGGTTTGCGAGCGGCACTCCACCCGCGGCCATGTACGAGTCGCCGATCGTTTTGATCTTTCGAGCCTGTGCTTTTTTGCAATCGCGTCAAAACGGCTGAAGCAAAAATCCAGTTCGGCGATCAACTCTTCCGGGGTCAACCTTCGGCAATTTGAGTGAAACCAACGAAGTCCGTAAACAGCACCGAAGCGCTTTCGTAATGACGCGGGCTGACCGCGTCGTTTGCCTTCAGCTCCTCGGCTACGCTGGCGGGCAGAATGTTGAGCAGCAGCGACTCGGACTTGGCTCGTTCCTGGTTCAGATTCTTGGTCAGCACCACGACCAGGATGCCCGTCAGAAACTGTACAAATAAGAAATTGGTGCTGACATCCAGCATCCCTCCGAGGCGCCAACGTGACCGCTGATCCATCCGGGCGGCTCTGCTCGATTATGAACAACGTGGCTGTTATCACTCCGAACACCACGAACGCAGCGATGGTCCTCCGTGCCCTGGAGGATAAAACAATTCCGATCACCAGAGCCGGGATGAAATAGTAATGTGCTCCGCCCATCGACCCGTCGTTGAAAAGAGAGTTGATAAACAGAAAAGCCAGAATCACCAACAAAAACGGCCAATACAAGACTCTGTAGGCGTCCTTGAACCGGGAGAGGTAGTAGAAACCCGCGAACAGAGCTCCTGTTTGCAAGCTGCAGAAAGCACAGGGACCGCGGCGCCTGGGCGATCAGAATCGCAACCGCTCCGCCGAAGTTCGCCACTGCGTTGAGCAGGCTGATGGTATTGAACAACCGGTGCTCGATCGAGTAGTGGCGATGATCACCGATCAGAGTTGCGAGAACACGATCAAGCCATCCCGGCATTGTGCGGACCTCCTGAAGACCAAGTTGTCGATCGGTAGAAACCTCTCCGGTTTGCGTCTTTGCGGACCTTTGCGTCTTGGCGCGGAGCCTTGTTTCCGACGAAGAACTATGAAGGCTCCGCGCCAAGACGCAAAGGTCCGCAAAGACGCAAATCGGAGGAGGCCGCTACAGTTTATTTCGCCGCGAGAATCTCCTTCAGACTCAACGGCACGTGCTTCAACCAGTGTTCGAGCAACTCGGGCCGATTGCGCGACGCTGACAGAATCGCATCAATTTCGTCCGGAGAGAAATAGTTTCGCTGCTTTTCCTTTAGCTTTGAGCCCGGTACGTTGGCGTAGAGCCAACGCCGGTACTCTTTCAGACCTTCACCATACCCCAGCGAGATGGCTTTCACATCCGCCCAACGTTCAAACCGGGCGGTGAATCGCTTAGACGTCAAACGCACCAGACCCAACAGCCGCACTCGATTACCCTTCTTGTAATAGACGACGTGCGCCAGTTCGTGCGCGATGATCGCCTGAACCCCCGCCTCCGGAGCTTGCAGTTCGAACACCCTCGGATTTACGAATACCAAATAGCGCATCCGTGCGAAGAAGAACTGAGGCACGCCAAAGCGCGCCTTGAAATAGTCGGCCCGGGAGTGAAATGGTTTGATCCCGACGTCCGCGTCTTTTAGCTCGGGATAGGAGGCCGCAATGACCTTATCGGCGAGCATTCGAGTTCGATTTACCGCGTCGCTCGCGATGACTACGGTCGATTGGCGAGTGGGAGTGTGAATGATGGCTCGGGAAGGGAAACGACCCGTTTCCCGAAACGTGACCGGGGAATGCAACGCCAGAACCGTGACGAAGATGATTGTGGTTTGAGACATCGCTGATGGGTCAACTCTGATGCTTATTGGCGGGGGTTGGGGCGCTTGCCGTAGTCACCCATCACTCGAAACAGCTCCCGAAGTGTGCTTGGCCTGATTCCGCGAGCGCGATTCTGCGCGCCGATCTCGAACGCCAGCCCCCACTGTCTAAACAAAACTCTGTAAGCCTCAACGAGGCTGTTGCGCGGGTCATAGATGTGAGTCGCTTCGGAGGTCACGCCGTTCAACTCGACGATCTTAAAGTTGCGGCCCGCTCGAAAATCGTCGATCGAAGGCGTCCGGATATCGAATCTACCAAAATAGAATCCCTCGTACGACCGGCTGATTTCATCGATCCTTGTTTCAAGTTCCGGTGTCTTGATCCAGCCGCCGTCTAAGAACAACGCGCCCTTGCAGTGTGTGCCAATCTCGACCAATTGAACGTGTTCACCGTTCCCCGGGACTTCCCCGGCCCGTGACTTATGTTTGTCGAGCAGAAACCTGGCCATGCACACGGCGCGATCATCCGCGAGGATCAGCTTCTCGAGCGTGCTTGCTCCGTCGCCGGTGACCACGAGCATCTGTTTTTCGGTGATCGAAAAGATCTTGCCTCGGGCCTCGTCCGGCCGTCTGCAGTAGAACACCCCGAACTCGAAACCCGATGCGTACTCTTGAATGATCGTGTCGACGGCGGCGCCCGCTAGATAGCGGTCCGTCTCTTCGCTTGATCTGACTAATCGCGACTCCATTTCCGCGTTGTCCCTGATCGGGTTTCAGGACCACTGGAAAACTGAGTTCGTTGTCGGTCATGAAGCGCCCGGCAGCGTCGATCTTGATCTTCGGATCGAGCGACGCCTCAATCATCGAGGCGCGCGCGACATAGCCGTTTGAGTTCGCAAGCCCTCGCAGGATATTGACCTTAGACTCGCCGATGAACCCGCTCGCGGGTATCGCGGGGTTGGCGGCGGTGAACACCGTCAAGCTACGATGCTTCAGTGCTAAAAACAGCACGCAGCAGATAACCGGTGGGTAGAACGCCCAAGTCGGCCAGAATTCCCAGCGCGTCAGCCTTCGCCATTTCGACAAAAGCAATCGGCGTCCGCGATAGGTGGCCGCTTGAATCGCCAGCTTGACGGCCATGTACAGCGCCACTCCCGCTACCAATACCTGAACCAGCGCGCTCTGACGCGCCAGCAACGCCGATTTGATCACTTCAGCACCGAGCACGCTCGACAGCCCGACCAGGAGCGGAGTCCACACCAGCGCCGCGAGTAGAAAGTAGATCGAGAACCGCAACAGCCTCGTGTTTAGCAATCCCGCCGCAAAGTAAGTTGGCAAGCGCATCCCCGGAACAAACCTGCTTGCGGCAATCACAATGATGCCACGGCGATTGAACCACGCGGAGCTTCGCTCGACATCGTCAGGTCGGACGAACCACTTCAGCGGCGCTCGCGAAAGAGCCGGTCTGCCGAGGTAACGACCGGCCAGAAACAGCAGAACATCGCCGACAAAGATCCCCAGAAAACAGGCCAACGCGGCCGCCGCGAAATCAATACGCCCTTGCGCGACCATCACGCCGGCTCCGATACACGTCAGGTCTTCGCTCACAAGCGTTGACGCTGCGATCAGCATCATCAACACCAGCACCGTTACCCCCATCGCCTTTGGAATACTGGCTCGATCGTAGGGTAGTGCCGCGCGCGCGAGCCGGTCAGCCTCGGCCGTCGATCGCGTCGCAACTTTCTGTTGCTCGACCCGGTTGATGAACCCGACGATCTTTGGGGCTAGCATCGCGCCCTTTCCAAACGCCATGAAATGGTTGTCGTCGAGGAACTCGGCCTCGCTCTGCGGCACGAGTCGATGATGTTCGAGCGCTGCTTCGAAGGGCACGAGGACATCGTGCCTGCCGTGGATGATCAGCATCGGTTGCTCGAATCGGGACAGGATCGCTCGCAAAGGCCGCTGATCCGAATCATAGAAGTTACGAGCATAGGCCCGGTCGAGCATTGAATGGCCGAGCAATCCAAAGTCCGGAACGGCCTCGTTCAACAGCCAGATCGCGCCCAACTGAATGCCGTGTAGCGCGTGGTTCAGGTGGTAGTCGCCCAGGAGTTCGGCTTCCTGGATTCCGATCGCCGACAACATCGTGATCGACTCGACGCGTTGCGGAACGATGTCGGCGACATTCAATACGACTCCGCCGCCCATGCTGAACCCCAGCAGGTGAGCGCGCTCGATTCCCAGCGCGTCCATCAACTCGACGACGTAGTGGGCGTGAGCCCGGATCGAGTAATCGGGGATATCCTCAGTCGAGCCGCCGAATCCAGGAAGATCAGGAGCGATCACCCGATAGGATTTAGCTAATTCGGGCGCGAGGGTGTGGAAGTCTTCTTTGTGGCCAGGGCTGCCGTGGACAAGGATTACCACCGGTTGCTCCCCGGTGCCGCTGGGACGATATTCCCGGTACGCGATTTGAATCTTGCGGTTGAGTCGTTGCTCGCCGTCGATCGCTTGCGCTGTCACCGCCGTACCCGCTTCGACTTTGCGGTCACCAGAACGCGCCCAGGTGAACAGATGGGAGGCGACGAGCAGCGTGAGATACGTCAGCGCAACTCTCCACTTCCAGCTACGCAGCGCGGAACTCACTTTATGCGGAGCCGTCGGCTTCATCGCGGCGTTCTCGACAATTTGACTTCAGTTGAAACTTGACCCGCATCGGGCGAAAGCAAACAAGGCGAAAGCGGATGATAGCAGAAGTCAATGGTGTCGGTGGCGACCTTGATCCAACTAAAGCTCACGGTTCTAGCGTCATCACGGTTGCACAATAACTGATAGCCTTCGTCCTGATGGATCCAGCTAACCGTGCACATCAGGCGGTTCGTCTCCAGTACTCGAGCGTCGAAGGCGCGACGCCGAACTCCGCGCCTGGCTCGAAGGCCTGTAATCGGAGTGCCAATGCAATGAGCGCGTAGTGGTGAATCGTGTGGGACATTAGAGATTGAAGCTCGCGCAGTATCGACGATCGACCCCACGCGCTCGGGGCTTCGGGCTCCGATTCATTCAGGATGACAATTAGTCCCGTTTCTCCGTCGGTAACGCTCAGTTGTCGAAGACCCTCGATGATCCTTTCGATCTCCAGGATGGCGAGGGCGCGGTTGTTTTCCAGGATCTCGTCCCTCCGTCTCAGGTCATAGTTAATTCTTCGTGTTCCGAGGCTCCCAGGAAACAGTTATAGAAGTCGATGCAGTGGCGGAAGTGACAGCCCGCCGCATTGAGCGAAAAAGTGGTATTCTCCTTTGAGTATGTATCGTCATCCAATCGCCGGATAAGATCGATTCCTTGCCTCAAGATTGGATGTTTCCGGCGATGAGTAAACCGCACCGTTGCATCTCTTATACCTGTACAGGTTCGTTATCCTCAAAGTGACCGGCCACCACGGGTATGAACTGTTCGTTGACTGCAGACCCACAACCTCTCTGCCAGTACCTTGCGATCGTTTGCCTGGATCGGCTCCGCCCCGAACGTCACCGTTGCCTGTATCTGACTCAGATGAAGGAGCGCGATCACGTGCTTCATAAATGTCATCTCGCCCCACCAGCACACCGACAGATGCGCCGGCGGCTCGCCCTCGCCTGTGCGATAACCGAGCGCAGCATAAGACACCGGGAAACTGGCTCTGGCAGCCTGTTCCAGGAGCGATGACTTGAACGGAAGCACGGTGTCGCCCCGCGTGCTGGTGCCTTCAGCAAAAAGAACCACGCCTTGACCTTCGCCGAGCGCCTGATCGATCAGCGCGTTCACCCGTCGCTACATCCTGACGTTTCTGACGATCGATGAAAATCGTGTTCACGCCCCTGCAAAGCGAACCGATCACCGGCCAGCGTGCCACGTCTCCCCTGGCGACAAACACGCACTTCACTTGCGAGGCGAATACCAGCACGTCAACGTAGCTGAGATGATTGGACACCAGAAGAAACGGCGGAATCGGAAGGGTACCCTGAACAGCGATCTTCACGCCGAGTATTGTCGTTGCCCCTCTGGCCCACCTGTGAAAAACGAGAGCGCTCCACCTCTGAGGATCACCGAGTGCAAATGTAAAAGGTCGAACGATAATCAGCGTCGAATACATCGCGAGCGTCCAGACGCTCAGCGCAAAGGCTCGAACTATCGCGCGTATTTGCCGCATCCGTCACCACTTCATGCTCCGAAGAACATCCTCCGCGTTTGCGCGTCCATTTCAAACACATCAAACAGCACCAGAAAATCAATCGTTTTGAACTGCCGGTCGATCGCCGGCGGCCCGCATACTTTGGCTCCGTAGTGTAGATAGATCCTGAAGAGTCTTGGGACACTCGCCTCTCGATCTGAACGACCCATCAGATCGTCGGATCTGCATTCGTAGTTCGGACGCGCAGGCACGGAGAAGCTCGGGTGAAAGCTGCCTTGCTGCTCGAGCAGCTGCATCACGCGCAGGCCCTCGCTCTGATCCTGGCTTGTCAGAGAGCAGCAACCAAACAGGTATCGTTTCTGGTTGTGAGCGACGTATGCGGCCAGCCCCTTCCACAACAGAAAAAGCACCTGAGTGTTGCGGTGATCCCTCGCTACGCAGGCTCGGCCAAGCTCCACCGAATCCTCAAGCACCCCGGCGGGAAAGTGAGCGATATCGAACTCGGTCGCCGAGTAAAACCCGCGATACGCAGCGGCCATCTCGCCGGTCTGCGTTCGATATGTGCCGACGATTCTGCCGCTGTCGATATCCTCGACGATCAGGTGATGGCACACATCGTCAAACTCGTCGAGATCGCGCGAGGTGCCGTAGGAGGATTCGAGCCCCTCGCCAAGCTCGAGGTTAAAGATTTCGAATCGAAGCTTCAATACCGCGTCCAGCTCTTCTCGAGTGCGAGCGAAGCGGGCGACATAGCGGCCCTCGCAGATTTGCTCTTGAGGGATCGCATCTAGAGATACGGGGTATGCAGCCGGTTCGATGACCGCAAGAGTGTCCGGCGTCGAATGGGGTCTTTCGATCGTGTTCATAACGTCAAGTAGTTGTTTCGCACCCGAGCGGGCCAGCTCGTGACCGGATGGTTCATATCGACGCATTCCGATCCCGAGCAGGTTATCATCAAATCCCTATGAGCACTATATCCCGGATGCCGGCGGGTTTATTCCCTCTTTGTTTCACTGGGCGACCGATGTTTGGGCAACGCGGAGTCAGGTGTATAATTTCGGTCATCATGAGCACGCATGCCCATGTAGCGTTGACAAGGGACGAAGCGGCCCAGGCTGGCGAGCGGGTTTATGAGGATCACCTCAAACTCGAACTTGAGCCGGTTCACGGAGGCAGGGTAGTAGCTATCCATATCCCGACTGGAGACTTTTTCCTCGGCGACTCACTCCTTGAAGCCGCGGATTCTCTGCGCGTTAAGTACCCTCATGCTGCGCAGGGCGACGTCTATTCCCGCCGTGTCGGTGAGCGAGTAGTGATACGAGCCCGCACGCCGCGGATCCTGCAAAACGCAACCATCTAATCGCAGCAACCTCAACTACATTGATGCGGAACGCACTGCGTTTGATCGCCTTGATACCGGATCGACGGCGAATACATCCTCGACAGCAGCACGCAAAATCTCAGCTACGCTCCACGCTTGAGCGACGCAACCGCGCGGTTCGTACGGGTTCTCGGCGTCAAGAATCTCCGATACGTGCCCCAGACCCGCATCCGCAAGATGATCACGAAGCGGCGCAAGCCACTCTTTCGCACGTTCGCGTGCCCTCTTTGTGCCGCCGTTTGCCCGCACATAGGCGGTGATAAACGGTCCCATCAACCACGGCCACACCGTGCCTTGATGATAGGCCGTGTCACGCTCCCACACCCCGCCTTCGTAGCGAGGTCGATACGCCGGGTCCGAAGGCGCCAAGGCTTCTCAGACCATAGGGCGTGAGCAGATCACGCTCGACGGTATCAACAACGCGCTTCGACCTGTCGCGCGAAAGCATCGAGTGTTTCAAGCTCACGGCAAGAATCTGATTGGGTCTTATCGAACCGTCGCACCGATCGCCGTCGACCACGTCGTAAAGGCAACCCGCATCGTCATTCCAGAACAGATTCTCGAAGCTGCGCTTTGCGCGCGCTGCCATCTCGCCGAAGCGTTTCTTGTTCGCGCGATCGCCGAACTTGCCGGAGAGATCTTCCATAACCCGCAGCGCGTTGTACCACAGCGCTTGAATCTCCACAGCTTTGCCCTGACGGGGAGTAACGACGTAATCGCCGACTTTCGCGTCCATCCAGGTCAATTGCACGCCGGGCTCGCCCGAAAGCAACAAGCCGTCGTCGTCGACTCTTATCCCGTAACGCGTGCCGCGCTCGTGCCAGTCGATGATGTCAACAAGCGCCGCGTAGAAGTTTGCCCTGATGAAGTCATGATCGTCGGTGTACTCGCCCAGAGCCCGAATAGCCTCGAAGTACCACAGCGTCGCATCGACGGTGTTGTATTCAGGGGCCTCGCCCGCGTCGGGGAAGCGATTGGGCAGCATGCCGCGATCGATGTGTTTCGCAAATTCCAGAAGGATGCTCTTTGCTATCCCGCTTCGGCCGGTCACCAGTGTAAGACCCGGCAACGCGATCATCGTGTCGCGGCCCCAATCGCCAAACCAGTGATAGCCGGCGATGACAGTCTTGCAGTGCTCGCGCGCAACGAGGTACTGATCGGCGGCGGCTACAAGCGAGCAAACGACCTGGTCCTCGTGGGGCGAGGCGGCGACTATTTCCGCGCGTCGCACGATCTCGGCCTGGCGATATTCGTCCACGTTGCTCACATCGCGAATCTCGGTTGAGGCGATTATCGACGCGGTGGCGCGGCTGGTCATATCGAAGGTCAGAAGAAACGGGTTGAACAGGTCCTCTGTGAAATCGAGCCCGCGTTCGCGCTCAACCTGGTACTCGAAGTTGCGATACCAGTCGCCGATTTCGTTGACTGCGGAAGCGTCGTGAGCGAGATGCAGAGTGGGGAGCCCGTCGTAAGCGGTAAAGCTGACTCGCCCGGGGTCAGCGTGAATTTGATGGCGGATCGACGAGTTCTCATGAGCCGTACCGTGATAATCGCGAAAGGCAACAAGAGGACGAATCTCAAGCGAGATATGCGCCGGCGTATCGTTGCCGTCACGCACGTGATAGCGAATGGCGGTGCTGTTCTCGCCGTAGATCATGAACACGGTTTTCTCGATTTCGACGCCCTCGATCTCGTAGGTGAAAACCGGAAACGGATCAAGCCGAAATCCTTTCAGGTATTGATACCCCTGCGGATGAACGACGCCTGGATACCGGTTGGCGGAAAGATCGTACCGTCGCTCTCCAATAACCACGGTCTCTTCGAGTTTAGACAACAGCACGAGGCGGCCGACCGGAGGCTTTGTAGCCGCGGTGAGAAGACCGTGGTATCGACGGGTGTTCAGACCTGCGATTGTCGATGACGCGAATCCACCCAGACCATTTGTCTCGAGCCATTCGCGTCGGGTCGCCGCTTGTAGATCCGCGCAGACGTTCCTGTCGAATTGAATCATCTCATTCCTCCTCCTGCTGCGTCTTAGCGCGAAGAATTCTCAGCGCAAAGACGCAAAGGACACGCAAAGAACGCAAAGGCTCGCAAGGACGCCTCAAAGGGCGCGGTTATAGATCCGCAACCTCACAGAACACCTTGATTGCGCCCCTGGCCGTGGTCAGTTTGTCGAACAATTCGCCGTAGTTCTCGAGCCCCTTCACCGGATGCGTCAGCAGCTTGTTGAGCCATCCTGGATACTCGGCTTCAGCTTGTGACAAGTCACCCACGCCCCTCTCGAAGTACTCGCGATTCGCGTTCACAGTCCCGACCATCACTTTGTTTCCGAGCACGAAATCCAGGTTGATCCTGTCCGCGGGCACGGTGATCATACGATCGCCGCCGGTCACGCTCGACAGCACCAATACGCCGTTCTTTCCCAGGGCCTGCATGCTCTCGAAGACCACCGACGAATTGCCAGTCGCTTCAAATATGAGATCAAAGGGGCCGAATTCCTTTGCCGCGTCGCTGATCGGGGTATCAGCGGTGGTGATGTAACGAGCTCCGATCTCTTCGATGAGATCCGAGTTCAGATACGGCCGTTCGGTTCTCCCGAAGGTTGTCACTTCAAGCCCTCGTAATCTCAACACCAGGGTCGCCAGCAACCCGATCGTTCCGGCGCCCATCACCGCCGCGCGTTTCGGGCGCCATACCTTGAGTCGCCTCTGTATCTCGTATGCCTGATAGATGCCCTTTTCGACGACCGTCGTTGGTTCGAGCAGCACGCCGACTTCTTTCAGACCCTGTCGGCACCTTTACGATGAATTCCGCGTCATCGACGTAGTACTCGGTCAGATACCCGTGGCGCAGATTGATCCCGCGCTCAAAGTAAGTGTCGTCAGTCGTCATGTCGTTCGTGCCGATCAAGTCGTAGATGCTCTTGCCCGGCCGGCGCACGGTGGCGACAACGTAGTCGCCGGGTCTTTACCGAGGTCACCTGCGGGCCGACCGCTTCGACCCGGCCGAAACTCTCGTGTCCGAGGACCAGAAAGTCATAACCTTCGGGCGCGGCACCGTATTCGGCTGCGTTGATTTCCTTGTCGGTGCCATCGACTCCGACGCGCAGGACCTTCACCAATACGCCTCGGCCGTTTGGAACATCGCGCACAGAAGGCTGAGCCAACTCGGCCAGATGCACGGTGTTTGTGTTTCCCGGGAATACCGCCACTGCTTTCATTGTTCTTCTCCTTCAAAGTTCAGAGAGCCTGGTCTCTGATTTGTTGCTTAATCTTCGGCGTTGTGAAATGCGCTTACAGCATGACTAATGACCGATGACCGCCGGCTTTATTCCCCGCTTTGTTGAATCAGCTTTGCGACCAGACCGGTCCATCCGGTCTGATGGTTTGCGCCGACGCCCGCACCGGTGTCGCCGTGGAAGTACTCGTGAAACAGGATCAGATCGCTCCAGTTCGGATCGGTTTGAAACTTCTCAATTCCGCCGAAGACCGGACGCCGGCCTCCTGAATCGCGCAGGAAGATTCGAGTAAGCCTCCGCGACAATTCCGCGGCCACTTCCCAAAGGGTCATCATCTGACCCGAGCCCGTTGGGCATTCGACCTTGTAATCATCGCCTAGATAGTGATGAAACTTCTGCAGCGACTCGATGATCAGATAGTTGACCGGAAACCAGATCGGGCCGCGCCAATTCGAGTTGCCCCCGAACAAACCGGTGCTCGATTCCGCCGGCTCGTAGCTCACCCGGTGCTCGTTGCCGTTGACCTGGAGCGTGTAAGGATGGTCCTTGTGAATCTGCGACAGAGCCCGTATGCCGTACGGCGACAGAAACTCATTCTCGTCGAGCATGACTCCCAACACACGGCGCAGCTGATCCTGGTCCAGGATTGAGAGCATTCGACGCTCGCCCTCTCCCCGAGTTCGCATGCATGCGACGTTACCGATGAGATCCTTTCGGTTGTCGATGAACCAGTCGAGCCGCCGCTTGAAGCCGCTCATCTTTCCGAGCGTTTCGGGTTCGAGCGTTTCGACAGCGAATAGCGGAATCAGCCCCACCATCGACCGAACCTTCATCGGAAACCCGGTACCATCGGGCAGGCAGAGCACGTCGTAATAGAAACCGTCCTCTTCGTTCCATAACCGGCTTCGTTCGTCGCCCAGATGATTCATCGCGTGTGCGATGTACAGAAAGTGCTCCCAGAACTTACTGGCGACGTCTTCATAAGACGGGTCCTCGGTTGCGAGTTCCATCGCGATTGCCAGCATGTTCAAGCAGTACATACCCATCCAGCTTGTGCCGTCGGATTGCTCGATGTGGCCTCCGGTCGGAAGCGCCGCGCTTCTATCAAAGACGCCAATGTTGTCCAGCCCAAGAAAGCCCCCCTGAAAGACGTTTCGACCTTCGGCGTCCTTGCGATTTACCCACCAGTTGAAGTTGAGCAACAGCTTGTGGAAGACGCGACTCAAGAACTTTGTGTCGCCCACGCCGCGGCGCTTCTTGTCGATCTTGTAGACGCGCCACGCGGCCCACGCGTGAACCGGCGGATTCACATCACCAAAGGCCCACTCATATGCCGGCAGCTGTCCGTTTGGATGCATGTACCATTCACGCAGCAACAGCACGAGCTGGTCTTTTGCGAAATCGGAATCGACGATTGCGAGCGGGACGCAATGAAAGGCCAGGTCCCACGCGGCGTACCACGGATACTCCCACTTGTCTGGCATCGAAATGATGTCGTCGTTGTAGAGGTGGCCCCACTGGCTGTTGCGGCCATCCAACCGCTCGGAAGGCGGAGCCGGTTCCGCAGGGTCGCCTTTGAGCCACGAACGCATATCGTAGTAGTAGAACTGCTTGCTCCAGAGCAATCCGCCGAGCGCCTGACGCATGACGGCCTTTGCGTCCTGCGAGATGTTTCGGGGAGTGACCTCGTTGTAGAACTCATCCGCTTCGCGCTTGCGCTCGTCGAACATCGCATCGAACTTTCCGTTGCAGGGATCACTGTTAGTCGGCGGAATCTCGAGATCCGTGAGCCGCAGCTTGATGGTCTTAGTTTCGCCGGGACCGATCGTCAAGGGATAGTGCGCCGCCGCCTTCGTGCCTGTTTTTGCGGGGTTCACCGCGTCTTTTATCCCGTGAACGATGTAGTCGTTGATCCCGTCCTTTGCGTGTCGCGTACCGTTCTCGTAGTTGTAGAGCAGTCGTGTGTTGGTCTCGTTCTGGGTGAACAGCAGCTCCGGCGCGCCGTTACAGAACAGCCATCGATGCCCGTACACAGGCTGGCAAAGTTGAATCGCGGACGCGTTCCGGACGTCGTTGATCTGTCGAAGATTCGGAGTCGCCTCGCCGTTGTTCCACGACCAGGTGTTGCGAAACCAGATGGTCGGCAGCAGGTGCAAATCGGCTGGCTCGGGTCCGCGGTTGGTGACATTGATGCGAATGAGAATGTCTTCGGGCGTCGCTTTCGCATATTCGATCTCGACGTCGAAGTATCGGTCCTCGTCAAAGACGCCGGTATCCATCAGTTCGAACTCCGGCGCATCTTTGCCGCGGCGGCGATTCTCTTCGACCAGTTGGCCGTAAGGAAACTCGGCTTGAGGGTACTTATACAGATACTTCATGTAAGAGTGAGTAGGCGTCGAGTCCAGATAGAAGTAGTACTCCTTTACGTCTTCGCCGTGGTTGCCTTCGGAGCCGGTCAAACCGAATATGCGTTCTTTCAATATCGGGTCGCGGCCGTTCCACAACGAAACCGCGAAGCAGATCAGCTGATGACGATCCGAGATGCCACCGATGCCGTCTTCGCCCCAGCGATACGCTTTTGAGCGCGCCTGATCGTGAGGGAGGAAATCCCACGCCGTGCCGTATGGGCTATAGTCTTCGCGGACGGTTCCCCACGCGCGTTCGCTGAGGTAGGGGCCCCATCGCTTCCAGTGTGCTCTTCGGTCGCGTGATTGTTCGAGTCTGATTTCTTCCTTGGTCATATGATCAAATCCTCTCGTCCTTGTATGGCGGCCCTACTGGTGTTCAACTCGCGATTCTCATCTCTGTCCGGCCGCAGCCCGGACAACTGTGAACCTCTTGAAGCACCCCTCCGAGCTCAAGGTCGGCGCTCCCGGAGTCGACAAAGTGATCAATCTTGTCGGCGTGATGGTTCATATCCATCCCACAATTCGGGCACTTCATTCGGTTAGTCTGTCCCATGGTCTCTTACCCCAGTGCGATGTTGTCCCGTCCGTATCGCAGGACTTTCGCCATCCAGATCAGCTCGTTCAAGAACTTGTCGATGCGCCTGATGTATGACGCGTCGAGCAACGCACCGCTCTCGTCAAACACTTTCTGAACGCTGGAGAAATTCCCATCCCAGAAGATGGTCACGAGACCCAGCTCTCTCATCACCGGGAGCATGTTTTCGACGACCCGGGTCCCGCCGAAGGGTCCGGCGGACACTCCGCAGATACCGGCTGCCTTGTGGATGTATTCTTTCAGGTTGCTATCCAGGACGTGTTTCAACAGACCCGGGTAGCCGTGGTTGTACTCGGGGGCGACGATGATCAACCCATCCGCCCGCATAACGGTCGCGGAGAAGCGCGCGTCCTTTATCGCCTCGCCCGCATCGGTCGCTTGAAGTTGGATATCGCGGATATCGATCAGTTCGGTCTCGATGCCGTCGCGTTTGGCGACTTCGCCGAGCACAAACCTGGCGACGTGTTCGCTGAAGCGCCCCTGCCGGGGCGTGCCAAGTATCACCGGCATGAAAATCGGTCTGTCGCTCATTACTTTCATCTCTCTACAATCTGCATCACGTGGCCGTCGGGATCGCGAACCAGAAAGCCTCTAGCGAAACCAAGTGTCGAGTCCGTCATTTGAACAACGCCGGGCGACACGAAAGCAAACTGCCCAACGCGTAGTCGGCCGGCCATTGCGCTCGCGTCTGATGTGACAAGCGTCGTCTGCCAGTGGATCAAGTCGCTGGCTCTTTCATCGGCAGGCGCGGGCCGACCGTCTCGCGGGGCGAGGTACTCGAGAAACTCGATCCCCGGTCCTGAGTCTGCTCGCAAGGCGGTAATGTGAAGCCGCGCGCCGAAAACATTGTTCAGGTGTTCCTGTTCCGTCCCGAAGTTCTCGCTCTCGCCGGCTACTTTCATGCCCAGGGTATCGCGATAGAATTTGAGACTGGCATTGGTGTCGCTCACTACAATCGCGGTGTGATCTATGCCGAGGAACAGTTTGTCCGGGGTCTTATGCCATTTCGCGGCGCCTTTGTCGGCTGGGAACTGCAATACCTCCAGCGCGTGTCCATCGGGGTCTTTGAAGTAGAAAGCGCGAATCCCGGCGGCTGGCTTGATACTCTCGGGGAGCTTCTGCGGACCGGTGGATGAGTGCTGCACCTTGTTCTTTCGCAGCCAGTCGTAAGCGCGGTCCATGTCACTGGTAATGATGGCAACGTGTTGGAACCAGCGATCGTTGCTGCGCGAATCAACGGGAACCGAACGGCCTCGCGGCGTCAGATACTCAGTCAGTTCGATGGATTCGTCGCCGAGCTTCAGACGCGCGATGCGCATTCGCAGGCCGAAGAGCCCTTCGAGGTGTTCGTAGTCGTCACCAGCGACCTCTACGTCTGAGACTTTTTCGAATGAAAGAACCTTTGTGAAAAACTCGACAGAGCGATCGACATCCGACACGGTCATCCCCACCACCTGAAGCGCCGCAACCGACCCGTTGGCAGGGAGGGAGCGAGGGGCAACGGTAGCAGCCGAGCCCCTCGCTGCAGGGAGTGGGTTGCGGGCGGTAACTGGATAGGTGAGGAAAACCAATAGAAAGCATAAGAGCGAGGGGGCTATGGGGCGACGACGCGATGGCGCGACAGGATGAGGTCGCGAATAGAGGGACAGGAGAAGGGAAGGGGGGCGAGGAGAAGAGGCTGGCCCGTATACCCATCTTGAGTCTTCTTGCGCTGCCAGTTTGGTTGTTGTCTTGTTCATTATTATCTCCTCCGCTCTCGTTCGCCTGTCTATCCAAGCTGCTCGATCAAGTGATCACCCACGCGCAGTGCGTTGGCCATAATTGTCAGCCCCGGATTGACCGCCCCGCTAGATGGGAAGAAGCTCGCGTCTACGACGTACAGATTCTCCACTTCGTGAGCTCGGCAGTTGGCGTCCAGCGCCGACGTCTTCGGATCGTTCCCGAAGCGGATCGTCCCGTTCTGATGCGCCACGCCGGCAAGCGGTATTCGTTGTCCGAGGAAGATGTTTCGTGAGAACAGCCCCACGTGACAGTCGTGTCCGTGGATTTCGCACTTGGTCTGCTGCTTCATCAAGCTTTCGAGCTTTGAGATGAGCCGCTTGTGGCCCTCTTCGTTGTTGAGCTTGTAGGAAAGAACAATCTCGCCCTTGCTGTTTAACGTCACCCGATTCTCGGGGTCCGGTAGATCTTCGGAGGTAAGCCAGAAGTCGAGCGAGTGAGTAGCCATCAACTCGAGCGTGAAGCCTGGAGCGATCGCCGGCGCGCCCGCTCGCAGCGTTTGTGCGTCAAGCTTTCCGACAAACGAGATGTGTCCCATCGGGAAGTCCCACTCTCTCGATCCGAAGTAAAAATCATTCACTGAGAGTGTCTTCTGAAAGACGGTCGGGTTCGGGCATTTCGAGATTGCCATCAGGACCGAATTGATGTGGCCCATGTAGTGCCGGCCCACTACATCCGATCCGTTTGCCAGGCCTCTGGGATGCTGGTCGTTTGCCGAGCGCAGCAGAAGTGCCGCGGAGTTGATCGCCCCGCAGGACGAGACGATGATCTCTCCGCTGTATTCCTCGCGCGAGCCGTTGCGCTTGACGATGACTTTTGTGACCCGCCGCCCGGAGGCGTCGGTCTCGAGCCGTTCAGCGTATGCGTTTGTCAGCAACGTCACATTGGGATATTCGACGGCTCGGTCAACGCAAAGGACCTGCGAGTCAGCCTTCGCATACACCAAGCAGGGAAACCCGTCGCACGTATTGCAGCGAATGCACAGGCTCTTGCGTGGGTCCTGCTCGTTGAGCCGGACGCCCAGCGGTGTGTGAAACGGCTTCAACCCCAGCCGCGCGAAGTCATCGCTCAAATGCTGGATGCGAGGCTCGTGACTGACGGCGGGGTGCGGATAAGGCGCGCTGGCGGCGGGGTCGGTCGGGTCTTCGCCGCGCTCGCCGTGAACGTGATAGAGCAGCTCGGCCTGGGTGTAGTAGGGCTCGATATCATTGTAGGAGATCGGCCACGCGGGCGAGACGCCGCCGTGATGACGAAGCTCGCCGAAGTCTTCGCTGCGGAGGCGAAACAGCGCGGCGCCGTAAAACTTGGTGTTGCCGCCTACATAATAGTTCGTGTGCGGATGAAGCTCTTCGCCGTTCTTATCGCGCCACTTTTCTTTTGTTTGATACTTGCCTTCGAGGTTGACGGCCTTCGGATCCCAGTTGTCCTTCTCGCGTGGCACGTAGTCGCCGCGCTCCAACACAAGGATGCGCTTACCCGATGGCGCCAGTTTGTAAGCTAAAGTTCCGCCGCCGGCACCGGTGCCGATGATGATCACATCGTAGTGGTTTGCGTTTGACACAGCTTTCCTCCAGTTCTGAAATCCAAGCCTTCGGTTGAGTTCGGTTATCGGTCAAAACGCCGCGCTGCGCGGCCGTGAACCTCGTGACACCTGTTGAATGATGGGAGCTGGATGGAAAATTCCCGATCCCCGAGAGAGGCACTAAACTCTTGCGTGCATCGACTTCTCATTGCCGGCGCAAACACCGGATGCTTGAGCGTATCCGGCGAGCTCGACTCTCAGCAGCTTTCTTCCGCGGTTCAATCGCGACATCACCGTCCCTTGTGGAATGCTCAGAGTCTCAGCAACTTCCTTGTAAGAGAACTCTTGAACATCGGCCAGGACCAACACTTCTCTGTACTGGTGAGGTATTCGGTCAAACGCTGCGATCACGTCTTCGTCGGTGAGCCTCTGGGGTACCGGTGGTTCATACACAAGCGCCGCTTCTAACTCGACGCTGTCGTCTCTGGTCGATCTGAGATTGAAGCTGAACCGCTTGCGGCGATTGTGTTGGATGACGTGAAACATGATCTTGTACAGCCAGGCGCGGCAGTTGGTGCCGAGCTCAAACCGGTCGAAGGACTTCCACGCCTGGAGGAAGGTTTCCTGAACCACGTCTTCCGCCTCGGTCTGATTGCCAACCACGCGGCGAGCGGTGCGGAACAAGTCATCCATATGCGGTATTGCTGCCAACTCAAAAGCGTCCACTGTCGTTGAAGTGTTCATCGTCGATCCCTCTCTCGTTAGCGGTCTGCGCTCGGAACGACCGCTTGCTTTAGTTCTTCGTTCAGAAAAGGCGAGCAGTTTGTGAGCACGACCCCGCGTCTTCTCAACTCCTGGAGAAGAGCTACGGCGGTTCGGTCGGCGAACGACAAGTCTGAAAGGTCGAGCATAAGCCTCTGGCCCTTCGAAAGGTGATGCTCGCAGGCGTTCTCAACCTCCCTCGCCAGCGTTCCTACGACTCGACCCTCGAGCCGCAGCGTCGTGGCATCTCCTGTTAGCTCGATCTCAGAAATCCTCAACATTTGGAGCTCCCCTTGTCTCTCTTGCGTCCCCTTGGTCGCGGTCCTATCACTGCCTAGGGCAACGCAGATGCCAGAGGGGAAAGCTTTCGGTTGAAAAGGCTAACTATTGAACTGTCTGGTGTTAGCTTGGTTGGTTGGGTTTGGGAAGGAGCGTGCCCACAGTATTTCGTGGGAGGCGCGTGGGCTCGGCCTACGATATTTCGAGGGCGCTTCCCGCAGTTTCGCGGGCAGGGCGGTGGATTCCAAGCTTCTTCATGCGGCTGCGGAGAGTGTTGGGATGGAGGTTGAGAAGCCGTGCGGCGCCCTTTGCTCCTTCGATTACCCATCCGGCTTTCTCGAGGACGCCGACGATGTGGGTTCGCTCGATCTCTTCGAGGGTAGCCGGCGGCTCGGGTGAGGACCCACCGGCCGCGATCGGTCCCGGCGGGGCGGGCACCGCGCGGGCGCCTGAGGCCGCCGCTTTTAGGGGGCTCGCGTAAGTCTGGGTTTGAAGTACACCAGGGTCGAGGGTGAGCACCGAGCCCTGCGCAAGCACGACTCCGCGTTCGATCACGTTCTGCAACTCGCGAATGTTACCGGGCCACGGATACTGCTTTAGAAGCTCCATGGTTTCCTGCGAAACGCCGTCCAGTCGTTTTCCGAACTTCTTGCCAAACCGCGAAAGGAAGAACATCACAAGCTGCGCGATGTCAGACTGGCGTTCGCGCAAGGGTGGGATATGAAGCGGAAAGACATTCAATCTGTAGAAGAGGTCGGAACGGAAACGGCCTTCCCGCGCGGCTTCCTCGAGGTTCCGGTTTGTAGCCGCGATGATTCTTACATCGGCTCGCACCGTGCGACTGCTGCCCACCGGCTCGAACTCGCCTTCCTGCAACACGCGGAGAAGCTTGACCTGGGTATCGAGCGGGAGTTCGCTAACCTCATCAAGAAAGAGCGTTCCGCCGTCGGCCAGCTCGAACCGTCCGGTGCGGCGGTCGATTGCGCCGGTGAATGCGCCCTTTACGTGACCGAACAACTCGCTCTCGACGAGTCCGGCCGATATTGCTCCACAGTTCACCTTGACCAGTGGGTGGTTTTTGCGTGAGCTTCGATCGTGGATCGCGCGGGCGATAAGCTCTTTGCCGGTTCCGGTCTCGCCGTTTATGAGTACGGTGGAATCAGTTGGAGCGACTCGCTCGAGTTCCCGGAGCACCGAGAGCAGAGCCGGGCTGGTGCCTACGATCTCGCCGAAGTTGTGCTGGCCCTGGATCTCTTCCTGGAGGTAAATGTTCTCGGCGTGAAGGCGGTTCTTGAGTTGCTCGACCTCAGCCAACGCTTGCCGGAGCTCCTGCTCGGCCTTGAGCCGCTGAAGTTCGGCTCCGGCCCGGGCTGCGAATATGGCCAGCACGGACATTGAGTGCGAAGCATTTGGCATCGGTTTGACATCGAGCACAGCCAGATGGCCGATGATGTCTCCGGAATCCGAGCACATCGGCAGGCCGATAAAGCTCTCTGCTTCCATGCTCACCAGGGGAGTGTCGTGCGGGAAGAGTTGTTGCAGCTTACTTACATGGTGACATACTTGTCCGCCGATGACTCGCTCGCAGGGGGTGAGCGCAAGATCATATTCGATATTGTCCGCCAATGACTCTCCGGTCCAGAAGGCAAGCGTGCGCACTCTTGTTTTTGTTTGATCCGTGCATTCGGTGACAAAGGCGTATCGGACACCGATGGCCGATGCCAGGTGGCGAACCAGAGCGGAAAAAAAATCTCCTCCGGTTACCGTGGCAGTGCCTTCGACGACTGATCGCAACGTCTCTTCGGCTTGCCGCCGCTGCGCGGCCTCCTGCTTCATCTCGTCGTAGAGCCGGGCATTCTCGATCGAGACGGCCGCCTCCGAAGAAATCAATTGCAGCAGTTTGAGCCGGTCGCTGGTGAACGCGCCGGTGACCAGATTGTTCTCGAGATAGAGTACTCCGACAAGACGGCCCTGTTTGAGCACGGGTGTGCATAGGATCGATCGCGGCCGCCTGCGCGCCACGTATTCATCGGCGGCGTAGCGATCATCGGCGCGAGCATCCGCGAGAACGACGCTCTCGAGGGTTCTTCGCACGTAATTGACAATCCCCTTCGACAGGCTGATCGCACGGTCAAGCGGAAGGGCATCGTACAGCTTCACTTCGACAGTCTCATTAGTTCCTTCGGCTTGGATAAGCGCCTGTCCGTCTTGTTCCAGAATTAGACTGCCTCGTTCAGCGCCGGCGTTTTCGATGGCGATTCCCATCAGTCTCCCCAGCAGGGTTTCCAGATCGATCTCCCGCGCCATCGCCTGCGCCGCTTTCATCGCCGTGGAGACGTCGAGGTTTTCCGTCGCGGCCTGCGCGACGCCAATCTCCGATCGCGTTCGCCTCGATCTCAAGTGCTGCTCGAACAAGCCTGCGTGCTTCCGATCGAGGCTCTCAACCTTCGCCGCAGCGCCCCATTGCGCATAACAGGCACGAGCTTCAGCCATGAAAACCTCGGCGATCTTCTCCTGTCCGCGACCGAGCCAGAACCTGGCGGAGAGCTCGTTTGCCAGAGCCTGATGCTGAAGAAGCCCGGTCTCGGCGGAGTAACGAACTGCACGGTCATAAAGATCCTGAGCCGCGAAATCGCGGCCTGAGATGCGCTCGATCTCAGCCGATACCAACAACGACTGGCAGAGAAAGTTCTCAGGGCAGTTCTCCGCGAGAACCCTCAATGATCTCTCGGTATCACCCATCTCCTCCAGGTAAGCCGTCCTCTCATCATCAGTGGCGCCGGTGTAATTTGCCGCCAGCGTTAGAGCATTCCAAAAGTCGAACAGCACCGGCCAGATCGTTCCCGACAGCTGATACACCGTCCAGCGAGCGGTGCGTGCGGCCTCAAGCGACTTGGCGTACTCTTCAAAGACATAACAGAGGTGCAGCCGGGCGACCGCTTGAAACGTGGTGAAGAAAGCGTTTCCTCGATATGTTTCCGAGTATTTGTTCTCGTCAAACGTTTCATCCGAGAGCGAGAGGGGCGAGATGGTCTCTCCCCTGAGAGCGCGCGCCCAATTCAACATGATCTTCAGGGCGTCGGCAAAGCTCGTGATCTTCAGCTTGTTGATCAGAGCCAGATTAGGCGTGTAGTCGCGGACGAATTGTCCGAGGTCCTGCGTCGAAATAAAGGCTGGCCAGGTTTCAGTGCAGGCGCCGTAGGCCCCGTATAGAAAATCACCGGTCTCAAGCCCGCTGCGGCAAGCTTCTCGCGCGTAGGGCAGGCACTCCCGCATCGGACGCCGCCAGAGGCTTACGTGCGCGTGGAACTGCTGATGAATCTTTGCCCTGCGCTTTACGTCGTTGAAGCGCTCGTTCACCTGCAGGGCCAGCCTGCCGAATTCGTAGGCTGATGCATAGTCCTCGCGGACCGGCCCGACAGTAATCGCGTGGGTCACATAACCGTAGGCTGACTCTGCGACGTTGCCGTGGACCAGTGAGAGCCGCACCATTGTCGCGGAGATAAGCCGCGCGAGGATAGGATCTCCAAGAATGTACGCCGACGACCATATGTCGGTAAGGGTACTCATCACCGTCCGCGTCTCGGGGTCGGTCATCACCGGCAGATCGATGAGCGATCCGATGCTTCTCTCGCCCAGCAAGGACTGAATGGACTCAATCTCACTTTCCAGCGCGGCCACTTTTTCTTCGGTAGAATCCGGAAATGAAACGCCAAATAGCGCGAGGCTCTCACGAGCGACCGCAACTGCGTCGCCGTAACGGGACATCGTTTCGTACTGGACGCTGCGCAGGCGGTAGACCCGCGCCTTATCCAGGTTGGTCATCGCACGCCCCAGAAGGAAGTCGAACCCCAGTTCCGCTTCTTCAAAGTTGCCGCACAGGTACCGGCACTCAGCGGCCTCGACGTTCAATTCGAAAGCTAGCGCATAGTCGGACTCCCATCTTTGTTCGTTGAGGAGACTCAAACCTGCCTGGAGATAATCCAGAGCCGCCTCGTAAGCGGTTGATGTTTTGGCTTTCTGGCCCGCGCTCAGATTAATCCTCGCAAGCAGGAGGCGCTCATCCTCGTCCTCGATCAAGCTGCTGCCGATATTCAAATGGTGGGCGACATCAAAGAGCTTCTCATCCGTGTTCTCGAGATCGGCGCGTTCCAACAACAAGCGGCCGAGATTGAGATGGGCCAGTTGTTTTCCTTCGGTTGGAATCAATGCGTAGGCGGCTTGCTGAACGCGGTCGTGCAGAAAAGAATAGGTTTGCAAACTGTCTGATTGCCGATTGGGAGACGATGAATCGGCGATTGGAAATCGGCGATCCGCGCTCGGAAGGATCAATCCTTCATAGATCGCCTCTTTGAGATCGGCCTGTGCCTCTTCCGGTGCCTGCCGGCTGACGATCGCAAGCGTCTCAAGGTCAAACTGGTTTCCGACGCAAGCGCCGAGCATCAACGCATTTTGGGCCTTGGGGGAAAGCCGCTGGATCTTTCTTGTCATCAAGTCCACGACGTTGTCGGTGATCCCCGCGCCGGCGATCGCGTCCATCTGGAAAGTCCAGTGACCCCTGGCATAATCAAACTCGATCAACCTCTCGCGCCAGAGTGCCTTCAAAAACTGAATCACGAAGAACGGGTTGCCGCCGGTCTTCTGTGAGACGAGACGCGCCAGCGGCCCCGCTTCGGATTGCTGACAATGAAGAGTATCGCTGATGATCGACGTCAAGTCCTCCAGCTCGAGAGATCGCAACGACATCCGGTGGAGTCTGACGCCCTCCGCTTCAAGAGATCCCAGAGCCCGTACCAGTGGATGAGTGGCGTCGACTTCGTTGTTGCGATAAGCGCCTATCAAAAACAGATGCCGGACATCCGGGCTCGTGAGCAACGGCCCAAAGAGATTCAACGTAGCGGAATCGACCCACTGCAGGTCGTCCAGAAAGATCACCAGCGGGTGGTCTTCGCTGGCGATCGCCCCCACGAAGTTCTGAAACACCAGATGGAAACGGTTTTGCGCTTCCGTCGGCGGGAGCTGCGGCGAGACCGGCAACTTGCCCAATATCAATTCGATTTCCGGAATGACCTCGGCGATCACGCTTCCGTTTGCGTCCAGGGCTTCCGAGCAGCCGGGAGCGCCACACCCCCAAACGATCTTCACTTTCGGTCAGCAGTTGCTGGATCAGTCCTCGAAACGCCTGAATCAGCGCTCCAAATGGCGTGCTCCGGGCTATCTGGTCGAACTTGCCCGGCTATGAAATATCCGCGCTGCTGGACGATTGGCTTGTACAGCTCTTGAATCAGCGAGGTCTTTCCAACGCCGGCATAACCGGAAACGAGCATCATAGCGGTCGGACCTTCGCAGACCCCATCGAAAGCGGTGAGCAGTCGCTCGACCTCCTGATCTCGCCCGTACAGTTGCTGCGATATCACGAAATGGTCGGGCACATCGCGTTGTCCCAACTGCATTGATCCGATTCGGCGTTGGGCCGCCCATTGCGCAGCGCACGCCTCGAGGTCTTCTTTGAGACCCAACGCGCTCTGATAGCGGTGCTCGGCGGTTTTGCCGAGAAGCTTCATGATGATTTCAGAGACTGGCTCGGGAATCTTCGGATCGACTTCCGCGGGAGCGGGCGGCGTCTTGGCTATATGGCTGTGAATTATCTCGAGTGGGTCTTCGGATTGAAACGGACGCACCCCGGTCAGAAGTTCATACAAGACGACACCGAGCGAATAGAAATCAGTTCGGTGATCGATGTCTCGATTCATACGCCCGGTCTGCTCAGGCGAAATGTAGGGGAGCGCCTTGCTCGACAGTCGATGCGGATGGAGAAAGCGACTCTCGCCCGCGTCACGCGATGCAAAAGTGAAGTCGGTAAGTTGCGCCTCGCCGGTGGCCGGGTTGAAGAGCACATTCGACGGGTTCAAGTTGCGATGAACGATGCCCTGGCGGTGGATCTTTGAGAGTATTGCCGCGAGCTGAATCGCTACCTTGAAGAAGAAGTCAAGATCGGCACGATGCGATGCGGACAGCACCTTAAGAGGCATGCCGCCGCGGTCCTCCAGGATCAGGCAGCTTTGCCCGTCGTTACTAAGAATTTCGTAAGCTCGTGGGACACCCTCTATGATGAACTCGCGAAGTGTCTCGAACTCGTGTTCCAGCAATTCCGCTTCTGCCGCGCCCTGCGGATTGCGGCGGGACGTCTTAAGCAACACCGGCGTTTGATCTTCGAGCCTCCGTGCCCTGCGCAGGGCATACCAGTCGTTCCCGTCGAGTTCCTGGACGATCTCATAATTTGGGATAGTCATCGCGCCCACCAGCGTCTATCGGCCGAACGGTCAAAAGGAATCGATCGCTAAATTGTTTAGTTTGACCGCGCCTGGCCTCCACAATTGTTTCTTGCAGGTCTTGCTTAGGGGACGCAGGCGGAACATATGCTAATCGAAGAGTTCAGTGTAAACAACATTATCCGGTGAGCCGATTCCCGCGTGGGCCCGGGCGCGGAGTGACTGTTGCCCGACGTCGCTGACGCAAGTCGTCTGCACATACGAGGTCAGTTCGCCTCGCGATAGCTTCCGGCCCCGGTTTAGCCGTGACATCACAGTTCCAAGCGGAATGTCCAGAGTAACGGAGAACTTCCCGATACGGCATTGGGATGCGGTCGAATGCCGTGATCAGTTCTTGGTCGGTCAGTTCCTGGGGAATCGGCGGGTCACTTATCAACTCGGCCCCCGAGTTCGAAGGTGTCGTCTCTGGTTGATCTGAGGTTGAAGATGAAGCGTTTGCGCCGTCGGTGCTGGATGACATGGAACATGATTTTGTAGAGCCATGCCCTGCAGTTTGTGCCGAGCTCGAACCGGTCGAAAGCTTTCACGCCTGGAGAAACGTTTACTGAACCACCAACTCTACTCCCAGGCTGGGCTCAATGATTACTAAGCTTGATCAGGTCCCGCTGGCCCACCTTTCGAAGCCGCTGTCACAGTCGCGACTCTGCTTCGTGAGTTCGGCCGGGGTCCAGCCAAAGGGGACGATGCCCTTTGACCTGAGATGTGGATGCTTTGAAATTCTTTCTGCGGAGGCCTGCTTCGGGCCGTCGATCTCGTTTCGCGTGCATTTGAACGGAAGAATCTCACTGCGTGCCTCGCGCCTGTACCTCTTCTTCGGTGGCAGCGCGCCATACTCTCAAAATGCCGTCACGGCCCGCGGAGACCAGACTCTTACCATCCGGAGAAAATGCTACGTCCCAAACCGGCGCTGTGTCACGCCTCAGTGTCGCCAACTCCTGACCCGTCGCCACATCCCATAATCTAACGGTGAAGTCCGCCCCCGCGGTGACCAGCCTTTTACCATCCGGCGAAAAGGATGGAGAAAAGACTTTTCCCGCGTGTCCCTTGAGGGCGGATAGCTGTCTACGTGTGGCGATATCCCATATGGCGACCGTTCCAACTTCCGCTGCGGTCGCCAACAACTTGCCGTCAGGCGAAAACGCGACGCCCAACATCCACAGATCTCCCTTAAACGCAGCCACAGACCGCAGCGTCGCCACATCCCAGATATTGACGTTCCCGTCAAAACCCACTCGAGCAAGCAGCTTGCCTTCGGGCGAGAACGCGACATTAGTAACTGCATCTTCGCCTTCTTCGAGTCTTGCCAGTTCCTTACCTGTCTTCGTGTCCCATAGCCTGAGGGTTTTGTCAAAGATGCCTCCGCCGCTCGCCAGTAGTTTACCGTCCGGCGAGAACGCGACACACCAGACGCCGCCAGTGTGTCCCTCGAGTGCAAACCGTTGTTTGCCCGCTACTACGTCCCATATGCCTATTCTGTTGTTCTCGGTTCCAACCGCCACTGTTGCGCCGTCAGGCGAATATCCGAGAGATTGGATGGGTGAGCCTGCATCCACTGTGTTGATTATCTCCCACCTGGCGGTATCCCATAAGTTGACTCGGCTCCCATATGTTGAGATCAGTTTTTTTCCATCCGATGAATAAGACAGGTATTGCGCGCCGGTTAGCTCAAGAGGGTTGGGGGTTGCCGTCACGTCCCACAACTTGATGGTTCCATCCTGGCCTGCTGATGCCAAAGTTTTACTATCGGGCGAAAAAGCCAGCTCGCTGATCCGATTGCCGTGACCTGTGAGCTGCCTGATAACACTCCATTCTCCGACATCCCACAAAAGGATGGTGCGATCCTCGCTGCCTGTGGCCATCAGCTTGCCATCGGGCGAAAACACAATAGTCGTGGGGTAGTAGCGATGTCCTTGCAGGGCAGGGAGAGCCCCTCCAGTCTCGGCATCCCAGACCGCGACATTCATGAAACGCCCGGTAGCCAGGATCCTACTGCCGTCGGGGCAAAATAGGACCCTGTCAATCGAAGAAGTATTCGATTGCCCCGTCACCGGATGCTCCTTCAACCTCATCAACTGTTTACCGGTTGACACATCCCACAACCTTACGGATAGGTCTTCACCAACGGTTACTACTCTTCTTGCATCGGGTGAGAACGCGATGGAGTTTACATTGACACGGTGCCCTTCAAGCGTCGCCAACGGAGTGCCCGTCGCGACCTCCCATATCCTGGCTGTGTGATCCGCGCTCGAGGACGCCAGCATTTTGCCGTCACCTGAGAATTGCAGTTCGGTAATATCATCCGTGTGGCCTTTGAAGCGACGAAGCTCACGATCCGTGGCAACATCCCAGAGCCTTATGGAGTAATCGCCGCTATCGGTGGCCAGTAGCCGTCCATCAGGAGAAAACATCGAAATGCCCAGTCTTCCCCCAGTTGGCACCGATCGCAGTTGAGTGTTGGTGGCGATGTTCCAGAGCTTTACGTTCGCCTGGTTGCAAGAAGCAAACATCTTGAGGTCCGGCGAAAAAATGAGATGCAGGAAGTCGTCGGAAACAGGCAACGTCTTGCGCTCCGGGTGAGCCAGGGCCCAAAACAGGTACCATTCAAACCCGCGCAGATCAGCTTGCCCCGGTTGGGGCAACTGGATAGAAAGCAACTCTCGCATGTGCTCGATGTTCGAGTCCTGCCAGTCACGCGCGGCCAGATTCATATGAGCTGAATAAAGATGACGGCGATTAGTCTCTTCGGCCGCCCGAGCCAGATTGCGCTGCCGAATGGCCACAAACACAAGGCTGGCCATCGCCACCAGAATAACCGCGGCGATCGCTGCAGCCCGCAACAGGCCTTTGCGATAGGCGGCTCGCTGCCGCCTCAACTCGACATCCGGCATGTTCGTCGCAACCCACGCTTGATCGAACACCCGCTCATAGATTTGGTTTCTGGCCCGCAGCCGACCGTCTTCGATCAGGGTAATACCCGACAGCTTCAGAATGGTGACAAACGGATTGGTTTCGTCGTCTTCCACGCGCCGGCCGCGGCGCACCTGCTCATAGAGGTGCAGCAGCCCCGCCAGGTCCGCCTCGCTCCGCAGAATTCGCTCCCTTACAAAAAGCAGGTTATCGTCCTGCTCTCTTGCCCGACTCGCGAAGAACAGCTCTCCGCAGAGACGATCCACTTCAACCGCGCTGCTGGCGCCTTGTTCGGCCGCAGCCTGACACAGCCGCTGAGTCAGGTATGGGTGCCCGCCAGTCCAGTAGAGTATCCGCTCGAGCAACAATGCATAGTCCCGCTCGCCTCCGAGTCCAGAGGCCAGCGCTTGAGCTTCCGCCTTTGTGAAATCGTGGAGCTCGATCCGTTGCCCGATATTGAATGGAGTCATTCGTGTGTCTCTGATCAGGTCAGACGGAGACGCTACACCAAGCAAACAAAAGTTCAACCGATCAAGCTCCGGGTCTTCGGTACGGTGGTTGTAGAGCTCTCGGATACCGGCAAAGAACTCGTCGGTCGAAAAAGGCAGGCTGCGAACGGCATCTATCTCATCGATGAAGATCACGACACGGCCCGTGTAACGCGGCAGCACCACTCGCCGCACGGCTTGCATCCACCGCTGAAGCGGACCGAGTCCGGCATGGCTGTCCCAGAACGCCTCCAGCTCATCCTCGACCCCGAGCTGCTGGGCCATCTGTGTCAGCAGTCCGCCGTACCACTGCTCGGCAGAGAGATTCTGGCCGATTGCAGTGAGGTCGAGAACCACCACCCAGACTCCTTCATCGCGCAGCCGCGAGGCTATACGAACCATAAGTGAGGACTTACCCATTTGGCGTGCAGTCAGGACGTAGGAAAAGTTACCCCCGCGCAGGCAGTCATAAAGCTCGTAGTCGGCCTGGCGTGTGACGTAGCAGAGGGCGTCGCGCGATAGAGTCCCGCCGGTTACGTAGAAAGGACTGTCGAGTTGAGTCTCGATAACGTTCATAGCCGACGTCTCTCAATTCGGTTTTTCACCATGAGGCAATATGAAACCGAGAATGTTACTGCTCTCCGCGCGACCGCACGTCTTGCTCTGTAGCGGCGCGCCACACTCTCAAGATGCCATCACGGCCCGAGGAGACCAGGGTCTTACCATCCGGAGAAAACGCTACGTCCCAGACAGGCGCCGTGTGACGCCTGAAAGTCGACAACTCCTGACCGTTCGCCACGTCCCACACCCTCACGGTGAAATCCAGCCCGCCAGTTACCAACCTTTTACTGTCCGGAGAGAACACGGGAGAAAAAGCGAGTCCCGCATGTCCTTTGAGAGAAGATAACTCTTCACGCTTGGCAACATCCCAGAGCTTGACCGTGCTGTCGGCGCTCGTGGACGCCAGGAGCTTACCATCCGGCGAAAACACGACTCCTTCTATTTCCGCAGTATGTCCCTTGAGCGTAGTCACCAATCCACGCGTCGCCACATCCCAGAGCTTGATGCACGTGCCACTCCCCGAAGCGAGTAGCCTGCCGTCGGGCGAGAACGCGACATCGCTATGCAGATTCTCATCTTCCTCGAGTTTAGCCAGTTCGTCGCCCGTGGCCGCATCCCATAGCCTGAGCGTTTTGTCGTAGCTTCCGGTTGCCAACATCTTCCCATCCGGTGAGAACGCGATATACCAAACCTGATCGCTGTGCCCCCTGAGCTCCAGCCGCTCCTTTCCCGTCGTGACGTCCCACAAGCCTATCTTCTTGTCTGCAGTTCCCAATGCCACTGTCGTTCCGTCAGGTGAATAAGCCAGCGAGATGATTAGGGCCGCTCCTCCCACGAACGTGTTGATCTCCCGCCACGTAGCGCTATCCCACAATCTAACTTCCTTACGATATGTGGAGACCAATCTCTCTCCGTCCGAAGAATAGGCGAGGAGTTGCGCGCCCGCTCGCTCAAGCGGATTGGGGTCTGCAGCCACGTCCCACAACTTGATCGTTCCATCCTGACCTGCCGATGCTAACGTCTTACTATCAGGTGAAAATGCCAACGCATTTATGCGATTTCCGTGGCCTATCAGTCTCTTGATAACACTCCAGCTGCCAACGTCCCATAAAAGAATGGTCCGGTCCTCGCTGCCTGTAGCCATCAACTTGCCGTCTGACGAAAATGCAAGGGCCGAGAGATAGTAACTATGTCCTTCCAGCGCAGGAAGCGGCTCGCCTGTCACACCATCCCAAACGGCAACATTCATAAACCGCCCGGTCGCCAGGATTCTGCTTCCGTCGGGGGAAAACACCACGCGGTTGATCGAACGCATATTCGATAGCCGGGAGGTAACCGGGTGTTCCTTCAACTCCATCAATTGCTTTCCGGTCGCCACATCCCACAGCTTTACTGACAAATCATCGCTCGCGGTTGCCACCTTCTTGCCGTCGGGAGAAAAACTTATGGAGTTAACAATAGAGGTGTGTCCCTTGAGCGTAGCAAGTAGATTGCCCGTCGCGACATCCCAGAGCATGGCAGTGTGATCTGCGCTCGCTGATGCCAACATCTTGCCATCACTCGAAAAATGAAGCTCGGTGATACTATCCGTGTGCCCTGTGAACCGACGAAGCTCAGCATCTGCGGAAAGGTCCCATAGTCTTATGGATTGGTCCGCGCTGTCAGTGGCCAGGAGTTTCCCATCGGGAGAAAAGGTAGCAATCCCAAATAGTCCGCCGGTTTTAATTGCTCGCAATTGAGTATTGGTTGCTATATCCCAAAGCGTGACGCTAGCACGGTCGCAAGAGGCAAATATCTTGAAGTCAGGTGAAAAGACAATCCAGGTGAACTCTCCGGAGACCGGAAGCGTCTTGAGTTCGGGGTGAGCCAAAGCCCACAGCAAATACCATTCAAACCCGCGCAGATCAGCCTGACCCGGTTGGGGCAATTGAATAGAAAGCAACTCTCGCATGCGCTCGATGCTTGAATCCTGCCAGTCGCGCGCAGCCAGATTCATTTGCGCGGCGTAGAGTTGTCGGCGATTAGTCTCTCTTTCCGACCTGGCAATATTGCGCTGCCGAATGGCAACGAATGCCAGACTGGCTATCGCCGCCAGTATCACGGCAGCAATCGCCGCCGCCCGCACCAAACCTTTGCGGTAGGCGGTTTGTTGTCGCCTTATTTCGGCATCCGGCATGTTCGTCGCGACCCACGCTTGATCAAAGACTCGCTCATAGATTCGATTCCTAACACGCAGCCGGCCATCTTCGATCCGCGCAATCCCAGATAACTTCAGAATGGAGACAAACGGGTTCGTCTCGTCATCATCCACCCGCCTACCGCGGCGCACCCGCCCATAGAGCTGAAGCAAACCTGCCAGTTCCACTTCGCTCCGCAGCATCCGCTCCCGCACGAAGAGCAGGTTATCGTCCTGCTCTCTCGCTCGCATCTCAAAGAATAAATCCTCGCAGAATAGATCAGCTGATTGAGGGTCGCGCGTGGTAGATTCCCGCCTCGCTTCAGATACGGCCTGACAAAGACGTTGAGTCAGGTAGGGATGCCCTCCGGTCCAGAAGAGGATTCGTTTGAGTAACACCGATCCTTGCGGCTCGCTTTCACTGAGGCCGCCTGCAAGCACTTGCGATTCTGTTTCAGTGAAATCGTGGAGCTCAATCCGCTGCCCGATGTTGAACGGAGTCACCCGAGTGTCACGGATCAAGTCAGACGGCGCCGCCACGCCAAGCAAACAAAAGCTCAGGCACTCAAGCTCCAGGGCTTCGGTCCTGTGGTTGTAGAACTCTCGAATGCCTCCGAAGAACTCGTCGGTCGAAAACGGCAGGCTGCGCACTGCGTCGATCTCGTCGACGAAGATCACGACCCGACCTGGATAATGCGGCAAAACCACCCGCCGCATGGCTTGCATCCAGCGCTGAAGCGGACCGAGTCCAGCGTGGCTGTCCCAGAACTCTTCCAGCTCATCTTCGAGGCCGAACTGCTGGGACATCTGTGTCAGCAGCCCGCCGTACCACTGTTCAGCCGTGAGGTTCTGACCGATCGCCGTCAGGTCGAGGACCGCCACACCAACACCTTCATCACGCAGGCGAGAGGCGGTGCGGACCATAAGGGAGGACTTGCCCATCTGACGCGCCGTCAGCACGTAGGAGAATTGGCCGCGACGCAGGGAGTCGTAAAGCTGATGGTCGGCCTCGCGAGTGACGTAGCAGAGCGCGTCACGCGATAGAGTCCCACCCGTGACGTAGAAGGGACTGTCGACATGCGTTTCAATTGCGCTCATAGCAGGTGCCTTTCGAAGTAGGTGGCGTAGAGCTGGCAACGAAGTCGCGCGTCGCGCGATGAGTCTCCAAGAACCACGCCCGCGCTCCGCAAGCGGTAGAAACTCTCCGCCGTCGGGCAGGGCTTCCCTTGTAACATGCCTCGAACAACATCACATAGCTCGCGGTCCTGCGTGAGCGAAAACAACATCCGGCGCAGATGGTCGCCGAACGGGCCTTCATCGTGATCGGATTGAGCTTCCAGCACAGGCAGGTCCAGATTGTTAGTCACCATCTCATAAAATCCGCGCCGAACGAGATACGGATGGCCGCTTACCAGACGGAAGTAACGAGCGACCTGCGCGGTTTCACTTAAGGGTGAGCCATAGACCTTGTTGATCTCATCCACTTGCTCGAAGGTGAAGTCCTCGAGCATGAGCCGCGTGCCGACGTTGAACGGCGACTGGTTGAGATCGGTAATAAACAGATGCGCCTCGGTTGCATAGGCGATTGCCAGTGTGAGCCTGCGCCAGGGACCCTTCGGATCGAGCGCCCTCTTGTTATGCCAGGATCGGAATAGCCCGAAGATCTCGCTGCCGAAAGCACAGGTAAAGAGCCTGTCAACCTCATCCAGGCCCCAGACAATCGGAGCCGTAACCTTGACCAGCACTTCGCGGCGCAAATACTGCTCGAAGTTTGTGATCGCGCTGCGATTCGTCTTCCACACTTCGGCGGGCTCTTTGTCCAGGTCAAGTTGATCGGCAAAGCAATCCGCAAAGGTCAGCAGCAGCTTTTCAACAGATGCGAGAGAGTCGGCGCTGATGTTCTGCATGTCCGTGAGCACGACCTGAGCGCCGGAACTACGCGCATGGTCCAGTCCGCGCGCCAACAGCGATGTCTTGCCCACCTGGCGCGCCCCCTTGACCAGCACAATGCTGTCCTGTCGTGTGATTGCGGCGCGAAATTTTTCGTCGGTCGGCCGCACAACATAAAAGCCCGAATCGAGTGGAACCGCGCCGCCAACCGGCTCCAACATCTGCTTGAAAGCGGTTGAAGCCGATGACGGCGCTGCCAGCATCGTAGAGACATCAGCACTGAGGTATTCCGCAGTCTGGTTGTCTTCTGTTTGATTAAGCTCACCTTCAATATCGAGTCGGCCGCCGCGCCTCATCGTCGACGCCATCTCAAGCTCGAGGCTTAACGTCTTGAGCTCCGCGAGCATCTCCTCCGCTGACTGGTACCGGTCTTCGCGAGCCTTGGTGAGCGCCTTCATGACAATCCGCTCGAGAGCGGCGGGGATACCCGGGGCTACTTGCCGAAGCCCGGCCGGGTCGCTCCCGAGGATAGCGGCAACGGTATCCGCCATCGATGCTTCGGCAAACGGACCGCGTCCCGCAATCATTTCATAGAGGACCACACCGAGGCTGAATACGTCGGTACGCGCATCCACTCGCTGCCCGCGGCATTGTTCGGGAGACATATACCCGGCGGTGCCCAGCAAAATCCCGGCGGCGGTGCTGAACTTTTCTGCGCCGGTTTTGTCCGGGGTGTCCAGGTTCCGCTCGTTGCCAGTCAGCTTCGCCAGCCCAAAATCGAGGACCTTCAGGTAACCATCAGGCCTCAGCATGATGTTTTCCGGCTTGATGTCGCGATGCACAACCCCGGCCCTGTGCGCCGCTGTCAACGCGCCCGCCACCTGAATCGCAACATCCAGCACTTCCCGAAGCGTCAGTCCCTCGACCATGCCATCGCGCAACGTCCTGCCTTCGATCAGCTCGGTAGCGATATATTGCCGGTCGTCGAATTTGCCGATCTCGTAGATGGTGACTATGTTCGGATGATTTAACGCTGAAACGGAGCGAGCTTCCTGTTCAAAACGGCGCACGCTGTCTATATCCCGGGTGAAAGCAGCAGGCAAGAGCTTGAGCGCCACCTTTCTCTGAAGCGTTATGTCTTCGGCCAGATAGACCTCGGCCATCCCGCCAGCGCCTAGAAGCGAGAGGATCACATAATGATTCAACCTGGTCCCGGCAGCCACGGTCGTATGGTCCTTTGCGAGCTCCCCGGCCATTGACTCGAGAGCAGAGGTTGAAATAAACGCTCCCGCCTCCCGGTCTGAGGCGAGAAGGGATTCCACTTCTTCCCGCAGCGCATCGTCTCCGGCGCAAACCTCATCGAGAAACGCAGAACGGCGATCAGGTTCGAGTTCGAGGGCGGCTAGATAAATATCACCTGTTTGCCGATAACGTTCTGGCGTCATATGAAGAATCCTGGACCGATTTGTCTAGAACGGCGACTGTCACCCAAGCCGGACCCGGCTCGCGCTTGGCCCACGCTTCACTAGATAAGGCGTGAACAGGAGGCAAAAGTGCTAAGGGATCTATTTGTCATTTTCCATAATTTTCCATTTGTCATTGACGATCTCTTAATCGCACCTCTTCCCTCGACAATCTAAAAATGACAAATGGAAAATGGAAAATGGAAAATGACAAATAGAAAATCCTCCAGCTTATTTCTCATCCCTCGTTGAAGCGTCCTCAGCCCTGTTTAGTTCCCTGTGGAGCCACGCGCGGGCGAGACTCCAGTCTCGTCTGACCGTGCCGACAGACACATTGAGCACTTCGGCGATCTCCTCAAGTTCCAGACCGCCGAAAAAACGCAGCTCTACCACCCGGCTTTGCCTCTCGTTGAGCTGCGCAAGCGAATCCAGGGCGTCATCGAGTGCCACAAGATCGGCGCTTTTCTCCCGAGATACGACCGTGGCCTCTTCAAGCGAGACATTGCGAGCTCCGCCGCCGCGTTTTGCATAGTTGCGCGAGCGGGCGAAATCAACGAGGATGCGCCGCATCAGCTGGGCAGATACGGCAAAGAAGTGTGCCCGGTTCTGCCACTTGACCTCCTTCCAATCGATCAGACGAACGTAAGCCTCGTTAACCAAAGCGGAGGTCTGCAGCGTATGGCCCGGACGCTCTCTCCCCATATAGCGGCGAGCCAGCTTATGGAGTTCGTTGTAGACAAGCGGAGTGAGCTTTTCGAGAGCGGCCTGGTCGCCGTTGCCCCAGTCCACCAGCATCTGAGTGATCTGCTTCTGCGAGGGGGCACCCATACATCCCTCCAGTGAGTGGCGCAAGGATATCACGTCTGCTTCCAACGCTCTACCACTGCGCTCAAAAAAGTGGGGAAGGTTTTGCGTTCTTTGCGGATCTCGGCGTTTTTGCGCGGAGATTCTCGTCGCAAAGACGCAACGAACCGCAAGGATCGCCAACGGCAACCCAGGCGTAAACCCCTGGGCTATAGAAGGGTCCCGTTTTCAATCACACCCTTTTTCAACTGCTCTTGACGACGCCTTGTCTTCGAACTTCCAGTCGCCACGGGGCTGATTCTTCCTTAAGAAAGACACAGAGTTTCAGATTGTGTTAGCACCCATCGTTGTAAATCTCGCCTTTCATGAATGTGGAGGAAACGACGAGCGGAGAAGGCGGATAGCGGACCTCTCATGTTCTTTCGATCAAACGAAAATGGATAGCCGTGTCGAGACTGGTCGCCTTTGGGATTCGCATTCTTCCTGTCGTCATAAGGAGATTGCAATAAGCAAAAGGAGTGACAATATGACGCACTCGAGACGCAGTTTTCTGAAGACTCTTGGGGTTTCTGCAAGCGCCGCGGCGGCGTCTTATCTTGTCGTCGGCCCATTGTCGCTGGTCCAGAGCATCGAGGCCGCCCCGATTGACGCCGACGGGTTCAAAGCGCTAGCGAACGTCGCTTTCGATCGGGCCAGGCAGCTCGGCTGCTCCTATGCGGACATCCTTATCGACGGCCATCAGACCGGCTCGGTTTCGCACAACAGTTCTGGCTTTTTCACTACAGTGATCGATGGCGCGAGCTTCCGGATCCGCGTACGTGCGCTGCACTCGGGCGCCTGGGGTATCGCCGAGAGACCCCAGCTAAACAAGAGCGAGATGCCCCGTCTTATGACCCAGGCCGTCGGCATCGCCCAGACTGAAAGCCGCCGCACTGAGCGCTCTGTCGTGGTTGGCTCGGCGGCCTTCCAGGATCGACGCCGCATCCTTCGCGAAGGAGAGGATCACCTGGACGCGCTGATCAACGAACAGATGGCGGGACTACGAGCCGACGAGAGAGCGATATCGTTCCGGACCGAGGAGACGTATTTCGCATCGACCAACGGCACGTGCTCTCGCACCACCCGGTTTTCCAGGGTTTGAGGCGTCGCTTCAAACCATTTCAAATTAACGCGGAGCTTTGAGGAGGGATGACTTATGCCATTCATAGGAACCTTGCGGGACAACGAACTCTTTACCCTGGATGTTACACCGCTCGTGCAGTCAACAGCCGGACCAACGGCGGTGACGGTCTCTTACCTGAATGCAACCGGGAACAAAATAAGGGACATCGATATCTTCACTATCCAAATCGGGGGTCCACAAGCGGGAATCAGTCGAGTCATCCCCAGAAACACCACGCGACTCTACATTGAGATTGACCTGCCTAACAGTGGGTTTGCTCAGGCAAGAGTCATCCAGGGCGCAAACGTCTATACGACCGACATCGCCGCTGACGGCCGACTGGTGTTCGACGTCGTCTGATCCTGCGTCACTCGGATCACTTTGGTCAGGCCTGAAATTGTGAAATTTCACTACAACAAAAGTTTGCTCCCGGCGCAGGCGGGTTTGGCCGGTCGGTCGGCATCAACTCAACCGGTGCACTATCAGGCACTACGATTGTTGTTGGCGCCCCCTTGGATAACATCGGCTCAAACATACATCAAGGCACGGCGTATGTCTTTGTCCGTTCCGGCTCAACCTGGACACAACGTCAAGAACTGACCGCCTCCGACGGCGAAACGGGGGACGAGTTCGGCTATGATGTTTCAATCTACGGTACTAATATTATCGTCGGCGCGCCACTCAAAGATAGCCAAACTGCGATTGATGACGGAGCGGCATACATCTTCCTCTACCGTCAACCGGACTGGGTACAGTTTTACTTCTTCCACGATAACAACGGTTATGATGGCAATAAACTTGGCAGCCTGGTCTCAGTCAGCGATAACGGTAATACGTACGCTATCGGCGCGGAAACGCGGGTCTTCGTTTTAGGAGGACAAGAAGGGGGTGGAGATGGAGTTTTTGCAACTAGTACCGGTGCCACAGTCGCAAAGATCAGCCTCAGCGGTGACGGTGACACACTAGCTATCGGAGAGATTCGTGCTGCTTGTAGCGTTTTTGCATGCCCCTCGGCAAGAACGTCTGTTTATGTTCGTGTCGGGAGGAACTGGTCATTACAACAATCTCTCTTTGACACTTGCATACCGGCGATCAGCAGCGACACAATCGTTACCGCTAACTGCATGCCTTCCGGCCGGCTTTTGAACGCGATTTCGGTTTTCGTTCGTTCCGGCCCAGTCTGGTCCCTGCAAGCCACTCTTGAACCGCAAGCAAGCACAAACAGCGATGAATTCGGTTCGGCTGTAGCCCTGAGCACAGGAGTCAATGGTTCAGGAGAAATTTTCTATCGCGCTGTCGTCGGGGTGCCCAAGGCAGATGTCGGCGTGAACTCGGATCAAGGAGAAGTCTGGGTTTTTGAATCCACCAATCAAGGCGAATGGTCCCTCAACGCGAGACTAAATCCAAATGACCGTGCATCAGGCGATCAGTTCGGCTATTCGGTCGACATCAGCGGCGATACGATTGTTGCCGGATCGCTTCTTGACGATGTGAACGCAAACTCAAATCAAGGCTCCGCTTATGTTTTTGCTTTTAACGGAACTACATGGACACAGCAGCAGAAACTTACCGCCTCAGACGGTGCGCTGGCGGATCTCTTTGGCAGGTCTGTCGGCATTAGCGGTGATACCATCGTTGTCGGAGCCGATCTGGATAACGTAGGACCAAACGCGGATCAAGGGTCGGCCTACGTCTTCAAACGAAGCGGCACGACCTGGACACAACAACAAAAACTCATAGCCCCAGACGGCATGGCATCCGACGAGTTTGGCTTCTCGGTTGGTATCAGCGGCGATACGATCATCGCCGGCGCTCTCAACGACCAGGTTGGCTCAAACTTCTCGCAAGGTTCGGCATACGAGTTCACTCGTACCGGAAACACCTGGACACAGCAACAAAAACTAACAGCTTCCGACGGCTCTGCGAATGACAACTTCGGAAACGCCGTGGCCATCAGCAACAACACGGTTATCATCGGTGCTTATTTCGATGATGTCGGCGCGCCTAATGATGACAAGGGTTCTGCATACATCTTCACGCGCACCGGAACCGTTTGGTCTCAAGCCCAAAAACTCACCGCAAGCGATGGAACGGCTTTGGACAACTTCGGTTCGGCAGTAGCAATTGATACGGATACGGCGATCGTGGGAACTCCGGGTTCAGATATTAGCGGCAATCCTGATCAGGGCGCTGCTTACGTCTTTACTCGTTCCCCCGTAACTTCAGTCTGGTCCGAGCGGCAGAAACTCACTGCAGGCGATGGCGCGGACTTTGATGGCTTCGGCAACGCCGTCGCAGTCATCGGCCAGGTCCTTGTCATCGGCGCAAGCCTTGACGATCTTGGATCCGTCCCGAATGCAGGCTCGGCTTACATCTTCGCCGCCGTTCCCGCGAACAGCATTTGGACTGGTGCGATTGGTTCCAACTGGCAGACCGACACAAATTGGGTTTCAAACCTCGCGCCGAGCACCCTTGATGACGCAACGCTGCCCGAAAGTGGCGTCACGAATGAGGCCGTCATAAGCGCGGCAGACGTGAGCCTCAATAATCTGACCATCGCCGCCGGCAGGCAGTTGACCATCAACGCGGGACGCACGCTGACAGTCAACGGCAATCTGACCTTAAACGGCACGATCGGCGGCAGCGGCACGCTCATTTTCAATGGCGCAAACCTCACCAACAATAACTTCATCAGCAATGTAAGCGTGCAGTTTGGCGCAGTCGACGGAGCGCAACAGCTCGCCGGCACGGGCATGTTCCTAGGCAACACGATTACTGTGCTGTCAGGTTCAACCTTACAACTTGTGACTAATCACACGATAAATCGCATCGTGGTAAGCAACGGTGGCACGCTCAACCTGCCTTCGATAAATATTCTTTCGCTGTTAGGCCCGGGTGTTGCTCTTGCCAACAACGGCAGCGTCACAGGCACAGGCGCAGTGTCGTTCGAGGGTACTTCGACGCAATCAACATCGGGCAACATCGCTTTCCCGAACCTAACAATAAACAATTCCGCGGGTGTAGTTCTGGGCGCGGATTCAACCGTCAACGGTGTTTTGAATCTCGCGAGCGGCGATGTGAATACCGGATCGTTTGCCCTTACGATGCCGGCAACAGCGACGTCAACCGGCACCAGGGATGTAGTTGGCAATGTCACGCGCACAGGTTTTACAACCGTAAACACATTGAGCTTCGGCAATCCATTCAACACCATAGGGTTCACTTCCGGTACGCCGCCGAGCGATGTAATGGTGAACCTGGTCAAACAAACACCGATTGACTTCATCAACGCGGTGCGCAGGACCTACACCATCACGCCGACGGGCGGCAGCGGCTATTCCGCAAAAGTGCGGCTCCATTACCAAGACGCGGATCTCAACGGCAACACCAAACCGACGCTCGGACTTTGGCGCAAAGGTGCGGCCTGGACCAACCTCGGGGCCACAACGAGAAATGCTACTGACAACTGGGTCGAGCTTGTCGGCGTCACACAATTCTCGACATGGACGATCTCCGGACTTGCCGCGCCGATTTGCGGTTATGTTGTCATGCCAGCGAGCAAGTTCTTCACCACTGCGGGAGGCGCAGGTAGCCTCAACATCACGACATCTTCTTCCTGTAGCTGGACAGCATCGGCTAGCGACAGTTGGATCACGATCACATCAACAAATGCTGGCGCGGGGAATTTCGTATTGACCTACGAAGTGAGGGAGAACTTCACCGGCAGTGCGCGCCAGGCTTACGTCAGCGTTTCAGGCACCAATCAGATCGTTGTGCAGGATGGAGGATTGGGCGAGGGTTGCGGTTACTCGATCAGTCCAACCTTCCAGTCGTTTCCTGCGGGTGGCGGCAGCGGAACGACTAACGTCGTAGCGGCTCAGCGATGTGCCTGGCAGACTGTCGCGAGCGTTCCATGGATAACGATCACATCCAGTGGTGTCGGCATAGGCAACGGCACAGTGAGCTATTCGGTTGCAGCAAATTCGAGCGCAGGAGGCCGGAAGGGCACTATCACCATCGGCGGCCAGGTATTTGGGGTCAAGCAAAAGGGAAGTTGATTCTGTCACTGGAATGGCTTTCTCCAATCGAACGAGATGGACTAGTCTTGAAAGAACTGTGACGACCGCGGGATCCAACAAGCGAGCTTCTATGAGAAAGCCGTTAAGGAGATTAGTCACCGCGCCTTTTTGCTGCTGGCAGCAGTCATCATTCTTTTTGAAGACTGGTTGCGGGACGACCTGGCGCGGTTTGCCGCCGCCGTCGGACGATTGCCCGGTACTCCGCCAGATCGAACTCTTGATTGTATGAAGCTCGCTTGCCGCTTTTAGAATAAGAGCGCGTACGATCGAGTCATCCAAACCTCAAGACAGAGCCGCTTCCATCTCCCAATCAAGACAATCGATAGCCGGACGATATGTTCAACGTCTCGCCGGTGATGTTCGCGCCCTCGTCGGAAGCAAGGAACAACGCCATCGCAGCGATATCTTCCTCTTCAACCATGCGCACTATTGCGGCCGGCTCGACGTATTGACGCACGAATGAGACCACTCCTCATCAAGTAGATTACATACCAGACGATTCCACGAGGCCGGACCCGATCCCTCAACCCTTCTCAGCCGATCGATCCGCATCTTCTCCCAGGTCCCGTCAGGCCTTTGAAGCAGATAAGGCCGGTCCACTTCGCCGAGCATTGGTTCATCGTTTCCGCTGTCTCCAATTCCGGCAGTACAAATGTCTCCAATCTCATGTCTAAACCGCTTCGTGACCAATCTGACGGCTTTGCCTTTGTCGACTTTCGATGAAACGACGGTGTGGAACCGGCTGCCCCGAATGCACGAAAGCCCCCTTGATTGCAATGCCCCGCCAAGGGTTTCCAAATCCGCGACCGGCATATCGCCCACAATGGTCTCGCTGTATTCGCGGGCTTGCGCGCGCGCGGCCGCGTCGGCGGCTAGATCGGTCAGGCTACAGAGTTCTTCCAAACTGATCTCTTTGAAACCCCTGAATTGCACCCCGGTCTCCCGGCGAACGTCGGCCAACTCGCTTCTTATTCTGTCCGCCGATTCACCCAGCTCAATGATGTCGTGACCAGCGGTTGTTCCGCTCGACGGGTAGTGCTCAGAGAATTGGTTCTGGGGGATAAGAATGGCGCTGCCGTTCTCGACTATCATGACGCCCCGGATGCCCATGCGTTCCTGATAGTAGCGTTGTTCGACGCCAGTCTTCGACGAACAGAACACCAGCGGCACTCCGCCGCTGATCACTCGACCAAGGGCTTCGAGAGCGGGAAGGTATGAGTAGGTGCCCAGGTCCAGCAGGGTGCCGTCGAGATCGGTGAATATGATCAGTTTGGGTCTTGAAGGCTCGCCCATTAGCAGAATGAGATCAGACTCCGTTTCCGACGATCCCAGCAAAAGCCTGACCGTCGATCGCTCGCATAAACTTGTTGAAGTCGATGCGCCCGAGCGCAGGATAGCGAATTAGGGGAGCAGGTTCTTCGTCCTTCGCGATGAGACGGCGGCGCCGCATTTCTACAAGAATTTCATGCTTCAGTGTTTCAGAAACGGCAGTTGAATGATATATCGCCTGAAGAGATGAGTAGATCATGCTCTGAACGTGTTTCTCTCCTTTAGAGGCGTGTAGATGCGGATTGCGCGATTCTATCTGATAGACGTCGACTCCCTGTTTCATCACCTCCGGATGGGGGCTCACGGTGACCCCGCCGAATCTTTCGATAAGATTTATGAAATGATAGGGCTCTATCGCATAGCCCGGCGCATAATCCAGCAACAGCGCGAGGTTGGTTGTGAGCGCGTGCTCTCCTGCGTTGCCGGTCTTGATTACTTCGGTTTCAAAACCGGTGTGATAGCTGATAAGCCGGTTGAGAAAGTCATTAGAGATCACCGACGCCCGACCGTACTTCGCAAAGTAAAGGTTTGATTCGACTACTTTTGGTTTGCTGTGCCACAACATCCGCACCATTGAGTAGCTGGACTGGCTCAGAGTGAAGCCGGTGGCGTAGGCACGGACATACTCGAAGACCGCCCCCGGGATATAATTGTCGGCGTCCACATATCCGACATATTTCTTTCCTGCCAGATGAGCGAGCACCAGACCCAGAATCATTCCCTCGGCCTTCCCATCCTTGACTTGCCCGGTGTCGTCTAGAATTCCCTCATAGCCGACTGCTGCGAACGCCGCGGCAATCGCAGGGTCCTTCTGATGCACGACAACCACGGATTTCTTTGTGAACGTGCAGAAGTTCTCAATCGCGTTCTTCTCCATATTGAAGCGATCGACCGGCTCGCGAGGGCTGTTCGACACCACTATGGTCAGACAGGAATGAGGGATCGCGAACAGAATCCCTTCGAGCAGCCTCAGCTTCTCGTTCTTCATCGGAACGACGATGGCCATCTGCTTTTCGACCGCATTGAGTGTCTCGTAGGGAATCTGCCGGATGACGAAGTCTGACCAGTTGGCCAGCGTTTCGGAGGCAGGTCCGGAGTCCAGCTCGTACACCTTTTGAACGCCGTAGAAAAGGTTGGCGCCAAAGCGCTGTGCTTCGCGAGGTAATTCGATTCTCATATCGTTCTATTGACCGATCAGTGCAGAAGCGTGCGGTGACTCGCTGCCGATGTAACGACCTAGTGTATCAGGAAAGCTCAAAAGTGCCGACTGATGCGCGTCGTTTTGGGCGCCACAACAATTTCATAATGATTTGGGATTGGCCCTGCTCTTTATAGGTCCTATAGGTCGTATAGGTCCTATTCCCCCTTCCTAAGCAGCCCCTTGTAGTAATGAACAAGATATTCACCGGCGCGCTTGCGCGTCCTGGACCAGCTCATGGCCTCACCAATCTCCTCAAGTTCATTCTCCATCTTGTTGGTGATGTAAAGCTGTCTGTTCAGCAATGCCGAGATACGGCTTTCGTTCACCTGGCGGGTAAGCGAGGCGACGTTGGTCCTGGCTTCCTGCAACTCGACGATTTTGCGGATGTCCTTCGAGGCGGTCCTATCAATCTCGTCCCCGATCGTAAAGACCGCCGCCTTTGCCTTGAGCAGCTCCGCTTCCAGTCTGGCCTCCCGGTCTCTTTCGGCCTGAACTTCTTCTTTGGTTATTACGACGGAAGTTCTCCCGCCGGCCATTTTTCGCCCGGCGAAAGCGGTGGCAGAACTATATCAACATTTGACCGTTGTGTGTATTCCTGCACGCGCGGAGCAACTTTCAGCTTCAGGGTTACGATCTCTTTCTGTCTCGCCTCAAACTCGATCGCCTTATCAATCGCTTTCAATTCCTGCTGCTCCTCCTCGTTGAGGTTTGTAAGGAAGGCGCCATCGGCAAGCCAGTGCGATTCCACACTTCCGCGCACCGGCCGCTCGATCGTATTAAAGAATCTCACGATCACTCCGTCGCCGTCTTCGGAGCGTTTTAGTGCGCTCAACCTGAAACCGCCAGTGGTTTCTTCGCTGGATAACGAGAAGAAGGACATCTCATCGGGCAGGCTGCCGGGGCCGGTCTTTAGCACGGCTCTGAGCCTGAGATTGTGCGAGAACGCCTGCATGTGCGCTTTCTCTTCGCGCCAGTCGCCCGTGTGAGGGAAGATGGCATAGTGAAACACGTGTTCGCCTAGGCACTGGGCTTCGGGGGTGAAAATGTGCGGTACCGACGTCACCTACGCGCGTCAACAGATCGGAACGAGCCAGCCAGCCGACCGATCTGAGTAGAGTTAGAGCTATCGTACCGTTGTCTGGTAACACCTCGAACTCAGTTACTCGGCGGCTTATTATTGCTACACCGCTCTCCCCGTCGCTGTAGTCGACAAAGTTTTGAAAGGGATGCTGGTTGATGGGCTGAGTGTATCGCCCCGCGAGCATCAATTCCCGGAACCGCTCGGGTAGTTGCTCGGGGAACTCCTCCTCGGCTATGGGAAGCCTTGCGACGTCAAATGGTTCTTCGGCAAAACAGTGGTCGGAGTTTAGCCCGGTCGGAAAAAGCACCCGAAGCCGATGATCCTTGGCGACGTTTTTCATGACCGTCTTTATCTCAACCCGCTCAGCCTCCGGGGTCAGCTCAACATAAGAAATTATGGGGAGAGTGCGAATGTTAGAACCGCGCGACTTTCGTTCCCCAGCGAGCTGGTCGGGAAGATCAAGCGCGATTTCCACGCGGAACCTTGCCATAAGCGGGCCCGGCTCAACCAGGGTGATTACCGCTTGCAACCCCTTGCTCGTTATGACTGTGTCCTGTTCCGGATGGGAGTAATCGTAGGTGTCACCCGCATCTCCGCCGTCTTCAAAATAGCCGAGATTGTCATAGGTCCTCCCGCTCGGTTTATGCGTTACCTTCAAACTGCCGTCGTTGTTGATCCAGACCTTAAGGAACTCGTTCTCCAACGTTCTTTCTTCTGCGGACGCGGTGACAACCGGATGGCGGTCCGGCGCAGCCTCGTCGCGGACAACGTAATAGGTCTTGTAGCCAAGCTCCGGAACCGACTCCGCTGAGAGGTATAGATCTACCCTGTCTCCGTCTCTCGTTCGCATCTGTATCGGCGCCGTCTTGCCACCACTGTCCTTGAGCGAGAACGCTTCGGTTCCTTCGGGCAGCTGTATTGAGAAGGCGATCACGTCTGTGCGCTCGCGAGGCGAGGGGTTGAAAATGACAATCGAGAGCAGCCTGTCGAAGCGTGATGCATTGATCATCCCGGCGATTGTCAACAGGCTCTCGTCGGCTATTTCGCTGGCAATTCGGAACACATCGCCAAACCGCGATTCCATATCGCGCGCGATCGGGTCAACGCAGCACCCGCACATATCATCGTGGGCCTGATTGAGCAGCAGCGTTTTCCATGCCTTTTCAAGCCGTGCTTTGGGGTACTGGGCGCCAAGCAGCCAGGCGACCGTGGCGAAGGGCTCGGCCCATCGTTCAAGCTCCCTCTGGCACTCGTTGTTTAGCAGCTTCAAATGGTTGCGGCTGGAAAAAACCCCCTTGAGTACCGGCATATACCTTCCGCTGTAAAGGTATCCCAGCAAAGTTGGCAGTTGAGGATTGAACCCGCGGATGGTCTCGATGTATTCGGTAGGAGTGCTCTGTGTGCAGATGATATCGTCCTTAATCGAGCGGTTGAACTCATCTATGATGGGGAGCACATCGTCAGGCCAGGGTACCTGTTCATAGCCGTTCATCAACAGAACGTTTGGGGTGGTGGCAAATGGTCGTAGGGCCTTGACCTCTGCGAGTATTCTTTCGACCGCGATTTCCCGTGTAAGAGAAAGCACCATAGCATTGCGGTAGCTGTTGATGAGATAGATGGCTAGCACGCTTGATCCGTCGGGGGACTCCCAATTGAATTCCGACCTCATCTGATCATCGGTCATCCCGACCCCGCGCCATACAAAGACGCCATCGATCCCGAAGCCACGGTAAATTTGAGGCGCCTGAGCTATCTGCCCGAAGTTGTCGAGCATCCAACCGGCTTTCATGACACCCCCGAGTCTTTCGGCGATTCTATGCCCGATCATGAGGTTGCGCACCAGAGCTTCGCCGCTTACCAGCGTCCAATCAGGCTGAAGGTAGGCGGGTCCGACGAGCAGGCGGCCTTCCCTGACGAGTTTGCGAATCTCCTGCTCGCGCCGCGAGCTCTCATCTCCAGGCAACTGCGCGAGGTAGTCCTCGACTATCAGCGTTTGCCCATCCAGGACGAAACGATAATCGGGCTGGGCCGCAAGTGTCTTAAGCAGGTTGTCGAAGAAGGGCACCAGCCAGCGATTCGTGTACTTGGCTGTAAAAATCCACTCCCGATCCCAGTGATTGTGGGATATGAGATGGGCTTTCAGAGGCTCGCCTGACTGCGTAATATCGAAAGCGGCGCTCGCGGCGATTCTTGGCTTCGGGTTTGATTCCATCCATCTAGTATCGAACGTTATGCGTGTAGTTGAAAAGGCAGCTTGGCGCTTCTGTCACCGGTCGAGCCTTCAAAACGAGCACCGCACCCGCGAATCATCGGTTTGCTACCACGCTTTGAAGACGTTGTGTACGACTTCCGCAACGGGCTTGACCAACACTCCCCAGTGGTCTATAGACCGTTAACTATGAACTTCGAAACACTAGCCGTAAGAACTGACGGCTCGATCGGGCGGCTCATCCTCAATCGTCCCGACTGTTTGAATGCCATGAATTCGACGATGCTCGGGGAACTGGTGGAGGCGGCGCGTTGGTTCGACGCCCAACATGGCGTACGTGTAGTCATCGTCAGCGGTGCGGGTCGCGCCTTCTCCGCGGGTGCCGATCTCAAGGACTCTTCAAGAACCGCAGCAGCCGGATGGCTCGCTCTGCGCGCAGCGGCGCAGGCAGGATCCAGGATGGTGGACGCAGTTGAATCAATAAAAGCGACCACGATCGCAAGCGTTCACGGCTACGCGGTCGGAGGCGCGGTGCTGCTGATGGCCGGCCTGCGACTTGAGAGTGGCCGCTGAGGATGCCCGGTTCTCGATCCCCGAAGTTGAGCTCGGGATACCCCTTGCCTGGGGCGGCATTCCGCGGCTGGTGCGCGAGATTGGTCCGGCGATGACCAAAGAACTGGTGATGACCTGCCGCCAGTTTGCGCCTGACGAAGCCAGGGCTATGGGGTTTGTCAATCGTGTTGTTCCACCGGACGAACTCGAAGAACAGACCTTGAAGCTTGCCGAGGAGATCGCCGCGATGCCCGCGGCTCCTGTTGCGATCACCAAAGAGCACGTAAACGCCGTGAGCCGCGCGATTGCGAGCTCATCGGGCTATGCGGACGGCGACCTGTTGTTGAGCGCGTTCGCGTCGCCTGAAGGGATAGAGGCTCGAAAGGCGTACGTGGAGCGGCGTCTGAAACGGAAAGAGAGGGGCTGACAAGAACGCCGATGAGAGACGCCGACAATGAAAACCAGGCGGCATACGGCCCGCTGGCGGGCGTGAAAGTGCTGGATTTTTGCAGCTTCATAAATGGAGCCTACAGCGCTTCTCTGATGGGCGATCTCGGAGCTGACGTCATAAAGATCGAACCCCTTTACGGCGACCTCGCCAGGGCGTGGGGACCTTTTATCAAAGGCGAAAGCCGTCCCTTTCAAACCTGGAATCGCAGCAAGCGAGGCATCTCGCTCGATCTGACGCTGCCTGCCGCGCGCGAGGTGGTCTTCGAGCTTGTACGGCGCAGTGATGTGGTGATCGAGAACTTTAGACCAGGGGTGAGCGAAAAGCTTGGTATTGATTACCACACATTTCGCGAGATCAACTCTGGAATAATTTACTGCTCATCGACGGCGTTTGGATCTAAGGGCCCGTATCGTGACCGTCCCGGCTATGATCCGATACTTCAATCGCTGAGCGGGCTGGCGAGAGAGAACGTCAACTACGCCGGCCGCATCGCGATCAGCCCGGTGGCTGCGTCCGACTATCAGGCTTCGATGCTGGTGCTCACCGGCGTGCTTGCGGCATTGCTTCATCGCGCGAAGACCGACGAGGGACAACTGATCGAAACATCATTGTTGCAGGGCATCATGTCGATTCAGACGCATTTCTTTTATCAGCCACTGGACGCCGAAGCGCAAGGCCGGGTCGGTATCTACCCTTATCGCCTGTTCGAGACAAAGGACGGTCAGATCTTCATCGGCGGGGCGACAGACAAATTCTGGAGGATGCTGTGCGAGGTGCTGGGTCTGTCCGAGCTGGGGCTTGATCCGCGCTATGACACTAACGAAAGGCGCACCGAGAGATCGGCTGAGTTGGCCCCTATCCTCGAGCCCTTGATCCGTCAGAAGACAACTGAGGACTGGCAGACGCTGTTGATGGACAAGGGGGTCCCCTGTGGCGCCGTTGGAGACTGGCCCGGCTTCTTTAACGATCCCCAGGTCGAAGCGGTGGAAATGAACCAGCAGACTGAGCATCCGTTGATTGGCTCGGCACGAGTGACCGGCGTGCCGATCAGCTTCGAGAAGACGCCGGGAAGGATTCAACGAGCGGCCCCGATGCTTGGCGAGCATACGGACGAGGTGTTGAAGGAACTCGGCTACGACGACCAGAGGATTGCCGAACTAAAGCAGGCGAAAGTGATCACCGGCCCCGGTTGACCGCCGTTTAGTTTCGTGGACCAGACAATTGAGACCAACCCAAAAGAGTCCTTCGCACTCAGGCGAAGGGCGTGTCTCCGGCCGCCCCAGCGGTGTGAATAACGTGGCGGCCTTTGAGCCAATAGGAATGTCAAGTCTCGCGCCGTGCTGACCCCTTCTCACTTCATCGCCAGCGGAGCGGGACGCACTCCGGCTACGTTCAACCGAATTCGATAAAGCCCGCTCCGTGCGCAGAGGTACAGGGTCTTGCCGTCTTCGTCACCCCACGCCATGTTGTGCGGATGCTTCGGCGCGATGATCGTTCCCAGATGCTTGCCCTCCGGTGAGATCACCCACAGACCGCCCGGCCCGGAAACGTACAGATTGCCCGCCTGATCGACTTTGATTCCATCGAGCGCGTCTTCGCCCTGTGCCGATGTCATGTCAAAGAACACCTTGCCGTTCGCGAGGGTACCGTCGGGCCTGGCTTCGTAACGCATCACGATCTTTTTCTTGTCATCCCAGTCGCCGACGTAGAGGTACTTTTCGTCAGGCGAAAACGCGATGCCGTTTGGTCCGGTGAAATCCTTGCTGATCACCTGGAGCTTGCCTTTGTAGATCGAGAAGACGCCGCTGAATGAAAGTTCTCTTGCGCGGATCCTCGAAGAACTTTGGAAGCCCGAACGGAGGATCGGTGAAATACAACGTTCCGTCCGATGCGATAGACGAGATCATTCGGGCTGTTGAGCCGCTTGCCTTCGAAACTGTCGGCGAGCACGGTCTCGTGTCCGTCTTTCTCCAACCGCACAACGCGATGATTGCCGTGCTGGTTGATCGTCAATCGGCCCTGGGGATCAAGCGTCAACCCGTTTGAACCTGGCTGGCCGTACTCGGCGATGTCCGCGCCGGAATATCCGCTCGGCGTCCTGAACACCTCGAGCCGACCGCGTTCGTCTCCGTTCGGCGTGTACTTGTAGATGATGTTGTTATTGGGATCGCTGAACAGAAGGTATCTTCCGTCGGGGACCCAGATCGGGCCTTCGGTGAACTTGAAGCCCTCTGCCAGCTTGAAGATCTTTGGGTTCGGCCCGACGATGGCATCCATCTGCTGGATCATTCCTGATTATCTCGACGTTGACCTCACTCGGAGTGATTGCGATGGGACCGCGCGTCGTCGTGTTAAAGAACTCGAGCCTGCGTAACGCATCCAGATGAAGTTAGTCGGCGGATTCGATATCGGACCGTTCATCCCGAACACCGCCAGTTGGATTTGCTGGCCGGGTTTGACCTCGCGTCCAATGACGACTCGATTGGGCGCATTCCAACCACCAACGACTGAGCCGCCCATCTGACCGAGATAACGCGACAGCTCGCCGTCGACCCAGATCTCGGCGTAGTCATCGAGCGCGGTTTCAAATACAACGGTCGAGCCGGCCGGGTCGTAGTCGCCGATGCGGTCCGGGATTGTTATGTTGATGCGATACCAGTTGAAGCAGATCCTGCCGGTCGCTCGCCGCTGGTCCAGAGACGTTGCGCTGATGGCCTCCCACTTTGAATCATCGAAGTCCGCGCCGCCCGCGTGTGGGGTGTAGTCGTAAGTCTTGATCGGTGCGCCGGTCGGCTGTTTGTCGGGCCCCGGACTCTTGAAGTCAACCTCGATGATCTTTGTGTCGCTGTACCGCCACTGGCCCTTGACCAGTTTCGCGCCGGCCTCGGTTGCGAGGTCGATCGACGCTTGTGGTTTACCGTTAGGCGAGCTTGCGGCATCGAGAGTCGAAGCGCCGAACGATGCAAACGCACACGCAACGAGGAGCGCCGCTGAGAAGAGTAGAAGTCGTGCCTTCATTTTTCACCCCCTTTATGTCCGACAAACTTCAGTTTGTCGCCTCTGAGTTCGTTTTGATTCTCCGGAGGGAGAATCAGCGCCGGCTGATGTTTTTTGCCGGATCGCAGCTACCGAACCTTCACAACGTAGTACAGAAACGGGGCCGAGACTTCTTTGAACCAGTGGGGCGTGCCCGCGGGGACTACAATCACGTCGCCCTTCCCGAGTTTTCGTGCTTCACCGCCGTTGATCTCTTTGCCGCGAATCTCGGCGGCGGCTATGTTGCGAGGGTCTACGAGTGCGCCTCCGGTGACAAAAGTCGCCGCGCCGTCGAGCACGTAAATTATGTCGGCGTCTTTGGTGTGCACCTCGCCCATGCCGGGCTGGTCGCGGCGGCTGGCGTGCACCATATACTTGTCGCTCTTGTCAAAAAGGACCGCGCCTTTCGCAAACGCCGCGGTGACTTGCTCTTTGTCGAAAAAGCTGACGGGCGCAGATGCCATTTCAGGGTTGTTGAACGCGTTCGCGCCGGCGATGGCAAGCTGCTCGTCCTGCTGCGCGCTCGCAGCTCCGCTCACACCGACGCCTCCTACGATCTGTCCTTCGACGACGATCGGAATGCCGCCCTGAAGCGGAGTGAAGAACGCATCGGGCAGCGAAACCATGGCGGTGCGCCCGTTTTTGATGATGTCTTCAAATACTTTGGTCGGCTTCTTGAACAAAACCGATGTTCTGGCCTTTCCAATTGAGATGTTCGCGCCGGCGGCGAACGTTCCATCCAGCCTTTCGAGCGCCATCAGGTTTCCGCCATCATCGACCACTGCGATGACTCCGCCCGGCGCATTGAGCTTCTTTGCTTCGAGCACCGCGGCGGCGATTACCTTTCTGGCGCCGTCGATCGTGAGCGTCTTCTTGTCCATGACTTGAGCGTGGGCGGTGATGGCTACTGTTATCACGGCTACCAGCACGGCGATGTTTATTGTCTTGCTTCTCATGAAGTTCATCCTCCTGTCGTCTGCCCAAAAAACTTCGGTTTGTCGAAGTTGTCCGACACACTTCAGTTTCTCGAAGTGTCCGACACACTTCAGTTTGTCGAATTGTCCGACACACTTCAGTTTGTCGAAGCGCTGAGAGAACCCCCGCCGGCGCGAGATGCGCCAAACTGAGGTCGGTCGCATCTCAGAGCCGTGCGGTATTCACTACGGTTTGTCTTCGGGTGTGATCGTGATGCGAAAGAGCTCGCCGGTCCTGGTGGCCCAGACTGAGTTCTTCACTTTGTGCACGACGCCGTTCTCGTCTTCGCCGGTGTTTGTAGCTTTCTGGCGAGGGCCCTGATTCGGGCCAATGCCAATTTCCTCGTCCTTCTCTGATCCGGCGTCGTAGAGAATCACCTTAGAGGTGAGATCACCGCTTATCGGCTTGTTTCCATCGAACAGGTGGACTCCGTCGGTGTCGAACGCGTAGAACCAGTCGTTGGATTGACCAAACATCATCGCCAGCGAGAGCTTCATTCCGGGCTCGGCGTCGAAGGCGAACTCATACGCCCCGCCGGGACCGATCGGACCGGGGGCGCTCGCGCCTACCGGCGTGTTAAACACTCCGTGAAGCATGTGGTTGTGATAACGCTCGAGATAGTTGACTAACCCCGCCGGGTTGCCGTCTTCGGCTTGCATCTCCAGCCCGTTGACCGATGCCTTCACACCCTCTTTGAGAAGCCGCACATCCAGTTTGTTGTGCGCGACCCACATTCCGGGTGAAAGAGCGAACGGGAACCTGGCGCCGTTGGAAGCAGTGAATCCGTCTTTGTTTGAAATGTTCTCTATACGAACCGTGAACCTGACGGCTTTGCCGTTGCGGCTACCCGCTGCCAAGGCTGACAGTTGAAAACCGAGGACAATCGCGATCAGACCCAGTGAAAGAATGCGTCGTTGCATGGTGAACTCTCCTTTTCCTAACGTTGTTGGTTTGTTTGAGACGGCGCGGTCGCCGCGTCAATGAGTAACTCTTCGAAGTTGCATCGAAAGATGCAGCGTTTGTCGTTGAGGTGGTGCAGCTTGGCGCAAAACACACGGCGGCCGCCCCTCAGCCGCAGATAGACCTCCGCCGCCAGAAGCATTCCGATCGGCGGCGCGGTGAAGTAGATCCAAAGCGCGGTCCATATACCGCCGGGGGCAGCAGAGCCAAGAGTGCGCGCCGGGTTCATACTCATCCCTGACAGCGGCGCCTCGATGCTTATGTAGGTCATAACCAGCGCACCGGCGAACAACCCGGTATATCGCGTCAGATTTGCGTTGTTCGATACTCGCAATACCACCGAAATTAATATGAAAGTGATTACGGCTTCTGCAGCGAAGGCAACCGCCTCGCCGCCTGGCCCCGGTAAGGTCGCGACATAGTTGACGCTCCGGATGCTCGATCAGACTTCCAAACAGGATCTGCGCAGTCAGCACGCCCACGATACCGCCGGCGAACTGACAGACCGAGTAGAACGCCGCGTCCCACGGCTCGACCTTGCCCAGCCTCCAAAAGGTCAACGTAGTCGATGGATTCAGGTGCGCACCGGATCGCTTGCCCCACGGCGAATAGATGTTCAGGATCGCGGTCGCCCCCATCGCCGCGCCAAACAACACCCGTCTGAGCGTTGCGCTTTGAATCGCCCGGTGAACCGCCGAAGAAGGATGGTCGAGCACAACACTGACCGCGCATGCCGCCAGCATGAACAACCCGAGGCCGAAACCTTCCATCAGGTACTCGGGCCAGTGATGCCTCAATGCGTTGATCGCCGAACTGGGGATCGTCAAGGTTGATGCATTGATCGTTGCTGTGCTCATCTTTGAACTCGCTTCCAAATGTGTGCCGCGAAATCTCCAGTCGCTCCCTGCACACTGTTTCTATGATTACTTATCGGGGAAATATTCCGTGCTGGTGAGTAATGTTTGCTGCCGATGAGTGTTCAGGGAAGAACTGCGGATAGGTGTGGAGAAGCCGCCCGGTTTGGACAGCGACGCACTTAGTTGATAAGCAGATCGATGTGTGTGGCTACGCGGCTGCGTCAATGGCTGCTCGCAGCTCGGATTCAAACCTCATCGACGCGCTTACCTCTTCGGGAGTGCGCGGATGAAACTCGGGAACAATTACTCGCCCGGACATATCGACCTCGAAGCCATGAAGTTCGATCCGGTCGCAGCGCCCGAGTTCGATCAATCCAGGTAAGTGTGATTTCTGTGTCGTCATCATTGTCGAGGGTGCCTCCAGTCACGAAACATGCAGGATCGAGTTAAAGCCGCCGTATTCGTCGGGCTCCTTCATCGCGTTTGCGGGGTCCTCGATCCATCGCACTTCGTTCACTACCAGCTTATAGCGATAGCGGCCCGGCTCGAGGAACTCGATCCGGGCGCGCCAGACTCCGTCATCACTCCTTGCACACGGTGTCGCTGTTGCGGTCCATCCGTTGAAGTCGCCTGCAAGCGCGACGCTTTTGGCAGAGTCATTGTGATAGGTGAACTCAATCCTGTTGTTGTTCACTCTTGGCGGACAAAAGAATGCTGTCTCGCGCTCGTGCTGCTCACGCTCCGCTGCCTCTACGGCACGCTTTGCGTTTAGCACGCCGAAGCCTTGACGCATCGCGGGCGCTCCCGGAATCCGATCCGCGGTCGAAACCAGGAGATGCTTGACTGCGGCAGGCCCGAGGCTCGGATTCGCTTCGAGCATCTGCGCAACAACCGACGCGGCGACTGGCGCGGCAAAAGAAGTTCCGTCGACGTGCTGATAGTGCGTCGCGACGATCTTGTGCTCTCGAAGCAGGGATTCGATTTCGGCGCGGATGGTTCCGACGGGCATCGCACGGAGCGGGTAGCTCAGTCCAGCGCGTTTCCAAAGGTCATTCTCTTTGGATTCGCCTGATGTTCGCGCCGTATGATCGAGCAGGTAGTCGGGGGCCGAATCAAGTTGCGAGAGCGCTTCGGCTCTATCGTAAGCATCGGTGTTGGGAAGAATCGGCGCAGCGACCCACATCGCCGGGGCGATGATCTCCGGTTTGATGATTCCATCCGCGGTCGCACCATAGCTCGAACAGAAGAGATCGAGTGTCCCTTCGAGCTGGTTGTTGTCGTGATAGCCGCCGACGGTTATCACCGAAGGCGCGTTTGCCGGCGGCACGGTCCGGTGATCATCCGTGCAGCCGCTGTTGCCCGCCGCTACCACGACGACGAGGCCGGCTTTGACTGCGTCTTCGGCGGCTTGATCGACGGCGTTTGTGAGATACGAAACATCCTGATCGCCGCCAAGCGAGATGCTGACAATCCGAATGTTGTAGAGTTCTTTGTTCTCTGTCACCCATCGCAGGCCGCGCTCGATGTTTGACTCGGTGATCCGTCCGTTGTCGCTTACTTTGACAAGGACGACTCTGGCATCGGAGGCGAGACCTCGATAGGCTCCGTTTGAAAGGTGTCCGTTTCCGGCAGCTGCGACTGAAGTCATCAGTGCCGTGCCAGTGCCAGCTCTCAGGCGTCTGGTTTGCAGTCAGAGCAGCCCGCGGCTGAGTGACATCTGTGTAAGCAATAATTCTGTTTACTGGTTCGGTCAGATCCGCGTGGGGGTAAAACCCGGAGTCCAGAAACGCGATGGTGACGCCGCGGCCACTGCGGGTCGAGTCCGCACCCAGCCGCACCGGTGTGGGCAAGACGGCGAATCGGTTTTGCTGATGGTCGTGCTCGTGTCTCATGATCGGCGTATCCTGATCGCCAGGTCGTTAGAACTAACAATGGCTTTACCGTCTCGAAGTTGCTTCCTCGAATAAATGTCTCGAATCGACTGGAATATTCCTGTGACGGATCGCGAGAGGATCAGGGCCGAGTTTGTGAGGCGTGCGAGGGCGACCGGCTAAGCGCGACCGCCCTCGTGATCTCTATTTCTTGGCAACGCGGTTGAAGTGAATAAGCGTTGGCTTCGTTTTGGTGTATTCAAGCTCGAAGCTTGCTTGATCGCTGGATTGGTTTTCCGCAAGTCTATACGCCGCGTCGTGGCTCTCCGCGGTGCTACCTTGCACGCGCGCCAGAAAAGCCTCGGCGTCGTTCCTGCTCACCAACTGAGCACTGGATTTCGTTGTGCTGACCGCTTCGAGAGCGTACGACTTCAGCATCTTTGGCCAGTAGGCTCGAAACAAAGAGTGGTTAGCAAAGACATCGGCTGAGACGATCACGTCGCCGACGGCTACCACCACGCCCACGACGTTGCTGCCTGAAAGCCTGGCTCTGAACGCCCGCTCGTAACTGTCGATCCTCGTGCCAACGCGTTTGTCTCGATAAACGCTGGTCAGGGTTCCGGTCTGAGTGGTCGTAGCGCTCATTGTTATCGCGTCGGCGACGGCAGACCAGACCTCGCTTTGATTCTTGCTTGCCTGCGCTTTCTCACGAATGTTCGGCAAGGCCATCGGAGCAACCATCGCTGGTAGCGTTCCGGTGCCGCCGCCCGAACCAGAACCAACACCGGCTGCGTGACCGCTAGCGATGTTCTCGCCAAACGATGCGCCGCCTGACCACCGGCCGTGCTCGACGCAGAACACATCGAGTGGAACCGGTGTGTTCGAGGATTCGATAATGCAGTCGTGACCGACGATTCGGTCCTGCTTTCCTCCAAGGATCATCTCTCCCGCAATCAGGACAAGCGGTTTCCCGGATTTGTTGGTCAGCGAGAGCCGGTTCACTTCCGCGCTGTCGCTTAGCCGCCGCCGGTTGATGATACGCGAGCGCCCGTCCCCACCCAGTTCGGTGATGGTCACCTTGCCCGAGCGCAGCCCTTCGTCGAGGGTGATCAGATCGGCGCCGGGGGTTGATTGATCCGCTACCACCGGAAACACCGTGAGATTGTTGTGGGTGAACGGCGAACCCAATCGCCATTCGGGACGCACCGGCGCCATGAGGGTTGAGGCGACTGCTCGCACGGTTCGGCCTTGCAGAGGGTTGCCGGATTTTGCCTCGGCCACGCGGCCCGACGAGGAGCAGGCGAGTGAGAACGCACACAAAGCCAGGCCTGTAAGCACTCTTATCGGAGCTTTCATGGGGTCTCCTTCTTCTGTTGATCGAAGATGTGGGCTGGAGAATCGATCTGGCGTTAGAACGCGTCGCCCGGCTTAGCCTTGCACGGGATTTCTAAAAACGTGAGGAATGAAGAGTGAAACGTGATGAGTGAAACGTGATGAGTGAAAAAGTGAAGAATGAAACGTGATTTGTGATCGGCCCGGTTGTCATTCGTGGAACTGGTGACGAAAGTCTCGTGCGCAGGATCACAGGCCGGGAAGGGTGGCTTGCCCCCGAGGCTTCATAAGTGACATTAGGGTTGGTCTAGACTGATCTCAGAATCCTTCTCATGTTTCAGAGTCAGGAAGGGTGGCTTGCCCCCGCGCTCTTGTTTTCAGCTGACTGGCGGGGGCAAGCCACCCTTCCCAACCTGTGATCTTTAGTGAGGCACCATGAACTGCGAGTCTATTCGATCACGCTTCACTCATCACGGTTCACTTATCATATTTTCATTCTTCAAGTTTCACTCTTCACGAATCTCTTCCCGGTCTGCATTTCCAATAATAGTTTGTAAAGCCTTCCGCCTCATACAATCGCCGGAAGATCATCTCGACTGACTGGTCGATCTTGACATCGGCCGGATTGCGATCGGTCATTTGAAGATAAGCTCGTCCGCCGCCTTCAAAATCAACCACGCTCATAACCGTGGGCGGATCGGGATCGGCGTTCAGGTAGTCAAGCGTGAAAGTGAACAGCTTTGCGGTTTTGCCGGCGAGTCTCACGCTTTCGAAATTGTCTTTCGTCTGGCAGCTGATGCAGATGCGTTGATGCGGATACTGTACCTTGCCGCAGTTCAGGCAGCGATATCCGTGCAGCCGGTAGATGTCGTCGCGCATTCTCAAAATGATCGCGGCCGAAGCGGATGGAGCCTGGCGCCGCGCGGCGTCGGTCTCGATCAATTCGCGGAACTTGGCATAGCGCTCGTAGCTATCGAGGTTCGCCTTGGAAGCGAGATGCCCTCTAACCCCCCGGCGTCCCGATACAGACCTGGCATTCACGATTTCATCGGTTACCTCAAACAGCAGCGCATCACATCCAGACCCGTATCCGACCACCAGGAGCTTATCTCCTGCGGCCGCGTTCTCGAGTACCGATGAAAGGACCAGCAAAGGCATCGCGGTTCCGGTGTTGCCAACGGTCGAGAACAAGTGATCGGGGATTTGTTCGGCCTTCAACCCCAAGCCCTTGGCAGTGCCCGCGAGCGTCCCCGGATCGGGAGCGTAGAAGATGGCCTTCGATACCTGTGACGGACCGATCGCGCTCCGCTCGAACAACTCCGACACCGTTTGACGCACGACCCTTTGATAACCCTGGGTGATCGAGAAACGCTCTTCCCATCCCGACACGAATCGATCGTCGTCGCCGCGCCAGACATCGGTCATCTCGTCTACGGTGGAATGACTGGCGACCAGGTCGGCAATCACCTTGTCTCTTCCAACCGCAATTGCCGAAGCGGCGTCGCCGAACATTCGTTCGTTGGCGGACTTGGGCGGTGCAAGCCTGGTGTCGGCCGCGGCGATGATGACGTTCGAGACTGACCCTGCTTTGACGGAGTCGATGGCCGCCAAAGTGGCTGTGGTAGCCGATCTCAGGGAGCTGGTGTAGTCCGCGGTCCTCACATCGTTGCGCAAATCGGTAGCGGTCGCTATCAACGCCGAAGCCTGTTTTTCGGCATACGGCGAGGTGGTAGTTGCGAACATAAGGCTGTCGACTTCTCGTCCTTCGCTGTCGCCCAGCAGATCGCGAACGGCTTCGACCGCCATCGTGATCGAGTCTTCATCGACGTTGGCGACAGCGCGCTCGCCTTCGCCGGCGCGCCCGCCCCACGCGCGAGCGATCTCTTTGTGCGCGAGCCGATAGAAGGGTATGTAAGCTCCGAATGATGTTATTCCAGCCATAAGTTCTCCGTGTTAGTACTCTGAACGTTGCAGCTATCCACTCCTCACCCGAGGGCGATAGATCGCAGTATGACGCACTTGTTGAACGAGTCTCGATCCGTTGGCGATCAACACCAGATCAACCACAACAAACTCGTGGCCCTTGCGCTCAAAGCAGTTCGCGATTCGTCCCCTTACAGAAATCTCTTCGCCGTCTCGAACCGCGCTCCAGTTGATCAAATCGCTGGCCGCGTGAATCCACGGCCCGAGCTTGTAGTTGCGCACCAGGATCTGATTTGCCAGGGCGAGCAGCGTGAACGGGTGCGCGACTGGCTCACTGCCTCCGTAGATTTGCAACTGCTCATCGAGGTTGGCCAGGACGGTTGTATCAGGAAGGCTCAGTGTTTCGGTTATCGTTCCCAGAACAGTGCCAGGAACCAGCAACTTTCGGCGATGGAACTGGCCTCGCTTCGATGAGAGGCAAAGGCGCTTCGGGATAGTCTTCCAATCTCGCCTCGCCAAGCCACGCGGATCGATCGTTCACCGTCGCGAGCGCGGTAGCGCAGGCTACACCGTCTTCGCGCTCGGCGGTAATCGCGATCTTGATCGGATCGGCCGCCGGCGTCTACTTCAGCCCGGACGATCACATCTTCGCCGTCGTAGAAGGGCTGATGAAACTTGACTTGCATCGACCCGCGTTCGAGCCAGTCAAGACCGAATCGCTCAACGATCGGAACGGTCATGTAGGCGTACACGGTTACACCCGGGACGAGTCCGCCTCGAAAACCGAAGCTCGCCGCCGTCGCATCTTCGTGAATCTTGTTCTCAGAATCCGCGGATGTGTTTCGCGCCCGCACTCTGTAGCTAAGCACCATACGTATGATCATCAGAACACAAAGGCACCGAGACACAATGGAGAATTCCTTCTCACCCTGGTGTCCGTGTCTTCGTGTTTTCTTATTGGTAGTAGCGGACCAGCCACTCGGCTACGAGAGCGGGCTTCTGGCCGCCTTCGGTTTCGCACGTCACCGACCAGGTGATCTGTATGCCGCCTGTAACGTCTTCCACTGACTGAAGAGTGAACCTCGCGCGAATCCGCGAACCGGCGGGCACCGGTGACACAAAACGCAGGCGGTTCAACCCGTAGTTGATCCCCATCTTGAAATCGCCTTCAACCTTGAGGGCTTGGGCGGCCAGGTGAGGCAACATCGACAACGAGAGAAACCCGTGCGCAATCGTTGAATGAAACGGCGAGTCGGTTTTCGCTCGCTCGACGTCAATGTGAATCCACTGATGGTCTTCGGTTGCGTCGGCGAAGTCGTTGATGCGCTGCTGGGTGACTTCAAGCCAGTCACTGGCGGCGACTTCCTGACCGATCAGGCTCTTGAGTTCCGCGATACCTTCGATGACACGTGTTGGCATGCATCCTCCGACACCGTCTGAATTAGGGATCAGCAAAGGTACCCGACTTACGCACGTCCTTGCAACAGAGTGCCCTCGAATTCTCGAGATTGCGGGCGCGCAACTACAACCCGCCAGCACGGAGAATTGCTGACGGGCCGGATGTTATCGCCTTCCTCCGGATCGCCGATCAGGTTAATACTCGAACTCGCCGGTTCATTGCTGCGGTATGGTTATGCGTTAGCCAGGTAACTCTCCGTCCTCATCTCCACCGTAGCCATCCGAAAGAAAGATCTCCTCCGGTGAAGAATGTTCGCCTTGAGCTGCCCAGTCACGATCGAACTCTTCGGCAAACGCCTTGCGGCTGCGTTCTTCCTCATCCCATTCCTCGCGAGTGCGACAAAACGAAAATGCAAACCCAACGTCCATGTTGGACCCGTCCAGATGCCAAAACGTTGGCGCGAACCCTTCGTCTGACTCGTCCGCCAGCATCTGACAAAGCGGGCAGTTCTCATCAACGATGATTTCCTTCGTTGACATCACCAGAGGTATGCGGCGCCGTTCGCTCTCGATCAGCGCCGCCGGAATCCTTCCGCCCAAGTCCCCCTGACGTGTTTCCAGCCAGTCCCGTTTGATTCCTTCGAGCCGCGTCACCTCCGTCGCGGCGTCCGGGCGCTCCGTCTGGAAACGTTCCCAACACTTGCTCAGCAGCCAGCGCACCAGGTCGTAGTAGAGAACCCACTCGTGCGAGCCAAACCCCGCGAACAGATAGGCGAAGCTGTCACGCGCCAGGGGCGGCGGGCCCTCCCCAAGTGCCGACCACTGCCACTCGCGGGTGTGTATATCGAAGTCGATAAAGTCCTGCTTCGCCATCAGCACATCGCGTGGGCTTTGGTTGTGCAAATCAGCGCGCGGTGTCATCAGCCAACTCTCGTGAATTGTAGCCAACGTGCCTTCGGCTTGCGCATCAGGCGCCGTTAGACATCCGTTGACGATGAACTCGGTCATCGCGGAGCCGTAGAGCACGGGCCGTGCGTCCAACGGCGGTTCGGCCCGACGGCGACGGTGCTCGTCGCGGAGCGCGTTGTATTCGCCCACCGTGTAGACGAACAACCAGTCACCAGGGACACGATAACGTAACCAAGCCTCGGTTGCTCGGGAGTCGTCAAGGTATAGGATTTCGCCGCTCGCTTGCGGGGAAGAGTAAGACGACTCGACCGCCACGATGCGCGCCGCGAGATCGACGACTACGATGCCGGCATCCCAGGCCTCTTCGTTTGTGTCCGAGTGAAACCAGGCGAAAGGCTTTCGATCGTCAAGAGGCCTGATGAAGCGCTCCAACGCCGTCTTGAGTTCTTCAATAGTCTCGGGCTCGGCGGACAATGCGGCGACAACTGCGTCTGCGACGGCGCCGTGCGCTTTTCCGCTTATCGCGCTGTTGCTGTCCAGGATGTTTAGTCTGACTTCGCTCATGAGAAACTCCTTCGTCTTGTAGTAGCGCTGTTACGACGGATGAGGAGCACGGCGCTCGCCGGTGATCCCAACTGAGCCATTGGGTGTTTGCTCTTTTGCCGTTCGCTTCCGGCATAGATGCGAAGAGCCGCCCTTTCTACCAGACGATGTATCGTGGATTGCTTAGACGGGATTGGTGCTGCAGTCCGCTAACAGTCGCGTTTTTGATTCCCAGGTACCGGCAGGATACCAAAATGAACACTGACCGCCAAGGCCCCGCGCCCCCGAGATCGGTTGGGGCAGGGTCAGATCAGATCACGGCGCTGGCGCGCAGCTTACCGATCTCATCGTTCGTGAAGCCTATCTCCGCGAGTACCTCATTGGTGTGCTCGCCCAACGTCGGCGCGCGGCGGCATGGCGGCGGCAGGCGTTCCGCTTAAGCGCAAAGGTGGGCTTGCGATAGGAATTGGTTGCGAGCCACCGGGATATTCGATTTCTTCGAGAAGCTTTCTCGAATTCACCTGGGCATCGGCAAGCACTTCATCCAGATCGTAACAGGGCCCACAGGGGATGCGCGCCGTTTCAAGCTCGGCGATCGCTTGCTCGCGGGTGCGCCCCGAGCACCACTCGGACATCTCTGCGTTTATTAGTGATGAGTTGTTGCCGCGCGAGATGTCATCCTTATAGCGAGGATCGTCGATCAAATCCTCTCTGCCGATCAGTCGGGCCCAGCGTTTGAACATCGGGCCGCCGACGGTCGGAACGATGATCCATCCATTCCGCGTCTGATAGACGTCACTCGGAGCTGCGTAATACGCGGTGTTGCCCAACTGCTCGCGATGGATTGCCTTTGTCTTCAACTCGGCCAGAAGCGGCGTCATGAAAGTCATCGCGGTCGCAAGCAGCGACACGTCTATCAACTGACCCTTGCCGGTTTTCTGCCGATGATAGAGAGCGGTCATTGCGCCGAACGCCGCGTGCAACGCCGTTCCATAGTCGGCCCACGAGACGATTGACCGCAATGGCGGACCCGGGAATCCTGTAAGGCTCATCGCACCGCTCATCGCCTGAGCGACACCGTCAAAGCCAACGCGATCCGCATAGGGGCCATCGGGTCCAAACGCCGATGCCATCACGAGGATGATGTCGTCTTTGAGGGAGCGAAGCGATTCGTAATCGAGACCGAGCTTCTGTCATTGCGGTGAGCGGCAGGTTGACGATGACAATATCGGCGCTGCTGACGAGACGGTTTATGATCTTCCGCGCTTCGGGATGACCGACATCAAGAGTGATCCCACGTTTGTTGCGATTGAGATTCAGGAACAGGCCGCCTTCGCCGCTTTCGGTCACCGGACCGAGTTTGCGGTCTTCACCCCCGTCGCGGCGTTCGACGCGTATGACATCGGCGCCGAAGTCGGCGAGCAACATCGCGCAGTAAGGTCCTGCTATGAATCGGCCGAAATCGATGACTCGGATTCCTTCGAGAGGTCCTGGCATAGTGCGCAGGAATCGTACCTTTTGAGATTGGTTTATTCAACCAGGCGCTCGGGAACTTGTTTACGCGAGGCAAGGGCCTGAAAGCCGGATACCCACTTCGTGAGAAGGTGTGAAGGAATTGACGAGTCCGCGCGCGTTTCGTAGTTCCGCCTTCAGGCGAGGCATTCGCTCGTGCACTTGCCGGGTGCCGCCTGAAGGCGGAACTACGAAACGCTTATTCTTTCACACCTTGGTGAGAAGTGGGTTCGTGATGTTGTTGCCTACAAGGGGTGGTAGAGTCTTGACTCGGATCGAGGGCGTCGATGAAGGTGAGACCTAACACTAAGCCGACTACAACCGAGTTATCATCACGCACGCGGGCCGCGAATCTGGAACAAATGCGCCGCGACGTTTTCGATCTTGCAGTCATCGGCGGGGGCATTACCGGCGCAGGAGTCGCGCTCGACGCCGCATCGCGCGGACTATCAGTTGCTCTCGTCGAGAAGGGAGACTTTGCCAGCGGGACCAGTTCGCGTTCGTCGAAACTCATTCACGGCGGCTTGCGTTACCTCGAGCAATTTCATCTCGGTCTGGTGCGCGAGTCGCTTCGGGAGCGGGCCGTTCTTTCGAGAATCGCTCCCCATCTGAGCACGCCGCTTCAGTTTCTCGTCCCAGTCTATTCATCGAGTGACCGGTCGCCGCTTGGAGCGAACAGGCTGAAGCTGGCCGCCGGGCTATGGCTGTATGATCTGCTTGCCGGCCGCCGGAACATTGGCCGGCATCGATGGCTCTCGCCTGAAGCCGCGCTAACGCAAGCCCCGGCGCTTGATCCGCGCGGTCTCCGCGGCGCGTTTGTTTACTACGACTGTCTGACCGACGACGCCCGGCTGGTAATCGAGGTGATCAAATCGGCCGCTGCTCACGGCGCGCTGATAGCGAACTACGTCACAGCTCGTGGATTTCGCAAGGATGCCGATGGCATCGCCAGAATCGATTTGGAGGATACGCGAACACGGAGTTCGTTCGAGTTGCGCGCGAAGGTAGTCGTGAGCGCGACGGGTGTTTGGTCGGATGGGGTGTCACGTCTATCGGACGCCAGGGCTCCAAAAAGACTCCGGCCCTCGAAGGGCATTCACATCGTTGTGCCGGCTGGAAAATTCCGGAATCAGACTGCCGTATTGATTCCATCATTTGGCGAGAACCGGTTTCTGTTTGTAATTCCGTGGTTGGGACGCACTGTGATCGGTACAACAGACACCGACTACACCGGAAGTCTGGACGACCCGCGCGCCGAGGCTGACGAGATCAGTCGCGTTGTGCAATCGGCGGCTCGCGCCTTCCCGGACGCGCAGCTGTCAATGGACGATGTGATCAGCACGTTCGCGGGGCTGAGGCCGTTGATCGCCGCCGGCGGGCAATCGACAAAAGAGCTATCGCGGAAGGAGGAGATCTTCGAAGACGACTCGGGTCTGATCACCATCACCGGTGGCAAGCTGACAACCTGGAGAAGAATGGCAGAGAGAGTCACCGATCTAGCCTGCCGAAGACTCGAGGCAGTCGATGGATGCGCCGGCCGCAAGCTCGTCGCAGCATTACTGAGAACATCCAGCTCGCGGGGACTGCGCCTCACGGCGACGACGTTCGCGATGATGTGCGGCCAACCGCCGCGGAGTTTGGTGTTGACGTTGCCACGGTCGAGCACTTGATCGGAACCTACGGCGGCAATTATCGTGTGGTCCTGGAGCTTACCCGCGAGTCCGAAGAGTTGAAGGCGGTGTTGATCGACGGTCTTCCGCATATCGAGGCCGAGGCCGTCTACTCCGCGCGATATGAGATGACAATGACGGTTGAGGACTTTCTGTCGCGCCGAACTCGGATCGAATTACTGGCGCGCGATCACGGCCGCTCGAGCACGACGCGCGTTGCGAACCTTCTCAAACGCGAGACTGAGTCGCCGGCCGCTTAGACACGTCGGGCCCTCACGGATTCGCGCGGGAAACCCGCACTAATTTCCGGATTGTGAGCCTCAATATGCTGAAGACACCATTCCTCGAAGACCATCATCGGCGGCTCGCCGAACAAGTCGGGCGCTTTGTGAGCGACCAAGTCCGCGACGCCGATCTCGGAGAAACCGAAGAAGAGCAGGTGCGGTTTCTGGTCCGCGCGCTTGCTCGCGAAGGGTTGCTCGATCACACCGTTCCCGCGCAGTCGGAGAGCGGCTCACGCTCGCTCGACGTGCGGGCTCTGTGCATCGTGCGAGATCGACTCTCATATGAGTCCTCGCTGGCGGATCTGATGTTTGCGATGCAAGGGCTCGGAAGTTTTCCGGTTTCGCTGGCAGGATCCGATGAGCTCAAGCGGCAACTCCTGCCGGGAGTCAAAAGCGGCGATGCGATCGCGGCGTTTGCCATAACCGAACCCGAAGCCGGTTCTGACGTGTCGGCGCTTCAAACGACCGCGCGCCGCGACGGGCCCGGCTATGTGCTCGACGGCGAGAAGACTTTCATCTCGAACGCGGGGCTCGCGGATTTCTACACGGTGTTTGCAAAGACTGACGCAGAGAAGGGAAGCAAGGGCATTTCGGCGTTTTTGGTCGAGAAGCACACCCCCGGATTTCATTTTGTTGAGAAGATCGAGCTGATCGCTCCTCATCCAATCGGCCGGATACGATTCGACGGTTGCCGAGTTCCGCTGGCGAATCTGCTCGGCGAAGAAGGCGAGGGCTTTAAGATCGCGATGACCACGCTCGATACATTTCGACCGACGGTCGGAGCCGCGGCGGTGGGGCTGGCGTGGCGAGCGCTTGACGAAGCCCTCAGCTACTCAAAAAGGCGGGTCCAGTTCGGCCGGCCGATAGCGGAGTTTCAAAGTACGCAGATGAAGCTCGCGGAGATGGCCACTGAGTTGGATGCGGCTCGCCTGCTGGTATATCGCGCGGCGTGGAAGAAAGACACCGAGGCCGGACGTGTAACGCTCGAGTCGGCGATGGCAAAGCTGTTTGCCACTGAAGCGGCGCAGCGGATCATCGACGCTGCAGTGCAAATTCACGGCGGAACGGGTGTCGTGCGAGGCTCGGTGGTCGAACACCTCTACCGCGAAGTTCGCGCACTGAGGATCTACGAGGGGACGTCGGAGATTCAAAAACTGGTCATCGGGGGGCAACTCCTCAGGTGAGTCTTTCTGCCTTCTGGTAGTGCTGTGCTAGAATCCTGTCTCGATCGAATATTCTTGTCGTAATAATCTTCGCAAACAATGCTCGGAGCTTAAGAATGCAAAAGGAATACGTCAGCTACGGACTAATCGGGATAGTGGGCGGGTTGGTGCTCGGTTTCATAGTAGGTAACTGGGCCGCCCCAAGTGGAGCCGCGGCCCCGCAAGTGCCGCTTGGCGCCGAGTCGCAAGCGTCAGTCAACAGCAGCAACGGCGGGCAGACTCTTCCGGCCGGGCATCCGCCCATCGACTCCGGTCAAACGATTCCCGCGCCACCATTACCGGCGGGCGCCGGCGGCGGGTCCGCGCCGGTCGCTGCTCCAGCAGGGGAGTCAACCGAACTCCCTTCGCTTGATCCCCTCGCCTCCAGCAGCAAAGAAGAACGTGCCGAACAAAAGTATAAGAACATTCAACTGCTGAGAGGGATCCCGTCTGAACGACTGATGAAAATCATGTTCGCGTTCAAGGGATCGCTTGGCGTTGACTGCACTTACTGTCACATCAAGGACCAGTTCGAGAAGGACGACAAGCCGCAGAAGCAGACCGCGCGCAAGATGATCCAACTGGTGCGCGACACCAACGAAAAGCTTGGAAGCATGACCCGCGTAACCTGCTTCACCTGTCATCGCGGCCAGACGCGTCCCGCGTCGTAAAGATCGCCGGGTTGATGGAATCAGTGTAGCAACGAGTGAAAACCGATAACAGATGAGGCGGGGTGCGCGGTCGAGGAAGTGGAAGTTAAGAACGTCAAATTCGAACGCCGTTTCGCGGCGGAAAAGATGCAAAAGGTGAACCTGTTCGAAACCGAACGGATGTTCGCCGACATCTATTGTCTCGAGCCGGGACAGGAACAGAAACGCCACGCTCACTCCGGTGCGGACAAGGTCTATTTTGTTATCGAAGGCACGGGCAGGTTTCAAATCGGCGATGATGAGCGAGACCTTGGACCTGATCAGATAGTGCTTGCCCCCGCCGATGTTGAACACGGAGTGCGCAACGAGTCAAAGACACGGCTTGTGGTTCTGGTCTTCATGGCGCCGAATCCAAACCAGGGATAGGTTCAGGTGGGCAGTTAAAGGCGCATTGCAAGGGAATCCCTGGGGGCGCAGTCATCCGTGCCTGCATGAAATTTGCCGCGAAGAGGCAGGCGAGGATGTCTGCGTTCCCAGGGCTCGGAAGTCACCGGGAGGACTCATGGCATTCGCAAAACTCGCGTCCGCGCGAAGCCCCATGCGCGTGACGGTGTCAGTTGCCACGTTAACACTCATGTTTCTGACAACGGCTCAAACCAATTCCGATGGACAGCGCTGGGCGTCTCAGATCAAACCCGGACGTTCAATCGTCCGCGCCGCGCACGGCATGGTCGCGTCAAGCCAGCCGCTCGCGTCGCAAGTTGGACTCGAAGTGCTCAAGCGCGGAGGTAACGCAGTCGATGCATCGATCGCGATGGCTGCTGTGCTGAATGTCACCGAGCCGATGATGACCGGCATCGGCGGCGATATGTTCGCGCTGGTCTACTGGTCCAGGACCGGTGAGCTGAAGGGGCTCAACGCGAGCGGCCGCGCGCCTCACGCATTGGATCTTGATTACTTCAAGAAGAAGGGCATCACGTCCATGCCAATCAGCGGTATGGAACCCATCACCGTTCCCGGCGCAGTCGATGGTTGGACTGCGCTTCTGGAGAAATACGGCACGATGAAGTTGGCGGACCTGCTCGCCCCGGCGATCGAGTATGCCGAGAACGGGTTTCCGGTTATGGAAAAGGCAGCGGCCGACTGGGCGGACGCGGTTGACAAGCTAAAGCGGACTCCCGACTCGGCTTCGAACTATCTTGTCGGTGGAAGGGCCCCGCGAGCGGGCGAGATCTTTCGTCAGAGGAATCTCGCGCGCACGTTTCGCACTCTGGCCCAAGGCGGACGCGACGCTTTCTACAAAGGGGAGATTGCCCGCGCGATCGTCGACTACTGTGAGAAAAACGGCGGGTTTCTTACGATGCGTGACTTCGCCGAGCACAAGTCGGAATGGGTCGAGCCGATCTCGACCGACTATCGAGGCTACAAGGTTTACGAATGCCCACCCAACGGGCAAGGGCTCACCGCGTTGCTGACCTTGAACATTCTCGAGGGGTTCGATCTGGCCTCGATGAGCACGCGGCCCGACCTCTACTATCACACGCTCATCGAAGCTACGAAGCTGGCATTTGCCGACCGCGATAAGTACATCGCCGACCCGGCGTTTGCAAAGGTCCCCGTTGCTGAACTGCTTTCGAAAGAGTATGCGGCGAGCCGGCGGGCGCTCATCCATCCCGATAGCGTTATCGAAGCGCCCGAACCTGGCGTGGTCGTCAATCACAGTGACACGGTTTACTTCACGGTTGTGGACAAGGATCGCAACGCGGTCTCGTTCATCAACAGCATCTTTGAGAGCTTCGGCTCGGGGATAGTAGCTGGTGACACTGGAATTGTGTTACACGATCGGGGTGCGGGTTTCTCGCTAGACCCCGCACACGCCAACCGGCTCGAACCAGGTAAGCGCCCGTTCCACACGATAATCCCATCGATGGTGTTCAAAGACGGCAAGCTGTTCATGGCGTTTGGCGTGATGGGCGGAGCGATCCAGCCTCAGGGCCACGTCCAGGTGCTTACGAATTTGATCGACATGGGGATGAACCTGCAGCAGGCTATCGAAGCTCCGAGATATCGATACCTCAGTGGGAAACGAGTGCTGTTTGAAGACGCGATGACCGAACCGGTCATCAGGAGCTTGACCGCGCTGGGCCATCAACGCGCATCGCAACCGGGCGCATCCATGGGCGGCGGGCAAGCGATTATGATCGATCCGGTCGAGCGGCACATTAATGGGAGCTTCGGACCCGCGCAAGGATGGGATGGCTCTCGGCTACTAGGAAAGAGCATGGTGACTCAGGAAGCAAAGTCTATTCGAATACTCCTGGTTGACGATCATGTGGTAGTTCGGACCGGTCTGCGCATGGTCGTTCAGAGCCGCCCGGGGATGACCGTTGTCGGCGAGGCCGGCAGCCGCGATGACGCGTTGGCGCTTGCGGCTTCCGAGCGTCCGGGGATCATTCTGCTTGACCTGGATCTTGGCGGAGACAGCGGGATGACCCTGATCGCCGAGCTGCTGGCGGCGGCCGGCACCGCAAAAATAATCATACTAACCGGCTTGCGCGACCCTGAAGCGCATCGACAGGCGGTCTTGCTTGGAGCGATGGGAATAGTCAGGAAAGAAAAGGCCGCCGAAGTGCTGATCGCGGCGATCGAACGTGTAAACGAAGGCGAGGCGTGGCTCGATCCTTCTCTCATGGCCGGGGTACTCAACGAGGTGACTCGCTCGGGCAAAGCCCGGAAGACCGATCCCGAAGCGCACAAGATCTCGAGTCTTACCAAGCGCGAGCTCGAGGTAGTGGCGCTGATAGGTGAGGGGATCAAGAATAAGGAAATAGCCGGCCGTCTGTTTATCAGCGAGACCACGGTCCGGCATCATCTCACCTCGATTTACGATAAGCTCGATGTGTCCGACCGCGTCGAGCTGTTGATATACGCTTTCCGACACGGCCTCGCCAGTCCGCCTCAAGACGCGCGCTAGCAACCTGGAACCCGTATCGGCCTTTCTTCATTCAAACGCAATCGTGTTAGCGCAGTCGTGCGCCTTAGCAATGGTGCGTGATTCGGGTTCGCACTTGGTGAAGGTATCTGGGCGCGAGCAACGAATGAAGACGCCTTGGGCATCAGTGTTTCGGCTGACGAGGCCGAAGCAACCGGAGGACTGGACACGGAATGAGCAACCGAATGGCGGCTTTGCCGGCGATTCTCGCGCACTCAGACGATGACACACCTATACCGACCTGGGAACAAGTGACCCGCAGCGAATGCTCTATCAACACAGAAATGTCCGCGCAAGTATCGCGGATTATCGGCAAGACCGGGAGCGAGATGCCCGCAGTCGAAGTGTGGAACTCGTGGCCGGGCAACGTAAAACGATCTGTCGCCTTGCTCGATCGACAAGATTTGCCACGAAGGCTGGCTTGATTCGGTTGGCCAAATAGCAGGGTGGCCGTGGGACGGAGGGTTCTTTTTTGCACCCGGCAATATCGATCACCGAAAGCTCGCGGATCTACTCGACGCGAAGTCGTTGAGGGGAGGTGTTTATACGCGATGCAGATTACAAGACGGGCTAGCGGCTTATCTGAGTGGATGGAATCACCCTGGCTGGCAACGGAGCTGGATCGAAAATGACACGCCGTATGCGTCGCTTCACGTTGGCCTCTTCGAGGGCGGTTCGGCGGAAGTTCATTTGGATCTCTTTAACCCGATCTACACCAACGGCGCGCCACGATCGGAGGTTATCAAGCTTCCCGGGTTTGGCTCTTACAACCATAAGTTGTTTGCGCTGCACCGCAGATGGGACGGGCCGAGGCACGCTTCAGTCACCCGTACGTCGGCGAACTTCTATCATCTCATGCAGGGACGCGTGCCGCTGTGTTTCTGAGATTCGGGATCCATCCCGCGCCATTCCTTCGTCAGTGGCTCGGCACAATTGTGCCTGGCTTGTGGACGAACGCACCGACGCTTGAACGAAAAGAAATGGTCGAGGGTAGCCAGGAAAATTGGGAGCGCACCCCGTTGTCGCGACGCGGCTGTGAGTGGTCTAATTGGGTCGTCATGAAGGAGCGAAGGAAGGGCGGCTCGCACTAGTGGAACGGTGGAGGAGAATGTCACGCTCAACGGACAATCACGAGTACTACGTCTATGTCGCGGTCTATATTGTAGCGGAATCCCTGGGTGGTACGGATCTAAACCTTCAGGAAGAAAACGGCCATATTTCGATCTCGGGCACTATGCCCACGAAGTATGCCATGAACCAGGTGTGGAATGAGGTTAGAGATATTGGTCCCGACGCTCAGGGCAGGCGACTTGATGCTGAATCTGAGTGCGGCGCGCTCCGACATCTACGGCGAGTATGAAGTCCAGCCGGATGACACGCTCAGTAGAATAGCCAGCGAAGTTACCAGGGGAGCGCTCAGCTGCCAGGCAATTTTTGAAGCCAACAGGGATCGGTTGAACGACGTGAATGTGATTACGGTTGGGCAGGTGCTTGTGATCCCAAACTTCTAAATCGGGAGGCCCGCGGAGCCGGTCTCGGCGGTGCCGCTGGAAAACTCATCGGATTGTTCATTTAACAGATGATGACATTCACGGAGGGGTCTATGCTTGCTTTCGTCTTGCCTTCAGTTCTCGCTCTGGCGCTGGCCTGTCTGGTTCTGCGGTACTCGAAACCGAACGCGTCGCGTCTGAGCGAACGACACGAACGTTTGATGGTCGCCGTGCAGATCATCTGTGGCGATTGTTCTGGTGACGACGCGCGACCCCTAAGGACCTGTCTTGATAGCACCGGGAGGAAATGCGAGCAGTGCGGCGGAACCAGCTACACTCTCGCGTCAAGCCTTGCCGTAAAGACGGGTCACAGATTCGCCGCAGGATTCACTGGTACTGCAAAAGGCCAGCGATCCGCGCGTGTTTTGTCTTTCGAAGGGGCGCGCGCCAACGGTGATCTAAGATCGGCGAAGCTCGCGTAGAAGGCTCCCTTCCCCGTCAACCGGCGCCTCGGCCCAATCCGAATCTTTGCCGCTCTGTTATGACGTATCTTACAATCCGGAATGTTAGAGTTCGGCTTCGGCGAGACAATAAAGCGATTGAGCGCCCGTTTCTTGATCCGGCCTACTGTGCTATAGTGTGGCCCTTCGGGTGAATCGCGTAACGACGCGAAATTGTGCTGTCAGGTCCTGGCGCAAACTTGAAACGGCGGCTTCGTGACCGATTGCCCAACGGTCGCGGGATCTTAGAAACCAAGGAGCAGCCCAAAAAACATGTCTAATGAAATGAATAGCGCGGATGCCTCGGCCACCGCTACCGGTGTGGACGAGGTCAAGTCGCAGGGGGGCGCGAAGCCTCAGGGGAGCGAGAGTCTGGACAAGGTCAGGGACATCCTTTTCGGCTCCCAGGCGCGGGAGTACGAAAAGAGATTTGCCAGGCTGGAGGAGCGGCTGCTCAAAGAGGCGGCCGATCTCCGAGAAGAACTCAGAAAGAGGTTCGACACTCTGGAGGCCTACACTAAGAAGGAGGTCGATTCGCTGGCCGCGCGCCTGAGGACCGAGCACGACCAGCGTGCAGAAGCTGCGAAGGAGATCTCCCGGCTGTTGGAGCTGAATTCCGACGCATTGGAAACGAAGACCAGCGCGCTTGACGAACAACTGACTGCGAGCCAGCGAGAGCTTCGCGAGCAGATTCTGGATCAATCCAAGAGCATCTCGGACGAAATCCGCCAGAAGCAAGAAGCGATGACCGCCACGCTTGAGCGCGCAACCGCCGAGCTGCGCGATGAAAAGACGGACCGCGCTGCGCTGGCCTCCCTCTTCATGGAGGTCGCAATGCGGCTAAACAATGAATTCAAGATTCCAGATGCGGAGGACCTCGAGTAATGATTGACGCTGCTGTCCGAGAAGGCCCCGATGAGGCCGAGGATAACAGTGGCGATTCGACAACGGATGAGCTGGCTGAACTCCGCGGTCTGCTCCTCGCTCCTGAGCAGACCCAGCTTATCGATCTCCAGGAGCGGCTCGACAACCCCGCCCGTTACGCCGAAGACGTGAGCCGCGTTCTTCCCGATGCGTTCGCGTTGAGCTCAAGCAGAAGTAACAAGCTCACCAACCTGCTGATGCCTACGGTGGAGTCGGCGATCGGTGTCTCGGTCAAGAAGAACCCTCAGCGGCTGGTCGACGCCATCTTCCCGGTGATGGGTCCGGCGATCCGAAGAGCCATTGCGGCCGCGTTCAGCGAGATGGTCCAGTCGCTGAACCAGTCTCTCGAATACAGCATATCGATCAAGGGTCTGAAATGGAGACTCGAAGCGCTGCGCACCGGCAAGTCCTTTGCCGAGGTAGTGCTCTCGCACACCCTGCTATACAGAGTCGAGCAGGTGTTTCTGATTCACCGTGAGACCGGTCTGCTGTTGCAACACGTCGAGGCGGGCGTCGCCGCTGTTCAGGATGTTGATTTAGTTTCCGGGATGCTCACTGCAATCCAGGACTTTGTCCACGATTCGTTTGGAGCGGAGCGAAGTGATGCGCTGGATTCTATGCAGGTGGGCGAGCTGACTGTATGGATCGAGCGTGGGCTCGCAGGCGGTTCTGGCGGCAGTCATTCGAGGAAACTGCGCCAAACGAGCTTCGCCGGCTCATGCAGGACGCCCTGGATTCGATCCACGTCGAGCAACGTGAGGCGCTTGAGGGTTTTTCAGGCGACATCACGCCGTTTGAGGCGAGCCGGTCCCATCTTGAGAGCTGTATCCAGATTCAGACAGAAGAGGTAACCCGCAAAAGACCCTCTCCGATCCTGCTGACGGCGGTCGCTTTGATCCTGGTTGCGATTGGTCTGTGGTTGTTCTTTTCGATTCGCGAGAGCAGCCGCTGGAACGACTACCTCGGTCGTCTCAGATCCGAACCTGGTTTGGTGGTTGTATCGGCGGAGAAGCGCGGGGGCAAATATTACATAACGGGTTTGCGCGATCCCATGGCGGCTGACCCAGCCGCGTTGCTTCCGGCTTCAAAGATCGACCCGCGGGACGTTGTGGCGCGCTGGGAGCCTTATCAGGCTTCGCATCCAGCCTTCGTGCTGGAGCGGTTTAAGCGCGTGCTCGATCCGCCCGCGACCGTGTCGCTGACTGTTGAAGACGGAGCGCTCGTCGCGCGAGGGTCCGCGCCGCACGACTTCATAAAGGCCGCGCGCACCATCACTCAGATGATCCCTGGTGTGAACCGGTTCGACGAGGAGAACCTTATCGATATCGACACCGCACAAAGCGAGATCGGAGTCGTCACCCAGGGTCTCGAACATCGCGCGATTCTCTTTGCGGTTGGGAGCGCCGAGCTTACGACGGACCAGCGAGATGAATTGCGGCAGGTAATGCTGGACATCCAACGCCTTGATGTGCTCGCACCATCTTTGGGAACGGCATTTCGCGTTGAGATATGGGGACACGCCGATCAGTCCGGGTCGCAAGAGGTGAATGACCGGCTGATCGCGGCTCGCGCAGAACAGGTGATGTCCGCTCTGCTGGCGAATGGCGCGAAGGAAGCGGACCTCGAGATCGCGGACCCCAAAGCGTCGAGCAAGTTAAGGGAGTATACTCGAAGCGCAACCTTCAAAGTGAAGGCAAAAGAGACGGCAACCGGAAACAAATGAGTGAGTCATTGCCAACCCTGCAAAAGAAAATTTGCATGCTGGGCGCGTACGCTGTCGGCAAGACCAGCCTGGTTTCGCGGTTCGTGCGGAGCATCTTTTCGGAGAAATACCAGACGACGGTTGGCGTGAAGATAGACAAGAAGACGGTTAGCCTCGGCGACCAGGAGTTGAGTTTGATCCTGTGGGATCTTGTGGGCGAGGACGACTTCATTCAGGTGAGGATGTCATACCTGCGAGGCGCTGCAGGGTATTTGCTGGTGGCCGACGGAATGCGCCGCGCTACCCTGGACAAAGCGGTCGAGCTTCAACGGAGGGCCGAACGAGAGATCGGCAAACTGCCGTTCATTTTGCTTATCAACAAGCTCGACCTGATGATCGAGTGGGAGATCAAGGAAACGGATATCGCAGCACTCTCGGCTACTGGCTGGCAGGTGGTCGGTACAAGCGCGAAAACTGGTGTCGGAGTGCAGGAGACGTTTCTGGCGCTTGCTCAGAAAACGATTCGCGGTTGACGCGATTACAATGCAGTCCTCTGCGCTCCTCGGCGCCCTCCGCGGTTATTTTTGAATGGAGTCGGGGAAATCTAACCGCTGAGGACGCCAAGGAGTGCTGGGGACAGTCGAGAGCGCTTCAAGTTTTCAATGAAAGACGAAGCAATCAAATCGGATATACTTGCCGCCCTGGACATCGTCGCCATGGAACGGACGGACGACGGCGAGTTTGAGCTGATTGGCGAGGCACCTGGTTGGCTCGCCGAGTTCTTCCCGCAAATCGATAGCCGAAGGCGCCAGGCTGCGGCCTCAAGAAGCTTTCATGTTCCTCGAGCAGTTCCTGATCGACGCCGAGAGCTTCTGGGAATCAGACGCCCCGGGGCCAGTGAGATCAGGCGTGTGGAGCGAGGCTTACGCCGCAGGCAAACAGTATCATCTTGAAGCGTCCGTCGCTCCGAGTAGGGGAACGCCGGCTCCTGGTGATCGAGCGATTGCGATCGGCTTACGGAGATATCCAGGCGCTCGCGCAGAAGGCAAGGGACCGGAACCTGGACTATGACCGCCTCCGCCGGACTGAAGAGGCGTTGCGCAAGAGCGAAGAGAGATATAGGGATCTGTTCGAGAACGCAAGCGATCTGATCCAGAGCTGCGCTCCTGACGGTAAACTAATGTTCGCCAATCGTGCGTGGTGTGAAGCGCTCGGTTATACCGCGGATGAAATCCCGTCGCTGTCGATCTTCGATATCATTCACCCGAGCAGCCGGCAACATTGCATGGACATGTTCAGCCGTGTGACGGCAGGCGAAAAGGTCGATCATATTGAAGCGAAGTTTGTAACAAAGGACGGGGGGACGATACGGGTTGAGGGGAGCTCGAGTTGCCGATTCAAAGACGGAAAGCCGGTCGCGACCCGTAGCATTTTCCGCGACATAACTGAGCGGGATCGTGCTCAGAAGGCACTCAAGAAGAGCGAGCAACAACTTCAGGCGATTCTCGACAATTCGACCGCGGTAATTTATCTGAAGGACTACTGGGGCCGCTACATCCTCATCAACAACCGGTTCGAAAATCTGTTTCATGTCAGCAAGGAGCTGGCCGTGGGCAAGAGCGACTTCGATCTGTTTCCGAAGGAGATGGCCGAAGTGTTTCGAGCCAACGATTTGAAAGTGCTCGAGGCCGGAACCGCACTCGAATGGGAAGAGATCGCGCCTCACGACGACGGTCCGCACACCTATCTCTCCGTCAAGTTCCCGTTGCTGGATTCCGCGGGAGCCCCCTATGCCCTTTGTGGTATTTCCACGGACATCAGCGAACGCAAACGCATGGAGGTGGAGGTCGAGCTCGCCCGCGATGCGGCGCTGGAATCGACCCGGCTCAAGGCACAGTTTCTGGCGAACATGAGTCACGAGATCCGGACTCCGATGAACGCCATCATCGGGATGAGCGGACTCCTGCTCGACACCGATCTGACGACCGATCAGCGCGAGTTTGCCGTGACCGTCAAGTCGAGCGCCGAGTCTCTGCTCACGCTGATCAATGACATCCTTGATTTCTCGAAAATCGAAGCAGGAAAGCTGACGTTTGAAGCGATGGACTTCGACCTGCGCGACGCAGTCGAAGGCTCGGTCGATCTTGTAGCTGAGCATGCCCAGGCAAAGGGGATCGAACTCTCCTCGCTCGTCTACAGTGAGGTGCCGACATTACTGACAGGTGATCCGGGCAGGCTGCGGCAGGTGCTTACCAACCTGCTCAGCAACGCGGTCAAGTTCACCTCAACCGGGGAAGTCATTGTACGGGTCACACAGGAAAGCGACGACGACGCGAGCGCGCTTGTTCGCTTTGCTGTGAGCGATACGGGCATCGGCATTTCTGAAGAGGAACAGCAGCACATCTTTGAGGCCTTTTCCCAAGCTGATGGGTCGACCACCCGCAGGTACGGCGGAACGGGGCTCGGGCTCGCCATTTGCCGCCAGCTTGTCGAGTTGATGGGAGGACAGATTGGGGTCGAGAGCACGCCCGGCGGCGGCTCCACGTTTTGGTTTACCGCGAGCTTCGAAAAGCAAGTTGGCGGGATCAGTGAACCCGAGGTCGCGGCACCCAGTCTCGAGGGATTGCGAGTGATGGTTGTCGATGACAACGCGACCAATCGAACGCTGGTTCACCATCAGATCACGTCGTGGGGAATGCGCAACGGCAGCGCCGAGAACGGACGAGAGGCGCTCGCCATCCTTCGCCGCGAAGCCGCCGCCGGTGACCCCTACCGAATCGCGATCCTCGATATGCAGATGCCGGAAATGGATGGCCTGGCGCTGGCGACGGCAATCAAGTCCGATCCCGCGATAGCCGGAACCCGGCTAATGATGATGACATCGCTTGGACGCCGTGACGATGCTGCGATCCGCGAAGCCGGAGTCGAGCTGTGCTTAACAAAACCGGTCAAACAATCGCAGCTATTCGATTGCCTCGCAACACTCGTCGGCCCCTACGTGGCCGAGCCGCCGCAGCCGCGGAAACGACAGGCGAAGGTCTCCGCTCCAGGAATTTCGCGTGAAGGGCGCGAGCGGCTCCGGGTACTTGTCGCCGAAGACCACGTCGTCAATCAGAGAGTCGCGCTTCGCCAGTTGCAGGCCCTGGGATACAGCGCCGATGCGGTGGCGAATGGGCTCGAGGTCCTCGAGGCGGTCGAGCGGATTCAATACGATGTGATCTTGATGGATTGCCAGATGCCCGAGATGGACGGCTATGAAGCAGCGACCGAGATCCGAAAGCGGGAAGGCGATTCCCGGCACACGACTATCATCGCGATGACCGCCAATGCGCTCGACGGCGATCGAGAGAGATGCCTTGCCGCCGGGATGGACGATTACATCGGCAAACCGATCAGGCAGCAGACGCTATCTGCGGTAATCGATAGGTGGACTGGTGGCAGCGGCTCAAACAGCCAGCCTGCGGAAAGTCATTCTGGAGCCGCTTTGACAGGCACTGACAAGGTGATCGATTCCAGGGTGATCGCCGAGTTGAGGGCGCTTCCGTCACCGGCGGATACGGACTTCTTCAATCATCTGATCGATCTGTTCAACACAGAGACCCCTGTCAGGCTTGCGGCGATGAGCGGGGCGCTTGCCGCTGGAAATGCCGATGCGCTTATGCACGAGGCGCACGCGCTCAAGGGGAGCAGCGGGCATCTGGGGGCTACGCGGATGCACGCGTTGTGCGAGATTCTCGAAGACCAGGGCCGCGCGGGGTCCGTCACAGGGGCGCCGGCGTTATTATCGGTGCTTGAGGAAGAATTTGCCCGCGTTCGAAAGGCCCTCGAGGCGGAGAAGAACCCACCGAGCGGCGTCGCTCACTGAACGTGCGTTGGAAGTACGGGCACCCGCTGGTATGGTCTCACCTGCGTATTCATCAGACCACTGCTTGCAGGCGGCAGCTGGATTGATATTACTTACTGTGATTCGAAATTTACTGTGATTCGAAATTTACTGTGATTCGAAATTTGAAATACTTCTTGAACACAGTAATCCTTCTCGCATACGATACGGCCCGTCTTTTGAACGTGATCGAGGCCACCGAGGGCCCCGCGGGAAAACTACCACCTCACCGAGTGTAAGTTAGCGGATAGACAGGATCAGCTTCTAGCAGGCTGCTGAAAGAGGTTTCGTAGTACCGCCTTTAGACATCTGAGGTTGTCTGTCAAGCCCCGACCCGTTCCGAATCGGTATTGAGCTTTAGCTTTGTGGCCAAAGGTGAGCCTCTGCGAGCCAGGCCTTCAGGTAGATCTGCTCGTCGTATGCTAGCCCGTCCTTCCAACACCGATACATGATTCGAATCCACTTGAAGGCCAGCGACCTGATCGTCGCATGGTGCCCTTTACCAGAGTCCTTCTCCTGATCGTAATAGGCCTTTGCCCAGACCGACCAGTGTATCGACTGCGCGGCGTACTCGTGAAACGTCTGCTTGAGGAACTTTGGACAGGCGTAGCGTCTGTGCACCCACTTGGATTTTCCGCTTTGCTCGGTCACCGGAGCTATGCCAGAAAACTGCTGTATGCCGGAAGCCGACTTGTAGCGATCCAGGTCGGTTCCCAACGCCACAGTCAAGCGAGGAGCTAATACTTTTCCGGCTCCAGGAAAGCTGTCGAATACGTGCTTGTAAGGATGTTCAGCGAATATCTCAGCGATCCGCCCGTCACATTCCTGTATTGCCGCATTCAAGCAACGTAGTTGCCCTACAACTGCGCTTGCCATCATCTCCGATGCCTCTACTATGACTTCATCCGTCGTCAGTGGCTGGATCTTGCTAAGTATCTTGAGTCGATTCTCAATCACCTCTCTACGAACTGAGCCGTGCTTCCGATAGAACGTTCGCAACTGGGAAGGGTCGGCAGTCTTGAGCAGTTCAACGGTCGGCCAGGTAGATAGAAAATCACAGGCCATCTTTGTATTGAGACACCCTGCTAGTTCTAAAGCCTGCGGATAGTAGCTTTTCAGCAGACTGGTCAGCCTGTTTGTGTACTCTGTAACTGTATCCACCAATCTGCGCCGGTTCTCGGCCAGCATTCGCAGCAGCCTGGTTTGTTTATCCTCGGGCATCCATCGCCGCAATCGATCCCGGTGCACCCTTACCAGCTCGACAATCAGGTCTGCATCGGTCTGATCAGAACTTGCATTGTTCATGCTGAATGCTTCGCGGTACCTTGCAAGCGTCTTCGGGTTAATCGGATAGATCTCCAAAAACTCATACTGCATTAAGTGATATACAACTGCGCCTCTGGACTGCTCTATTGCGACAGCTATCTTCCCACCTTTGAATCTTTCGCGCAGCTTCGCGACCCACTCGGCGAGCGCCTCCGGACGTTGTTCGACTTCACCTGCCTCACTATCCGTTGATTGAGCTGTCTGTAACCTGATCACGTGCTTTTGATCTGCCCAGTCAATGCCGACATAGGCTGCAAACTCATCGACGTTTTTACTAGTAGTCGTCATCTCTTTGGGTCCTCCATTTGCGGAATCACAACGGCAGGACGCGCTTGGCTTTGCTCCGCGAAAGCCTTATAGTTGAGTCATCGTTTGAAACAACATCTGAGTGATTCGTTTTGGACCAAAGCGCAGCGTCACGCTCGAATGTCTAAAGGAAATCGTCTAGCAATAGGCGGACTAATTCGTAGCGTGGCGCTGCGCGTCCTGTCGTTTCACTTCTTCGTCTACTCCCCTTTCACCCGTGTTGCAAATCATGATCGCTGATGATTGACTTACTGAGCCCACGGGGTACCTATAAGGCGGAATCCTTACGGGTCGCTGAAGGAGGTTTCGTAGTCCCGCCTTTAGACGGAATCCTTACGGGTTGGGCCGGGTGATCAGTTTCAACTACGACGATTGCAACAACCTCATATCGATCACCGGCCCCGGCTTTGACGGAACCAGTGAGACGCTGGTGCAGTTTGATTACAACATCGTGTCGAGCGTGTCCACGAGCTTCAGCGGGTTGACCGTTGAGAATATGCCGAGCGGCCATCCGGTGGTCGAACTCAAGCACGCTTATTATCCCCAGACCCAGACCGGGTTTCTGTTTAGCTACTCGGTTTACGGCATGATCTATCACGTCTCGATGCGGAAACAGATGAGCATTGACCAGTATGGAGTGATCAGTGACGGGACCGAGAAGAGTTATGTCGACTTCAACTATCCGACAGCTGCCTCTTCACTGACCGACGCGCCGGCATTTACCCAGCGGACCGAGTATCCGGCTGCGACCTCCGGCGGCAGTGCGATCCACGGCTACGCGACCGGTGGCACTCCGGGGACCGACAAAACATTCACGATCACCCGGCCTGATTATTCGACTGTAACGTTGACGCGGTCGGACGCTTCGGGTGTCGGCTTCGGGCTGCTTACAAGGACTGAGATCAAGAACAGCAGCGGTACCTCGATGGCCAAGTCGGAGATGACTTACGCCAACGACGGCGGAGGCGAACCGCAGGTGGCGTCGATCACCAGCTACGACGATGCGTCAACGCCCAATCAAGCAAGGGTGGATTTTGACTACGACAGCTATGGCGACGTCACCAACACCCGGGAATACGGGTTTCAAGATTCCGGGCAGTTTAAGGTGCGGCGGAGAACTCACAGCGTCTACAAGACCGATTCCTCTTACCTGAACGCCTATCTGCGGAGCCTGGTGATCGAATCCGATGTCTACGACGCGCAGCTTGATACGAATGACGCCAACGACGTCTTGATCGCCAAGAGCACTTATACGTTTGACGACTACAACGCGATGTCCGGGATGGAGAATTATGGAGGCGCGGCGTCGCCTCCTGGTCATGATTCGAGCTACGGTACGAGCGTTACCGTGCGCGGAAACGTGACCGGGGAGACCGTCTTCACAGACGTGAGCGCGCCGACCTCGACCACCTGGCTGATGAAGATTGATATTTTTGGGAATGTGACTCAGCGGCAACTGGCTTGCTGCAACGTGCAATCGACGACCTTTACGGACAACAACGCCTTCGCGCTGGCCGAGAGCGTGACCAAGGGGGCAAGCGGGGGGCCGCAAGTGACTTCGAGCGCCAGTTATGACTTCAACACCTCGGCGACCGAAACCGCGACCGATCCAAACGATCTGGCCGCGACGATCAATACTCGGGACGCGGCTATGCGTCCGACGCTGATCACTTATCCGACCGGGGCGACGAAATCTGCGACTTACGATGACAACACACCCTCGGTATCACAGAGCTACAGTTACGATGACTGCGGGACCCAAAAGACGGTGACCAGCTCGACAGTCTATGACGACCTGGGAAGAGTGATTCAGCAAGTCAATGCCGCCGGTGCCCAGGTGAACACCGCTTACGACTCAATGGGCAGGGTCATAAGCGTCACCAATCCTTTCCCCGCGGGCGGGACTCCGGGCGCCTTGACGACCTATGCCTATGACGGGCTTGGGCGAACGACTGTCGTGACGCTGCCTGACAGTCAGACCGTTCAAACGACGTACGACGGGAACATCGTAACCGCGATCGATCAAGTGAACCGGAAGATCCAACGCATAACCGATGGCCTCGGGAGACTGGTCACCGTGAACGAGCAGGATGTGTCAAACGGCCAGCTCACTCAGGCGACCAATTACAGTTACGACTATCTCGACAAATTAATGCAGGTCGATCAAGGCGGCCAGTATCGCAAGTACAAATACGACGCGATTGGGCGGCTTTTGTTCGAGAAGATTCCCGAGCAGAGCGCTACGATCAACGACGGGACTGGCGTTTACTGGACTTCGAAGTACACCTACACGACTTTCAATGCGGTTTACCAGAAGACCGACGCGCGGGGAGTCGTCTCGACCTTCACCTATGACGGGCTGAATCGGGTCACGCAGGTGAGCTACAATACGGTGTCGGGAGTGACTACAGCGCCGACAGTGAGCTATGTTTATGATTACGATTCGACTTACGGGACGACCGCGGATGGGATGATGGTGAGGGTGAACGTGGGAAGTGACTATCAAGAGCGGTACACGGTCGATGGGGCTTTCCGGGTTTCGAGCACGATTCGCACCATAGGGAGCCGCACCTACACGACGAGTTACTCGCGCAATGACGCAAGTCAGGCGACGCAGTTGACTTATCCATCTAACCGCGCGATCAATGTCAGTCATGATTCGATTGGCAGGCTGAGCGGGTTGGCGGAGGGCGGGAACGGCCCGACCTGGCTAAGCAGCGTGACTTATAACAACATCGGTCAGGTGACGGCGGACGCGCTTGGGAACGGAGTAACCGAGCAATACGGCTACGACGCTAACCGGATGCAGTTGACATCGCAGAAGGCGGGAACGTCATCGCCTTACACGAACCGGATGGATCTGACCTACAGCTATTCGGCTACGTCAGCGCAGATGGGGTCGGGTTCGACGGCCGGAAACGCGGGCCAGTTGATGGCGATCAACAATAACAGCACCATCAATGGGACTACTGAGAGTGCGGCTTATACCTATGACAACGTTGGGAGACTTGTCACTTCGAATCAGACTTCAAACGGATCATCCGCTCAGAGGCGGTTCGAGTATGATCGGTGGGGCAATCGGACCGGGATGTGGGACGCAACAAGCGGAGGGAGCCAGATCCAGACGATCGGGTTGGAGCAGAGCGGAGGAGCGCCGACCAATAGGATACAGACGGTCTATGGTCCGAAGAAGAACGTGGCGTCGGATAGCAACGGCGGGAGCGCAAGCGGGTCGACGACGTTCAGCGCGTCTTATCCCGCGTCAGCGGCGATAAATGGCGACCGCAGAGGTACAGCATGGGGATCGGGCGGCGGATGGATGGACAAGACTTCCAACAGCTATCCCGATTGGTTGGAGGTGGATTTCAACGGGACGAAGACTATCGATGAGCTGGACGTGTTCACCTTGCAGGACAACTACAGCAACCCGAGCGAGCCGACCGAGACAATGACATTCAGCCAGTATGGGATTGTGGACTTTCAGCTTCAGTATTGGAATGGTTCGAGTTGGGCGACGGTATCGGGAGGAAGCATAACCGGAAACAACAAGGTCTGGAAGAAGGTGACCTTTTCGCAAATTACAACGAACAAGGTTCGGGTTAATGTGACGAGCGCGCTGAGCAATTACAGTCGAGTGACAGAGCTTGAGGCGTGGGGATGGGATACAAACAGCTACAGCTATGACGCGGCAGGGAATGTCACAAACGACGGAGTTCACAGCTACGGATACGACAGCGAGAATCGGATAGTGGGCGTTGATGGAGGCTCGACGGCGAGTTATGCGTACGATCATCAGAACCGAAGGTACAAGAAGACGATCGGTTCGGCGGTGACGGATTATGTTTGGCAGGGCTATCAGGTTCTCGCCGAGCACAACGGGAGCAGTGGCGCGGTGCTGACGGACTATGTTTACTCAGGGAGCCGAATGATAGCGAAGGTAGCGAGCGGCAGCACGCAATGTCTTTTGAGCGACCGATTGAGCACGTGGCTTGTGCTTGATTCGAGCGGCAACGTGTCGGGTCGTCAGGGAACTTTGCCGTTCGGGGAGGACTTCGCCGAGAGCGGCACCCAGGAGAAGCATCATTTCACCTCATATGAACGAGACACTGAAAGTGGGAGTGATTATGCGGTGAATAGGCAGTATTCCCAGAGCATCGGGAGATTCAACCGTCCCGATCCTGAGAATAATGGACAGGAAGCTATTCCCAAGAGTTGGAACCGGTATAGCTATACCCTCAATAATCCCATAAATTTCACCGACCCGTCAGGATTGCTGCTGGGTCTCCCTGGGCTCGACTCATGCGTGGATATTTTCATTGATGGAATTCCATTTGGTACGATTGGAGACTGCGATGAAGGTTGGTTCCTGCCAATCCTAGGCGGCGGCGGAGGCGGCGGCCCGATCCAGCCGCCACCGAGCTGTACGATAGCAGTCTACGATCGCGTAACCGAATTCGGGGGCGGGATTAAGATACCAGCAATACGTAATCGAGCCGAGGCCTGCAAGGGCACAACA
>CAVTUR010000031.1:0-136585 GCA_963737945.1 Blastocatellia bacterium | reverse complement strand
CTCGGCAAGCAAACCTCTACGGCGCGATCAATCTCTCGCAGGGGTTTCCTGATTTTCCTGCGCCCGAGGAGATAAAGCTCGCGGCCTGCGATGCGATCATGGCCGACGTCAACCAGTACGCGATCACCTGGGGCGCCAAGCGGTTTCGTGACGCCATCGCCGAGAAGTCTTCGTGGTATCTTGGTCTCGAAGTCGACCCCGAGCGCGAGATCACAGTCACCTGCGGCTCTACAGAGGCGATGATCGCCGCAATGATGGCGATTGTTAATCCCGGCGATGAAGTCATCGTTTTCGAACCGTTCTATGAGAACTACGGTCCGGACGCGATACTATCGGGAGCGACGGCGCGGTTTGTGACCTTGCACGCGCCTGACTGGTCATTTGATCCCGAAGAACTCGCCGCAGCCTTCAATGACAACACCAAGGCGATAATCATCAACACTCCGAACAACCCAACCGGAAAGGTCTTCAGCGGGGAGGAGCTTCAAACCATCGCCGACCTTTGTCACAAATGGAACGCGATCGCGATCACAGACGAGATCTACGAACACATCCTGTTCAACGACAAGAAGCACGTCGCCATGGCCACGCTCGACGGAATGAGGGACCGAACGATCACCATAAACGGGCTTTCAAAGACTTATTCGGTTACCGGATGGCGGGTCGGGTACACCATCGGTCCGCCGGAGATCACTCAAGCGATTCGCAAGGTGCACGATTTCCTGACCGTAGGCGCCGCGGCTCCTTTGCAAGAAGCGGGCGTGCGGGCCTTGAGAATGCCTCGCTCCTACTACGATCATCTTCAGGCGGACTATGCGATGCGACGGAACCGATTGCTTCCTGTGCTGAAGGACGCGGGCTTCCGCTGCTTCGATCCGGATGGCGCTTACTACGTTATGACCGACATCAGCGCTTTCGGCTACCGCGACGACGTCGAGTTCTCGAAGTTTCTGGTGAAAGACATCGGTGTGGCCGTCGTGCCAGGGAGCAGTTTCTATCACGAACCGGAACTGGGTCGATCGCAGGTGAGATTCACGTTCTGTAAGAGAGACGAAACGTTGGCGGCAGCGGAAGAGCGCTTGCAGAAGCTAAAGTCGATTGTCGGATGAGTTGGCTGCTGCTGGCACGTGGCAACTGCGTTTGCCTCGTTCCTTCGGCGAAGCACAAGGCACGCGAATGAAATTTAGCGAACTCATTCGGCTGTTGGAGAAGAACAGCTTTCGCCTTGTGAAAGAAAAGGCTCGATCCGCTACTACGGCAAGCCAGGGCATGACAAACTGATCCGTATTGATTACCACGCCTCAAAGGAGGTTCCAACTGGCACCTGTCATGCTATTCTAAGAGCCGCTGCAATCAAGGACAAACGCTATGATTGATTTGAAGTATTCACTGATCATAGAGGCTACGGCAGACCCGACTTTCTTTGGGTTCTACTCGCCTGATCTTGAGGGGTTTACGGGCATCGGCCATTCCATCGAGGACTGCCTGTACAAGGCTAGATGGGGCATGGAAGAGCACGTAGCGGTGTTGCGCGAGCAGGGACTTCCTTGCCCCGAGCCGAAACTTGATCCTCGAGTGATCATACAGAATGAACAGCGCCTCGAATCGGTCGCCTAGCACAGCGCGCCCTGCCTTACCAAAGCGCCGGGTGTAGCCGAACTCAAGTGAGATTCACGTCGTGAGAGAGACGAAACGCTCGCGGCAGCAGAAGAGCGCTTACAGAAGCTAAAATCGACTGAGCGATAGCCCGCTGAGAACGTTTCACGACAAGTGAATGTTCGATGAACGACCTGGAAGATCTCCTTTCCGACGAGCCACCCATACCTTGCGCCCCGGGAAACCTGAAAGAGCCGATTTTCGAACATATCAGAAACCGTTTGCCTGACCCACACGCCGTGGTCAAGCCGTTGCTCCTCTCCTATCCCACGGACCCCGATGTCTTGATCCTGGCGGCGCTTGCGGCCTTGCTCGAAGAACGGCCGGATCAAAGCCTGACTTATCAAAAGCGACTCAAAAGACGCTATGTTCCAAGCCCTGCGGTTCATCTGCTTCACCCGCTTGCGCTGGCACAGAAGCGCCGTGGCCGCAAGCCGCCAGGATCATGGATCAACACTTCTTCAATGAATTCGGGATCTCACGCTGGCCGTACTACCTGCCTTGCGGAGACGTGCTTAGGCCGTGGGTCAGGCGATGGCTCAAACTAATTGAGAGCGAGAATGATCGGTTGCTGGCTCCGCGGGAAAAGACTCCGCGGAAGCCGTCGCCGTTCACATCGGATAAGGCGAAGCGTTCAAAAACCAGCGCAACTCTCGAGCCCCCCGCACAGGCCGTCCAGACCGCTCAGCAGGAAGAAGCCGCGGCCCCTACGATTCCCACTCTTCCACGTCTCTCCGCGAGGATTCCGGTGTCTTTCGACCTGTCGGGCGCAGAGCGCTTCGTCCCGACGCCAGAAGTTTCGAACGAAGCCCCAATCTGGTTTCACCTGCGTTCGCAGTTTGCCCATCTCAGCTTGTTGCATCTCGTATTCGATCCTGCATCCGCCCGAACTCACTCGATGCCTTCGAGCGGGCCGCGGTCTTCAACGACAACAGAAGCTATCACCGTCAACAACTCCGGATCGGAAAAGAGTCTTCAGCGGCGTCGGTGACGCCGCTGGAAAAATCAGTCACCCACCTGAGCCGGTGCCGGGGTTCTCACGAGGTCGGTCATCAGCGAAACCATTTCCGGTTCGCTGCACAAGAGGTCTCTCAACGTGGTCTTTGTCAGCACCTGATCCACCGCGGTTTGCAAGGCCTGCCACAGTGAACGAATCGAACAATCAATCGAATGCGTGCAAAGGCTTTCAGCGCCCGCGTGTCGTTCGCAAAAGTCAGCTTCAAACAAACGGCCGCCCAACAGCGTGAGGGCTTCGCCTGCGGTGATCTGCTCGGCGGGACGTGAAAGCGCGTAGCCCCCGCTGGCCCCCCGCGCACTGGTCACCAGTCCTCCTTGCCGCAGAATGCGCATCAACTTGGCGACGTACTCGGGTGAGATTCCTTCCGTCCGGCTGATCTCTGGAATGGTCAGGCTTGAGCCGTCTCCCTGGGCTCCAAGCCGCAGCAAGCAGCGGAGCCCGTATTCTTCCTGAGCGCTCAGTTTCATTTTTCAGCCTCCTCGGCGGCGGTTCAGAGTTCCGGGTTCAAAGTTTGAATGATGAATGATGAATGAAACGTTATTGAGACATAAGTCATTCATCATTCAAACTCTGAACCCCGAACTCTGTACTCAGAACATCCCAAGCTGGAGCTTTGCCGCTTCAGACATCTTTTCCATGTCCCACGGCGGGTCCCAAACCAATTCAACCTTTGCTCCAGTCACGCCGGGAACCGAAAGCACCTTTTGCTCGACTTCTCCCGGCAAGCTTCCGGCGACAGGGCACCCGGGCGAGGTGAGAGTCATTCTGATCATAACTTCGCCCGAAGGCTGGACATCGATCCCGTAGATTAATCCGAGCTCGTAGATGTCCACCGGTATCTCGGGGTCAAAGCAGGTATGCAAAGCGGCGACGATCGGCGCTTCGAGACTAATCGGCGCTTCGGTATCCGGCGCGTCGAGCTTGCTAACGTCTTGTTCGCTACCTTCTAGTTCGCTCATGTGAGTCCTCTGCACTATTGGGATTCAGGAATCCCGCTCGGTGCCGCGTGTAGGCCGAGTATGAACGATCCACCAACTGCGTGAGTGGGATTCATAGATCAAGAACCGCAACACAACCAGAAACCACAAACCAGAAACCACAAACCGATTTGCCTACTCCGTCGAAATGATCTTACCTTCGCCATTCAAGGCGGCGCGCAAAGTGTGCCACGACAAAGTCGCGCACTTGACACGAATCGGAAACTCGCTGACTCCCGAAAACACCGCCAGCTTTCCCAACTCGGGCGCGTCGAGCTGTGCTTGCTTTCCGGTCACCAGATCGTGAAATGTCTGAAAGAGTTCTTCTGCTTCAGCGCGCGTCTTCCCTTTCAAGGTCTCGGTCATTATCGAGGCGGACGCGGTAGAGATCGCGCAGCCCGCCCCTTCGAAGCTGATGTCCTGAACAGTGTCTCCATCCATTCTTACGTAGATCTTCACCTTGTCGCCGCATAGCGGGTTGTAACCCTCGGCGCTTCGAGTCGCTCCATCAAGCGGCTTGAAGTTTCGCGGGCGTCTCCCATGATCGAGGATCAGCTCCTGATAAAGATCCTGGAGATCGGTCATCAGCCAAAGACCTCCTTGACTTTGTGAATCCCCGCAACCAGCGCGTCGATCTCCCCTCGAGTATTGTAGAAGGCCAGCGATGCACGCGCCGTGGCGGGTATTCCGAATCGCTCCATCACCGGCATCGCGCAGTGGTGCCCGGTTCGAATCGCGATCCCTTCGCGATCGAGAATCGTTCCGATGTCGTGCGGATGAACGCCGTCGAGGACGAATGACAGTACGCCGGCTTTCTCTTTCGCGGTCCCGATCAATCGCAGCCCGGAGATCTTCGAGAGAGCCTCCGTTCCATACTCCAGGAGGCCGTGTTCATACCTCGCGATTCTCTCAATACCAATTTGATTTACGTAGTCGATCGCTGCCCCCAGCCCGATCGTCCCGGCGATGTTCGGCGTGCCCGCCTCAAATTTGTACGGCAACGTATTGTAAGTAGTCTTCTCAAACGTGACGGTGGCGATCATATCGCCGCCCCCCTGATATGGAGGCATCGCTTCGAGCAGGCTCGCCTTTCCGTAGAGCACTCCGATTCCAGTGGGTCCATAAACCTTGTGGCCAGAGAATGCATAAAAGTCGCAATCAAGCTCCTTCACGTCGAGCTTCGCATGCGGCGCCGCTTGTGCTCCGTCGATCATCACCGGTACGTCTTGGCGATGAGCGATCTCGACGATCCATCGAATTGGGTTTATCGTGCCCAGAGCATTGGAGACATGCGCCACTGATACGAGCTTCGTTCGCTCGTTTAGAAGCTTCTCAAACTCTTCGAGTACCAGGTCACCGTCGTCGTTGATAGGCGCCACGCGAAGCAGCGCGCCTTTCTCCTCACAAAGAATCTGCCACGGTACGATGTTCGAGTGATGTTCCATCGCAGTGATCAGGACTTCGTCCCCCGCTGTCACATTTGCGCGACCGTAGCTCGCGGCAACAAGGTTAATAGCTTCGGTTGTACCTCGAGTGAAGATGATCTCCCTCGACTCCGCTGCGTTGATGAAGCGCTGGACCTTCAGCCGCGACTCTTCGTAGGCCAGAGTCGCTCGCTCGCTCAGAAGGTGCACGCCGCGATGGATGTTCGAGTTGTCCGTCCCGTAGTAGTGAGTGATCGCATCGATAACTGCGTTGGGCTTTTGGCTGGTGGCGGCATTGTCCAAATAGACGAGCTGCCTGCCATGGACCGACTGTTTTAGGATAGGAAAGTCCTCTCTGATACGGTTCGGGTCGAATGAGAGCATCTTCGTCGGTTCCGCTGAAGCTAGTATCCCGCCTGTCGCCTTCATGATTCCTCCGTGTGTGTATGTGTGGCCGGCATCAGCGCCACCAGCGCGCATTCAAGCCGCACACGAATCGCGTCAAGCTTCATCCTGTCCAGCACCTCATTGGCGAAGCCATAGGTCAAAACCGTTCGCGCCTCATCCAGCCCTATGCCGCGAGAACGCAGATAAAACACTGAGGCCTCATCCAGGTGGCCGATGCTCGTCCCGTGCATGCACTTGACATCGTCGGCATTTATCTCAAGTTGAGGCTTGCTGTTGATCGTCGCGCCCTCCGAAAGAAGAAGGTTCTTGTTACTCTGACGGGCATCGGTTTTCTGGGCGTCTTCGCGAACTACGATGCTGCCGTTAAACACAGCGGAGGATTCACCTCCCAGGATGCCCTTATAGAGTTCGCGGCTTGAGCCGTAAGCCTTACGGTGATCGACGAGGGTGTGATTATCTACGTGCTGCCGGCCGCTTGTGACATACAGGCCGTTAACCGAGCACTCGATCCCGGAACCGTCCAACACAATGTTGAGGTCGTTGCGAACCAGCTCGCCGCCCAGCGTTACTGTGTGAGACGTGAAGTTACTGTTGCGGTCTTGATTGACCTGTACGGCGCTAATATGAAATGCCCGAGCCGCCTCCTCCTGCAGCCTATAGTACTCGACGATTGAGTTCTCGGCCGCAATGATCTCTGTCACGGCGTTGGTGAAGTAGATCTCCTCGGAAAGCCCTATATAGCTCTCGATGATTCGCGCCTCGCTGCCGCTTCCCGCGATGATCAAGTTGCGGGGATAGATAACCGCCGGCGCCTCGCTTCCAGTGGCTACGAATATCAGATGGATGGGCTCGTCGACGATCAGGCCTTTCGGAATATGAACAAAAGCGCCGTCCCGCATGAAGGCGGTGTTGAGCGCGATGAAAGCGTGATCATGATAGTCGGCGTAATGCGTCAGGTGCGTCTCGATCAGCGCGGAATCGGTCTTGAGGGCGGCCGCCAGACTTGTCACGCGTGCACCGTCGGGCAAAGCATTTATTGACGATAGCTCGACGGAGAAGCGCCCGTTGACGAACACCAGTCGATGGCAGCTCGTTCCGAACACGACGTCGGCCAGGGGCGCGGTCGTAAGCTCCTCGATCGTCAACAAGGGACCGTCGTGTCGAACCGGCTGGAACGCGACGCGGGTAATTGGAGCGACGCTGGTGAACTTCCACTCCTCGAGCTTGCTTGTGGGGAAGCCCAGCACGGCAAACCGATCGATTGCCGCCTTGCGAATCGACCCCGTCCACGACCAGTCGCCGGCAGTCAGCTCTTTTTCAAGCTGTGCGAAGGTCGATACATAGTTGTCCTGTTTTTCCTTGACTCCGATCATTTCAAAGAAGCTCCTGACTTCACCGGCTGCGCGGTTTCCTCCAGCCAAACGTAGCCCCTCTCTTCAAGCTCGAGAGCCAGCTCCTTGCCGCCGGACTTGACGATTCGGCCTTCAGACAAGACGTGCACAAAATCGGGCACGACATAGTTCAGCAACCGCTGATAGTGCGTCACCAGTATGATCGCGCGTTCCGGGCTCCGCAGCGTATTGATGCCGCCGGCGACAGTCTTCAGCGCGTCGATGTCGAGACCGGAATCGGTTTCGTCTAAAATAGCGAGCTTTGGTTCGAGCACCGCCATCTGAAATATCTCGTTGCGCTTCTTCTCGCCTCCCGAGAACCCGTCGTTCACCGGACGATTCATCAATGTCTGGTCCATATCAAGCGACTTCATCTTTCCGCGGACCACCGCGAGAAAGTCCATCGCGTCGAGTTCGTCGAGTCCGCGATGCTTGCGAATCGCGTTGAGCGAGGCTCGCAGAAAATACATATTGCTCACCCCCGGAATCTCGACCGGATACTGAAATGCAAGGAACACGCCTTCGCGTGCCCGTTGCTCCGGCGACATCGCCAGCAGATCTTTGCCGTCGTAGATCACCTGGCCTTCGGTCACCTGATAACCATCGCGTCCGGCTAAGACGTGGGCCAGAGTGCTCTTGCCCGATCCGTTCGGGCCCATGATGGCGTGCACTTCACCCGCCTCTACCTTCAGGTTGATGCCTCTCAGGATTTCATTTGTATCGACGCTTGCATGTAGGTTTTTGACTTCGAGCATTGTTCCCCCAAACAGAATTGCCGATTGCCAATTGCCGATTGCGGCATTTCAAAGGCGACGCGCTCAATCGGCAATCGCAAATCGGCAATCGCAAATCGGCAATCGGAAATTCAACCGACGCTTCCCTCAAGACTGACACCCAGCAGCTTTTGGGCTTCCACGGCGAACTCCATCGGCAGTTCGCGGAAGACCTGTTTGCAAAAGCCGTTGACGATCATACTTACTGCGTCCTCGCTCGAGAGCCCTCGCTGTCGGAAATAGAAGATCTGGTCTTCACCTATTTTTGAAGTAGTAGCCTCGTGCTCAACCTGCGCCGTGGAGTTTTTTACTTCCAGATAGGGGAATGTGTGCGCGCCGCATTTGTCGCCGAGCAACAGCGAATCACACTGCGAGTAATTGCGAGCGCCGGTGGCACTCTTAAGAATCTTGACCATACCGCGGTAGCTGTTCTGACCGTGTCCCGCGGAGATCCCCTTGGACACGATCGTGCTCCTCGTGTTCTTTCCGATGTGGATCATCTTGGTTCCGGTGTCGGCCTGCTGGTAGTTGTTGGTCAGCGCCACCGAGTAGAACTCACCGACGGAATTATCCCCCAGCAGAATGCAGCTCGGGTACTTCCAGGTTATGGCAGAACCGGTCTCCACCTGCGTCCACGATATCTTCGAGTTCTTGCCGAGACACTTGCCACGCTTGGTGACGAAGTTGTAGATGCCGCCCTTGCCTTCCTTGTCGCCCGGATACCAGTTCTGCACGGTAGAGTATTTGATCGTCGCGTCGTCGTGTGCGATCAACTCGACCACCGCCGCGTGAAGCTGATTCTCGTCTCGCATCGGAGCAGTGCAGCCTTCGAGGTAGCTTACATAACTGCCTTCGTCGGCGATGATCAATGTGCGCTCGAACTGACCGGTGTTCTTGGCGTTGATACGAAAGTAGGTAGACAGTTCCATCGGGCATCGCACGCCTTTCGGTATGTAGCAAAACGAGCCGTCGGTGAAGACCGCTGCATTCAGCGCCGCGAAAAAGTTATCGGTGTGGGGCACGACCGATCCAAGATATTTCCTGACCAGATCGGGATGCTCCTGCACCGCCTCAGAAAAAGAGCAGAAGATTATTCCAAGCTCCCCGAGCTTCTCTCTGAAGGTGGTGGCTACCGAGACACTATCGAACACCGCGTCGATCGCAACTCCGCTGAGGATCTCACGTTCTCGAAGCGGGATGCCGAGCTTCTCATAAGTCTTGAGCAACTCCGGATCGACCTCGTCCAAACTCTTCGGACCATCCTTCTTGGTTTTCGGCGCCGAGTAGTAAACGATCTTCTGGTAATCGATCGATGGATAGTGGATGTTCGCCCAGGTGGGTTCAGCGTCTGCCTCCTCGAGCGTCAACCAATATCGATAAGCGCTCAAGCGCCACTCCAGCATGAACTCTGGTTCATTCTTCTTGGCTGATATCAGCCGGATCGTGTCCTCGTTTAGACCGCAAGGCACCGTATCGGCGTCGATTTCAGTGACGAACCCCCACTGGTACTCTTTATTGACTAGCGCTTCGATTGCGTCGATCTCTGTACTCATAGTTGTCTCCGATGCGTCTTTCTGTGCCTCTGTGAATCAGAGGCTCATGGACATAGTAGGGAATCCGTACTTTCCAGTCAAGATTGACATACGATCAGGGTTAGAGCTGTAAGGCTTATCATTTTGCAAGTTAGTGTCCGCACCCCGGTACATGACCCTTTTGGTCAACATTGAACTTGACTTAATCAGTCAGGTATCCTAGAGTTCAATTCCGGTTGGCAAGGCCCAGCGACGACTGGATAGGTTCAAAGCTATGCAGGTTTCTTCTAAAGGGAAATATTCGGTGCGCGCCGTGCTGGACATCGCTCAACACTCAGACGGGGCGCCAGTGCCGCTTGCGGCCATCTCCCAGCGAGAAGGGATATCGCTGATGTTCCTCGAGCAGCTCTTTCAGCAACTCCGCAAGGGAAGCATAGTCAAGAGCGTGCGCGGATCACACGGAGGATACGTTCTCGCCCGTGATTCGTCGGAGATCACGATTGGCGAAATCGTGCGGTTGGTCGAGTCGCCGCTTTACACAAGTTCCTGTTTTGGAAAAGAAGAATCGGTAGATGACTGCCGGATCTCAAGCAGTTGCATCAGCGGAGCGATCTGGAAGCAGCTGGCCGAGCACGTGGACAATTTTTTGGATTCGATAACGGTGGCGGATCTCTCAAACAGGGCGAAACCTGAGATCGTCTACGGTCTAAGAGTCAAATCGAAACGAATACTGTCCGATCGAGGTATGACCACCAGACCGCCCGAACCGGAAACTGCTGAGGTTGCTTAGTAGCGTAGACTGTCCAGTCTGCGCTGGTGACTATGCGCAGACTGGACAGTCTACGCTACATTTTCTGAGGAGAATAGAATGGCATTGAAGCTCCCGATTTATATGGACTATCACGCGACGACGCCGTGTGATCCGCGAGTCTTTGAGACGATGCGTCCTTACTTCACCGAGGTGTTCGGAAACGCGGCAAGCCGCAATCATCAGTTTGGGTGGGAAGCCGAAGAAGCTGTCGAGAACGCACGCAAACAAGTCGCTGAATTGATCAGCGCGTCCTCGAAGGAGATTATATTCACCAGCGGCGCGACTGAGTCTGACAACCTCGCAATTAAAGGCGTCGCCGAAATGTATTACGAGCGCGGCGACCATATCATCACCGCAGTAACCGAACACAAGGCGGTCCTGGACAGTTGCAAGAAGCTCGAAAAGCGCGGCTTCAAAGTTACATATCTTCCGGTCGGAAGCGACGGAATGATCACACCCGATGACATCAGAAGTGCGATCACCGACAAGACGATCCTGGTCACGATCATGATGGCCAATAATGAGATCGGAGTCATTCAACCGATCGCTGAAATTGGCAAGGTGTGTAAAGAGAAGGGTGTCCTGTTTCACACTGACGCAACCCAGGCCGTCGGCAAAATCCCGTTCAACGTGAGCGATCTGAACGTCGACCTCGCTTCGTTTTCGGCTCACAAGATCTACGGACCAAAGGGCGTCGGGGGTCTGTATGTTCGCCGCAAGAACCCTCGCGTAGTGCTCGTCCCGATGATGGACGGCGGCGGCCACGAACGCGGGATGCGTAGCGGCACTCTGAACGTGACTGGAATCGTTGGGCTAGGAAAAGCATGCGAGATCGCCAGGGATGAGATGCCGGTCGAGAATGAGCGCGTTTTTGCTCTTCGCGAGAAGCTGCGCAAGGGTCTCATGGACGAGCTTCCCGATGTATACGTCAACGGGCATCCGACCGAACGCCTGGCAGGCAACCTCAACATCTCATTCGCATACGTTGAAGGCGAGTCGCTGCTGATGGGTATCAATGATATCGCAGTTTCTTCAGGCTCGGCGTGCACGTCGGCAAGCCTCGAGCCGAGTTATGTGCTGAAGGCTCTTGGGGTTGGCGAGGAGCTTGCGCACAGCTCGATTCGATTCGGGCTTGGGCGATTCAACACGGAAGAAGAAGTCGACTACACAATCGGACGCGTAAACGAGGCCGTGAACAGATTGCGTGAGCTTTCACCGCTGTGGGAGATGGTACAGGAAGGCGTCGACCTCAGCAAAGTTCAGTGGGCTGGCGAATAAGAGAGAACTCAAGAGTACGAGAGGACGGACAAACAAATGGCATACTCAGATAAGGTTGTTGACCATTACAACAATCCCCGCAATGTTGGGAGCCTCGACAAGAAGGACCCCAGCGTTGGTACGGGGCTTGTCGGCGCGCCCGAATGCGGCGACGTGATGAAGCTTCAGATCAGAATCAATCCCGAGACGCAGATCATCGAAGATGCGAAGTTCAAGACGTTTGGGTGCGGCTCGGCTATCGCAAGCTCGAGCCTGGCTACGGAGTGGCTCAAGGGAAGATCGGTCGACGATGCGCTGGCGATAAAGAACACGGCGATCGTTAAAGAGCTGAACCTCCCGCCAGTCAAAATCCACTGCTCTGTTCTTGCGGAAGACGCTATCAAAGCTGCGGTGCGCGACTATCAGCAGAAGCAGACCACCGAAGAACCGAAGGCCGAAGAAGCCGCCGTCAACGCGTGAACGCTATGATTGAACTGACTGAAAAAGCTGTTGAGAAGGTGCGCGAAATCATGCACGATCAGGGAATCGCCGAGGGCGGTCTCAGAGTCGGCGTGAAGGGCGGCGGTTGTTCGGGGATGAGCTACAACCTGGCGATCGATACAGAGGAGCGCCCGGGCGACAAGGTTTTCGAAAGGAATGGCGTGAAGGTCTTTGTCGATCTCAAAAGCTTCCTGTTCCTCGACGGCTCGACGCTCGACTACAAGGAAGAGGGATTGATGCAAAGAGGGTTCACGTTTCTCAATCCCAAGTCTTCAGGCACGTGTGGGTGCGGCGAATCGTTTGCCGTTTAGCCAGACCAGCGTCCCTCATTGGGGCGCCTCTCGAAATCCTGGATTGAGCCGCGACGAAGGGCGCGCGCCCAAGGACGCCCATACAAGTCAGCACGCAGGCCCTCACGCTGGAACACCCATTCTGGAAGAGATAGATGGTTGGGCGCCCGCCGCGACTCAACCATCTTTTTGTTGGAGAGGGACTAGCGCAAAGAAACGCGAAGGCGCAGAGTTCGAATGGCTGAAGCTGCTACCAATACCGACGATTCATCCATTATCGTGTGCCCGCACTGCGGGGCTCATACCACGGGCGCGCACTTTTGCCGCGAGTGCCAAAAGATTCAATCGGTCACCGGGGGCGCGGATCATTTCAACTTCTTCGGTTTGCCGAGAAAGCTGCGCATCGACGAACTCGAACTCGAAAAGTCGTTCTATGCGCTCAGCAGGCAGTTTCATCCCGACTACTTCATGAGCGCGAGCGACGCTGAGCGACAGGCCAGTATGGAGCGCTCGTCGATGCTAAATGACGCATATCGCGTTTTGCGGGACAAGATCGCGCGAGTCACGTATTTGTTGACACTTGAAGGCTACAAGGAAGCGGAGAAGAAAGCGCCGCCTGATCTTTTGGAAGAAGTCTTTGAGTTGAACATGCAGATTGAAGAGCTGAAGGCTGCGAAAACGACAGGCGATGATGGCGAAGTAGCCGAACCTCGGTCGGCGCTTGAGGCAGCGCTCGCGGATCTACATGAAAAGTTAGCGGGCATCGACGATCGGCTTCTCGCGCTCTTCGACGACTGGGACTCAGCCTTCGAGAGAAGCGCGCCGACAGAGGGGAAGAAGCCCTTGCTCGATCGAATGAGTGAGTTGCTCTCGCATAGGTCATACATTCGACATCTCGTTGCCAGCATACAGGAGGAACTCTGATTAATGCCGGTCATTGAACTAAGCCTGAGCGGCCGCCCAAAGTCTGCCCGTGTAGTCGGGATAGATCTCGGCACCACCAACAGCCTGATCGCCTACATGAGCGATAAGGGTCCCGAAGTTATTCGGGACGATTCAGGCAATGGACTGGTGCCGTCTATTGTCTATTACGACCACAAGCAGGACCGATTGCTCGTCGGCGAAGAAGCTCGCGATCGGCTCATCACCGAACCGCGAAAGGCGATCTATTCCGTAAAGCGATTCATGGGAAAGGGCAGCGGCGACGTACAGGAAGATCTCAGCCTTGTCCCCTTTCAGATAGCGCCGCGAAGCGAGCAGGTTATTGGTTTCCAGATGGGCGACCGCGTCTTCACCCCGCCGGAGATTTCAGCATTCATTCTTCGAGATCTAAAAAAACGCGCTTCGCAGTTTTTCGGTGAAGAGGTATCTCAGGCCGTCATAACAGTTCCGGCATACTTCAATGACGCTCAGCGGCAGGCTACAAAGGATGCAGGCCACCTCGCCGGACTTGACGTTCTGCGGATTGTGAACGAGCCAACCGCGGCATCGCTTGCGTACGGCATCGACAAAAAGGACGAGGCGATCGTCGCCGTTTATGATCTTGGCGGCGGCACATTCGACATATCGATATTGAAGCTCAAGGACGGGATATTCGAGGTGCTCGCGACCAATGGCGACACGCACCTCGGCGGTGACGATCTGGACAATCGGCTCATCACTCTGGTTCTCGATGAACTCGAACGCGGCGCCGGCGAAAGCGTCGTTAATAATCCCAACGCATTTCAGGCAATCCGAAAAGCGGTCATCAAGGTAAAACACGATCTGTCGGAGCACGACACCGCCCTTATCGATATCGATCTGGGAACCGACCGCCCGCCCTATCGGCGCGAGTTGGCGCGCGATGAGTTCGAAGGGCTGATCTCTGATTTGGCCCAGCGCACGCTTGGCCCTTGCAAACAAGCGCTCAAAGACGCGGGTCTGAATCCCGAACAGATCGATGAAGTCGTGATGGTAGGCGGGTCGACGCGCATTCCCCTGGTCCGCAGCAAAGTGAAAGAATTGTTCAAGCGCGAGCCGCATATCGAACTCAATCCCGACGAGGTTGTCGCGTTGGGCGCCGCCATTCAAGCAGATGTGCTTTCAGGCGGAAGAAGGGACTTGCTCTTGCTCGACGTCACACCATTGAGCCTCGGGATCGAGACCATGGGCGGCGTCGTAGCCAAAATAATCAACCGCAACTCGACGATTCCTGCCTCGGCGGCGGAGATGTTCACTACCTGGGTCGACAATCAAACCGGGATCGATGTTCACGTGCTTCAGGGCGAGCGCGAACTGGTCGACGACTGTCGGAGCCTGGCGCGTTTCACCTTGAAGGGCATACCGCCGCAGCCGGCGGGGCTTCCACGAATAGAAGTCAGATTCCTTATCGACGCAAACGGCATTTTGACCGTCAGCGCGCGCGATTTACGAACCGGCGAGGAGCACTCGATCGAAGTCAAACCTTCATACGGATTGACCGATGAGCAGATCGAGAAGATGCTGATCGACTCGTTCGAATTTGCCGAAGAGGACATTCGCAAACGGCAACTAATCGAAGCTCGCAACGAAGCCGAAACCGTAATGCGAGCCGCCGAGAAAGCCCTTGCGGAGCACCCGCAAGGGTTGATCGATGACGACGAGCGTACAGGAATTCGTCGCGCCTTGGCTGAACTCCGTCGATCTGTCGGGGCCGACGACCATCAACTGATAAGAGAGCGAATCAGACTGCTTGACGAGGCTTCGCAGCATCTTGCGGAGATCATCATGGACGGCGCGCTGGTTGCCGCGCTCAAGGACCGCAAGGCATCCGAGGTTGCAGAGGGGTGAGCATGAGCTTGGAAGCAACAGAAGCAAGCAGTAGCGCGATCGCCGACGAGGGGCGCGCAGTCGAGGGAACAAAACCATGCAGAGTCACATTCCTTCGCTCAAACAGCGAGCCGGTGACGGTCGAGTATGAGCCGGGCGTGACGCCGTATCACGAGCACGGCAAGGAAGGATCGTTGCTGGACATCGCACTGAATTTCGGCGTTCATCTAGAGCATTCGTGTGGCGGTAACTGCGCGTGCACAACCTGCCACGTTATCGTCAGACAGGGCGAAGAGAACCTGACTGAGATGGACGAAGACGAAGAGGACCGGCTCTACATGGCGGACGGGCTTACGCTGCATTCGAGGCTTGGCTGCCAGTGCGTCGTGACGGGCGACATCACGGTCGAGATACCGGATGTGCTGGATTTCATCAGACATGGACAGGTGTCGCTGTCGATCAATATGGCACTAATGAAAGTAACGAGTGCATGGCGAATGAGGAATTCACGAGGTACTGGAAACCGCCGCGGAGCTTTCACAAGCTCAGTGTTGGGAGTGGATGGCGATCGACCTCTTTGGCGTCCAGATCCCGGCAACGACGAGAGTCGGCTACTGCTCGGATGGGGAACGCAGGTCACCTGTTCGGCCTCGACTTTTCCGGGTAACAGGGTTTGCTTGCTCACGAAATGTTGGCAACCGGGGTGCTGGAACCCGGTGACATCGTTTGCTCAGCTATCAGCGGTGTCTGATGGTAGATTTTGAGGACCGAAGCGCCCTCCGGGCATACGATCTTGACTAATAAAGAGCAGTGTTTGAAGTTTCGTCAGTCGGAAAAGCCGCACACCGATTCACCAGCTCTATGCCCGGATATATTCCCTGGAAGCTGACAAACCCGAGAAGCCCGTTTTCTCACATTCCCGATCCGGCAGACACTGTCATAGCTCTCCGGTTCAAAGAAGACAACGCTGCTGCTTGGTTCCGCGGTCCTGGAGAAGTCTTCTTTGTCAGGTTCCTGTAAAAGAGAGTGGCGCGCTGACCTGGAGAGACGAGTGGCTTGAGCCTGCGACCAATCGATATGGAGCACTACCGACTTGACGGTCTGGCAGAAGTACGCCGAGTCGAATCGCTCGAGCGGGCCTCATCTCTGCATCCTGGAACCTGGGAAATCGACGTCTTTTTGAGTTCGATGATAATCGGCGAGAAGACCGAACCAGAAGAGCGTCCCTCCTTTGGGCACGTTTTCCTGTGGTTGATTCACGATTCCTATGTCATTCTTGACTCCCTCGTTGCCTCACCGGCAATTGGTCTGGCTGGGTTTCGGATTCACTGTATTCAGTTGCTGGAGTAACACATTTGTATGCGCTTCCGAGAACCTTCTTGTGCGCACGAGGGAAATCTTCGACCTGCTTCAGCCGGTCTCGGAGAGCTGGGGTTTGACTTTCGCTTACCGCATCCCTTACGGCGGTCGATCAGGCGCGAGATGCTCGCATGAGTTCCCTGAGACGGGCCAAGTCTAAATTGGACCTCGATCCGATCCTGGAGGAACAATGCCCGAAGTAAATTGGACCGACACCGAAGAAATCGCTATCAGACTCCTTGAAGCTCATCCGGATGTTGACCCTCTGGCGGTGCGCTTTACCGATTTGCACCGCTGGGTGATGGAACTCGACGGGTTCACGGGAGACGCAAAGGAGTCGAACGAGAAGAAACTCGAAGCGATTCAAATGGCGTGGTACGAAGAGTGGCAGGAGGAGCACGGTTAGCAAACCGGTTCAGCGTTTCGGGTTCAAGTTCTCGGTTAAACTATGAACTCGGAACCGGGAACAACAACCTCATGAAAGTGTACCTCGACAATAGCGCGACGACCGCGATGGCAGCTGAAGTTATCGAGGCCATGTTGCCCTACTTCGCCGATGAGATGGGTAACGCGCAGTCGGTGCATTCGTTCGGACAGCGCGCGAAAGCCGCCGTCGAAAAGGCTCGGCGCCAAGTCGCGGACCTGATCAATGCCGCGCCGGCCGAAATCGTTTTCCTGTCTGGAGGAACCGAAGCCGACAATCTTGCGCTGCGCGGGATAGCGGAGGTGAACGGCGAGCGCGGCCGGCACATCATCACCACAAAGATTGAACACCCAGCGGTGCTTGCGACGTGCGAGGCGCTCGAAGGCGCGGGGTATCGAGTCACTTATCTTCCAGTATCTTCAACCGGGATCGTTAGCATCGACGATGTGCGCCAGGCTATCAGCGACGATACGATTCTGATTTCAGTAATGCTCGCCAACAACGAGACAGGAACAATTCAGCCAATTGGGGAGATCGCCGGAGTATTAGCCGAAGCTCGTGCCCGAGGTCTGAATCATCTCCACTTACACACCGACGCCGTTCAGGCAGCCGGCAAGATTCCGATCGATGTCAAGCAGTTTGGCGTTGATCTGCTGTCGCTTTCTGGTCACAAGTTTCATGGGCCAAAGGGTATCGGCGCTCTATACGTTCGAAAGGGCACCCACCTGGGGAAACTGCTTTACGGTGGGCATCACGAGCGCGATCGAAGGGCAGGCACTGAAAACGTTCCCGGCATCGTTGGTCTCGGCAAGGCTGCTGAGATGGCACGCACGCATCTCGCAGAACGCTCTAACCGAATGCGCGAGCTGAGAGACTACCTCGAGCAGGAACTCGGTTCGCGCTTCGCGCGCGTCCGAGTGAACGGCGACAAACAGCGGCGCGTGCCGAACGTCTCAAACATGAGTTTTGATGGGATCGATGGTGAGAGCTTGCTGATCGCGCTTGACCTAAAAGGCGTCGCCGTGTCGACGGGATCCGCGTGCGCTTCGGGGTCGCTCGAGCCCAGTCACGTTCTACAGGCGATGGGGCTCGCCCGGGAGGAAGTACGAGGGAGCCTGCGGTTCAGCCTGGGTGGATTCAACACTCGGGATGAAATCGACTATACGGTGTCTATCCTCGCGGAAACGGTCGCTCGACTTCGAGATATGGCTTCGATCGATGGACTCGAACAAATCGAAACCGGCCCAGTCGTTGCGAATTGAGCGCGCAGCCCGACGCAGAGATCATGACTGCAAACACTCTGTAGGAAGCGGCGGATAAGATCGCGCACCTACTGCCGTAGCCCGATCAGAAAAAAGATGTACAGCCCTCAAATCGCCGAGCACATTGCAAACCCTCGCAACGTGGGCGAACTTGACAACCCATCTGGCGTAGGCGATGTAACCAATGATGTCTGCCTCGACCGAATAAGGCTGACCGTCATTGTTGAAGGCGGGCGGCTCACGGACGCGAAGGTCAAAGCTTCGGGATGTCCTCCGACAATTGCCGCAGCCTCGGTCCTGACTGAACTGATCATCGGACGTTCGCTTGAAGAACTTAGGTCTCTCACTCGAAAAGACATCGCCGAAGCGCTGGGTCGTCTGCCGCCCGCAAAGGGACATTGCTCGTCCCTGGCAATCGACGCGTTGCGTGCTGCGATTGAACGCTCCGGCAGTTGACCGCGCCTGAGGGATTGCCTACCGTGTTACGCCGGCAGAGAGGCGCCACACCACGGGCAGAAGATTTCACCTGCGGTGATTCCCTGTTTGCACTCCGTGCACGTTGGGTTGAATGGAAGAGTCGACGCGATCTCGTCGATAAACACTCCGCATGCCACACAGAACAGGTCATCAGTGCCGGCATCGGCGCCGCAGGCGAGGCAGACACCTCGCGACAGCGCTCCCGTAAAGACAAAATCCGGAGTTAGAAGGAATCCGGACAGCGGACCGCTCGGCCTTGATCCATCAGACCGTTCCGGGCTGATCTTGCCTGGCTTGGAATACCCCCGCAAAGCCCCGGAATGGGAACCGGATTCTGCTCCCGGCTCCGCTGATTTCGCCCCCGATTCTGAAGCGGCAGACTCACCCCCCGTAGGTTCGATCGGCACATTGACCAGTACCTCTTCGGGCGAGGTATGTTCCTCAGCCGCCTCTTCCGCAGATAGCGGCGCCGTTGTCATTGCCGCGGTGTCTTCCTCAACAGGTTCGATTGGCGCCTGGTTTAGAAGGGATTCGATAGCAGCTTTCTCCTGGGTCTGGTCCGCAGACTCGACGCCTGGCTCCGCGGACACCGCCTGGGAATGATCTAGCAAACGCATCTGCTCTTCGGGTGATAGCTCGGTGAATGCGGTCAACTCACCATAAAGCTCTATCTCGCCGACGCCAGCCAGAGTCGGTTGAGCGTCGTCGGAATCAGTACCTAACAGTGCGTCCTTTGTGTTGAGCTCCATCCGAGTCTTTTCTTTCGCAGGAATCGAGTGAGGAGGGCGCGGCCATTCTACAACACGAGGCAATCTGTTGCTATAGAATTGTGGTTGCCGGTGGATTCGGCGAGTCGTCTGGGGATCCGCCAGAACAAAGCCTGGCAGCCTTGTGAAAAACGCTTCGTAGTCCCGCCTTCAGGCGGAATCCTGACGTGGAGTTGCATTTTAGGCGCTTCGCTCTTCGAGATTCCCCCTGAAGGCGGGACTACGAAACCTTTTTCAGCAGCCTGGCAGGCCAAAGGCTTCTCGAAGTTCTCAGGAAACCCTGACGTCTTCGTGTCTCTTATGTCAATCCGGTGAATTGTTGCGCGCTCGCGGCAGTGCTACGATTCAAGCTTCCCGAGGAATCATGCCTGGTGAATCCGAGATCATCGGACGTTTAAGGAAACGTGCCGGCGTCAACGACGATGTGCTCCTGGGCATCGGCGACGACGGTGCGGTGATCAAAACTGCCAGCGACAAAGATCTGATCGTCTGCTGCGATCTTATGATCGAAGGCATTCATTTCCGCACGGAGTGGGCGCCCCCGCGCGTGGTGGGCCGGAAAGCGCTCGCCGTCAATCTCAGCGATGTAGCGGCTATGGGCGGCGTTCCGAAGTTTGCGTTGATCAGCATCGCCCTGCCTCACTGGTGTTCCTCCGATTTCATCGATGAGCTGTTTGAGGGAATACTTCAGCTTGCTGACGAAAGCGGTGTTGCGATCATAGGAGGAGACACATCAAGCTCTCGTGACTCGCTGTTTATCGACGTCAGCGTGATCGGCGAGTGTCAGCGAGGAAAGGCAGTCACTCGCCGAGGCGCGAATGCCGGCGACAGAGTCTACATCAGCGGATCACTTGGCGCATCGGGGCTTGGCCTGTCGCTTCTTGAAGACGGGTTCAGGCTCGATGATTCGCAAGCGCTCAGTTCTGCAAAGACCCAAGCCGTCCGTAAGCACCTTTTACCAGACCCCAGGTTGACGCTCGGTCGCGCACTCGGGGAGACAGGACTCGCAACATCGATGATTGATATCAGCGACGGCTTGAGCACCGATCTGTGGCACATCCTCGATGAGAGCGGGCTAGGTGCAGTGATTTACGCCGACGCCGTTCCGATTGCGGAATGCATTCGCTCCATCGCCTCAGAAACATCCGGCATCGATCCCTTGAGACTGGCGCTGGATGGCGGTGAAGAGTACGAACTGCTTTTCACTGCGTCTCCAGAGAAGGCTGGCGCCCTTGCGGAACTCTCCGACTCGCTGGGCGTGAGCCTAACCGCAATTGGAGACATCGTTGTCAAGAAAGAATTGCAGCTTGCGCGAGACGGCGACTTCGAATCCATTCATCCATCCGGATATGAGCACCGGGTTTGAAAAGCCCATACGTCGTCCCGGAGGTTCTGATAGCCTGCCCGGTCAGCGCGAGAGATCCGGCGATTCAAAAACTTCCGGATGGCCGGGTGATGCCCAGCTTGCGCAGCCGATTGTTCAGCGTTGTTCGGTTCATGCCGAGACGCAATGCCGCTCCTTTTGGTCCGCCGATAACCCAATTCGATTCGCGCAGGACTCGCAGAATGTGGTCCCGCTCAACTGATTCGAGCGTCGATGAGACGCTTTGCTCGCTGACTGATTGCGCAGGCCGCTCGAATTCCGATAAGGGGATCTCCAGAACATTGCCGCGAGTGAGGATTACCGCTCGCTCGATAAGGTTCTGCAGTTCCCGAATGTTGCCTGGCCAGGCATAGTTGGTGAGCACCGTCATAGTCTCCACTGGTATTCGGTCGATAGCCTTGTTCATCTGCTGCGCGAACTTGTTGGCAAAGAAACTCACCAGCTGCGGTATGTCTTCGCGGCGCCGGCGCAGCGCAGGCAAGGCAATCGGAAAAACGTTCAAGCGGTAAAACAGGTCGCCGCGAAACTTCTTCTCGGCTACCATCCGCGAAAGGTCCACGTTAGTCGCCGCCACAACACGAGCATCAATGCGAATGGATTTGGAGCTCCCGAGCCTTTCGAATTCGTGCTCCTGAAGGACGCGCAATAGTTTCGGTTGCAGCTCAAGAGGAATATCTTCAACTTCATCCAGAAGGATAGTGCCCTGATGGGCCAGCTCGAAGCGCCCAACCCGTCGTTCGATCGCGCCTGTGAACGCGCCTTTTTCGTGCCCAAACATCTCGCTCTCGAGCAGGCCGGTTGGTATTGCCGCGCAGTTGACCCTCACAAGAGTGCGTTCCCTGCGACGACTCAGGTTGTGAATCGCGCGTGCGATGAGTTCTTTCCCGGTGCCTGTCTCGCCGTAGATCAACACGGTCGAGTCGGTCCGGGCGACGGTTTCAACTTCCTGGAGAACCTGCTTGAGAGCCTCGCTGCCGCCGATGATCTCCTCGAAGTTGTATTCGGTTTGGATTTCCTCTTCGAGATAGAGCTTCTCTTCGGCGAGCTTGTTCTTGAGCGCGTCGATCTCGCGAAACGCGAGAGCGTTCTCGACCGCGATCGCGACCTGGGTGGCGACCTGTCCGAGCAACTCCGCGTCCTCATCAGTCAACGCATTCTCATTCAAGCTCCCGACGCTCAACACACCAAGAGCGCGATCACCCGAAATGACCGGGGCGCTGCACGCAGCTCTTACTCCCGCGTCCGCAAAACGTCTTATCGAAGGGATCTGTCTCAATTGATGGGCATTGCTCAGGACTGTTTGTCGCGTTGTGAAGGCCAGACCGGCGAGGCTCCCCTCGAGCGGAATGAGTTCGTTTTCGATAAACAGGTCTTCGTTCGCCGGGAATTCAAGCGCCGACGCCTTTAGCTGGTTAGCCGCTGAATCGTAGAGGGCCAGACCTGCGACGTCGTGGGGGATCACCTTGCGGAGACACCCTGAAATTGCCGATAACAGTTCTCGCAGATTGAGATTCGAAACCAGCGTATTGTTGATCTCAAGAAGAAGCTGCGACCGGTCGCGCTCACGCTTAAGCTGGTGCTGGTAGCGCTGGGCTTCCACCGCCACCGCGATTTGCGCGGCGACAAGCTGAGCGAACTCCAGATCAAGCTGTTCGTAGACCCCAGGACTGGCACTCGCAAACGTCAACGCGCCCAGTCGTTGATGAGCCGTGGTCAACGGAAGAATGCAAACCGACTTAATCGGAAAATCGCGCGCGACTTTGGTTGTAAGAAACTCTGTCTCCTGCTGAACATCACTGGTTATGAACGGCTTCTGGCGCCGCCACACCCATCCGGCGATCGAGCCATCGACCGGAACTTCAATCGGGAGTTGCCGCATTGCCGGCTCCGTGGTTTCGTGAGTGTGCATTCGCATGACGCTTCGCGCTCCGTCATGCAGCATTACCGTCAGACTATGGAAGTCAAAAAGGTCGTGCAGGCGGCTTGCGAGATCGTGCAAGAGATGAGACAGGTCGCGGTGCGACGAGATGGCTTTCGACAGCTCCAGCAGCATCAGGTATTGCTGGGCCGGTGACCCCACTACGGCTGTTTGAGTGTTTTTGTCGGTCAACACTGTCGTGCCTCGGCTCAAGAGTGACAACGACGTGATCGCCCGTCAAGCTCTGAAGAACGAGCACCCAATCAAAACCCGAGTGTTCTAACCCCTCTTCCCAAGAAGAAAACGGGCAGAATTGACCACAACTGGCCGCATTGACCATATTTGGTCACCAATCCAGTTCACCTAAGCTCGACTTGCTTTCGATCATGCGCCGGCAAACAAAGGACTGAATCGATGCAAATGAATCGAGGGTCAATGGCTAGCGGGTTGCACGCGCCTTTCTCTCAATAGCGCAAGGGGTAACGCGGCGCGGATGCTTAGAATCAACATCCACGAAGAAGAGGCAGTGACCAGCTTCAGTGTCGAAGGAAAGCTAACAAGACGATGCGTCAAGGAGTTGGAGAACTGCTGGAAGAGCGCGGTCTCTTCCCTCCCCCGGAAGTCAATCCGGGTGAATCTCTCCGCTGTGACATTCATTGACGCAGAAGGCAAAGAGCTTCTAACTCGCATGCGGCGGGAAGGTGCCGTGCTTGTGCCAACCGGATGCTTCATGAAGGTGATCGTTGAAGAAATCGAAGCCGACGTGTGCAAAGAATGACTACTTCGTCGAAACGAATGCTGGTAATTGGCGGGTTGATCTCTCTGGCGCTCATTGCCCTTATTGTTGTTCTCAGCCGGTTAGGGGCGAAGCATGCTGCCCAACCTCAGGCGCCGTTTGAAGTCGAGGTCGCAAAAGTAGAGCAGAGAGATGTTCCCATCCACACGGAATGGATAGGGACTCTGGACGGGATGGTCAACGCGGATATCAAGTCGCAGGTGACGGGATATCTCTTGAGCAGGAACTACACCGAAGGCTCCTTTGTAAGGAAGGGACAGGTGCTATTCGAGATCGACCCGAGGCCGCTTCAGGCAGTGCTCGAACAGGCCCGAGGGGAGCTGGCGAAGGCGCAAGGACAGCTTGCTCAGTCAAACAGCCAGCTTCTTCAGGCGAAGGCGCAGCTGGCTCAATCAGAGGCAAATGAGGGTAAGACCAGACTCGATGTCGAACGCTACACTCCACTTGCAAAACAGAATGCCGTGCCCCAGGAGGATCTTGACAATGCGGTGCAGGCGAATTTCGCGGCGAAGGCCCAGGTAGAGGCTTCGAAGGCGGGCGTCGAAACTGCAAAAGCCGCGATCGTGGCTGCAAATGCGAACGTGCAAGCGGCCGAAGGCAGCGTCAAAACCGCGGAGCTCAATCTGGGATTCACAAAGATTACTTCTCTCATTGATGGGATTGCCGGAGCGGCGGCAGTTCAGGTCGGCAACCTTGTAAATCCGAATAATCCCAACGGGGCCGCGCTGACGACTGTTTCTACGGTCGACCCGATCAAGGTCTGGTTCACAGCCACCGAGCAGGAATATCTCAACAACATCGAGCACAATCCGACCGAACGCGCGCGTACGGCCGCCGCGAATCATCTCGAGCTTGAGTTGATTCTCGCGGACGGAACGACCTATCCACATACGGGACGATTCTTTATTGCTGACCGTGCGGTCGATCAAAAGACCGGTTCGATCAGGCTGGCGGGACTGTTTCCCAATCCCGGAAACCTTTTGCGCCCTGGCCAGTTCGGACGGGTTCGTGCCGTCACCAGTATCAAGCAGGGAGCGCTTCTGGTTCCACAACGAGCCGTCACGGAATTGCAAGGCAGCTACCGCGTCGCGGTCGTCGGCGACGATATGAGGATCAGCATAAGGCCGGTCAAGGTCGGCGAGCGCGTAGGCCAGATGTGGATCATCGAGGACGGATTGAAGGCCGGCGAAAGCGTGGTTGCCGAAGGCATACAGAGAGTCCGACCCGACCAGGTAGTCAGTACGAAGCCGTATCAAGCCAATTAGCTGATGATCTCGAGGTTCTTTATTAATCGGCCGATCGTCGCGATGGTCATCGCGATCATTACCATCATCCTCGGGCTGGTGGCGATGCGCGATTTGCCCCTGGCGCAGTTCCCTCCTATCGTTCCACCTCAGATCATAGCGTCGACAACCTATACGGGCGCCGACGCGGTTACCATCGAGCAATCGGTCGCGACACCAATCGAACAGCAGATGAACGGCGTGGACGACATGCTCTACATGCAGTCCACCAACGCCAACGACGGCACGATGCAGTTGACGGTGACCTTCGACATAGCCACGGATCCCAACACGGACCAGGTCAACGTGCAAAACCGGCTGGCGCAAGCGCAGCCAAATCTGCCGGCGGATGTGAGTCAGTTTGGGATTAGTCTGCGAAAGTCTACCGGCCTTCCGATGGTGGTCATTTCGTTGTTCTCGCCAAATCGATCGTACGACTCGCTGTTCCTTTCAAACTACGCCAACATCAACGTCAATGATGCGCTTTATCGAGTCCCGGGCGTCGGCGAGGTCAGGCTTTTTGGATCGAGCGATTACGCGATGCGGATATGGGTTAAGCCGGATCACTTGGCCAAACTGGGTCTAACGGTTCCCGATATCACTCGCGCTGTTCAGCAGCAAAGCACCGTAAATCCAGCCGGACAGGTTGGCGCCGAGCCTGCGCCAAAGGGCAAAGAGAAAACGTATACAGTTCGCGCGCAAGGACGCCTGCAAACCCCCGAGGAGTTCGGGCAGATTGTCGTGCGTTCAAATCCCGACGGCTCCTCCGTCCGATTGAAGGATATCGCTCGAATCGAGCTGGGTGCGCAAAGCTACCAGCAGATCGGTAGAGTAAACGGACAGCCCGGCTGCATCGTGGCGGTTTTTCAAGCGCCGGGGTCCGAACGCGCTCGCGGTTGCCGCCGGGGTTAAGAGCACCATTGCCGAATTGAAGACGCACTTCCCGCCCGATCTTGACTATGCGATTACGCTGGACACGACGCTGCCGGTGACCGAAGGCATACGCGATATCGTCAAAACGCTCGCAATCGCAATAGTGCTGGTCATACTGGTTGTCTTTGTTTTCTTACAGAATTGGCGAGCCACGCTGATTCCGATGATCGCGGTGCCGGTATCGTTGATCGGCACGTTCGCGGTATTCCCGCTGCTTGGTTTTTCGATCAATACCCTATCGCTTTTCGGTCTGGTTCTCGCGATCGGATTGGTGGTTGATGATGCGATCGTCGTCGTTGAAGCCGTCGAACATCACATCGAGGAAGGCATTGCGCCACGCGAAGCGACCCTCCAGGCGATGCGAGAAGTTTCTGGACCGGTGATCGCAATCGCTTTGATTCTGTCTGCGGTGTTTCTTCCGGTCGCGTTTCTTGGCGGAATACAGGGACGATTGAACAACCAATTCGCGGTGACGATCGCAATCTCTGTTCTGATTTCAGCTTTCAACGCTTTGACGCTCTCGCCGGCGCTGTCGGCGATGATTCTCAAGCCGCGCAAGGAGTCGCGCGGACCGCTCGGCCTCTTCTTCCGACTGTTCAACAGGGAATTCACCAGGGGCGCCAACACCTATCTCAAGTTTAGTCATACATTGATTCGTAAAGGCATCATCGCAATGCTGATCATCGCGGCGTTTGTCGGGTTGGACGGAGTCCTGGGCAAGAGCCTTCATTCGAGCTTTCTCCCCGATGAAGACTACGGCTACCTGCTTCTGAACGTACAGCTTCCTCCGGCGGCGTCGCTTGAGAGGACGGATCAGGTGTTGAAGAAGGTCGAGGCAATTCTCGACAAGACAGACGGTATTCAGGCTTACAACACTATCGGTGGGTTCAGCTTGTTGACCCGCGTGTCAGCGAGCTACAACGGTTTCTTTTTTGTGATCTTAAAGCCCTGGAGCGAGCGCTCCTCGACGGAGCTCGAGGCGCAGGGGATCGCGCGGAAACTAAACGGCGAATTTGCGACTCAGGTGCCCGAGGCAGTAGCGATCGCTCTGCTGCCTCCATCCATACCCGGACTCGGAGCCGCAGGCGGGTTTTCATTCTGGCTTCAGGATAGAAGCGGCGGAACGGTCGACTTTCTTGATCAAAATCTGCAGAAATTTCTTGAGGCGTGTCGAAAGCGCCCGGAACTCGCCTCCGTCAACTCCGGCTTCTCCGCATCGGTTCCTCAAATCTTTGCCGACGTCGATCGTGACAAGGTCTTGAAACAAGGCGTTGCGGTCGGCGACGTCTACCAAACGCTTCAGGCATATCTCGGCGGCTTGTTTCTGAACCAGTTCAATCGCTTCGGGAGGCAGTGGCGAGTCTTTCTTCAGGCCGAAGGCGAACAGCGGATGACCGATGACGACATAAGGCAATATTACGTTCGAAACAACGACGGGAATATGGTGCCTCTGACTTCGCTGGTTACTACTCGCAAGATTAGCGGGCCTGAGTACACAAACCGGTTCAACGTCTATCGCGCGGCCCAGGTGATTGGGGCTGCCGCGCCGGGCTACAGCTCAGGACAGGCGATGGCCGCGCTCGAGGAGGTGGCAAGGGGAGTCCTGCCGCAGGAGATCGGCTATGACTGGGCGGATCTCTCCTATCAAGAGCGCAAAGCGTCGGGCGCAGCAGCTACCGGGTTTGCCTTATCGCTCGTTTTCGTCTTCTTGATACTAGCGGCGCTGTACGAGAGTTGGTCGCTTCCATTCTCGGTTCTATTGACCGTTCCCATCGCGGTCTTCGGCGCCTTCGCCGGTCTGATGCTGCGAGGACTCGATCTCGATGTGTACGCTCAGATCGGTCTCATTGTGCTCATCGGCCTTTCGGCCAAGAACGCAATATTGATAGTCGAGTTCGCAAAAGCTGAATTCGACAAAGGACGTGACCTCGCAGATGCCGCGCTCGAAGGCGCGAAGCTGCGATTGCGTCCGATTCTTATGACTTCGTTTGCCTTTATCCTCGGTTGCGTGCCGCTGTGGGCCGCATCGGGCTCGGGCGCCGCGGGACGGCGAATCCTTGGCACGGTGGTTATAGTCGGGATGCTCGCAGCGACCGGAATTGCAATCTTCATCATACCGGCCACTTTTTACGTCGTGGAGAAGCTATCGGGCGCGGGGAGACACGCCTCGAGTTCCCCTGATGAAGCCCCGGAGCCAGCCGCCGGAGACTGACACAACGGAATATCCGTTTCCCCCTGGATTGAGCCGCGGATGTTGCGATGACAAGTGGAATGACGAGCCAAATGAACACGAGCACCACCAGGCGCCTGACGATCGCAACCTTGCTTCTAACTCTGGTCGCCGGCTGCACCGTTGGACCAAAATACCATCGACCCTCGGTTAGCACACCCGATGTATTTCGCGGATCTTCTGATCCAAACACCCCGCCCGGCCTGCCGGACTCTAAGTCCCTTGCGGATCTGAAATGGTTCGAGCTCTTTAAGGATCCTCAACTCCATGATCTGATCCAATCCGCATTAACACACAACCACGACCTTCGCGAAGCCATCGCGCGAGTCAGCGAAGCCCGTGGTCAACTCGGAGTCACGCGATCAGGTCAGTTTCCCGAGATCGACGGCACCGCGGACATAACCAAGCAACGCAACTCTACCAAAGGATCGTTTCCACTTCCGGCCGGAGTGTCTCGCGATCGAACGTTTGGAACCATCCTGCTGAACCTGCTCTCATTCGAAATAGATGTGTGGGGTCGCTTGCGTCGCCAGACCGAAGCCGCGCGCGCACAGGTCCAGGCGAGTGAGGAAGACCGCATGGCGGTGATGACTACGCTTGTGAGCGATGTGGCCGCTTCTTATTTCAACCTGCTCGAACTGGATCTGGAACTCGACATCGCCAGGCGAACGCTTGCCGCACGCCAGGACTCGCTCACGCTAATCAAAGTCCGGCAGCAGGGCGGCGTCGCTACGATGCTCGACGTCCGGCAGGGCGAACAACTGGTGTACACCGCATCGAAAACCGTGCCCGATGTCGAGCTCCAGATCGAACAGACCGAAAACCTCATCAGCTTGCTGATCGGAAATAACCCTGCTGCGGTCACACGTGGCAGATCGTTGACCGATCAGGAACAACCGCCTTCGGTCCCACCCGGGTTGCCATCTTCATTGCTCGAGAGGCGCCCTGATATAAGAGCCGCAGAGCAAAACCTGATCGCTGCCAACGCAAACATCGGAGTAGCAAGAGCGGCGTACCTGCCGCAGATCAGTCTGACAGGTTTCCTTGGGACTCAAAGCAATCAACTATCGAGTCTGTTCACCGGCCCGACGAGCACGTGGCAGTTCGCGCCTCAGATTACGCAACCGATTTTCAATGCCGGACGAATCAGGTCGAACGTGACAATTGCGAAAGCGCAACAACAGATCGCTCTGATCGGATACGAGAAATCGATACAGACTGCATTTCGTGAAGTCTCGGACGCGTTGGTACAGTATCGAAAGGTTCGAGAGGTTCGCGCTCAGCAAGATCTCCTGGTAACCACATTGGAAGACCGATCGCGGCTGGCGTACTTACGCTATAGAGGAGGCGTGGATAGCTTGCTGAACGCGCTGGACGCGGACCGCGACCTATTCAACGCTCAGTTGAGCCAGTCACAAACAAAACGAGACGAGTTGCTTTCCCTTGTTCAGCTTTACAAGGCTCTTGGCGGCGGTTGGCAGCAATAGGGCATACGCCTCCAACTCGAAGGTGGCAGTAAGCCCGTTCTCATCCAATAGACCAAGACAAACGCATATCGCAGTCATCTACCATCTACGCCAGACCGGTCAGACCGGGCAGGGTTCGGCCCGCGCTATCGACACCTGATCTGGCGATGGGCTCGACGAAACCCCCACCACTAACTTTTCCACGAACCAGTCGACCAATCCACAAAGAAGTTTCCCGATCCGCCCCCAACTATTGTGAGGGAATATGCGGCCGAACGTCGCTATTCAGAGTGAGCGTGAGAAAAGAAAACTTTTGGAACGAAGGAGAAACCGAAATGAGAGTCCAGCGGATCTGGCCGTTGTTAGCAATCGTTTTGATAATGGGGGGAGTCGTTACCCAGGCGCAGGAGAAAGAGCAATCCAAGGCGTCTCCGACTCAATCCAAGACCGGGGCACAGAAAAAAGAGACCCAGGAGAGGGGGAACCAGGCAGCGGACAAGCGCTTGCAAGAGAAGCTGCGCCAGAACGAGGAGATTCGGCATAAAGGAGATGAAGCTCGGGTTAAGCGGAATCTGGCAAAACTGAAAGGGAAAATGAAACCAGGCGAAATTGATAGGGCGCAGAACCTCCTCGAGACCGCAAAAGCCAGGGAGGCCGCCCAGGCGGCGAAAGCAGCTGATGCAGCCAAAGCAGCGCGGGCGGCAAAGGCGGCGCGCGCCGCACAGCTAGCGAAAGCAGCCGAGGCTGGCAGAGCAGCGCAAGCAGCCAGAGCAGCACAGGCAGCCAGAGCCGCGCAGGCAGCCAGGGCAGCCCAGCTGGCCAGAGCCGCGCAGGCAGCCAGGGCAGCCCAGCTAGCCAGAGCGGCGCAGGCCGGGCGGGCCGCACAGGCGAGCAGGGCCGCGCTGCTTGGAGGCCGGGCGGCGCTAACCGGCGCACGAGTGGCCACCGCCTCCACAGGAGTCGGCATCGTTCTCGTCGCAGGATCGATAGTCGCCGAGGAAATAGCAAGGCAGGAGATAGAGCACCCTGGGAAGACCGCCAGGGACATCAGCGGCTTCTTCACTGGTCTCGTTGGGACAGCTGCCGTAAGCCGGCCCGATACCCAACCAGCTGACTCAGCGGTCTATGACACATTCAGGATAGAAACGGGCAAGGCAGTTGTGCGCACCGTGCCCAACGGGCGGAGCGGCTACACAACAATCCAGTTTACCACCAACCTTGACTGGTGGACGGCCATCGTCATACGCGACGCCAGAGGTCACGTGATAGAAGTCGCAAAACTAAACGGCAGACAATACATCCTGATCGATCAGAAACCCGCCGGGGAGACCAATACTATACAAATAAGAAACGCCTTCCTTCCTCCTCAGGTGAGTATTGAGTTCTGGACCGCCAAGAGCTTAGGCATTCACAAGCAATTGGTAATCATGAAGTACCGAAAGGAGCGGCTGGACGGACGCTCTGTCGCAGTTACGTGGTACAAGTAACGACCCTGCGGTCTGCTTGCGATTACTTGAAGGAGAATGAAGGAGAACTAAAAGAGATGAAAGCAATATCAGCATCGGCCACTCTAAGAACTGTCTTGACGACTGGACTCGCTCTGATCTGCAGCCTGGGCGCAGCAGCCGCGAGTCCACCTCTACCAAAAACGGTGTCAACAACCTTGGCGAGGCCAGGGCGTTTGATCGCGGGAGGGCTCGCGGGCGCAGTGCGAATTGGGATGACGGTCGCGCAAGCCCGCCTAGCCGCGCACCCGTTGACGCTGCGACGGACCAGTGACGGGGAGGGTGTCGCATTGATCGGCGTGATGCGCGGGCAAGGAAATGGTCATGACGCTTTACGCCGGGGAGGAGGATCCCTCGCGTCGAATCAACGAGCGAGCCAGAATCGAGTCGATTGAAGTTTGGGATCCGAGTTACGCTACATCTGCCGGGAGTTCACCCGGGCACGCCGCTGAGAGATGTCGAGCTAAAATACGGGAGGCTGACCGAAATCGAAGTCAGCGAAATCGAGTCTCGCGAGTATGCTCACTTCGTCAACCTGCCGCAGCGGAATCACGTTGCGGGTCGGCGCGGACGGTTCCAGTGCCGGCATCTATCCTGCAGGTCAGAGGACGACGGACCGCTACAACACCTCGGCTCGGGTCTTGAGCGTCTGGGTCACACGTGCCGCCAATCCCGCCGTCATAGATTCACTGTGTTCACCCGGCGAGCGGGTTGTCTTCAGCGCGTTCGCCGAAGGGTCCAACAAGCTCGTCTCAATCTGTAGTTCAAGCCCCCTTAACGAGAGCCGAGGATATCTGCAGTACCGGTTTGGGCGCCCGGGAAAAATCGAGCTTCAGTTCCCGCGGTCAGGCGAAACACTCAAAAGGCATTCACATATACCCGCTACACAAGACCTCTTGTGACCTATCTGACACTCTCTTTCACCACCAACAACTACAGGTACTCGATTCACGAGGACAGCGACGCCGAGTTCAAACCGGCATCGAGCGCGGCATACATCACAGTAGCGCCTCCGCTCAAAGGGGCAGGCGACTCGACGGATCGGACGATCCGACTGCAAGGAAACGTGAAGGGATCGCTCATCAGTCTCGAAGACGTGGTCCCGAACAAACCCTGGACCGCGGAGAGATGAGCTACTTCGAGAGTAAAGCCCGGTACTCGGCCGCCCGCTCGGGCTTTCGCCATCCTTCGTAGAATTTGACGATGCGATCGGCGCAGTCCTTCGTGGCTCTGCTTTTTTCCCCTCGCTTCGCTTTGATTACCGCATAGCTCCTAAGCAGCAACGGCTCCGCCTCGTCGAAGCGCTTCATCGAGCCCAGACAGTAGCCGAGAGCATTTTCTGCCATCGCCGTTTGCCAGTGGCCCGCGGGTAACCGCTTCTCAAAAACCGCCAGAGATCTTCTCAAGAGGGGCTCTGCTTCCGCGGGTTTACCCTTGTCGGTTAGCACCAACCCTAGCCCCAACACCGGTACGGCGGAATAAGCATTGTCGTCTGGAAAAGTCTTCTTGTACGTCTCCACGGCTCCTCGGAAAGTGGCTTCGGCAGCGTCCCGGTCTCCCCTCGCGAGAAGCACGAGGCCCAGGGTCGTTTGATAATACGCCACGTACCAATGGTCCGCGCCCCTGTTCTTTGTTTCAATCTCGATCGCCTGGCGAACCGACGCTTCCGCCTCGTCATAGCCGCCTTCATCTCGAAGCACCACCGCGAGGTTGTTCCAGCCCTCCGCCACATCGGGGTGTTGTTCGCCGAGCACCTTCCGCCGCAGAGAAAGGGCCTCTCGGAAGAGTTGCTCAGCGCCGGCAAGGTCACCTCTGGAATAACGAGCCGCCGCCAGGTTGTTGATATCAATGGCGAGTTGGGGATCGCGGTCGCCATAAAGACTGCGGCGCAGATCAACGATCTCTCGCATGATTGACTCGGCTGCGTCACTGTCACCTTTGCTTGTGAGCACCGCTGAGAGGCTGCTCAGATTCGTTAGCACATCAGCATTCTGATTACCCTGACGCTTGCGCCGCAGGTCTATGACCCGACGAAACATAGACTCCGCAGCCGAGTAGTCCCCCTTGGCAGTGAGAACCGTCGCGAGAAGATTCATGCTCCTGGCGACTTCCAGGCTCTCATTGCCGAGCAGTTCCTTATTCAACTCCAGAGCCTGACGGCAGAGTGATTCCGCGCCATCGTAGTCCCCCCTGGCGTAATGCAAACGCCCGATGCTGAGTAAGCTCCCCGCCACTTCAGAATTCTTTTCCCCGTAGAGTCGCCGCCGCGTTCCGAGCGACTCCTCAAGCAGCGGTCCCGCGCGGTCGTACAGCCCTAAACTCAAGAATACGGTGCCCATCACATTCATCATTGTGGCCTGCACTTCCGGCTGGTCCCCCAGTTGGTCCTTTATCCTGGTCGCGCCTCGTTCCAGTAGTTCTTTCGCGGTGATGGTCTCGCCCTTGGACTGGCTCGGGTCCGATACCTCGAACAAGCCAGTCATAAACTCAGACACCTGAGCTGCCTTTGCCGCTTCCAGACGAGCGCGGTCCCGCTCGCCGGCCAGCCGCCACGTGTAGAAGCCAACCAGCGCGGCGATCAAGACGATTACCGCTCCGGTCGCGGCGACCCCAATCACGTGGCGACGCACGAACTTTTGTGTTCGGTACCCAAAGGTCGCGGGTCGCGCCAGCACCGGGAGCCCTTCCAAGTGGCGCCGCAGGTCCTCGGAAAACTGCTCGACCGAGCCATATCTGCGGGATGACTCTTTGCGCATCGCCATCATCACGATGTTGTCGAGGTCACCGCGTAGCCGTCGCCGCAGCCTGGCAATCGCGGCGCCCCGATTCTCGCCATCGGTGTCGGCGGTTACCGCTGCGTCGTCAACCTCCGTGGTCGTCGCTCCTTGCTTGCGTGTCAGCGCCGCGCTCGGTCTATCAGGCTCCTGTTCGCAGATCGCTCGTTCAATCTCGAGCGGTTGCCGCCTGTTGAAGGTGTAGGGTCGACGACCCACGAGCAGTTCGTACAACACGACTCCAAGAGAGTAGACATCGCTGGCCGTAGTGATTGCCTCGCCGCGAACCTGTTCGGGGCTGGCGTATTCCGGCGTCATCGCCGTCAATCCGGCGCGCGTCTCGCCAACCGTGGCGAACGGCTCATCAGACTTCAGAAGCTTGGCGATACCGAAATCGAGGAGCTTGGGCTCCCCTTCGGCGGTCACCAGTATGTTGCCGGGCTTGATGTCCCGATGTACGACAAGGTTTTGGTGTGCGTACTGCACAGCCGCGCAGATCTTGCGGAAGAGCCGGAGTCGATCCTCGATCGACAGCGAGTTGCCATCGCAGTATTCGTCGACGGGAACACCCTCGACGTAGTCCATCACCACGTATGGCGCGCCGAAATCCGTGGTGCCGCCATCCAAAAGCCTTGCGATATTCGGATGATCGAGGTTAGCCAGTATCTGGCGTTCGCTTCGAAACCGTCGCAAGACTTCGGAATTGACAGGGCCGGCTCTCACCAGTTTTATCGCGACGAGTTTCTGATACTCGTCATCCGCGCGATGCGCGAGGTAGACGGCGCCCATCCCTCCGCGTCCGATCTCTCTGACGACCTCATAAGCGCCGATTCGTTGGCCCACCACCGGCTGAGCTTGATGCAGATCGAGTCGCCGGGCGGCGTCCCCGATTGCATGGTCGATGAATGAGCCCGCCTCCTGCTCAGAGACTACGAGCGCCTCAACCTGTTTGAGGAGTACCGTGTCTCCCGCACACTCCCTGTTCAGCAACTCAGAGCGCTGGTCTGGTTCGAGCTCAACGGCCGCCGCAAACAACTCTTCGATACGGCGCCAGCGATCAACGTTCATCGGCTCCTCCTTTCGTGGTGAGTTCGTTATGGAGCCAGGCTTTCGCAAGTCGAAGCTCACGGTGCACGGTGGCTTGAGAGATTCCCAGCGCCTCGGCCATCTCGTCGTAGGTCAACCCGCCAAAGAAGTGCATTTCAATGACCCGCACTTTCCTTTCGTCGAACGCCGCAAGGCGGGTCATTGCCTCATCGAGCGCAAGGATGTCCGGGTCGGGTCCGAATGCTCCCAACTCTTCATCTAATGTCACTCGCACTTGTCCGCCGCCGCGTTTGTCTCTTCGGTGCCCCTTGGCATGGTCAACCAGGATGCGGCGCAGCAGTCGTGCCGCCACGGCAAAGAAATGAGATCGGTCCTGCCACGACACCTCCATCTCCACAAGCCTGATGTATGCCTCGTTTATCAGTGCGGTGGGTTGTAATGTGTGAGAGGGCCGCTCGGATTTCATGTAGTGGCCGGCCAGACGGCGCAGCTCGTCATAGACCAGGGGCATCAGTTGATTGAGAGCCTCCTGATTGCCGGCGCGCCACTCGTGAAGCAGGTGAGTGACGGGTTTGATCGTCGGTGTAGGCATCACGCCTCCACAAGAGAAGCCTGTAACGAGTCCGGATGCGCTGCATTGTTTCAAACACGCGAGGCAGAGTCAATGAAGGGCCTTTTCACCCCGGGTGTTGAAGCTCGCGTAGGCGCCGCTCCAGAAACCGGCGCTCGCTGTCGTTGGTGACCAGAGCGAGCGCTCGCTCGTAGCTCTTCTTTGCTTCTTCTCGGATTCCAATGCGGCGCAGCAAATCCGCTTGAGCCGCGTGCAGCAGGTGATAGCCGTCGAGATCGCCGCCCGCGGCCAGCGCATCGATGAGCGCCAGCCCGGCCTCTGGACCATCCGCCATAGCGACCGCAACCGCGCGGTTTAGCGACACTATTGGTGAGGGTTGTTGACGCTCCAGTAGATCGTAAAGGCGGACGATTTGAGCCCAATCTGTGGCTTCCGCTCGCGCTGCCTGGCAATGCACAGCCGCGATTGCCGCCTGCACCGCGAATGGACCCGGCTCGCCGCGCATCGACTCATCCACAAGCGGCAGAGCTTCGGCAATCTGCCCGGCGTTCCAGCGGCTTCTGTCCTGCTCTTCCAGAACGACGAGATCGCCGGCCTCATCAACGCGAGCGCTGCGACGAGAATCGTGAAGCAACATGAGAGCGAGAAGAGCAGTCGCCTCCGACGCCGGGAGGGGCGCCATCAACGTCCTCACAAGTCGCCCAAGACGGATGGCCTCCGCGCAGAGATCGTTTCTAACCAGCGGCTCGCCTCGAGTCGCAACATAACCTTCATTGAAGATGAGATAGATCACGGTCAGTACTGCTTCCAACCGTTCCGGCAGATCACCGGATTCAGGCACCGAGTAGGGGATGCCCGCGTCTCGAATCTTCCGCTTCGCCCGAACCAGCCGTTGAGCCATGGTAGCCGGAGGGACTAAGAAAGCTCGGGCGATCTCATCGGTCTCCAGCCCGCCCAGCGTTCGCAGCGTCAGCGCGACCTGCGCTTCGTGCGCGAGCGCCGGATGACAGCAGGTGAAGATCAATCGGAGCCGATCATCGGGGATCTCATCAGTAAAGTAATCAGGCTCCTCGATTGTTCGGCTCAGCCCGGACACCGCATACGATTCAAGTTTTTCCTCAAACCGCGTCTTGCGGCGAAGGCGGTCGATGACCTTGTGTCGTGCGGTTTGTACGATCCAGGCACGCGGGAACTCAGGCACGCCGGTTTCCCGCCACTGATCCACGGCGGCTGTAAAAGCTTCTTGCGCAGCCTCTTCCGCCATGTCAAAGTCACCAAATAGGCGAATAAGCGTGGCAACGATCCGGCCCCAATCCGTTCGATAAAGCGTCTCGACCGCGACGTTGGCATCCGCAAGCATGCCTGATGTTAAATAATTCTTCGGCGATGTGTCGATAGCGAGACTCGCCGTTCGACTTACCGATGGAGGCGAAACGAAATGAAGTACATGATGCTGGTCTATCTGGATGAGAACGTATTGACCGAGGAGGAGCGCGCAAGCTGCTACGTCGACTCTGCCCGGCTCACCCAGGATCTCAATGCGAGCGGGAACTATATCTATGCCGGCCCGCTGCAACCGACTTCAACGGCCAGGAGTCTGCGAGTGCGCGAGGGCAAGAGCCTTGTGACCGACGGTCCATTCGCCGAAACCCGCGAACAACTCGGCGGATACTACCTGATCGAGGCTCGGGATCCCGACGAAGCCCTTGGAATCGCCGAACGAATTCCGGTTGCACGCTACGGCACAATCGAAATCAGGCCCGTGCTGGAGATTCCCGGGCTGCCGGACAAATAGACGGTTCACATTTCAGATGAGGTCACATATTGACAGCGAATAAGATCCTGGCATCGTGTCGATCCGGGCGATTCCCGTTCGACTTACCTACGGAGCCAAACCGATGAAATACATTTTGCTGGTGCACCACGATGAACAGGTCCTTGGCGACCTGAGCGACAGCGAATTGCAGGGCATGCGTCAAGAGTCCGTAGCGCTCGCCAACCAGATCAACTCGAAGGGGCAGTATGTGGACGCCGCACCGCTCCACCCAACTTCCACCGCAACCTGTGTGCGGGTACGTGAGGGCAGACGCCTTGTGACCGATGGGCCCTTCGCCGAGACTCGCGAACAACTCGGCGGATATTTTCTGATCAACGCGGGAAACCTTGACGAGGCCATTTCCATCGCCGGCCAAATCCCCGGGGCGCGAATCGGCACGGTCGAGATTCGCCCGATAGTCGAGCTCGAGGGTTTGCCCTGAGAGTAACCCGGCGTTCAACCAACAGCCGGCCCACGGGTAGAGCAAGCTCGGCTTTGTAGCCTCAGCGGCTACTGGCGGTGCATGAAATAATCGCAGACTCAGCTCAAGGAGAAGACATGAAAAAAGATCACCCCGTTCTTGTGGTGTGACAAAAACGCGGAAGAGGCGATGAACTTTTACGTTTCAATTTTCACGCTAAGGAAGCCTATGACGGACCAGAATAACGCATTCGGCGAGTCCTAATGTGAAACAAACACCTGAAAGGGAGAAGCGATGAAGATAATCAACTGCGCAGCGCTCGCAATATTCACCGCAGTCGCCGTGTCGCCGCTGGCGGTTCGCGAAAATGCGCTAAGGGCCGCACCCGGAGGTTTATCGATGGACCGGCGGACCGACAGTCACCGGACTATCAATCCCTCTGCCAGTAGTCATTGTCGAAAAGCGCGATCTCGTAATTACGCGCGTCTTCGATGCCTCGATCGAGCGGTATGGAAAGCATGGACCGATCCCGATTACATAAGGCGCTGGTGGGGGCCAAAGGGCTTTACCTCCCCTTCGTGCAAAATCGATTTTCGGGTCGGTGGAAAATTCCTGTTTTGCATGCGAGCACCGAAAGAGTTCCAGGGCGGCCAGGACTTCTACACCGCAGGAGTCTACACTAAGATTGTTCCGTTGAGGCGGATTGAATTTACGCAGGGCCTCTCTGACAAAGACGGCAACAGAATTGATCCATCTACGATGGGAATGCCGCCCGACTTTCCAAACGAAATACCGAGCGCGCTTGCGTTCAATCGCGTCGGCAACAAAACCGAACTGACCGCGACGGAATACGGCTGGACGGTGGGTCAAATGCGCAATATGTCCGAGTCCGGACTGAACGAGTGCCTCGATAAGCTCGCCGCGGTACTGCAAAACCAGAAGTAATCGATAATGCCGGGCGATCATCGCTCGCACAGGTGTAGCTAGTGTTTGTCCGGCGTCTCAGGAAAGCGGCTTCGTTTTTCTCAAATACTCTGTGCGAAGGAGAATGTTATGACTATCTTTCGAAAACGTCTGTCTGAGTATTTTGCATTCTGCAGGCCGTTTCTCGGCTTGATTCTCGTGGTCGGGATCGCCCGACTGGTGTTGTCTCTCGCGGGTGTCCCGACCGCAACGGCAAGGTGGCTGAGTATCACCGCCACGATCTGGATCGGAGTCTTGTACTACGCGATCCGTGTCCACACAACCGGCTTCGGGAGTTACAAACAACTCCTCCCGATCTGTGTTCTTATGAGTCTCACCGCACAATTGGTGATCGTACCGGCGATCATTCTGGCGATCCTCACCGGCACAGACAACATCTACAGCATTCCGGAAAACTTCTTCGGCAACGATGGAAAAACCTGGCTTCACGTCGCGGGTCATCTATTCATCGGGGGAACGACCCTCGGACCCCTGATCAGCTGGCTGTTTGGATCCTTGATCATGTTCGCGACCAAAAAGCAGCAAAACGACAAAAGCCACCGCGCGGGCCTAGCGAAAGGGCAGATCAACATCTGGTTCAGAGTACAAGCCTTAGCTTGCGGTTCGGACGAGATCAGCTTGCTGCTCACGTTGACGCAACTCAAAAGCGCAAACTAAAGTTTGAGTTCTGACACAACTGCAAAAGGAGAATGTATGAGTCGAGTACGAGTACTGGTCGGCACACGTAAGGGCGCGTTCATCCTGACGGCGGACGCGAAGCGCGAAAAGTGGGATGTCAGCGGCCCCCACTTTGCGGGCTGGGAGCTCTACCATCTCAAAGGGTCTCCCGTTGATCCGAATCGATTGTATGCATCACAATCCAGCGGATGGTTCGGACAGATCATTCAACGGTCCGACGACGGCGGCAAAACATGGCATCAGCCCGGAACACCGGCCGGCGAACCGGTCACCACCCCGGAAGGCATGCCCAAAGGCGAGAGCAACAAGTTCGTCTACGACACGTCTGCTGAGACCGGCAAGCCGTTGACCACTCATCAGTTTTACGACGGCACCGCGCATCCATGGGAATTCAAGCGTGTGTGGCATCTCGAACCGTCGCTGACCGATCCCGATACTGTCTACGCCGGTGTCGAGGATGCCGCTTTGTTCCGGTCGTCTGACGGGGGCCAGAATTGGCACGAGCTTGCTGGATTGCGCGGTCACGGATCGGGACCCAATTGGCAACCGGGCGCCGGCGGAATGTGCCTGCACAGTATCATCCTGGATCCCAGCGATCCAAAGCGCATCTTCATCGCCATTTCGGCGGCCGGCGCGTTCCGAACCGACGACGGCGGCGAGACATGGAAGCCCATCAACCAGGGACTGTTCTCGCAATACATTCCAAACCCCACGGCAGAAGTAGGCCACTGCGTGCACCACATCGCAATGCACCCGGCCCGCCCGGGCGTGTTGTTCATGCAAAAGCACTGGGATGTCATGCGCAACCGATGACGCGGGAGACACGTGGCACGAGATAAGCGGCAACTTGCCGACCGATTTGGGTTTGTGATTGACATACACGCACACGAGCCCGAGACGATCTACGTCGTCCCGATCAAGAGCGACTCGGAGCACTACGTGGCCGATGCGAAACTGCGAGTGTATCGCAGTCGAACCGGCGGAAACGAGTGGGAGGCCCTGACAAACGGGCTTCCGCAAAGCAACTGTTATGTCAACGTGCTACGCGATGCAATGGCTGTAGACTCGCTCGACCCGTGCGGAGTTTATTTCGGCACGAGCGGGGGGCAGGTTTATGCATCGGCAGACGCCGGCGACAACTGGGCCCCCATCGTGCGGGATCTCCCACCGGTCATGTCGGTAGAAGTTCAGGTGTTGCCGTGATCCGAGTCACGCTCCCGTACCATCTGCGAACGCTGGCGAAGATCGACGACGAGGTGCAGCTTGAAGTTGACGGACCCGTTACCCTGCGATCTGTCATCGACGCGCTCGAAGCTCGCTATCCGATGCTGCGTGGAACGATCCGCGATCATGTCACCGGGCAGCGGCGCCCCTTTCTGAGGTTCTTCGCGTGCGAAGAAGATCTGTCGCACGAGCTACCGGATGCGCCGCTGCCCGACGTGGTCGCCAGCGGCGCAGAACCTCTTTTGGTCCTTGGGGCTATAGCCGGTGGCTAGCAGGCTGCTGAAAAAGGTTTCGTAGTCCCGCCTTCAGGCGAAATCCTGACGGGGCATTGTTTTGAAACCATCAGAAACGGAGCATTTTAGCGGCTTCGCTCTCCGAAATTCCGCCTGAAGGCGGGACTACGAAACCTTTTTCAGCAGCCTGTCAGGAGCTGGTTTCACGATTCGACGCTCCCGCTTGCAAGAATAGTGTCGTGAAGGCGCACAACCACTTGAAAGGAGTTCACGTGCAATTGAGTCCCTATTTGACCTTCAATGGCCGTTGCAAGGAAGCGATCGAGTTCTATCATCAACATCTCGGCGGGCACATCCAAATGATGATGACCTACGGGGAATCGCCTATGGCCGATCAAGTCCCGCCCGAACAGCGCGACAGGGTATTGCATGCAACCCTGATTGTCGGGGAGACGGTGCTGATGGGCGCGGACTCTCCGCCCGACCGCTACAAAGAACCATCAGGGTTTTCCGTTTCGATCCAGCTCACAGACGCGGCTGAGGCAGAACGCATTTTCAATGCGCTGTCGGAGGGAGGCAGCATTACGTTGCCTCTCCAGCAAACTTTCTGGGCTGTACGATTTGGCATGTTTGTCGATCGATTCGGGATACCCTGGATGGTCAACTGCGGAGATGCCGCTTAACCGGTTACTCCATTTGAAACTCCCCCGAATCCCCTCTGCCCCCTCCGCACTCTCGCGGTTAAGATCCGTAATTCAACCGCCAGGAGCACAGAGGTACGCAGAGGGATTTTTCCCATTCAAGAATGCCCCGCCATCTGACCCGACGGTGCTTTAGCTCACGCGATGGACCGGCCAATTGAAACCTGCGTCGAACCGTTTGCATAAAGCCCCGTTCGAGTGGTCACATGCGCTAACCTTACAAGGAGATGGATAACAGAAAACCGCGCGTCCAATGATAATCCAGCAAGACATCGCTCATTCCTTCCAATCGCCCCTCGTGCGGGTGATGCTCGGCGCGATCGCCGTCGCGCTGCTCTATGTGCTCTGGAAGGAGGTCCGGAAGATTCCAGCCAAGCTGTTCACGCTGATGGCCACGGCATTCGTGGACATGTTAGGGCTGTTGATGATCATCCCGCTCCTGCCGTTCTACGTAAAGGAACTTGGCGGGTCGGGGATCGACGTGCTCGGGCTGCACCTGGGCATCGGGAGCATCGCCGGGTTTATCGTCGCCGCGTTCACGTTCGCCCAATTGTTGAGCGCGCCAATGTGGGGCCGGTTTTCTGATCGTGTCGGGCGCCGCCCTACCCTGCTGATCGCGATAGGCGCGGCCGGAATCGCTTACCTGATTTTCGGCTTTGCGAACTCGCTGATTCTGCTGTTCCTATCTCGCCTGGTACAGGGCGCGGGAGGTGGGACGGTAGGGGTGATCCAGGCCTATGTAGCCGACTCGACTGATCCGAAGGATCGTGCGCGAGCGCTCGGCTGGCTCTCTGCGACAACCAATCTAGGTGTGGCATTGGGCCCGGTGCTCGGCTCGTTCGCCATCGCATTGGGCAAGCGCGATCTGATGCCTGGGTCGGGGACGCTGATGATGGGGCGCGCGGGGCCAGGAATCATAGCGGCCGGGCTCTGCCTGCTAAACATGATCTTTGTTGCGCGGTATCTGTCCGAGTCTCGTGATCTCAGCGACCAGCCGAAGGAAGGAGAGAAACGTCAAACGTCGCGTCAGGCTATCATGCGAGTCATCTCACACTCGGGCGAGCCCGCGTCGCGACTCATCCTGATTTATGCGATCTCGATCGGCGCGTTCCAGGGAAGCTTTTCGGTACTCGCTCTTTTCCTGAACGCACGCTTTCAGGTCACCGAACAGACGATTGGCTATTTCTTTATGTATGTCGGGTCGATCTCGGTTTTCGCTCGCGTGTTGCTACTGGGTCGCGCGGTCGATTGGCTTGGCGAGGCTAAGCTCTCGCGTCTGGGACTCGTTTTTTTAGCAGCGGGAGTTCTCGGGATGCCGTTATCGCAAAATCTGTGGATGCTGGCGCTCGCGGTGGCGTTGATTCCGCTGGGCACGGCGTTTACGTTTCCGTGCGTAACTTCTCTTTTGTCACGGGTGATTGCCCCCGGAGAACGCGGGCTCTATATGGGGATGCAACAAACTTATGGAGGAGTCGCTCGGATCATCGCGCCGTTGTTTTTCGGATGGTGCTTTGATTCGATCGGGGTGTCGTCGCCTTACTTCTTCTCGTCGGCGATCATCCTGGCGACGCTTTCACTTGGCTTTGGGCTGGACAAGTACGGCAAACCGACGCCTGTCGTCGCGGCGGCGAGCGCCGACAACGGACAGGCGTAGAACTTAGGATCACCCCATTGATGACGTAGCCATGAAATCCCGATAGATGGAGAGAAATCATGAAAACAGATGCCAGTCACACTGATGAGGAAGCCGGGGTACGCACGACCAAGTCATTCACTCGATACTTGCCCGCCATCGCGCGAATCCTTATGGGGCTCCCGCTTATCGTCTTTGGGCTTAACGGGTTCTTGAACTTCATCCCGCCGCCGGCGACACCACTACCGGAAGGGGCCGCCGCGTTCGCCACGGCGTTGGTGCGAAGCGGCTATATGATGCAACTGATTGGAGCGACCCAATTGATCGTAGGCGTAATGCTGGTTTTGAATCGCTTCGTGCCATTGGCCCTCGCACTTTTTGCGCCCTTCATGGTGAACAGCATCTTCTTTCACCTCTTTCTCGAGCACTCGGGCATCCCGATGGCCGCCATCTTTTTGGCCCTGGAGCTCTACCTGGCCTGGGTGTATCGAAGCACCTACAGGTCCATGCTCGCAATGCGGTTCGCACCAGTCTGATGACGATCGGCAAGTGTCTTCTTGATTACTCCCGGCACTAATCGTTTGCGTCTGAGCGATGCGATGCGAGGCGGCGGGTTACCGACGCGCCCGTGAGTTCCCTGAGCGCATCCTTGCCTACCCACCGCGCCGCGGGATTTGTTGAGTCAGCAAGACGCCGGGCGACGGCCACTGCCGCTTTGTTGAGCGCGGGGTTCCGTTTTCCAATCGCTCGCAGCGCCATGTTCACCGCCTTCTTGACGAAGTGACGTTCGTCGTCGGCACCACGCAGAATGAACACCAGGCCCTGGCGAAACTGCTCGTCGCTCGCAAGCTTGTCGTGTACCGTGAGAGACCACAGCAACGCAAAGCCGGTCCGCTTTACGAATTCCGCCTCCTGCTTGCACCATTGCGCGACCTTGCGCCAGGCGTGCGGCGTACGATCGAACAGGTTGAAGCACAGCGTGTCGCAGAGGCCCCAGTTGTCGAAGTCCCCAACCCACGCGTCCATCTGAGCCGAAGTGACGCGCGCCGGTTCGTCGACGAACGAAGTCAGCAAACGAGCTTCGTACCAGCCAGTCTCCCAGAGCGCGGCGGCGAGTTCGTGATCACGCCCGAGCGGCCTGGCCACTTTCTGAATGTTGGACATCGATACGCCAAACGCCTTGCTGGTATAGATGCCGTACCGTTTTGACATATCTTCGAGGACGCGTTTTTCGGCAAGGACCTCGAGCGAGGTGAGCACGCTTTTGACCCGAAGTTCAAGGGGCACCTTTGTGCCCCGCTTTACGCTATGGTTTCTTGGCTTGGTGCCGGCGCTTCGTGGGGTAGTCGACTTATCTCTAACGCGAGTGGTCCGCGCCTTCTGGTTTGTGGACTTGGCGGGATTCTTCTTCTCAGTGGGCGGCACGCGTGTTGTCCTCCATGGCTATCTCCTCTGTTTTCGATTCGCCGTTGACCACGCTCCTATCCAGACTGAGTCAAACTCATGCTGGGCATCGGCACGCACGCATCGTCGCCCGGTGCCCGGTGTTGACGGTTACGACTTGGTCTGTTCGTCGATTTGTGCTCGGAGGCGTTGCTCCTGCTCTTTTAGCTCCGGCGTGATTTCTGCGCCGAACTCGTCCAACTCGAACACCTGACGAATCTCCATCTCGCCGTCCGGCGCGTTGTCGGGACTTGGGCAGCGCTTGATCCATTCTACCGCTTCGTCCAGCGAATTCACCTTCCACAACCAGAAGCCCGCGATCAGCTCCTTTGTCTCCGCAAACGGACCGTCCATTACGACCGGGGCGACTCCTTGCGAGAACTTGACGCGTTTGGCTTTTGAGCTGGGGTGTAGCCCTTCGCCCGCCAGCATCACGCCGGCCTTAACCAGCTCTTCGTTGTACTTCATCATCTCGCCGAAAAACTCTTCGTCGGGCATTACTCCCGCCTCTGATTCTTTGTTTGCTTTGATGATTACCATTACCCGCATAGCGATTCTCCTTAAAGATCTTGAATTCGGAGCCGTCCTGAACCGTGGCTCCACAAGTAGATCGAACGCGCGACCGCTGGATCGACAGTTGAGTATCTTTTTTTTTCGCGTGTTTGTTAAGTCGATCCTCCGCGTCCCTCTGCGCAGTCTGCGGTTGAGAGAAGATTCAACCGCAGAGCCCGCCGAGGAATGCGGAGACAGAATCTTTTTCCCGGAATGTCGATTTCGCGCCTCGCGGTTCGACTTACTGATGAGAAACAGCAAACGGCAAAACGCGAGTTTATTTTGAAAAACGATGGAGCAACCGAAGGGGACCCGCGATGAGAATAATCGAACCAACAACATCAAAGAGTAATGTCGCCGCGAAAGAAGAATATTTGGAATCGATAAAAGAAACTCTGGCGAAACAGGAGTCGTTCAAAGTCTACCGCGACGAGATGAGCCGATTGCTGCTCGCCGACTATGTTGAGAGCACCCTCGCACACTGGGACGTTTGGGTTTGACCTTTCCCGTTCACCCCAAGCGTCCCAGTGATGCTGCAGCCTCGCCTAACCCAGTTGCTTACGAAAACGCCACGCACTGACCGCCACAAGCACCACCGCAAATCCAATCAAAGCCAGAAGGTTCGGGTAGAGAGTCTCGATGCCGGCGCCCTTGAGCATGATTCCTCGCGCGGTCGTCGCGAAGTGTCGTACCGGATTGATCAGAGTCAGCGGTTGCATCCAGTCGGGCATCGCCTCAATCGGTGTCATCGCGCCCGATAGCATTGCGATCGGAGGATTGACAAAGAAACTCATCAATTGCGCTTGTTGCTGAGACTTTGAAAACGTCGCCAGGAAAGTTCCAAGTCCGATCCCCGCGAGCACGCATAGAGCCCCCGCTCCGTACAGCAGCCCCAGACTCCCACGCACCGGAACACCAAACACCACCCAGCCCACCAAAAGCGCCAGCAGTATGTCAGCGGACAGCAGCATGAAAATAGGCGCCATCTTGGCTGTAATGATTTCCCACGCCGCGGCTGGAGTCATCAACAACTGCTCGACCGTGCCGGCCTCCTTCTCTTTCACCATCGAACTTGCCGCCACCAGCGATCCGTTCAACACCAACAGTATGCCGAGCACCCCGGTTAGCATGAACCACGAGCTTTCCAAACCCGGGTTGTACAGCAACGCCACGCGCGCGTTCACATTAGCAGATGCCAGTCTTCGTTCAAGTCCGATCGCCCCCTGCGAGTCTTCCCCGGCGACACGCCGATTGAATGAATCGACTATGCGTTGCGCATATCCAGCGGCTATTCCGGCGCTGTTTGAATTCACCGCATCCAGCACCAGTTGTACACTGGCGGTCTCGTGCCGCTCGCGCTGGCGCGCGAAATCCGCGGGTATGATGAGCGCGGCATCCAGCTTACCCGAGCTAAGATCCAGACTCATCTCATCAGACGAACGGTACTGGCCGCTGGTCAAGAACGATCCGCTTTCTGTAAACGCGGAAATCAGGTCACGACTGGCGCCGGCGCGGCACTCGTCCACTATTCCCAACCGCAAATCGCTTACCGCGGGGTTCAGCGCGAGACCAAAGATAACAAGCTGAACCGTTGGTGGAATCACCAACGTAACTATCAAATGATGATCGCGTTTGATGTGCCTCAGCTCTTTGAGAATCAGCGCCCAGATGCGCATCCCAAACACTCGTCTAAGCAAGCTGTTCATATCTCCACCTGCATCTTTCGCATCTTCTTCCATGCGACGAAGAGAAAAAACAATCCCAGCACTCCGAGCGAAACCTCCGCCTGCCACACCGCGGACCACGAGCCGCCGCGCACAAATGCGTCGCGGGTGATTTCGATGAAATAGCGTGCCGGCACAGCGCGCGATATCCAACGTATTCCCGAAGGAATATTCGACAGCGGGAACAGGAAGCCGGATATCAGAAACGAGAGCATGAAGCAGACCATCGCAACGACCTGAATTGTGCTTGCCTGATCCGGGATCGCCGCCCCGGCCATCGCGCCAAATCCGACGGTGCAGAACAGGTATAGCACCGAGCCAACGAGAAACGGCGTCGGGTCCCCGGCGAAACCAAGTCCGAACAAGACCATCCCAACCGATACAACAAGCGCCCATTGAATTGTCGCGATAATGAAAAACGCGAGGGTCTTGCCGAGTATGTATTCACCCGCCGAGATGCTTGAGACGTACACTTGCAAAATCGTCTTCTGCTCGGTTTCGCGCGACATAGCAAGCGAGACCAGCAACGGCGGAAACAACGCGAGTACGACCGCGATGACACCGGGCCCAATGTACTTGTTTGTCTCGCGACCAGGATTGAACCAAAGCCGCGTCTCGGCTTTGACCGCCGGCGCGGCCGCTAAACCGCCGGCCCCGATCTTTTGTTGAAACGCCTGTGTGATCGACGCTGCATAGCCGCGCAGCATATTGGCGGTGTTTGTGTCAGTCGCATCGAGTTGCCATTGCACGTCCGTTTGACGCCCGCTCGCCAGATCGCGTCCGAAGCCCGATGGAATAATGACCGCCGCGCGAACGGTTTCCCCGGTGAGCGCTTCATCCAGCGTCATCCCTTTCGGCAATCCCGCGATGCGGAACGTCAGGGAGGCCGCGATCGTCTCAACGTACTCGCGTGAGCGCGGGGATTGATCGTAGTCCTCGACCGCAACCGGCATGTTGGTAACCGAAAACGAAATCGCTTTGCCGTAAAGCACCAGAAGTATCAGCGGCAGAACCAGGGCGAGCGCCACCGTCAGCCGATCGCGAAAGACCTGCGTCAGTTCCTTTCGTGCTTGTGCGATTATTCGTTTCATATCAACTCCTGGGAGCCCAGGCATCCTGCCTGCCTCGATTCGAATGACAACCCGCTCGAGCCTTACCTCGGTCTTCGGCCGGGTGAACTCGCAGACGAGGGCGCCTGCGCTCTCAGGCGGTCACTCGTCGCTGGCGACTTTGCCTTCTCGACGCGCCTGTTCGACCACCGAGATGAACACGTCTTCAAGCGAGAACCGCTCCTCGTTCGCGTTCAGCACTCGTATGCCATCGCCTTCCAGCCGGAGTTTGAGCCGGCCGATTCCCGCGGACGCTTCGTCATCAACAATCACGTGCAAGCGATCGCCGAATAACGAGACGCGCCAACGTTCCATCTCCTGCTCGAGCAGATTCGCGGCGCATTGCGGGTGATCGGTGACGAGTTCGATCAAGTGGCCGCCCTGCGCCGCCTTGATTTCGCTCGGAGTGCCCTGCGCTACAAGCTCACCCGCTACCATAAAGCCCAGCCTGTTGCACTGCTCCGCCTCTTCGAGATAGTGCGTCGTGACCAGCACCGCAACGCCGCGATCGGCAAGGCTGTTGATCATCCTCCAAAACGCGCGGCGCGCCAGAGGGTCCACACCTGATGTCGGCTCATCCAGGAATAACACGCTCGGCTCGTGCATGATCGCCGCGCCGAACGCGACGCGCTGTTTCCACCCGCCGGGCAATGCGCCGGTGATCATGTTTCCACGTCCCTCGAGTCCGGAAAATTCCAGCACCCACCGCTTCTTCTCCCCGCGCTGCTCGGTCGGAACCTGATAGACACCCGCGAAGAAGTCGAGGTTCTCGTTGATCGTTATGTCGTCGTACAGTGAAAACTTCTGCGACATATAACCGATGCGCTGGCGAACTGTGCTTGAGCGCAAGCTACCGCTTTCATCTGCAAGCCGCATTTCGCCGCTCGTCGGCGCCACCAACCCGCAAAGCATCTTGATTGTCGTCGTCTTACCCGCGCCGTTCGCGCCAAGCAGCCCGTATATTTCGCCGTAGCGGACGTCGATATTTACACCTTTGACCGCGTGAAAACTGCCAAATGACTTGCGCAGATCATGAGCGCCGATGGCAATGGCATCCGGCGCTCGTTCGCGGAACTTGCGATGCGTTGGAAAGGCAGGGGCTTTCAGCGCTCCTCCCATCCGCCGCAGCATCGACACAAATGTGTTCTCGAGCGTCGGAGCCGCGACTCGAATCTCCTGCACCGCGATGCCAGCCGAACCGAGGGCGACGCGCGTCACGCGTTCTGCGTTTTCCGCATCGCTCACCATCAAGTCGAGACGATCGCCGAAGCGCTGCACGTCGTCGATCCCCGATTCCTGACCGAGAATCTCTTCCGCGCGGCTGAGTTCCGATGCTCGAACCTCCATTCGCTGGAGGGCCATGCTCCTTCTGAGCTCTCCTGGCGAGCCAACCTGATGAATCTGTCCGTCATACATCAGCGCAACTCGGTGGCATCGTTCGGCTTCGTCGAGATAAGGGGTCGCGACAACGATCGTCATGCCGTCGGCGGAGAGCGCCGCGAGCGTACCCCAGAACTCCCGGCGCGAGACAGGATCAACACCGGTGGTCGGCTCATCGAGCAGCAGCAGCTTCGGCTCGGTGATCAGCGCGCAGGCAAGCGCTAGCTTCTGCTTCATTCCACCGCTCAGTTTGCCCGCGAGCCGGCTCTTGAAACGATCCATATCGAACAGCGCCAAGTAGTGATTGCCACGCCGCTCGATCTCCTCAACCGGAAGCCTGCGAAGCTCGCCCATATAGCGCAGGTTCTCGCTCACGCTCAGATCCGGATAGAGACTAAACGCCTGAGTTAGGTAGCCGATGCTGGAGCGGATCTCGCGAGGGGCTCGACTGAAAACCAACGCCTGGCCTTCGGTCGCCTGCATCACTCCTCCGAGAATCTGGAACATAGACGTCTTGCCCGCTCCATCCGGGCCTATCAGTCCGAAAACCTCACCCCGGGCAATCTCCAGATCGATGCTCTTAAGCGCTTCGAGGCCACTGTAGACTTTCCGCAGTCCCTGAACGCGAATCGCAATCTCAGAGTCAAGGTTCAAGTCGCGCTCTCCCTTGTTCAAGTCGCGCTCTCCTTTAAGTCCGGGAAGATATCCGGTGTCGCTACTGCCGCGTGTGATGTCTATTGCCGCGCTCATCTCGATCTCCATTCAGTCTTGAGTACAGTTTTGAGTACAAGCTTTAGCTTGCCTCTTCGAACCCAGCCTAAAGGCTGGACTCTGAACTTCGGGACTCGAAACTGCGGACTCTGATCTTCCGGCTACTCCCGTACCCTCGCGACCCACTGATTGCCGTCAACCAGGACTTCGCCGTCTGCCGGCATCCCGGGCTTGGCGAAGCCCTGTGGGTTGGTCAGTTGGAGCTTCACCCCGACGACCTGCTTCACGCGTTCACTCCGAAAATAAGTATTCTCAGGCGTGAAGGATGCTTCCGGATCGATACGCGAGACGATGGCTTCAAGAGGGACCTTTGAATTCGAGTCGAGGTAAACCCGCGCAGCCTGACCCACGCGGACACGGCCTATATCGCCTTCGGGTATGAAGCCGCGGAGGTAAACCTGATCAAAGTTGAGCAGCGTCACTATCGAAGTTCCCGCGGTAATCACCTCGCCCGGCTCTGCCGCGCGAGTCGCAACCACGCCATCGAATGGGGCCTTGATTTCGAGATCGCGGCGATTGGCCTGGGCCTCCTGAAGCTGGGCGCGTGCGCGGCCTGCTTCAGCCTGAGCCGAGACGACCGCGGACTGGGCCTGGCGAATTTGCTGCTCGATCGCGGCGGTCGCGGCCGCGCGCATTGCCGGGTTCGTAAGATTGGCCTTTGCGGTTGCTAGCGCGCCGCGCGCAGCCTCAACCCGTCGCTCGGCGGCAGCCACGACTGCCTCTTGTGACTCTGCCGCGGTGATCGACTGCTGCCCTTCGCGCTCCGAGACAACGCCGTGACGCGCGAGTTCGGTGAATCGTTCTTTGTCGTATCGTGCCTGTTGATATGTCGCTCGAGCGCGAGCAAGCTCCGCTTCGGCGGCCGCGATCTGTGCCTCGGCCTCGGTCACCCGGCCCTGCGCATCCGTTTGCGCCTGAGTTACCGACAATCGGCTCTGTTCAAGCTGCGCACCTAGCACGCTGATTTCCTGCTGTGCCTGGAGAACCCTTGCTTCGGCCTGCGCGACCGCTGAAAGCTCCTGCTGCTCGCGAGCCCTGATCTGATCATCATCAAGAATTGCGATAACCTGGCCGGCTTTCACCGAGTCGCCCTCGCGTACGGTTATTTCGCGGATGCGCCCTTGCGTTTTGGCAGCAACGGCCGAATCGTCGCTCTCTATGCGCCCGCTGAGGGCGATGATCGACTCGGGCGAGCCGGGTCCGCGCAGAAAAAACCACCACGCAGCAGCACTCGCTATCAGAATCAGTGCAGGCACGGCGAAAAACTTGGGATTGGGTTTTGTGCGTTTCATCATATCCTCCGTTGAGTAAGTGATTCGTAGACCGTTAGTCATCGCCCGCGAAGGCGATCGAGATCGGCGTCTGCCTCGCGGATCGCAGTTTCAAGCATCTCGCGAGTTGATTCGAGACGCTCGAGCTGCGTACTCACTCTCGCCTTTTCGCCTTCGAGTCTGGTGCGCAGAGCATCGCGCAGTTCATCCATCGGGCGGGCTGACCCGACAAACGCAAGGGCGCGCTGGATCCCATCGGGCGACGAACGGTAGTCCAGATCGTCGAGGCGCGCCAGCAAGTCGATCTCTTTCATATCGAGATCGAACAGTTTCGACCGAAGCGTCAGCGCCCGCTCTTCGCCCCGCGCTACCATGTCACGATCGATCAGGCTGCCGGGCTGCGTTTTCACCATAGTGCTCTCGCACGAATCCTGCGGCCGACCAGGCGCCGATTGCGCGAAGCCTTCCGCGCCGAGCGACAGCGCCACAAGCAATCCAGCCAGAAAAGTTTTGATCTGTATCTTGCGCATCATATCTCCTTCCACTGAGCTCCGTCGGACGCTGCATTCGTGGCGAACTCGTCAGCGACGGACTTCATCCCTTGTACCCAATCACCTGATGTCCATCTGGCTATAGGCGGTCTTCGCCGACACATAGGCGTCAAATGGTGACAGCAGGATGATGAGCAGCCACATTGGAATGGCTATCAGCACCGCAACCACGAGCGCTCCACACCGGTTGAATCGGAGCGATTCGGTCTTCGACCCGACATTCTTCATCAGTGCGCTGAGCGGCCGGTTGGAGACAGGTCGAGGGGTCTCCTCGTTGTTTCCCAGGATGGTTGTTTGGTGTCTCCAACCCACTCCCCCTGTCGTCGCGGTTTCGGTCTGCTGAGCTCCACACCACCGGCAGAAATTCTCTGCCGCCGCCGCGTAGCGATTGCAGTTGCGACATTGATTGCCGGCGATGTTCTCTATGTGGTTTAAACAAGTCATCGTTCTACCCTCGTAACTATCTGCCGTTGATATCACTCATCGGCAGCACACGATAAGGCAAGAGGTTTGCCACAACCGCCAACGGAGTAGTATGGCCCTCGCAAGTATTGGAAAAGAATAGGTTTCAGTGGGTCTTGGAGATCAATTGAAGCACTCAGAACAGGAACATGACCGGCTGACATTTCGGCAGTGCCGAAGCGGCAATGCCGGTATATGGGCACTTGTGACGGCGAGTTATGCCTGCCCCGCGTGTAAGTGACGGGGCTCGATTCTGATATTCTTTATGAACGGATGGTTGGCTTTTCGATCGTGACGAGCAGGGTCTGAGCAGTTCTCGCGGACAGATTTGATAATCAAAGGAGCAGCTATCTGATTCGCCAACCCTTGTCGATATATCGGTGCAAACCGACATCGGTAACCTGAACCGCCGCGCGGTATCGACCTACCGCGTCAGTCTTTAAGATGTGTGTTTCGGATGGAATCTTTTCCTCATCGGGTCCATCGCGCAGCGCCTCCGATAGCACGCGCCCGTCGAGGGACTCGCCCCCGCTTACGCCCTTCAGAGTCAGAATGGTGGGAGCGACGTCGACGTTTCCGGCCGCAGTCCGTATGACAATTCCGCGTTTAAAATCGGGGCCCCAAAGAATCATTGTGTTGTGGACGAGCCAGGGACTCAAGCCTCCGTGCCCGCTCGCGGTTCCGTTTAGCGGACCGTCGTTACCGGATCCATCGATGTTATGCTTACCGGGCACCCCGAACGCGTTGACCGCAGAACTCCACGGCAATGTAAACAGGATATCCGGACCACGTGTGGGGTTCGACTGCCGAATCAGACCGAGCGAGAATGTTCCCGCAACCCATCCCAGCTCATCGCCGGCCTTGCGCACACGCGACAAACGTCCGCCTGATTCGGCGCCGAACCTTCGTCCGGCGGTAAAGACCACATCGACCCAATTCTGTGACTGCAGGAAGCGCGCGATCCTTCTGATCCGTTGCCTGTCTCGCCCCTTGACGTAAACCAGCACCGACTGTCCGTTGGAAGCTAACACGACGTCGTCCGACTCGGCGGAGGCCTTCAGTCGGGCGTTGACCAGCGCCCTTGACGCGTCGACCTTGAAATCGTGCGCGCTGAAGCCGTGATCGGAGAGCAAAATCACATCGGTCTTGTCACCGAGGCCCAGAGCCTGCAAACTCGCAAGCGTCAGCCCGAGATTGCGGTCGCTGTTTGCCAGGGCCTCGCGTGCCTCCGGCGACCCCGTTCCACAACTGTGCTGAGCGCCGTCGGGTTCCGTTTGCCAGTCCACCACCACGTCTGGTTTTAGTTCCGGAAGCACATACTCGCGCAGCACCTTGTCCGCCCAGTCGACCGCCGAGTTGCCCTCTTCGCGCGGTGCCGGACCGAAACGCGAAAGGATGACGGCATTCCACTCGTCGGGATAGGCTACACGCAGCCCCGGTTCGAAGCTACCGTTTACCAGCACCCCGATACCTTCCGGTGCGCGGTGATTCACGAGCAAAGCGCTGCCGGTCGAACCCGAGCTGACGGCGGCGAATTTGAGCCGAGCCTCGACAAGGCGTTCGGCGAGGCTGCGGGCAAACAGCAAGCGCCCGCCGCTCGCATCACGCAGCTTTAGCAACTGGCGGTGATCGCTGGTGTTGAATGGACGCTTGGGATCCACACCGGGAACGAACATCGAGTTGCTGACCAGCCCATTGACGTCCGGATAGGTTCCGGTTGAGATGGCGGCGGAGTTTACTCGCGTGACGGTGGGGAAAACTGAATGAGAATTGATGTAGCTGACCCCTTCCTGACGCAGCCGGTAGAGCGTAGGCGTATCTTTCGCGTTGATCGAATCCGGACGCAGCCCATCCATAACGACTACCATGATAAGGCGGGCAGCAGCTCGCGATTGCTGATGTAAGCGAGCCGCCTCTCCCTTTGGCGAGGTCGCCGTACTGATCACGCCAATATTCACGGCAAGCGCCAGGCACGCGAGAGATCTCTTCACTTTAGTCATTGCGTTGTGTTGTCCGATTGGTTGAATGATGCTGCTGCCTACAGCAGACCAGCGGCGCGTCAACCTGTCGCGTTTTTGCACATACAGCGCGGGAGAACGTGGCGTAGACTGTCCAGTCTGCGCCTCCCCCGAACCAAACCTTCCTGGGAGAACGTAGCGTAGACTGTCCAGTCTGCGCCTCCCCCAAACCAAACCTTCCTGGGAGAACGTAGCGTAGACTGTCCAGTCTGCGCCTCCCCCAAACCAAACCTTCCCGGGAGAACGTAGCGTAGACTGTCCAGTCTGCGCCTCCCCCAAACCAAACCTTCCCGGGAGAACGTAGCGTAGACTGTCCAGTCTGCGCCTCCCCCAAACCAAACCTTCCCGGGAGAACGTAGCGTAGACTGTCCAGTCTGCGCCTCCCCCAAACCAAACCTTCCCGGGAGAACGTAGCGTAGACTGTCCAGTCTGCGCCTCCCCCAAACCAAACCTTCCCGGGAGAACGTAGCGTAGACTGTCCAGTCTGCGCCTCCCCCAAACCAAACCTTCCCGGGAGAACGTAGCGTAGACTGTCCAGTCTACGCCTCCCCCGAACCAGAACCATCCTGAGAGAAAGCGCAGACTAGACAGTCTACGCTACCCTCAAACCAGAACTTCCTCGGTGAAAGCGCAGACTGGACAGTCTACGCTACTCTCACAGCGAATGAGAGCCTCATCAAGGGCTTCGCCGACTTGAATGGCATAGTCGCGCCCATTTTCTAGCTCACTGCCTCGACGGACTGCGCGCCGCCGCCCTCGAGGATCGTCGCTTCTTCCTGCTTTTCCCACTTGATCAGCTTCAGATCAAGCACGAAGATCGAATACATTACTGGCACAAGGAGAAGAGTAATAAATGTCGCCGCCGTGAGACCTCCGATCTGCGCGTAGCACATCGGCTCCCACAACGGTCCTCCGTGCAACGCGAGCGGGAACAACGCGATGACCGTTGCACCGACGGTGATCAACACCGGTCTCAACCGCATGATCCCCGCGTCCAGCAGCGCTTCCTGGAGAGGTTCGCCTTCAGCGTGCTTCTCCTCGATAAAGTCAAACAGCACGATGATGTGGCTGACGATTACTCCGACAAGGCTGACGATGCCGAGAAAAGCCATGAACCCAAACGGCGAACCCATCAACCACAGCACCGCGAGCGCACCCACTGCCCCGTAAGGCACGGCCGCGAAAACAATCACCGGCTTGACCGCGCTTCTGAACTGGAAGACCAGCGTCAGAAAGATGGCTGCAACCGAGATCCCCAACACGACCGCGAGATCGTGGAACCCTTCAACCTGCGACTCCTCCTCGCCGCCAATCTCCATCTTGTAGCCGGGCGGAAGAGTCCTTGAGAACTCCGCGAGGCGGGGTTTCGCCGCCGCCATCACCTCGCTAGCCAACACACCTTCCACCGGCGAACACGACACCGTGATTGTGCGAAACTGGTTTCTCCGCCTCAGCTTCTCTGTCTGTATCTGATAGGACACCGAAGACACCTGTCGCAACGGTACACGCTGGGTCCCGCTCGACGAATAGACATAGAGGTTGTTGATGTCGTCGAGCCGTGCGCGTTCTTCCATTCGCAACTGCGCAACGACAGGAATCTGCTTATCGCCCTCCCGCAGAGAGGTGACTGAATAGCCGCTCAAAGCAGTAGCCGACGCGGCCGCAACATCCAGATTGGTAATGCCGGTCAGATTGGCTCGATCCGAGTCGGTCTGTAATTTGACCGAGAAGCTCTCATCGCCCCAGTCGTCACGCGGACGCGCGGCCTGCGGGATCGCGCGAAAGATGTCCATAACCTCTTCGGCCCTTGCGCGAAGCGTCGCGGCGTCATCGCCCGAAATCCGAATCGCCACGGGCAGCCCGACCGCCTTGCCGGATTCGAGCTGGCGGACATCGATGCGAGCCTCGGGTACCTGCGCCGAAAGAGCCTCCTGCAAAGGCGCGATCAGATGATCGGTCTCGTGTTTGTCGGTCACCTCTATGAGAATCTGCGCGTAGTTCAGTTGCTGCTGCTCGGGCGAAACCGAGAACCAGAACCTGGGCCCGCCCCCACCGACAAACGTGGTCAGCGATTTGAGCAGGTCATGAGGCTTGCCGTCCTTGTCCCGGTGATGCTCGCCGTATGTCTTGAACACCTCGCGGATTACTGCTTCAGCGTGGTTCGCTGTTCTGTTGGTCGCCTGGAGCGGCGCATCCTCAGGCAGCCACACATCGACGTACGAGAGGTACGAGAGGTCCTTCGGAAAGAATTGAGTCTTGAGCTGGCTCATGAAGAAGACGCCGAGTGCGAGAAACGCCATTGAACCGGCCAGCACTTTCCAACGGTTATTGATCGCGGCCGTCCCCACACGGTAGTAAAAAGCCGCGAACCCTTTCGTCCGGCGCTCGCTCAGTGGAATCTCCTTCCTGGGCTTGATCATGTAGTATCCGAGCAAGGGTAAGAAGGTCATCGACGCGAGCCGCGACGCCACAAGCGAACACGCGATAACGATTGGCATGCTGTAAAGGAACGCTCCGGTGTCGCCCGTCAGGCTGAGAAACGGCAGATACGCGACGATGTTTGTGATTGTCGCAAACATGATTGCGCCCGCGAGCTTGGTCGGCCCGAGCCATGACGCTATCAGTGGCGCATGACCTGCTCCGAGTTCGCGCTTGATTGCATCGCCGGCGACAACAGGATCGTCTACCAACAATCCGAGCGCGATGATCAGCGTCGCGATCGAAATCTGTTGAAGATCGATGTGGAGTATCTGCATGAAGCCGAATGTCATCGCCAGAGTGATCGGAATCGCCAGCGCCATCAGCATTGCCGATCGCCACTCCCAAAAGCCGACCAGCGAAACCAACACAACCAGAATGATCGCTTCGTACAGGCTGACCATGAACAGATCGACGCTCTCCTCAACCTGCAGAGGCTGGTCGCTGGTCCTCGCCATGGTCAGGTCTTCCGGCAGCTGCGCGCTCATTCCCGCGAGCGCCGAGTCGACCGCCTTGCCGAACTCACCGATCGTCTCACCCGATCGCATCTGCACCGACAATGTAATGGCGCGGTTGCGCTGCCATTTGCCCGTGTCGTCTTTCCAGTCGTAGAAGTTCAGATAGCGGGCGGGGCTTTCGTAGGCGCGGGTGATATCGAACAAATCCCGCAGGTATACCGGCGCACCCGAGTTCGAAAAGGTGAGAACCACATCGCCGATCTCTTTTTCGGTTTTGAATTCGCCCGACGGATCGATCGTCAAATTCTTGCCTTGCACGTCTATCTGACCGCCGCCAACCGTGATGTTGCGTGCCCTCAAGATGTCCGGAAGCTTCGAAATCGTCAAACCGTAGGACGCCAACCGTTCCTGCGAGTAGACCAGATAGACCTTCTCATCAAGCAGGCCCTTGCGCTCCACCTTTGACACCTGGCCCAGCGTCTTTAGCGTCTTGGAGATCAGATCGGTGAATTGATCTAGTTCGCGATAGGTGTAGCGGTCGCCGGCGACTGTGGCGATTCGGTCGCGCGTGTCTCTTGGATCACGAATGATGGCCGGTTCCCAGGTGTCCGGGTGAAATGCCGATGATTGCATTCTCTCGGCGACGAACCGCTGCATGTGTCCCAGGAGCTTCGCATCATCATCCGCGGATTCCGCGTCGAGTCCAATAAAACCTGCCCCTTCAACCAGTCGGATATCGCGAGCGACGGCCTTCTCTCGCGTATAATCTGCAAACGCCTCGAGAGCGGGATGAACGATACGCGCGCCGAGTGAAGACGGGAAGTTCACCACGATGGTAAAGCGCGATGCTCTCTCGTCGACGGGAGCCTGTGCCCGGGTCGTTTCAATGGCCTGCTGTATTGCAGTAGCCCGCAGGGCTATATCCGTCTCTGTGGCCTTCGGGCTCGCGACCGTGAGCATGAGGGCAGCGGTGTCACCGAAGTCGCGGACAAAGTTGATGGGACCCGCGCCATCGGGTAGATCACCAATCGCGTTCAGTCTGAGAGCGACATCATCGAGCTGTTTGCTCCTTTCGCTCTGCGTACTCTTCTCATCGAGCTCGAGATAAACTACCGACATGCTTGTGCGCGAGATCGATTCTATCTTGGTCACTACCGCGTTGGCGGCCATCTGTTCTTCAATCTTCTTGGTGACCAGTTGTTCGACCTTGTCCGCGCTGGCACCCGGCCACGGCGTGATCGCCACTGCCTGCCGCACCGCGATCTCAGGGTCCTTCCGCTGAGGCATGCTGAAGTACGCAAATGCTCCCCACAACAACACCCCGATGAGCAACACCCAGGATATCTGCCGCACTTCCACAAAGAATCGCGCCGTGTTGTGAGTCTTGTTGATGATTTCGTTATCTGTCTTTCCGTGTGCCATCGCGTTTTCCTCCCCCTTGGAGCCAGGCATCCATGCCGGGCTCCGTCAATCAGTTTTTGGGCCTCTTCAGGCGCGGGTCAGGCAGGGATGCCTGCGCTCCCAGGCGATTAAGGGATCACCTGCACCACTTCGCCGTCGACGAGTCGTGAACCGCCGGATGTGATTACCCGGTCGCCGACCTTTACCCCCGAGGTAACCGCAACGCGGTTGCCAAAGGCCTCTCCCAGAGTCACCCTTTGCAAGTGGCCGCGCTGTTTGTCGCCTTGATCTTCAACCACAAACAACGAGTATTGGTCCGGCTGGTCTTTCGATCTGACAATCGCGTTCAAGGGAACCACCGCTACGGTCTCCTCCGACCGGACCGCGGTAAGCGTCAATGAAGCGATCATTCCGACTTTGAGCAGATACGAGGGATTCGATATCGAAACCTCGACCTCGAACAGCCGTGTCTTTTGATCCGCGGAAGGCGAGATGGAAGTGATCTGACCAGTAAACTCTCGTCCAGGCAATGCTTCGAGATCGACGGTCACCGACACGCCCGGTTTAATGTTCTGCACTTCTAAGTCGGGGACTCCAAACTGTGCTTTGACGACGGAAGTGTCCGCCAACACAAACGCGGTCTTCCCCGGTGAGAGCAACTCCCCTATCTCGCAGGAGCGTTGGAGGAGCAATCCATCGATCGGGGCTCTTAGAACCGTGTCATCTCTGGAGATCGCCGCGGCAGCCTGCGCAGCTTCGGCTGCGGCTATCTGAGCCTTGACGACCGCTAGTTGAGACCTTGCGGTCGCGATCTTAGCCGTGTAGAGATCGTGCTGCGACTTCGCTGAATCGTATTCTGACTTTGTAATGCTCTCCGTGGCGAACAGTGCCTGCGCGCGCTCGAAATCAAGTCGAGCCTTTTCGGCCGCCACCTCCGCTTCCTCTACCTGCTTGTCGCTGGTCAGAAGGCTCGCGCGGGCCTGAGCAAGCTGGCCGCTCGCCTGATCTACCTTGACCGCATAATCCTTTGTGCGTACGCTGGCGAGCACAAGTCCGCGGGCGATCGAGTCGCCTTGCTGGACGTAGCGCAAGCGGCCGTCGACGCCCTTCACCTGCGCGAGCTTGTCAAGGTAACCGCCAACGCTGAAAGCCAGTTCAACCTGCGAACCTGGAACTATGCTCGCCGAGTAACGCGCGCCACTCGAAGCCGCGTATGACTGAACCGCTTCAACTTTTACCGGAGTCGGCGCCTTCTCGGCAGACTTGACGCTCTTCGTACAAGCAGATACCAGAGCGCAGGACAACAGAGGGGTAATCATCAGAAATTGTTTGGTGTTCATTTGTCTTCTCCTATTGCGTTCTCAAAATCAGCCTTCGCTGTCCAAAGGTTCAGCAGGGCCTGGCGCCCCTGGTTGTTTGCCTGCTCGAGCTGCGACTGTGCTTGAAGTACATCCTTCAAAAGCGACATCCGGACTTTGTAGCGATTGGTGATCACCCGAACGTTTTCGGCTGCCGAATCACGGTCGAGCTGGGTAACCGCCAACATCTGGCGCGCCTGGCGCAGCTTGCTGAACTTGTCATTGACGTCGATCAACACCGAACTCTCGGCCTCACGCACCGAGTTCCAAGCCTGTGCGGTCGCCAGATCCTTCTCGGCCAGCTCGTGCTTCTTTCGTCCCCAATCGAACACCTCCCACGACACAGTCACACCGATGTTCATGTAGCTCCTGGGGATAAAGCTGTTGAAGTTGGCGGTCGCGAAATGTTGGAACGTAGCGCTGACTTCCGGGATGAATTCGGCCTTCTTGATGCGCCTGTCCCCCTCGGCCTGCTTTACCTTTAGACGAGCTTCTCTGATGTCCGGGCGTTGATCCAGGGCACGGGTGCGAGCGGCCACCAGATCCGATTCGAATGTATCCTCATCAGCCACGAAGCTGACCGAGAAGTCCGTAAGAACATCACGCCCCAGGAGCAAATTGAGCTGTTGCTTCTGGACGGCGAGTTGATCGGTCAGCGTCATCGTGTCGTACTCCGACCTGGCGAGGCGCGACTTCACATCCAGACTCTCTGTTCTTAGAACCACTTGCTGCGCGAGGTATTCTCCGGTCACTCGATCCAGCTCCTTGTACATTCGTATGGTCTCCATTGAAGCGTCCAGCGCGCTTTGGGTCTGGAGCAAAGCGAAGTATGCGCGTTTTACATCGCGTGTGATTTGCTGGCGTTTTGCGCGCAATTCCTCACTCACAATTTCGCTCTTTAACTTCAACTGCTTCAGATTGAGATTGATCTTGTGCAGCTGTGAAATAGGCTGGTTCACTTGCGTTATGAATATCGCGGTCGGCTTTAGCGGCGTGCTGAGCTTTGTATTCTCGGCGGGGATCGGGCCGATGTCGGGAAACGTCCCGAATACACCACGCTCGAATGTAAAATCGATCGGTGTTAACTGCTGTGTACCGAGAACCTGAAAGTTGAAGCTTGGCAACCGCCGTGTTCGCGATGCCGCGAACTCCTCACCCGCACTGCTCACGTCAAGCGCAGCGTTTCTGATCTGCTGATTGTCACGCAACGCAAGCGCTATCGCCTCTTCCAGAGTCAGCACTTCGGCTTTGTTTGTTGACGTCGACTGTCCTCGGACATCCGCCGAAAGGCAGATCAAACAGGCGATCATTAACACGACACATACGCGATGTCTGAAAATGGACATAGTTAGTCCTCCGCGGCCCGAAGCATCGTCGCCCGAAGCCAAGTGTTAAGGGTTTGTTTGCGGCGGCCCGGGATTCAACCCGGGGCTCGGATCAGAGCTTGTTCAGTCCGTTCAGCGCGGCTACCTTGTACGCCTCTGCGAACGTCGGGTAGTTGAAAACGCTGTCCCGGAAGAATTCGATGGTGCCATCGTACGCCATCACAGTTTGTCCGACGTGAATGATCTCAGTTGCGCCTTCCCCGATTGCGTGAACACCGAGAAGCTTTAGCGAGTCGGGATCGAACAGGAGCTTCAACATCCCGGTGTCGTCGCCGGCCATCTGGCCTTTTGCAACCTCCTCATACCTCGCGACACCGACTTCATAAGGCGCCTTCGCCTCGGTCAGCTCACGCTCGGTTTTCCCTACCATCGATATTTCGGGAATTGTGTAGATGCCGTAAGGGAACAACGACGTCCTCCTCGCTTCCGCACCTCGAAACATATGGCTAACAGCCAATCTTCCCTGTTCCATTGAAGTGGATGCCAGCGATGGAAAGCCGATGCAGTCGCCGGCGGCATAGATGCCGGGCACGTTTGTCTGGAAGTGTTCATTGACTGTCACCCGCCCACGCGAATCGATCGAGAGCCCGGCTGCTCCCGCATTGAGCAGATCCGTGTTTGCCTGTCTGCCAACCGCATAAAGCAGACCTTCAGCGTGAACTCGCTTGCCGCTCTCCATTTTCGCCTGCACCAGTCCCTCGCCGCTTATCTCAACTTCGGTGACCTTCTCTCCGAGTCGAAACACAACACCCTGGCGACGCAAGTAGAAACACAACGCCTCAAGAATCTCGTGATCCGCGAAGTCCAACAGGGTAGGCCGCTGCTCAATTACGGTGACTCTTACTCCCAATGCCGCCAGCATCGAAGCGTATTCGATTCCGATCACACCGGCGCCGACCACGATCAGATCCCGCGGGATCCTGCCAACGTCTCCAAGTTGATCGGCGTCCAAAATGCGTCTGCCCTCAAATGGAATATCCGGCGCATGAGCGGGCCGCGTGCCACAAGCAACCAGCACGTGGTCCGCCGTTAGCTTGGTCAGATCACCGTCGCTATCGACTTCCAAACAGTTCGCATCTATGAACCGGGCTTTGCCGTTAATAACGGCGATCCCGTTGCTGCCGAGCTGGTGGTTTATTACTTCCTTTTCGCGTCTTTTTACCGATTCCACGCGTGACACCAGATCGGACATTGAGATCTCCTGCTTGAGTGTGTAGTCCTGTCCGTAGAACGCTCGCTGGCGCAGGCCAGTCAGATAGAGAATGGCTTCTCGCAGCGTTTTGCTGGGGATCGTTCCGGTATGAAGACAAACTCCGCCGATCATCGCTTTGCTATCTACAATCGCGACTCGCTTGCCAAGCTTGGCGCCGGCGATTGCTCCCTTTTGGCCGGCGGGCCCGCTGCCTATTACAACCAGATCATATCGATGTGAAGTCATGTCTAAATCTCCGTCTCGCAGGCGATCTCTTCGATAATCCCCCTGGTCATCACCCCCGTCGCCCGCAGCTCGGCTCCCGCGCAGAACATGCGTCTTAGGAGGAGTCGTCCTTTGTCATCGATGAAGCTCACTCCCGACAAATCAGCGGTGATCTGCTCTTCCTCTGACGCACTCAGCTCGAGCCAGGACTTCTCCAACTCGTCCACCCACGCGCCCGACAGAGTGCCTTCTACGATCAGCCGCAGCTTCGAGCGCTCACGAATTCGATTGATCCGAATCACTGCTTCTTTCCTCCGTCGATCCTGGACTTGGCAAGCGCCTTGCCAAAGGCAGCGAAGAGTCCGCAGACGAGGTCAGCTATTGAAAATAAGAGGGTTTGCCGCGTTGGCGCATTAAGGATGGAGGTCGTGGTAAATGAGAGTGCCGAAGAGCCGACGCCGATATGCCGTCTGATCTGCCGATATGTCGGCGCTAGGTCGGGCGCACTAGTCCCAGCTTTCGCATCTTTGATTGCAGGGTTGAACCGATTGGCTCTGTCGTAGGAAGTCCTGCTGTCGCGGGAAGTCGAGTGCACCCACTCGAAGCTGATTACGCTCTGGATCGTAGATACCGACCGACGACAACTCGTGCGCCACCAGCCGACCCATCAAGGAAGAAACAGCCCGAAGGAGATCGCCGAGATCGAGATGAGACACTACTGCATTGTTCACCTCGAGAAGCAGGCGCAACCGGTCCCGTTCACGAGTAAGTCGCCCAACGTGGTCGCTCATCACGGTGCCTTCCAGTAATGCACACGCTACAGGGTTTCCACTACACGGTTGGTCGATTATATCCCAGGCATCACTGTCGAATCCACGCGCGGCGGGTGTTGGGTTCTCACAGGTCTAGCGACGAACCTGGAAGGCTCAACTAGATTCGCTCCAACCGGTAACTTTCGCGCCGAAATCTCGGCTCCCGCCGAAGGTTCGGCACAATCTCCTCGGCACTTCTCTTGAGCGGCACCGCCACCCGTCGATGTAACTCCTCATTCTTCACTGCCTTGACCGACTTACTAACGCCACGTCTCCTCTGGCAACTCGATTGCCCTTCACCGTCGCGTCGCACAAGAACGGCGAAGGCATGAGACAAAGGCGACAAACGGAGGCAGCAATGTTTGATCGTAAACTCAACCGGAATGGTTCGTCTCAACGTTGCGTTGTCTACGCTACCGAGCACAATCGCTTCACTGGTCTTAGCGGCGTCTGGGATGCAGATGTGTACCGTAACGTGCATTCCGTGGCCATCACCACTCCTGACCGAGTATGCAGCCACTTCGACCGGCCGACATTCCCGGACTCGGGGTCAATCAACTGAGAGGAGAACGGTTATGAAAACATTTCGGGTCTTGTTTACCAGCGCTCTGTTGCTGACGGTGAGCTCAATCGCAACCCAGGCTCAGTCGATTCAGACAGACTATGACCATTCATTCAATCTCGCCAGGCTCAAGACGTATGGTTTCCATCAACAGACGCGCAAGCCGGGCGACCCGTTGGCGGCGAGCCCGATGAACGATCGCCGCATTCACAATGCTATCGATTCACAACTCAGCGCCCACGGATTTGTCGCCAGCACCACCGGGCGGCCCGATTTTGCGATCGCCTACTTTGTGACGACGCGCAGAGGATTGGATATTCGAGACAATCGCTTCGGTCTGTTGCAGAGGATGGGAAGCGTAAACGTCAACCCGGTGACCGAAGGAACGATAGTCGTGGCCTTTGTCGACACAGTGACGAACCAGGAAGTCTGGCGCGGATTTGTGTCCGGCACGATTGACCCGAAGGATCTCGATAAGGATGTCACCAGGAGCATGGCCAAACTGGTGCGGAAGTTTATCAAGGACCAGGCGGGAAAAAAGTAGCACTGGAACGAGTGACACAGGAAGAGGAGAACACTATGAACAACATTACCTTACATCGCGGAGTTGAACTTGGGTTGGCGCTCGTGTTACTGACAGCCGTCGCCTTCCCCTTCCAAGTAGATCAGGAGTTTGCCCAGGCGCAGCTGCGAAACGCCCAGGCGCTGCGGCAATACACCTGGAAGTCACGGACGGAAGTTCGAAGATCCGGTGAAACAAAGAACGTCCAGTTATCGCTGATGCGGTATGACAGTTACGGGACGCCGCAAAAGACGCCGATCTCGAGCACCCCGCAACAGCAGTTGCCTACGCGCGGAATCCGGGGGCTTATCGCCCAAAAGAAGAAAGAGAACTTCATGGAGACGATGGATAAGCTTGCGTCTCTGGCCAGGTCTTACGGCGACCTTTCACCAAGTGCGATGCAACGCTTCATGACGACGGCGACTGTGACGCCTGAAATCGGCCAGCAACAAAAGTTGTTTCGCATCCAGGGCGGCAATGTCCTGCAGCCAGGGGATTCAATGACCGTCTGGATTGACGCCGGAACCCGTAAGGTGCGCAGGGTTGACATTCAGACCTCTCTGGACCGAAAGCCGGTAAGGGTCTCCTCGGATTTCGAGAATCTGCCGAACGGCCCTACCTACACTGCTCGCTCCATCGTTGACTACCCGAGCGAGGAGCTAACGCTAATCACTGAAAACTTCGACTACCAGCTGGCAGGACGGTAGCGAAATGCGTACGCGCCGGCCTGCGTCGAGCGTGTCTTCCCGGGTAGTGGGTCAGGGACCCACTACCCTCAATAAGATCTACATCAACACTGACCACAAACAGAGGTGACTTATGAAATTCATTTCTCCAAAACTCATTCTTTCCTTTCTCGTCCTCTACCTATCGATGTCATCGGCTCCGTCTTTCTTCGCCCAGGCGACTCTCGCGGCGTCCGGTAGTCATGCAGCGCTTACTGATCAGGGCTGGCCGAGAAAGTTTATCAACGGTGCAAATTCGTTCTCGGTCTATCAGCCGCAGATCGAACGGTGGCAGGGAAACCGAATCGATGCGCGCGCTGCGGTTGCCATCACCACCGGGCAAGCGAAACAGACAATTTATGGAGTTCTATGGTTCACAGCGAGAACTGAGATCGATAAAGCCAACCGCCTGGTGGTGATGACCGACTTTGTTATCACCAAAGTCAGCTTCCCTACGGCCGCCGATAAAACGAGCTTGTATCAGGAGCTCATGCAACAGCGCGTGCCAAAGGCCGGCGAGGTGATCGCACTCGACCGACTGTTAGCCGATATGGCGGCCGGTCAGAGTGAAGACGAGAATACCGGGTATCAACTCAAGAACGACCCGCCGCGGATATTCTTCAGCACCCGTCCGGCGATTCTGATCTTGATCGATGGGCACCCGGAAACCCGCCCGCTCAAGGATACTTCGCTCAACAGGATAATTAATACGCGCGTGCTAATTCTGCAGGATGAATCGAACGGGAAGTTTTACCTGCACCTGATGGATGGGTGGATGGAAGCGAGCGCCCCGACCGGGCCTTGGGTGATCGCCCGAGGGACGCCCGAGGCACTGGACAACGCAATGAAGACGGCCGCCGCCAGCGGGCAAGTCGATCTGCTCGAGGGATCGGCTGCGAATACCGGAGATATCAAACCGTCGCTAAGCGCCGCCGAACGCGCGGATGCAATTCCCAACGTCTACGCGAGCACCGAACCTGCTGAGCTGCTTCAAACCCAGGGTGATCCGCTGGTCGCAGCCATCGATGGCACCCGGCTCGTCTACGTGTCCAATACCGAGAACGATATCTTCATAGATGCATCCACCCAGAGTCACTATGTGTTGATCTCAGGGCGATGGTTCCGCGCGCAGACGATGAATGGGCCGTGGGAATATGTGCCCGGCAACCAGCTCCCGGCCGATTTCGCGATGATTCCGCCGGACCACCCAAAAGCCGATGTGCTGGTGTCGGTCGCAGGTACGCCGCAAGCCAGGGAGGCATTGATCGCCAACAGAATTCCGCAGACAACAACAGTGGCGAGGAACGCGGCAAGTCCGGCAATCACCTACGACGGCCAGCCGCAGTTTAAGGTAATCGAAAAAACATCGCTTATGTACGCGATCAACACTCCCACTCCTGTAATTGCAGTCAGCGCAAACAGCTACTATGCGGTTGAGCACGGCGTTTGGTTCGTAGCTGCCTCGCCTGCGGGCCCGTGGGCGGTCGCGGCCTCGGTCCCCGCAGCGATCTACGCCATCCCACCGAGTTCTCCACTTCACTACGTGACCTACGTTAAGGTCTATGGATCAACACCGGAAGTGGTCTACGTCGGTTACACCTCTGGGTACAACGGGACGGTTGTCTCTTCCTCCAACGTTGTGGTTTTCGGCACGGGCTGGCGCGTTCCGGGGTATGTCGGGACCTACTGGTACGGATGCGCCTGGACCTATGGCTACGGCGCGGGTTTCGCGTGGAGCCCATATGCGGGTTGGGGAGTAGCCTTTGGAATAGGGTACGGCTGGAGTTCTTATTACTATCCGGGAGCGTGGCATGCAGCCGCCTACTATGGCACCGTCGGGGGCGGCGTGTACGGGTATTGGGGAAACGTGGCTTATTCAGGAAGGACAGCCGCGTGGGCGAACCCTTACACCGGCAACGTTGGACGGGGTGGTACCTATTCCGGCGTGAACACGGCGACCGGCGCAAGATACAACGGTCGCGGTTTCACAAACACCAACGTCTACACCGGAACCACTGTATCAGGTGTTGGCGGCGCCTCGTACAACCCCAACACAGGAAGGGCCGCCGCGGGTCAGGCGGGGGCGGTAAGCAATGCCTATAGTGGCAACGCCGCTGCCGGCGCGAGAGGCGCCAGCTACAATCCTCGGACCGGTGTGATCAGCGGTGGCGCCGTCGGGGCTACCTACAACGCCGGAACCGGGCAGATCACCGGCGGCGGGAGAGGCTTTGCGTACAACACAAAAACCGACACCGGAGTTGCGGTTGGTAAGAACAACGTCTACGCGGGGAGGGACGGGAACGTCTATCGCTATAACAAGTCTGACGGCGTGCAGCAGCACACGAGCGATGGTTGGTCACAGGTGAGTCGGCCGGGTGACGCCCAGAGCCTACACACTCAGCAAGCGGCGCGGGCTACCGGACAGCAGCGGTGGGACAACTTCCGATCAGCGGGAAACGCCAATGCCGGATCCGGCAATCGCGGCGGCTTCGCCGGCGGAGGGCTCCGTGGTGGTGGGCCACGCTTTGCCGGGCGGCGGAGGTAAGAGATGCTACGCAGAACCAATCAAATCAGGGCGCCACCTGCTGATCAACGCTTTGATTTTCCACTACGTTCGTTAGATTCTCTTCACGGAGAGCGAAATGAAACTAGCGATGATCGCATTCGGCACCCGCGGCGACGTTCAGCCGGCCGTCGCGCTCGGCAAGGCCCTCAAGGCGGAGGGCCACAGCGTTCGCATCCTTGCCGGAGCAAACTTCAAAGAGTGGATCGAGGGGCACGGCCTCGAAGCCGTCGCTTCGACGATAGACATTCAATCTGTCATGGAGAGCGACCTCGGCCGGGAATGGATCGAGAAGGGAGGCAACCCGATTACCCAGATGAGGGTGATCAAAAAGCTGACAGATCAGACCGGGTGGGAGACGATGACCGATGCCTGGTCGGCCTGCCGAGACGCAGATGCCATCTTCAGCAGCTTCACGTCCGACATATACGCCGTCTCGATTGCCGAAAGGCTCGGCGTTCGTCACATAAGCATGCCCCTTCAGCCCGCGCTCTTTCCAACGCGAAGCGGCGCCGCCACTCTGAACGCGCCACTGCCTGATCGTACGAGTTTCGTAAACTATGTTTTTGGCTGGCTGTTTCTCGAACCGTTCAACTGGCGGCTTTCTGGAAAGATGGTCAATCGTTTTCGCCGGGAGACTCTTGCGCTTCAGCCGCAGACTCGAGCCCAGTATCTCGGAACTAAGCGCTGTCTCTTGACCGTTCAGGCTTACAGTCGTCATGTCGTACCGCACCCTGAAGACTGGCCCCCAACCATTCGCACAACCGGCTTCTGGTTTCTGGAAGAGCAGAACGACTGGAAGCCGCCGCGCGACCTGACGGATTTCCTCGAGACGCGAGAGCCGCCGGTGTGCATAGGCTTCGGCAGTATGATTGGCGGGCGCGTTGAAGAGATAACGCGAATTGTGATTGACGCGGTGCGCGAAAGCGGTCGCCGCGCGGTCCTGTTATCTGGCTGGGCCGGAATCGGGGACGCGAATCTGGGGGATAGTATTTACCGGCTCGCGGCGGCCCCGCATGAATGGCTCTACCCGCGGGTCGCGGCCGCGGTGCATCACGGCGGAGCGGGAAGCACGGCGTCCAGCCTCCGCGCGGGGTTACCCACGGTGATTGTTCCGCATCTTGGGGATCAACCGTTCTGGGGCCAGCGCGTTTGGGCTCTCGGAGCCGGCCCACGGCCTATCTCCCGCAACAAATTGACGGCATCGAGTCTGGCCCGTGCCATTGTAGTCGCCACTACAGATCAGGGTATGAGAACACGAGCTGAAGACCTGGGCGCAAAGATTCGCGCCGATGCCGGCATTTCGCACGCAGTCGAAATCATCGAACGGTATCTGCGTTCGAGCTAACGAGCCCGGTCCTGCGTCGTTGACGGCGGGTAACCAACCCCGCCCGCGAATATAGTAGCATTTCCTACCGGCTGACGACGTCGCGGTCTATCGCCGGTGCAGTGGGTGGTTCTAGACAGGGCATAGCACTTCGCCCACGAGGTGCTATGCGGCGCCCCCGCTGGAAACGCGACCGGGAGATCCGTTGCTCTATCCCATCCCGGCGGTTCAATAGTTGCAGCGTTGCGGGATATCATCCTAAATGCTAAAAAGCTGGATACCGTTTTTTGGGGGACAGCTGGTAAGGTTGAGCGCCCGCAAATGTTGGCGCGCTAGGGGCGCTTCGAGCTGCGACTAGACTGCCGAAACGCGTTACTTTGAAACTTATGGATGCTCCATCTCAACAATCGCAACCCGATATCAAACTCCGGCAATATCAGGCGCTGGTTGAAGTGGCCGAATCGATCGGCGCACACCGACATTTGTCTTCACTGCTTCGAGATCTGAAAAAACGTCTTCACCAGATCGTCAGAGTCGATGCCGCTCAGGTGGTGCTTCATGACCAGACGCGGAACCTGATGCGGAGACTTGCCGTGCACTCCCCTGCCCCGTCAGGCGGGCCTCCCATCACCGAACTCTCCATCGAAGAGGCACCCGCCGGATGGGTGTGGGAAACACAACAAGCGCTGTTAATCAACGATCCTGCCACATACGTAAGCCGCTATCCGCGGGTCGTCGCTGAGCTGCGCGAGTACGGGATCCAGACTACATATGTCCTCCCACTGACCTCTCTGGGTCGACGACTGGGAGCCCTGGTATTCATGAGCCGAGAGGAAACGGCCTGGAGCGAAGAGGAGCTGGCCCTCCTCCGACAGGTAACGAAGCTTGTGGCTCTTGCAGTGGACAATGTTATCAATTCTGAAACCGCCCGGACGTCGGAAATCGAATTGAATCGGCGGGTCGAACAACTGCGGCTGATGCTGAAGATCACAAATGAGATGGCTTCCGAGCTTGATCTGCAGGAACTTCTTGAAATCGTTTGTTCGACCATTCGCGAAGCTATTGGCAACGACATCGTGGACGTGTCGTTGTTCGATCACGAAAGCGGCCAGTTGCGGGCTTTCGTAACCGATTTCCCTCCGGACCATCCGCTGGGTGAAAAAGGCTACCTAATTCCGCTCGAAGGCGGTCCGAGCGGCCTGGCCTTCACTTCCGGGCAACCGGTCTTCATCGACCAGCCTGATCCGGATAGATTCAATTCCGCTTTATCGTTGCGAGTCTTTGAAGAGGGCTATCGGTCGGGCGCAACTATTCCACTCATAACCCAGGGGCGCAAGCTCGGGGTCCTGGGCATCATCAGCAAACTTGAGAACGCCTTCTCCGATGACGAAAAAGAGTTTCTGATACAGGTTGCCAATCAGGTGGCGATCGCCGTCGACAACGCGCTCAACTTCGAGCGGGCGCGCAAGGCTGAGCAGCAGGCGAATCGCAACTCCGAGCGGCTGCAACTCCTGCTCGAAATCAACAACGCCGTGGTCTCAAATCTCGATTTGCCCGGTCTGATGGAAACCACGTCGACTTGTCTCGCCAGAGTCTCACAGTACGACGCCGTGGGCCTGGCTCTCTACGATCCGGAGCTCAACCAACTGCGCCCATACACCAACCCAACCGATCAGGCGTTCGTCGAAGAGGAGGAACCGATTCCCCTCGAGGGCTCCGCTCCGGGGCTCGCCTTTACAACGGGGCAGCCGGTATTGCTGGACCGGTATGAGGGCAAACCTTTTCGGTCGGACTTCAACAACCGATTCCGCCGATGCCGGTTTCAAGTCGGGCGGCGCGGTCCCGCTCATCGCCCACGGCCGCAAGCTCGGCACGCTTGGGTTTGCGACTCTTCGTGAGGCTAAATTCTCCGACGATGAGGTCGAGTTACTTTGCCAGGTTGCTAACCAGGTGGCGATCGCGGTCGAGAACGCGCTGAACTACGAGCGGGCACGGAAAGCAGAGAAGGAAGTGAATCGTCAATTCGAGCGCGAACGCCTGATGCTTGAAATCAACAACGCCGTAGTGTCAATTCTCGATCTCGGTGAATTGGTTAAAGCGGTTTCCGCTATTCTTCGCGATATCATGCCGCACGATGCGGCCGGGATCGCGCTCTATGAACCGGAATCAAACCGTCTGCGCGAATATTCAAACGTCACCTACAAAGACCTGCAGGCGTTCAGGGAAGGAGAAACCATCCCCCTGGAAGGAACGCCAGCCGGGGAAGTCTTTACTACCCGCCAACCGCTGTTGATAAGGCACCCCGATCTGGCAAAGTATCCCGCCGACCGGTATTCACAACGCCCCGTCGAAGGCAGCCCAAAATCCGCTTGTCTGGCGCCGCTTATCTCACATGGCCGAACGCTGGGCGTCGCGGGCATAAGCAGCACCCAGCCGGAGAAATTCACCGAGGAAGATTTGGAGCTGTTCCACCGGATCGCCGGACAAATTGCGATCGCGGTCGAGAACGCCCTGGCGTTTCGCGAGATCGAAGCGCTCAAAAACAAACTGAACAGCGAGAAGCTCTATCTCGAAGGCGAGATTCGCACCGAACACAACTTCGAGGAACTGATCGGGACGAGTCCATCCTTCAAGCGTATCCTCAAACAGGTCGAAACTGTCGCGCCCACCGATTCCGCCGTGCTGATCCGCGGTGAGACCGGCACTGGAAAGGAACTCCTCGCCCGCGCCATCCACAATCTGAGCGCGCGCAGTGAACGCAGCCTGGTCAAACTCAACTGCGCGGCGATCCCGACTGGTCTGCTTGAAAGCGAACTGTTCGGCCACGAGAAAGGCGCGTTCACCGGCGCAATTGCCCAACGAATCGGTCGTTTCGAGCTGGCGCACAAAGGCACGCTCTTTCTCGATGAAGTCGGGGACATTCCGCTCGAGTTGCAGCCAAAATTATTGCGGGTGCTTCAGGAACAGGAGTTCGAGCGGCTCGGTAGCACGCGCACCCAAAAAGTAGACGTCCGGTTGATCGCCGCCACCAACAGCGATCTGGAACAGATGGTGGCCGACAAAACCTATCGCAGTGATTTATATTACAGGCTTAATGTTTTTCCGGTTACGATCCCACCGTTGCGCGACCGCCGCGATGACATCCCAACGCTGGCTCGATACTTCACTCAAAAATACGCAACGCGTCTAAAGAAGCGCATCGAGGCAATTCCGTCGGAGGCTATGGCGGTGCTCGCTGCCTATCATTGGCCGGGTAACGTACGCGAACTCGAACATTTCGTCGAACGCGCCGTTGTCCTCACCCAAGGGCCTGAGCTTGAGGTTTCACTCTCAGAGTTGAAACGCGTCGTGCCAACTGTTCCGGCGGAGGTATCCACGCTGGAAGCCGCCGAACGGCAACACATACTCCGAGCGCTCGAGGAAGCTCATTGGGTTGTCGGAGGGGCAAACGGCGCGGCCGCGCGTTTGGGAATGAAACGAACGACACTCCAGTCCAAAATGCAAAAGCTGGGTCTCGAGCGCGGTAAATCATAGGCGTCCGTCACGCGATGAAACGTCCATCCACCAAGATTACTCTCGGATTCGTGACCCCGGGGTCGTGTAGACGATTGGGGTTTCAATCCAGCCCCCCTTATTGATTGACTCGTCTACAACTTCGAGCCGCAAGTATCGCGAAAATTGTCGCTCTCTGCCTGGTTCCCAACCAACGGTAGGAATCGCACCAGAATCATAGTTTTCGTCGAAAAGCGGAGCGAGTTCATCAATATTGCACAGAATTGCCTGTAAGTCGGCTTTCTTGATGCCTCTGCCACTCAAGCGTTTAAGAATGGCATCAATGTCGTACCTTTGGTCGAGGGCGCGAGAATCACGCGGATGTACAATTAGGAGGCCCTGGGGTGTGCGACAAACCAACCCTACGTCTTGGTAACTGTCAAACCACACTCTAACAAGTCGCCCGGATTTGGTCCGAACCTTAAAGTGGAAATCTTCAAGAGTAAGGTCCTCGTGGCGTGAGTACTCCATCGAGTCAACGCACCCGGTTTTCTCTAAGGTGTGCTTCACAAAGAAGAAGTCGCCGTAGTAACCGATGTGCGCTTCACCAAGGAACCCGAAACTGGCCGCCAGCCAAACCAGACAATAGCAACCGGTCAAAGCGATGCTTATGGCGAACAAGGCTGGCAGCTTCGGAATCGGTTGTGACAACGCTCGTACTCCCGGATTCTATCGCTGCCCACTCGTAGCCGCAGCCGGCTCGCTCTTATTCACGATCCGATTCCAGTCCGGCGGCTCCACCCCAAGAAGATGATGAACAAAGAAGTCATAGAGCAACCGCGTGCCGTGTGCGCCTCCGGCTCCGTGCCCACCCCCTGGCACAAACAACAGATCGTGTTTCTTATTGGCTTTGATCAACGCGTTCACAACCTGAAGCGTCGATGAAGGATCGACGTTTGTGTCCATCTCGCCAACGACAAGAAGAAGCGCGCCCTCCAGCCGGTAAGCATTGTCCACGTTGGATGACGCGGCATATTGAGGTCCCAGAGGCCAACCCATCCACAACTCGTTCCACCATATCTTGTCCATACGATTGTCGTGGCAGCCGCTGTTGGAAACCGCCGCTTTGTAGAACTCCGGATGAAACAGCATCCCTCCCGTAGAACTCTGCCCGCCCGCCGACGTGCCGTAGATCCCCACTCGGCTGATGTCGTAGTCCGAGTACTTCGCGGCCACCGCCTTATGCCAGAGAATGCGATCGGCGAAGCCGGCGTCTCCCAGGTTCTTCCACGCGACATCGTGAAATGCCTTGGACCTGTTTGCCGTTCCCATACCGTCCATCTGAACAACGATAAAGCCCGAGCTCGGCCAGCGACTGCATCGAAGAGTATGCGCTGAAAGACTTCGGCGTAAACGAGCCCTGCGGACCGGCGTAGATGTTCTCGATCACCGGATACTTCTTCGACGGATCGAAGTTCATCGGACGGATGATGACTCCCCAAATATCCGTCTTTCCATCCCGTCCGATTGCGGTAAAAACCTCGGGCGCTCGCCAACCCGCCGCGGTCAACTCGGAAACATCACCTCGCTCGAGCTCAAGAAGGACCTTCTTATCTTCGGTTCGGCGCAGCTCGGCGATGGGCGCGAGATCGACCCGCGACCATAGATCGACGTAGTACTTCATGTCCGACGAGTAGGAAACCGAGTGAGTACCGTCAGCTTCGGTGAACGCCGTCAGACCGCTCCCATCAAAGTTGATCCGGTAGTAGTGCGTGAAGTAAGGATCCTTACCCGCATACATCCCACTGGCCTCGAACCATATCTGGCGTTTTTCTTCGTCCACCTTGTTGACCGCGCGGACGATCCAATTGCCTTTGGTAATCTGATTCTTAACTTTGCCGGTTGAGCCGTCATACAAATACAGGTGACGCCACCCATCTCGTTCCGATGACCAGACGATCTCCTTGCCGTCGTTAAGATCGAAGCGGTATCTGGTTCCCGTCTCCCTCAGATTGCCTACAAGCGGACGATACGAGAAGAATGTCTGGGGTTCTTCGCTGATGACAGCGCGGGTCTTCCCAGTAGCCGCGTCGACTTCGATCACCCGATAGACCTGATGGCCCCGTTGATTGTATTCAAAGGTGAATGCGCGGCTGTCCTTCCGCCACACTGTGTTGGTCAGGCTATATGGATTCGGAAACAGGGTGTTGTCGATGACCGTCTGTTTCTTTGTTTCCACTTCAAACAGCACGGGCGCCGCAATATCGAGCGCGTCGCCGGGCTTTGCGTAGTCTCGAGTCGAGTGCTTTGGCTGAAGCTGGTCGGTGGGCGATGACTCGACATAGTGGACCTGCCGGCGATAACCCGGGCGGATGCGATAGGCTACGAGGTGTTTGGAATCCGGAGACCAGGCGATTGATGCGTGGGTGTAGTAGTTCCCTTCCGAACCGTCCGCGCTAAGAGCGAGCGCTTCGGTCTTTCCTTTCGGCCGAACAAAGACATTGAAGTTCTGTATGAGAGCTTCCCACTTTGCATCGGGCGATGCCTCCGACGTCTGATCCTCACGAGGCTGCCCCGGTTCCTGCCGGCGTTGTTGCTGACCTTGCTGAGGCGACAACTCTGTCATCCCATCGTAAACATTGTTACCGAATTCCTCAGGCGGATCGTCGGTAGGCGGGCGGCCCTGGAAACCCTGCGGAGCCGTGCCTGTCTTCTTGCAGGAGTAATCGGAGAGATCGCATTTCCAGGTCGAGCCACCGGCCACAAACTGAATGCTGCGCCCGTCATCGACAAAGGAGAGGAATGTAAGCGGGAGCGTTAGGGCGGTGACTTTCTCGCTGCCTGCCGCGGAAATTGATGCGGCGAGTCGGGCGTGATCGAAGGCCGGTTTCCTGGCAAGGGTCTCGGCGTCGACCAGAACGAATTCGTTGCCGCCTTTCACCGACTTCCGGTACCAGAACCGGCTGGTCTTTTCGATCCAGTTGACTCGATCGGGGATGTTGACCGCCAGCGTCTGGAATTTGTTGCGCAGAGCCTGGGCTCGCTCGTAGTCGGCCACCTTACCCTGCGCGCAGATGAGAACAGGAATCAGAAGCAGAGCGCAAAGAAGGCAAGCATTCCAGAAAAGATGCTTTCGGTTCATGGTATCTCTCCTCACTTGAAGTTTGGATGATAGCGCTTCAATTTGGTATGGGCTGCTTATATAGACAGGATGAGCACAGGTCAAGTGATTTGCGGTGATTTGCGGTGGACCGAGGTTGGTGAAATCAATGCTGTGAAGCCGGCTTCGGAGGTCCAACTAAACACCCAACTTCACCTGGGGTTAACCAGATAGGAACTTGTCGCGGCGACCCGTCGCACACCCAACTGAAGTTGACTCCGGAGCCCCGCTATCTCCCGGAGGTGGGCTAGCTCCAGGTCACGAGGTACCTGCAGCAATCCCCACCCCGAGCGCGGCAAATGTCTTCAACCATCTCGACGTTTCTTGCGCCGCACATCTTCAGCGCTTGCTTGTACCAGCCAATCACGGTCATGCAATCCGCCGCCGAGTAGGTTTCCGCTTCGTAGGTAGTCATGACGCCCGAGGTAGGCCCGGTCGGTTTGTAGTCACGCCAGCCCTTGTCGTAGTAGACGTGATAAATCAACGGCGCACGCAGCATGAAGCCTTGCGGATTTCCCAGGTCAAGGTAGAACTTTTGTATCCCGCTGAGGTTCTGCTGAGCAGATGCCGCCCCCATCTCCTCAAACAATCGCGCGTCGCCTCGGCCTATCGCCTGAACTATGGCGTCGTCCAGGTGCTGGCCGGTTTGAAAGTGATACCAGCCCGCGCTGTTGAGCGGCTTGCGAAAGATCGCTTGATCGGACGCGGGCAACGCTGACAGAACGTCCTCAACTGCCTTTGGGCCAAAGCGATCCTTCACGAATTGCAGGCGAGACTCGAGAATAGCGCCTTTGATTTCCATGTCTCTCACGGACAGACTGCCTCGGGGTAAAACAGCGTGTCGTTGGGTTTATACGGGGCTGATCTGACGGGGCCCTGAGGTTTCGATCGCCGCAATCTTAAAATGGTGAGGGTCGCCGGTCAATACTAAAAGCCGACGAGTCCAGTCCTGACGGTGGGTTTGACCTCGCTCGACTTGCAGCGACTGCCCCAGGACTGTTCAAACAGCCCTGGGGAGATTTTAACGCCCGGCACGCGGGGGGGCTGACATCATTCGCTCGATCTCATCCGGCTCCGATGGCAATTTTGCGCTCATCTTCACCAGACCCTTATCGGTCACCAGGTAATCGTCCTCGATCCTGGCGCCGAAGCCTTCGTCGGGGAGATAAATCCCCGGCTCGATGGTGAACACCGATCCAACCGGTAACACTCCGTAAGTCCCGACGTCATGCACATCCATGCCGATCCAGTGACCGAGACCGTGAATGAAGTACTTGTCCAGCGTGTTGCCCTGCTTGTCGCGCAGCGGGCTGGACTTCATAACCTCTCTCGCAACCCGTTGCAGATCGGCGATGCTTGACTTGCCAGGCACGAAGGCTTTTTCCGCGGCTCGTTGTGCGTCGAGCACAAGCTGATAGACCTCTCGCTGTCGCGGCGTAAACTTTCCGGAAGCGGGAAACGTGCGGGTGATGTCCGCGGTGTAGTAGCTGTACTCGGCTGCCGCATCGACCACGACAAGCTCACCGGCTTCGATGCGTTTGCGGTTCTCATTGTAGTGAAGGATCGTTCCATTGATGCCTGAACCGACGATCGACGGGTAACCGGGGCGTTCGGAGCCAAGCCGCGTCCAGGCCATCTCAAGCGCCGCCTGCGCCTCATACTCGTACGCGCCAGGTTTAATAGCGCTTACCATCTCGCGATGGCCTTCGAGCGAAACGTCGACCGCCTTTTGCAGCAGCTCGATCTCCGAGGCCGATTTGACCTTGCGCATCTCGGCGATTAGAGAAGACACATCGGCGATAACACTCTTGGGATAGGCCTGGCGCAACGTCTCGACGAACCGGCTTTCGCGGCTGATATCCGAGCCCGGCCCAGTTGGAACCACGGTGTAGATCTTTGGTGATGCTTTGCCTTCGGCTCCCGCCTGGGTAAGCAACTGGCTTAGCCGCTCCTTGAATGCCGTCGATGCCGCGACCTCTTCGAGACCGAAGAGTCGTTCGGCGTCGGGACCCGGCCCGATTTGAACACCGGTCCACTGTTCGTGCCTGATATCCCGCGCCGGGATGAAGACCGTCTCGTGTTGCGGCTTGCCGGGGATTACTCCAGCCGGAATAAATATCAAATAGGCGGCGGGAGTCTGGACGCCGGTCAGATACATGAAATCGTTATGCTGTCGAAAACGTCCTACTTCGCCGAGGTCTTCCTCGCGGGCGCCGACCATCACGACGATCCCGTCTTTGATCTGAGTGAGCAGCTTCTGACGCCGCGCACCGTACTCAGCCTTTGGTATGTTCGCGATCTTGTCGTTGCTACCTGCGGACGCCGGTGACCCGAGCGCTGCGGTGATCAACGTGACCGTCGCTAGTATGAGAGATCGTCGAGGGGTTTTGCGTTTCATGGCCGTAGAGCATAGCAGCAGTCAGCCAGTCACGAAAGCTCGCTGAGCCAGTCGGCCACTCAACAGCCCGGCGATAGAATGTAGCGTAGACTGTCCAGTCTACGCCACGTTCTCCCAGGATGGTTCTGGCTGGGCGTAGCGTAGACTGTCCAGTCTGCGCCACGTTCTCCCCGGATGGTTCTGGTTGGAGGTAGCGTAGACTGTCCAGTCTGCGCCACGTTCTCCCCAGGGTGGTTCTGGTTGGGGAAGGCGCAGACTGGACAGTCTGCGCCACGTTCTCCCAGGATGGTTCTGGTTGGGGGAGGGTGCGCAGACTGGACAGTCTACGCTACAGTTCTCCCCGGATGGTTCTGGCTGGGGAGGGCGCGCAGACTGGACAGTCTACGCTACATTCTCCCCGGATGGTTCTGGCTGGGGAGGGCGCAGACTGGACAGTCTGCGCCACGTTCTCCCAGGATGCGTCTGGTTGGAGGTAGCGTAGACTGTCCAGTCTGCGCCACGTTCTCCCCAGGGTGGTTCTGGTTGGGGAAGGGCGCAGACTCGACAGTCTGCGCTACGTTCTCCCCAGGATGGTTCTGGTTGGGGGTAGCGTAGACTGTCCAGTCTGCGCCACGTTCTCCCAGGATGGTTCTGGTTGGGGGAGGGCGCGCAGACTGGACAGTCTACGCTACATTCTCCCCGGATGGTTCTGGCTGGGGAGGGCGCAGACTGGACAGTCTACGCTACATTCTGCGGCCTACGACGAAACATGCCCGGGGCTTCGTCTACCGAGATTAGACGCGCGTGTCCCGGTCGGCTGAAATTGAACGATTCACCCGCTGACGTGGCTCCCGACGCTTTATCGTGTCGGCGGCCAGCCAGTCACTGTCACGTCGAGTGGCCCGATTACCTGAGCGCAGCCATTGCCCCGGGTGTGCCGGACCCGTCCTGCCGGGTACAATAGGACCAAGTGCCAAAGAAGAAAACAGACAAGATCAACATTAAGATCGAGAAGGACAAGTTCCGGCCTCGCCCTCGCGCCCCAATCCTGCCCACAAAAAAGTTCGAAGACAAACGCCTTCGCGACGAACGCCGCGAGAAACACAAAAAGGATCCGCGCCGGGTCGATGAGGATTGAAGCCTAAGGCAACCGATTGGCGGGTTTGGCCGCAAGCTCCGGATAGACGCGTTTCGAGCTCTGAAGTAGCATTCTCGGTGAGCACGAATTGATTCGACCACAAGAGTCCTATGCGCTTGAGGTTGATCCATCTTTATCGGCTTTCAGTCGGAACCACAGCCCCGACTATTTCGTTCTATTCGGCACAGCCGAGCTTGAGGAATCAACGAAGCTCCAGAGCGGAGTAAGGTTGAAAACGCGCGTTCACGGATCGGGAAACGCGATCCCCAGGGAGTAGACAAAATGGCCACAAGCCAAATTGACCTTCGCACAGATCTTATCGACTGGCGCAAGCGGCTCGAAACCGCGATCGACGGGTCCAATGAAGGCTTACATCTCGCCGCTCTGTTATCCGAAGTGGATTCTGCCCTCCACCGAATGCAGACGGGAGGCGCCGGTATTTGTGAAGAGTGTAATGAGACTATCGAGGACGATGCGATCCACGATCCGATCGCCCGGTTCTGTCTTGACTGTCTGAATGCCAAAGAACAACGCGCTCTCCAGCACGACCTCGATGCGGTTTCACTGGTTCAGTACTCGCTTCTTCCGACTCAAGACCTCAGCGTCGATGGTTGGCAAGCCTATTATCACTACGAGGCGGCCGGTCCGGTTAGCGGCGATTATTGCGATCTGGTGAGCCACGACAACGGAGACCTTTTCTTCCTGCTTGGCGATGTTTCGGGTAAGGGGATCGCGGCGTCGATGCTGATGGCCCACCTCCACGCTACCTTCCGCAGCCTTATCAGCCTTGACCTGGCGGTGGATCAGTTGGTTGAACGGGCAAACCAGGTCTTCGCGAATTGCACGATGCCGGCATACTACGCGACGTTGGTCTGCGGGAGAGCGCGGCCGTCAGGGTCGATCGAACTTTGCAACGCCGGGCATTGCCCACCACTGTTGATTTCCAAAAATGAGGTCACCAGCATCGACGCGACCGGGCTTCCTGTAGGCATCTTCTCCCGCGAGCAATACTCGGCCTGCCAGTTTCGACTCGAGCCCGGTGAAAGCTTGTTGCTTTACACCGACGGACTCACCGAATCGCGAAGTCCATACGATGCTGAATACGGAACGGACCGGCTCAGCCGAGTCGTGAGCGCGAAGTACTCGTTGTCGCCGCAAGCGCTGACTGCAGCTTGTATCGAGGACGCGCGCTCGTTTCGGGGAGGCCAACCCAAACCGGACGACTTGACGGTGATGGTGATCCAAAGAACGGAGTAAGTTGGGCGACCGGCTCACCTCAACACGCTGCGCACTTCCCGAACGATCGCAACGTCCAGCAACGTCGGACCACTCTGATTCAGCGCCCAATCCAGCGCCGGTCTCAACTCGGCGGCCTTTGACACTCGCTTTGCAGAAAGACCCATCGATTCCGCAAGCTTTACGAAATCGATCTCGGGCTCGGTGATGTCCATCCCGGTGAACACGCCGCGCTCAGCTGAAGCCCCCTTAAACGCCATAAGCCCGCCCTTCAGAATCATGTAGCTCGCGTTGTTAAACACGACAAACGTTACCGCCAGCCTATACCGAGCCGCCGTCCACAAACCCTGAATCGTGTACAGCGCCGTCCCGTCTCCTACCGAGCAGATCACCTGCCGGTCCGGCATCGCCAGCTTGACGCCGACCGCCTCGGGCAATCCCAGACCTAGCGAGCCCCCTTTCGCGTAGAAAAACGTCCCCGGCTCGCTCAATGTGAACAGCGTTCGCACGAACGCCGTTGAAGTCACCGACTCGTCTACAAGCACCGCGTCCGGCGCGGCGGCGAGTCTCATCTCACGAGCCACATACGCCGGGGACATCGGTCCATCGGGTGACGACATCGCGGCGTGCTCGGTGAACTTCGCGCGCGCATCAGCAATGTGAGCGGTTATTGTCTCGCGGCGGCGATCGAGCAACTCTGCGGCGGCGCCGGTTGAGAAGGGCACGAGCGCCTCGATCAATTCCTGAATCGCCGATCGCGGATCAGCGAGTATCGCGACCTCCGCAGGATAGGTCTTGCCCAGCTCGTGATCTCCGGCATCAATTTGAATCAACCGGACACCGTCGGGGATCATCCGAGCCCCGGTGTAAACAAGCGGCGCCAGATTGTTGACCCCGATCGCCAGGATCACATCAACGCCTTCAAGCAAACCACTCGTCTGTTTCGCATTCGGATAGAGCGGCCCGGCGTACAGCGGGTGGCCGGTTGGAAATACCAGCAGCGAATTCAGCGGCTCAGCGTGAACCCGCGCGGCAATCATCTCCGCGAGTTTCGCCAGTTCCCCAAGCGCGCCTGAACGAGCGCATCCGTCGCCTGAAATGATCGCCGGATTCTTTGCGCTCGCGAGAACCGACGCCGCTTCCTTGATCTTTGAGAGATCGCCCCGAACACGCGAACCGATGCGAGTGATTTGCGGCAACTCAATCTCGGCTCGCTCTTCCATCACGTTCACCGGGAGCGAAAGAAACACAGGCCCGGTGGGCGGGGTCTGAGCAATCTTAAACGCTCGCGCCATCGCCGCGGGCACTTCGGCCGCGTGACGAACCTCCCAGCACCACTTGGTATGTTGCCGGGCAAGCTGGAGCATGTCCGCGTACAGGAGCGGCTCATCTATCATCGAGCGGGTGTCCTGCTGTCCGGCAGTGACGATGAGCGGTGTGCCCGCGCGATAAACGTTATAGAGATTGCCGAGCGCGTGTGCCAAACCCGGATTCGTATGAAGATTTACGACGGCAGGTTTGCCGGTGGCCTCCGCGTACCCGGCAGCGATCCCCAGCGCCGAGTCTTCGTGCAACGCCAGAATGTATTTGATCTCATCGCGAGCGGCGAACAGATCCATCAACGGAAGCTCTGTCGTTCCGGGATTGCCGAACACGTATTTCACGCCTTCACGGACCATGAACTCGAACATCGCCTCCGCGCCGGTCATTTCTGGCATGGGTTCCTCCGTAGTGGTCAACTGCCGACAAGCCGCGAGATTATAGCCGAATGACGGACGCCGCTAGAAGTGGCGAACACGAGGCGGAATTTTTTCGATACGAAGTTCATTCGGCGCTTAGGGTGATACATGATTCGAGCGCCCGGTAATCATCGTGACAGTGTGAGCCATCTTCGGTCCAGCACGGAAACGAACTGAACGAGATACGGCTATGAAAAAGCTTGGATTGGGCGCGTTGAGCTGTTATGCGATCCACGCCGGATTTCACATCCTCAACCGCCGGCCCGAGGAGGTGCTTTGGATGGGCCACCTGTGTGCAGGACAGGTGCTGACAGCAGCGACTCTCAACCTTCGCGACTGGAGACTTCGCGTTCGGGTTAAGTCTTGCAGCTTTCGGCGATGATTCGCTCGAGCATTTCGATCTGCTGCTGCTGCATTCGAACGAGATCCGCCCAGTATAAATCGCGCAGCTCGTTGAACTTCTCGTGAAGCTGCATGATCTCCATCTCAGCTTTCAAGTCGACTTCGTAGTCGTTCTTTGTTTGCATCCGGTCTTTGTCGGCCTGTCTATTCTGGCTCATCATGATGATCGGCGCGGCATAGGCGGCCTGAAATGACAGTCCGAGGTTGAGAAGGATGAAGGGATAGGGATCCCAGTGATTCATATAGGCAGCAACGTTGAGCACGATCCAGGCCAGCAGGATTGTGCTCTGGACGATAATGAACGTCCACGATCCCATCGTTTCGGCAACGCGGTCTGCCACCCTCTGGCCCAGAGTCAGGTGCTCTTCGAACTCCTCCGCCACGTTGCGCGCTACGCGGCCGCGATTGATGAAGCGTTCGACGACGTCGCGCTCGTTCTCGGAAAGTTTCTCGAGTTCCCTCGCTAGAAACTTTCTGGCAGTCTGCGTACGAGTAACCGGCATTGATCGACCCTCACATAATTCAAGAGATAAAAGCCTGATTGCGGGGTCCTACGTAAGCTGGATTCAAGTCGAAGGGTTAACGCCGGCGTTTCAGCAAGACCTTTGCCGTGTAACTCACGACGACCTCATTTCTCTGGTTTACAACTTCGTTCAGCATCGTGACGATTCCGCTGTGCGCATCGCGCTCGCTCTTCGCTTCGACCTTCTGATTGACGCGGATAGTGTCGCCGATAAACGTCGGTTTTACAAAGCGCAAGCGGTCCAGCCCGTAGAACGCTATCACCGTGTCCCCGGTCTGTCCCATTCGCACTGAGAGCCCGGTTGCGATGGAAAACACCAGCGCGCCGTGAGCGATGCGTTGTTTGAACGGTCCGCGCTCGGCGAGTTCCTTGTTGGTGTGAATCTCATTCCAGTCGCCGGTTATGCCGGCGAAATTAACTATGTCGGTCTCGGTCACGGTGCGCCCGGCGGTTGTCGATTCCTCGCCAATTTCGAAGTCTTCCAAATATTTTCCCATCGATCACTCCTCATCAAAGTTCAGGCTCGACTTCTCGTTCTTCTTATCGATTGTCAGTTGGAACAGCGGATCCGCGTTCTCGCTGAAGACGAAGCATGAGTTACGCAGTTGGGGCATCCATCCCAGAACCATCTCGCGGCGAAGCCGTGCGTCGTCGCGGGCCTCGCGCATCGCGGCTGCGGCTTCCGGCCTTTCCTTGGCCGCCACGTAGTTCATTTGAAACGCGCACGCGGCCATATTGGTTACCAGAGTGTGCAGGTGACTGCAGCTCGCGGCGCCGCCTACAACTTCGCCGGCGCGTCTTCGGAACCCGCGCCCGATCCGTTCGCCGACCAGACCCTCGAGCGCCGCAAGCGATCCCTGGCAAAACCCGGGATAGGGCATGGCTGTGATATCTCCTCCAGCTTCGCTGATCACAAAACCCGGGAAGCTGACGACAAAACGAGCCGTCAACGAATGAACGTTGTCCTTGAGCGAGCCGCGAATCTCGAAGCTCGAAGGATCGAGCCAGTCCATCTCTACATCGACCGATCTTGAAAATGCCGGCATGCAATCTCCTGAAAGGCAGAAGGCAGAAAGCAGCAGGGTGCCTTCTGCCTTTTTCCTTCCGCCTTCGTTCACGTCAGTCCGTTGCGGCGCCGCTCGTTCGCTTACGAGTAACAATCTCATTCGCTCGCGACTCAATAGTCTTGAGCAACTTTTCGAACGGTTCGACGAACAGCCTCACGCCGTCCGCCAGGACGTGAGCCGTAACCTGATCGAGGCTGATCCCGATTTCTTCGAGCCTGGCCAGCAGCGTGCGCTCCTCGTCAAGGTTGTCTTCTATCGTCACACGGGCGCGCCCGTGATCGCGGAACGCGATGAGCGTCGCCGGCGGGAGCGTGTCTACCGTCTCCGGGCCAATGAGCGCCTCGACATAATACACATCCGGGAAAACCGGGTTCTTAGTCGAAGTCGACGCCCACAAAGGACGCTGCACCTGCGCGCCTTTCTGCTTCAACGCTGCGAACCGATTGCCGTGGAACACGTCCTTGAACCGCTGATACGCCATCTTTGCGTTGGCGATGGCTATGCGACCAAGCAAAGATTGGAGCTTGCCCTTTTCTTCCTGGGCGGTGCTCTGGTCTATGCGCCTCTCAAGCTCCTTATCGACTGCCGAATCAATTCGGCTCACAAAGAAGCTCGCAACTGACGAAATGTTATCAATCGGTTTGTTCTCGGCGGCGCGCCGCTCGAGACCGCGTATGTAGGCTTCCATCGTCTGTTCGTAAGCATGAAGCGAGAACAGCAAGGTGATGTTTACGTTGATTCCTTCATAGATCGCCTGCTCGATGGCCGGGATCCCTTCGGCCGTTCCCGGAATCTTGATCATCACGTTCCGGCGATTGACAAGCCGCCACAACCTGCGCGTTTCTTCAATGGTCCCTTGAGTGTCATTGGCCAGCAGCGGCGAGCACTCCAGGCTGACAAATCCATCCGTGCCACCGGTCCTCTCGTAAACACTCGCGAGCACATCCGCAGCCATCTGTATGTCGCGAATGGCGAGTGCTTCGTAAATCTCCTGGGCGCCGGTGCCCTTCTCCGCAAGCTCGGCTACCAGTTCGGTATAGAGGTCAGAGCCGGCGATGGCCTTCTCAAATATCGCGGGGTTTGACGTCACCCCACTCAACCCGTCTTCATCAATCAGACGCTTCAGCTCGCCTGACGTTATCAGTTTTCGTTCGATATTGTCGTTCCAGACCGACTGGCCGAGCTGGGTTAGCTCGACTAAAGGGTTATTGCTCATAGTTTCTCCTTTGTGAGAGATTTTCAGTGCGCGGTGAGGGCGCGATGCCGGTGCAGTTGTTTGATATTATGCGTCCGCGAATCACTCGCTCTATTATCCGCATGCGATGCGATGAAGCGCAACATCGGAACAAAGTTCGCGGTAGCGGATTCCGTGGTTTGACCGGGCCCGGCGGAGCGCTATCTGGATCCAACCACCTTCTTGACTTCGACTAATATCGTTTCATCGGGCGGCCGGTCCTGGGCATCTTTGCCCACATGCATGTAACGAATCCGGCCTTCCTTATCCAAAATGAAGATTGACGGATGAGCGATACCGCCGTGCTCGGCAGCGTTCAAGACTCCGTATTCAGTGATTGTTTTCTTTTCCACGTCGGAAAGGAGCTGAAACCTGGCGCCGGTGGTCTGGGCCATCGACCAGGCGTAGGATTGCTCATCGACGCTTATAGCGAGCAGTTCCGCGCCCGCGTGTTTGATCTTGTCATAGTCCTCAGCCAACCTGGTGAGCTGCTGTGTGCACGCGCCTCACCAAAAGCCCCGGTAGAAAACAAGCACCACGGGTGATCGCTGAATGTACTCTGACAGACTCACCAGTTTGCCATCGCCGTTGGGGAGCGTGAAGTCTGGAGCCTTGACGCCCACCTTCAGCGTCCCTTCTGCGACGGGCGGCGGAAGCGTCGGCGGCGCGAGCGGTGATTGGCCCGACTGCGCGCTGGCTGTGATGCAGGATACGACCAGGATCAAGGTACCAAGAAGCACTTTCATCGTTGGGGTAAATCTAGTTTGCGAGTGAGCGATTGTCAACGGGGCTGTTGCGACACGGGGCTGATGCGAGCCCGGTCGGCATCAAGGTCAGCGATGGCAAGGTACGGTTCGCGCTTCATTGTTTGAGCCGGCCTCCGCTTGTGTGCTATCAATCGACTTCCGACTAGAGCAGAACCGATCGGGGGCTGAGTGACGTTTTCAAGAGCGAGTGGAATCCTGTTACATCCGACATCATTACCGGGACGGTTTGGTGTCGGGGACCTTGGCAATGAAGCATTTGCATTCGTCGATTTTCTAGCGGCGAGCGGACAGAGTTTGTGGCAAGTCTTGCCGCTCGGACCAACCGGCTACGGCGACTCGCCTTATCAGTGCTTCTCTGCATTCGCGGGAAATCCGCTCCTGATCAGCCCAGCTAAGCTAGTCGAACAAGGGCTGTTGTCGAATGACGATCTCAGCAATGGTCCTCGCTTTCGACCATCACGCGTCGATTTCGGCATGGTGATCGACTACAAGAAAACTCTCCTGGAAAAGGCCCTTGCCAGCTTCAAAGGCACACCCGAGGGACCCTTGCGATCCGAGTTCGCCCGTTTTTGCGAGTTGAGTCATTGGTGGCTCGAAGACTATGCATTGTTTCGCGCCCTGAAGGATGCGCACGGCGGCGCAGCGTGGACCAGTTGGGATCCGGCGTACGCCGGGCGCGAACCGGCCGCGCTGGCTTCCGCGAGGGAGGCTTTGCGCGACCGAATCGAGGCCGAGAAGTTCTTTCAGTTCTTGTTCTTCAAACAATGGTCGGCGCTCAAAGCTTATTGCCGAGACCGGCTGATAGGAATTATCGGCGACACACCGATATTTGTCGCTTGCGACTCAGCCGATGTGTGGTCTCATCCTGAGATGTTCAAGCTCGACAGCCAACGCCGGCCAATCGTCGTAGCAGGCGTTCCGCCCGACTACTTCAGTAAGACCGGGCAGCTTTGGGGCAACCCGATTTACGATTGGGATGCGATGCGCCGGACAGGGTTCCGCTGGTGGATCGACCGGCTGCGCGCGACCCTTGAAATGGTCGATATCCTGCGAATCGATCATTTTCGCGGGTTCGCTGCCTGCTGGGAAGTCCCCGGTCAGGACGACACTGCTGAACGCGGTCAATGGGTCGAGGTGCCGGGGCGTGAACTCTTCGCAACATTGAGAAACACATTGGGCGAGATGCCAATCATCGCCGAAGACCTGGGGGTGATAACCCCGGATGTTGAAGCTCTGCGCGACGATTTCGGGCTTCCGGGAATGCGCGTTCTTCAATTCGCTTTCCAAGGCGACAGCAGAACGATCAGTCTGCCGCACAACTATGTTCGCAACTGCGTCGTGTACACGGGCACTCACGACAACGATACTTCGGTTGGATGGTTCAACAGCAAGGCCGGCGAGGGTTCAACCAGCACCGCCTCGGAGCTGGAACACGAGCGAGCGTACTGTCTCGATTATCTGAACTCGAATGGGGGTGAGATTCACTGGGACTTGATTCGCGCGGCGTGGGCCTCTGTCGCAGACACCGCGGTAGTGCCGCTCCAGGACGTGCTTGGACTCGGCTCACGCGCTCGAATGAATCTGCCGGCAAGCGAGCAGGGCAACTGGCAGTGGAGATTCAGGGCGGGCGCACTGACGCAAAAAATTAGCGACAGGCTCCGGGCGTTAACAGTACTCTATGGCCGAGACCGGTCTTAGGAAGAGCACGAGCGTGACCAGAACCAGGGCGCCCCTTTTGATTCCCGCAGCGCTCACCTTCCTCTTGATGCTCGGCTCCGCATTGTGTTGGGGTTGGTGGAAATACCAACGCGACAAGGCGAGCAGCGAGCTCTCAGAAGCCGCACGCAGCGGAGCGTGGGCAGATTATCAGGCCGCCCTTCGAAACGAATGGCCAGCACTCGATTGGTTTATTGCGTCCGTGGTACTCCTACTCATCGCTATTTCGGTTGGCGCAGTTACGTTGCTTTTCTGGATTATCGATAGAAGAAAAACGAAGGTCCGACCTGAATAGGGAGATCGGCAGCGAGTTCGAGACTAGATGCCCTGGCTTTCATTCCAGTTCTCGCTACACTACAAAGTGAGACCGTGATAGCGAGGCACACGAGGGCTTGAGAAGAAGGGTCTGCGTGAGTACTCAGTGGAAACTTCAGCGTGGAAGTTTGGATCGATTGAAAAGCAGGCTAAAGCCTGTACTCTGAGCTCACGCCGACTGGAAAGTGCTGTTTGCTTGACACTTTTTTTCACGCTGTGTTAGTTTTCGTGGCTTGAACTCGCGGTAAATTTCTCACTAGGGAGTGCATGCTTTGGTTTCGACGATCGTCGCCTTCGCAGAGAATCCTGGCGACATCATAAGACCTGACGGCTCGCTGGTCCTGGTACTTGTCCTCTTCTTCATTCTTGTCTTTGTGCTGAACAGGATTCTGTTCAAACCCATCGGGCGAGTTCTGGATGAGCGGCAGACTCTGACCGAAGGCGCGGCAAACGAAGCGCGCGCGGTACGCCGGAGCTATGAATCCAGACTCGCCGAGTACGAAGCGACCATTCGCCAGGCGCACGCAGAAAGCTACAAGCGCTCCGAGCAAGAGCGAGCTGCCGCCGCCGAAGAGCGGCGTCGTTTGATCGATGAGGCAAAATTGCAGGCCCACGAACAGATCGAACGGGCGAAGAGTGAGATCGAGGATCAAGTGGTTCAGGCCCGAGCGGCGCTCGAATCAGAATCGCGGCAGATTGCCGAGCGAATATCGCGCACCATCCTGGGGCGCACTGTAGGAGGTGGAGCCGATTGATAATTGACTTGTTAGTCCGACCGGCTCTGTTCCTGGCGGCCGAGCAGGCGGAAGTGAAAGGGTTCTGGGCGAATCCGGACATCTGGAGGGTACTCAATCTCCTAGTATTCGTCATCTTTCTCATCTACATCCTTCGGAGCAAGGTTCGGATCGGCCAGGTCTTCAACGACCGCGCCGCATCTATCGTCAAGGAACTCGATCAGGCCAAGCACGACAAGCAGGAGGCGCAAAGGCGTCTCGCGGAGCTTGAAGCGCGTCTGGGGAGGCTTGATCAAGAAGTCGCCGATATCCGTGCGGAGGCAGAGCGCGAGAGCGCCAATGAGGCCGAACGCGTTCGACAAACCGCGACCGACTACGCGGAGAAGATCCGGCAGACAACCCAACGCGAGATCGAAGGCGCTACGAAAGCCGCGAAAGTCGAGCTGAGAGCGTTTGTCGCCGACCAGTCGGTCGCTCTGGCAGAAGGGATGATTCGCGGCGACATTCGAACGGAAGACAACACTCGAATGGTGAATAAGTTTATTGACGACCTGGGCGAGGTGAGCAAATGAGCGTGATAGCAGTCGCCCGTCGATACGCCGACGCGCTCGCCGATGTCGCGATGGCTCGAAATCAAGTCGCGCAACTCGATGACGAGGTGCGTGTCTTCGCCGAGATGATGAAATCCAGCCGCGAGCTTCGCGACATGTTTGCGAGCCCCGTCGTACCGCAGACCGACAAGCTCAAGGTGCTCGAGGCTCTCATCGCGCGCACGAAAGCCGGCCAGATGACTGCTAACCTGCTGCGGATAATGCTCAGTCATCATCGATTGCAATATGTCGCCGAGGTGTACGAACAGTTTCGGCGCGAGATGAATGAGCGGACGAACCTGGTCATTGCCGAGGTGACAACCGCGACCCAGGTCGGCGCGGCTGAGCAGGCGAAGCTGGGGCGGACTCTCGAGCAAATGACCGGCAAGCAGGTGGAATTCAAGTTCAAGACTGACCCTTCGCTTATCGGCGGTCTGGTGACTCGCATCGGATCGATCGTCTATGACGGCTCGGTGCGCACCCAGCTTCAAGCGATCAAAGAACGATTGAAACAGGGCGAAACGGCGATCTGAGAGTTTGGAGACAACGATGGACGCAATCAGAGCAGATGAAATAAGCAAGATCATACGCCAGCAGATCGAGGGCTTCGACACCAGCCTCGAGATCAGCGAAGTGGGCACGGTGATTCAGACCGGCGACGGCATTGCAGAAATATACGGGCTCGAGCGGGTTATGGCCGGTGAGCTTCTCGAACTTCCTGGCGAGGTCGCGGGAATCGCGCTGAATCTCGAAGAAGATAAGGTCGGCGCGGTGTTGTTCGGGTCGTACGAAAACATCAAGGAAGGCGACGAAGTGCGGCGGACCAAGCGAATCATGTCCGTGCCCGTTGGCGAAGAAATAATCGGACGCGTGGTCGACCCGCTCGGCCGCCCGCTTGATGGACGCGGCCCTATCGACACCGGCGGAAAGTTCAGCGCGCTCGAACGCATCGCGCCCGGTGTGATGGACCGCCAGCCGGTCCGTGAGCCGATGCTGACGGGATTGAAGGCCATCGACTCGATGGTGCCCATCGGCCGCGGCCAGCGCGAGTTAATCATCGGCGACCGCCAGACCGGTAAGACCGCTGTCGCCATCGACGCGATTATTAACTCGAAAGGCAAAGACCTGATCTGTATTTACGTAGCTATCGGTCAGAAGGAATCCACCGTGGCGCAGGTGAAGAAGACGCTCGAGGATTACGGCGCAGATTCCTACACCGTCATCGTCGACGCCTCGGCGTCGAGTCCGGCGGCGATGCAATACATCGCGCCCTATGCCGGCTGCGCGATGGGAGAGTTCTTCCGCGACCGTGGCCAGCACGTTCTTTGCGTCTACGACGACCTCTCGAAACACGCGTGGGCCTATCGAGCCATTTCGCTTTTGTTGAAACGCCCGCCCGGACGAGAGGCGTATCCCGGCGATGTGTTTTACCTTCACTCGCGTTTGCTCGAGCGCGCCGCGAAGCTGTCGGATCAACTCGGCGGCGGAAGCCTGACCGCCCTGCCTATCATCGAGACCCAGGCCGGTGACATTTCGGCGTACATTCCAACCAACGTCATATCCATAACCGACGGACAGATATTCCTTGAGACCGATTTGTTTCACCAGGGCGTGCGGCCGGCGATCAATGTCGGCAACTCAGTCAGCCGGGTCGGCGGTTCAGCCCAAACGAAAGCTATGAAACAGGTCGCGGGCACTCTGCGTCTGGATCTTGCCCAGTACCGCGATCTGGCGGCGTTCGCGCAGTTCGGCTCGGACCTCGACAAGGCAACTCAGGCTCAGCTCAGCCGCGGGCAGCGGCTTACCGAAATTCTAAAGCAGCCGCAGTATTCGCCGATACCGGTCGAACAGCAGGTGTTGATCATCTGGACCGCGACCAAAGGGCTGGTCGACGACATCGAAGTCTCAGATCTCAAAAAGTTCGAGCAGGGGCTGCAGGCCTTTGTGGAGAACACGCGCGGCAGCCTCCTCGAGAAGATCCGCGATCGCAAGAAGCTTGACGAGGAGATCGAAACAGAAATGCGCGCCGCGGTAACCGAGTTCAAACAACGGTTCACCGCGGAGACGTCGCGCGCCACCGCAGGTGACTGAATCGGGGGATAGGGGTTAGGGGTTGGGGGCTGGTTCGGCTCTCCAACGCCCAACCCCAAGCCCCCAACCCCTAATTCTTATGGCTAACCTTCAAGACTTGCGCCGCCGAGTTCGCTCGGTCCGCAACATGCAGAAGATCACCAAGGCTATGAAGATGGTGGCCGCTGCGAGGTTGCGCCGCGCCCAGGACCGTGTGGTAGCCGCCCGCCCCTATGCCAACACCATGATGCGCGTGCTGGGACGACTGGCTGAGCACACCGGAGATTTTCATCACCCCTTGCTCGATCCGCGGGGAGACGAACACCTTGTGATTGCTTTGGTAACGGCGGACAAGGGGCTGTGCGGGGGCTTTAATACCAACCTGATCAAAGCGGCGCAACAGTTTGTTCGCGAGCATCCTGGAAAAAAGGTCGAGATCGTCGCGATCGGCCGCAAGGGCCGCGACTTCTTCCGCCGCCGTCCGATCGACATTATCGGCGAATACATCAACGTAACGGCGCGCACAATAGATCACGAAGACGCCGCGGCTATCGCGCGCGATTTGATGGCGATGTTCACGGCTGAAGACTCGACCATCGACAAGGTGTTTCTGATCTACAACGAATTCAAAACAGTCCTTTCGCAGCGCGTCAACACCAGGCAACTGCTGCCAATTGGAGCGGATTCGCTGGAGGCAGAGCCGGCCGGTGAGAAACAATCAACCGCTGACGCCAAAGCCACGGTCGACTATCTGTATGAGCAGCCCCCGGCGCAGATATTTGGAGAACTGCTGCCGCGGTACGTGGAGACGCAACTCTTCTATGCGCTATTGGAGTCGATTGCCAGCGAGCACGGCGCTCGAATGACGGCTATGGACTCGGCCTCGAAAAATGCAGGCGAAGTGATCGAGACGCTCACCTTGAATATGAATCGGGTGCGACAGGCCTCGATCACTCGCGAGATCATCGAGGTTGTATCAGGCGCGCGCGCTCTCGAAGGCTGACCGACGGGAACGGCAGAAGGGCATGGAGTTCAGGCTTTAGCCTGCGATCCCCAACGCAGAAGGGCATGGAGTTCAGGCTTTAGCCTGCGATCCCAACGCAGAAGGGCATGGAGTTCAGGCTTTAGCCTGCGATCCCCAACGCAGAAGGGCATGGAGTTCAGGCTTTAGCCTGCGATCCCCAACGCAGAAGGGCATGGAGTTCAGGCTTTAGCCTGCGATCCCCAACGCGAGCAGGCTAAAGCCTGAACTCCATGCCCTTCTGCCATGCCCTTCTGCTGTCCTTGCGCGTTAAAGTAGATGTTTTGCTAATATCAAGGTGTAATGGCCGAGAACATAAACGCAGTAAGAGCGCCGATCGCTATTCGCTTAATGTGGTACTGGTTTCCGGTCGCGTTCATGTTTGGCGTGATGTATTACTTCTCGACCGATGTATTCTCGGCCGACAATACGCGCGGCGTTCTGGAAAAGATCTTCTTCTGGTTTGTTGCCCACCCAAGCAAACACGCAATGGCTACCTTTAACTATGTCGTTCGCAAGTCTGCTCATTTCACCGAGTACGCCTTCCTTGGAGGGCTGCTGTTCCGGGCGTTCCGCGCCGGCGACGCATTGCGATGGCGGTTCAAGTGGGCGGTTTACTCATTCGTGTTCGCGGCATCGTGGGCGCTGCTTGACGAGCTTCATCAGAGCTTTACGCAAAAGCGCGGGGGCTCGCTATGGGATTCAGTGCTGGATTCGAGCGGCGCGTTATTCATGCTGGCAGCAATCTGGATCGTCGCCCGCCGGCCACGATCCTCATCCTAGCAGGCTGATACCATCGCTACCCTTCGATCTTAACAACGGCAATCTTTTCAAGCAGCCGCAAATAGTCGGACACATCCTCAATAGGAAGCAGCCCGTATGCAGCCGCGATGTAATCGCGAATTGCCTGGATGCTGCGCTTCCCGTCCACCAGATTTAGAATCTCGTAGAGTACGATATCCGCCCCCGGCCTCGCGCTGAACCGTTGGATCACCTTCAGATCATCACCATCGGCGTGTTCGGCAACGTAATCATAATAGTAGATGTTCATCGGGCCCGTTACTTGCCGGGTCGGTATGCGCGCGTAGTCCATAGTCACTGTGCGGGGCCTCGACGCCTCTTTTGCGTTGCGCGGTTTTTGTTCTTTGAGCTCCTCTCGCGGTTCCAGCGTGAAGATCACCCGTTTCCCCTTGCGCTGTTCGCTCAGCACTCCGGTCAGCAGCAGCCACATGCCGCTCAACTGATCAACAAGTCCATCCACTTTTGTTTCGAGCGCCTTGTCGCCAGGCGCAAGCATCATCACCGATGCGAGGGCTTCGGCGTCGTGTTCGAGCGACCGCGCGATGATGTTCCGCGCTTCGTCCACTGCGTTCGGGATACCGCTCGCCTCGACCGCGCGTGAACGGTCTCGCTCTTTCGGTATGCGGGCCAGCGCTCGGGCGAATACCTCATCGGCCAGTCGCGCCGCATCACGAGCGCCGGATCGAGCCAGAAAGTATCCGGAAGCGGCTGCAATGAACGTCGAGCGCTTGATCTTTGTAGGGTCGATATTCGCCGGCGTGTCGTTGTTTGTGTGTATGAACACATCGGGCCAATCGCGCAGATAAATTGCCGGGATCCGGAACGAACCCTCCTCGTACACGTCGTGATCGGAACCCATCTCGAATGGCGTAAAATCCGCGACGAGACTGTCCTTGCTCCCTTGCGGCGATACAAGCGCATCCTCGAAACCCTCTCCCGAAGCCGCTTTTGCGCTGCCCGCAATTGCATATTCGCCGAAGATGTCCCCAACCGTGTTCACGCAGCTCGGGAGCGAGGCGGGCGTGTGAGTCACATGCAGCACTGCTTTCGTTAACGGGAACGCGCCGCCGACCATGTCACAGTGAACTACCGCTTTCATGCGGCTAACGATCTCCGGATGCTGCGCAAAGTAAGCCAACGTCCCGCTGATCTCAGGCGGCCAGATGAATCGAATGGTGCGGCGCGGAGCAGTGATCTCCCCGCGCCGGATCAATGTGGTGAGCGCCCGCGCTACCTCGAGTATCGCAGCCGCCCCTGAAGCGTTGTCGTTGGCGCCCGGCTTCTGATGGCACAGATGGCACGAGTAAACGATCTCTTCATTCGCGGCATCGCTGCCGGGAATGACCGCGCTGACCACCTCGTAGTTGCCCGGCTTCATCTCGGCCTGAACCGAGGCGTGAAGCGTGATCTCTTCGCCTCGCGCGAGTCGGGCTTGATACTCGCGCGCCTTGCGAAGCGAGATCATGAACGCGAATTTATTGTTTGGATTGTATGGCGACAGGTGGCCCCATCGCACGTTGTCCTCGTAGTCGCCCGACCAACCTGTGACTTGATTCTGTTGATAGCTGAGAATACCGGCCGCTCCGCGTTCCTCGCAGGCCAGCTTGTGAACAGCAGCGACGCCCCCGCCGGCCAGCACTATTCGGCCCATCACTTCTTTGCCTTCGTAATCCTTCGCGGTAGTTCCCATGCCCACATCCAAGAGCGTGGCAGTGGCAGTCGCGCTCTGTGAATAGTCGGCAAGCGCCACACGCATTTCTTCCCAGTCGGCGATCTTGACCTTGTTGGGTTCGGTCTCCCACAACTCGGCGGATTGGGCTTCCCATCCAGTTGCCGACTTCAGCGTGTAGTAAGTTTTCTCACCGTTCGCCGGGAAACGCTCGATCTGAACCTGTTCGAGACCGTACTCCTTCGCTTTCGCGGCTATGTACTCGGCCGCGCGCGTGTAACCCGAGGAGGCCTGCACCCGATGGGATCGCGCGAGTTCGATCACAGTGTCCTTTGCTATCGCGCCGCTGATCTCGGCGCCGAGCGCAGCTACTTCTTTGTCGGAGAGCAGGGTCGTTTTCTTGAATTGAGCCGGCTGACCTTGCCCGGCATAGGAGTAGGCGAAGGGTTGAGCAAGAACAATCGACAGGATAATGACGGAAGCGGTCTTTCTCATTAGCGTTGAGCCTCGTGTTAATGTCACGCCCGCTATTCTCGTCACAGCGACGGGCGCAATCCGGAGGTGCATTTTACCCTAATGCGGTGATGTGTGCGCAAACGCTCAAACGAATGTCCGTGAGTATCGGTCGTTTTGGGAGTTAAAGCGATCAAATGACTGCCTGAAAAGTGAATCAAATCCTCGGAAGGTCGATCTTGTAGTGTGTTTTCGGTTGAGAAGCCATTCCTACTTCCGCCGCATCTTCGGCCACATTTGTGCGAACGACATCGCCGCTGCGTACGCATACCCGCAAAGATAAATCATCAAAAACGGCAGCGTACCGAAGATCCCGCTATCTATCGCGAACCAGATAGTAAACACAAAGTAGGCCGCGAACAGCAGCTCCAGCCACGGGAGCGAGATGCGCCTCGGTACATAGCTCTTCTTCAACCAGGTAGTGTCGTGCGTATCCTCGATCATGTACTTCGGCGTGCGCACGAACGGTGTTCTTATTCCAAGCATCGCTTCGAGCACCGCACGCGCGTTCGAAAAGGTCAGAGCGATCCCCATGCTCATCACAAACGGCATATACTTGAGCGTCTTCTTCCAGGTCTCCGGATGAAGATATCGCTGCGTTACTACGTAATAGACCACCACTGAAACCGTCGAGAAGGTTAGTATCGGCAAATCCAGCGCGAACAGATGAAACAGCCCCTGGTTGTAGCGCACGATCAGGATTGGGAGATTGATCAGAGCGAGCACAATCACAAGCGGGGCCGCAAGATTGCCGGTGAGGCGGAAAAACTGTTCGAGCTTGACCCGCCTCGAGAGACGCGGATCATGCCACATCCGTCGAAACAGCTTGATTCCAACCTGGACCACGCCCTTGGCCCATCGCCGCTGCTGAGACTTGAAAGCATTTATCTCGACCGGCAACTCGGCGGGAACATCGTCGTCAGCCAGATAGACAAAGTGCCAGCCCATCAATTGAGCGCGATATGAAAGATCGGTGTCTTCAGCAAGCGTGTCGTGCTGCCACCCACCCGACCACTCGATCGTCTCGCGACGCCACATGCCCGCCGTTCCATTGAAATTGAAAAACCCTCCACACCGATTGCGCGCCACCTGCTCGATGATGAAGTGCCCGTCCAGCATTATCGCCTGCACCTTGGTGAGCAACGAGTAGTCCTCGTTGATGTGGCTCCATCGCATCTGCACCATACCGACTCGCTCATCGGTAAAGTAGTCAATCATCCGGCGGATGCAATCAGGTCGCGGCACAAAGTCGGCGTCGAAGATCAGAACAAACTCGCCTGATGACTTCTTGAGCCCCGCCTCAAGCGCGCCGGCTTTGAAGCCCTCACGGTCGTCCCGATGATGATAGACGATGTCAAATCCCTTCTCGAAGTACTTGTTTACCACCGCCGACGCTATCCGCTGGGTATCGTCGGTCGAATCGTCCAGCACCTGAATCTCGAGCAGTTCTCGAGGGTATTCCAAATTGACAACCGCTTCGATCAGCCGCTGTGCCACATACATCTCGTTGAACAGAGGCAACTGCACCGTCACTCGCGGCAGGCGGCCCGCCGCGAATCTGGATTTGGGCTGCGGGCGATGGTCCTTATACCGAAGGAACAGGTATACCAGCCGGTAACGATAGACCCCATAAACGGACAACAGACCGAGTATCCCGAAGTAGACCGCCATGAAGTACATATCCAGCGCGTCATTGACATTCAGATAACTGATGTTTCCCGCGGGATAGCGTCCGCCCTGACTCGCTGACGAGGCGACGTACTTGTCAACCGCCGTGTTCCCCGTCTCCGCCAAAGGGAGCGCAAGCATTTCTACTTGAGCGGTCCTGCCCGCGCTTACAGACGCCTGGCCGAGCATTCGCTCCACGCCCGGACAATCCGCGGCAATCACGTAGCGTCCGGGCGCGAGGTCGTCAAATGTGAAAACGGCAATCCCCTCGGTTATCAATCCAAGTTGTCGCAAACTATCGAACCCATCTCGCCTCTCCGCGGTTGGAACAGCGCTGGCGAGTGAGGTCGTTTGAAACTCCACGCCCGTGTCAATGTTGCGCGCACTCACAGTCAACCCCGCCATAACAAAGCCGCGCTTTTCGACTATTGTTCCCTGGATCGAGGTCTGCCCTTGTGCTTGAACTGGTCCCGAAATAACAAACAAGAGAATCCCAAACAGGATTGATTTGATTACCTTGATCATTGAATCCCTTATGATAACGGACTATTTACTAAACGTTACTGCCAAAACCTTTGTAGTTGAACCAAGCAAAGTATAGGGATGCGCAGCGGTCATTTCAAGATGGGCACGAATCCGGTCTCCACCGTGCTCGGCGCCCTTTTAGCAGCGAGACAAGCACAAATTGCCTGTGAATTCTGCGATCCCCGAACCGGAAGAAGATGTGAAGGAATTGACGAGTCCGCGCGCGTTTCGTAGTTCCGCCTTCAGGCGGGCCTTTCGCTCGTGCATTTGCCGGGTGCCGCCTGAAGGCGGAACTACGAAACGCTTATTCTTTCACACCTTCGGAACCGGTTGGGATTCTTTGGGCAATCGGCGACAATAGCGACAAGTTGATAAAAGTCGACTCGTGCGCCTATTATCTGCGCTCCCAGGTATGAAAACCCATCATCACATCACGGACCTATTTGGGATCGACACCTCGCTCCCTGGCGTCATGAGACCATCGGCGACTGACAGCTCGACGCTCATTGATATGGAAACCGCGAGCAACCCGGAGGTCACCGAACTCGCCGCGGCCGGGCTAATGTTGTCAGAACGGAGAACCGCGATGATCACCGGTGCCGGTGGCTTGTTAGGCGGCTCGATGTGCGCACGCCTCACTGACTCGGGCTGGCGAGTCGTCGCTATGCCGCACACGGAACTCGACATCACCAGCGAGGATGATGTGAATAGCGCGGTCGAAAGCATTCGTCCCGATGTCTTGATCAACTGTGCCGCAACGGCTGATGTTGATCGGTGTGAGCATGAACCCGACTGGGCCTTTGCGGTCAACGCAAGCGGCCCCGGGTTTCTCGCCCAGGCCTGCCGCAGAGTTGGGGCCGACATCGTTCACGTCAGTACGGATTATGTGTTTGCCGGTTCGAAGGAAGGCTTCTACACACAGGAGGACGAGCCCAACTCGCCCAGCGTCTACGGCCAATCGAAGCTTGCAGGCGAGTTGGCCGTACGGGAACACACTGATCGCTTCTACATCGTGCGCACGTCCTGGCTGTTTGGTGCGGGCGGCAAGAACTTTGGCAGCCGGGTCATCGAGTACGCGCGAAAGGGTGCGCACCTCAAAGGCGTGATCGATCAGACTTCGATTCCGACCTACGCACCTGATCTCGCCGGCCGCATCGAAGAGATCATCAATCTCGGGGAATACGGTCTCTATCATGTCACCTCGACCGGACCGGCGACGTGGTTCGAGTTCGCGCGCCTGGCGCTGAATCTCGCCGGGTTCGATAAAGTGCAGCTCGAACCGGTTACACGAGCCGAGCTGAACCAGGCCGCGCCCCGTCCACACAACTCGGCGATGAGATGCCTGGTATCGGAGAAGCTGGGACTACAACCTCTGAGACACTGGCAGGACGCGCTAGTGGAGTTTGTGAGGGAATGCTAGCAGGGCTTTCTGGTTCTATTTTCCATTTGTCATCTTCCATTTTCCATTTGTCATTATTTGTATTTCTTAATTTGCGATTTGATATTTTTGATATCACTCGCGAGCAATGACAAATGACAAATGACAAATGGAAAATGAGTCTTTGTCAAATCTCGCCCATTCACCTTATCTCTTAAACATATCCAAAACCCATTTCGGCGGGTCTGGTTCCTGATCGAGTTTCATCTTCAACCCCAGACTCACAGTCCATCGGTGCAACCACGATGGCCCGTGCAGCCCAATGTAATCGTCTCTTGTCTGATAGGCCTTGTCCTCCAGGGCCTGATCCAGAGTGACGAAGCGATAACCTCGAGCCTCCAGTCGGTTCAACATCTCGTCGAGACAATCCGCGTTGATGTCGTTCGCGTGGATCAAAAGGATCTGGCTGATCTCTCGCCCGAACATCTCACTTGCGAGGCGCTCGATGAACTCGAACTGGACGTCGTTGTAATCCAGATAAGTCTTACGAAGCCGCTCCATCAACGCTGTGTCGTTGTTGCGCCGGGCGTCAGAGTAGATCTGATTGAAGATGTAATCCGAATTCTCGATAGTGAACGGGGCGACCTTGTAGCCTCGTTCACTCAGGAAATTCTCGAACGCTTCCTTTACTTCCCTGGTTCCTCCGGTGCTGGTGTAGGGATGACGGAAATAGAGCTGATAAGGCTCCCGCTCGCTCATCAACCGCCGAGTGATGACCTCTCCCTTGATCAAATCGTCTTCGTATTTGATCAGCGGAGTGTTGAGGAGTCGGAGATGAGAGAACCCGTGGTTGCCAAGAATCAGACCCGCATCAACCCATTGCTTGAGCACCCCAATGCGTGCGTCCAGCTCGCCAGGAACGTGCAGCTTGCCTTCGTTGACGAATCCGATGGCCGGAGCGCGGTGAAGCTTGAGCGTTCTCAGCAGCTCGGTCGTGTTACGTCTCATCGTGGCGACGTCGCGGCTGAAGACCTCGGGCAGATCATCAAAGGTGAGTGCGACCGTCCGTCGAGCCTCCGCATGAGTCCCAATACTTTGCGCGTTCGCGCAAGGAACAAACATCAGGGCGAGCAGCATCATCGAAAAGTGTCTCATCGTTTCTCCGGAACCAAGATATCGAGTCCTGCTGCTTGACACAACGTCCAATTGCACACCGGGTGCGCGTCAGTTTTTCGGACACACCGGTTTATCAATTCAACCCACGCAGTGGGTGGTAGCGTGTAGCCCAGGGCAAGTCCGCGCAGCCCTGGGTTAGGCGAGTCCTTGCTTCGTGGTGACGAATTCATTCGTCTCTACGACCGAACTTCATCAATGACCTGAGTTCTGCGTTCGTTGTATCATCTTATCCGATGGTGCTCCTCAAGCTGAGAAACGCTACCTGGCAGTTGAGTGCCTTGTTTGCATTCATTCTCATTTTCCTTGCTTCACCCCTATTCCGCGGGAACCCTCTCAGAGAACCATATGAGCGAAAGGACCTGCGGGTCTTGTTTATCGGCAATAGCTTGACCTACTCCAACGACTTGCCCGCGGTCATCGAGGCGCTTGCAAAGGCCTTTGGCCAGAAGAAGTTTGTATACAAAACGATCGCCTTCCCGGATTTCAGTCTTGAAGATCACTGGAACAAGAAAGAAGCTCTCAGAGCCATAGTGAAGGGCAAATGGGACTTTGTAGTGCTGCAACAAGGCCCTTCAGCGTCTAAAGAGGGTCGTGCGGTTTTGCGTGAATACGGACGTCGCTTTGCTGAGGAGATCCGAAGGCATGGTGCAAAACCCGCGTTCTATTCCGTTTGGCCTTCGTCAGGCCGTCTGCAGGATTTCAAGGCGGTGGGGGAGTCCTACAAGCAAGCTTCTGAAGATGTCGATGGACTCGTGCTTCCCGTTGGTGAAGCGTGGCTCAGCGCCTGGAGTGTAAATCCTAGGATTGCATTGTACTCGGCAGACGGTTTTCATCCGTCTACGGCAGGCACGTATTTGGCGGCTTTAGTCATTTATCAGCGACTCTACAACCAATCGCCGGTGGGTTTGCCTTCAAAGCTTCAGCTAGGCTCCGGAGCTCAGATTGACATACAGGCGGACCAGGCGGTTTTGTTGCAACACGCAGCGGAGAAGGCAAACGAGGCGGCCGGACGACCTTAGGGAGGAGACAGTCATCGATCGAAGATAGAGATTTGCAGCCGGTCCACTGAGCCGATTCAAGTCCCAATACGGTTGCATTCCTGCGCTTTAGGCCGTGGATTGTTAGTGGATTGTTAACGGCGTCCCTCCCGCTTCGTTTTTACTGGGGAGGAACGGATGCATCCAACTGCGATTGAAACCTGTGGGCTGACTCGCCGATTTGGCGCGCAGCTTGCGGTTGATGATTTGAATTTGCTGGTGCCGGAGGCTGGCGTTTACGGTTTCCTGGGTCCCAACGGCGCGGGCAAGACCACGACCATCCGAATGCTGCTGGGGCTGATTCGTCCCAATGCCGGCGAAGTGCGTTTGTTTGGTGAATCGCTTACCGGCAACCACCAGTCCCTGATGCGGCGCGTCGGCGCGCTCGTCGAAACGCCGTCGCTTTATCCCCATCTGACCGGGCGGGAGAATCTTGAAGTGACGCGGCGGTTGCTCGGCGCACCGCGCGAACTGATCGACCGTGCGCTTGGCATCGTCAAGCTCGCACAGGATGCTCACCGCCGGGTCCGCGAATACTCGCTCGGGATGCGCCAGAGACTGGGCCTGGCTTTGGCGCTACTCAACAACCCCAGGCTTCTGATTTTGGACGAACCTGCAAACGGTCTGGATCCCGCGGGAATTCACGAGATGCGCGACTTGATCCGCCGGCTCCCCGCAGACTTCGGCACAACGGTTTTCCTGTCCAGCCACTTACTCAGCGAAGTCGAACAGATCGCCAACTACATCGGCATCATTCATCAGGGCCGCTTGCTGTTTCAGGGAACGCTTGGCGAACTGCAGGCCCAGCGACAGGAGCATCTGACCATTGGCGTCCGACAGCCCGAGCAAGCTCTGCGTTGTCTGATCGATGCAGGTTGGAGCGCGCATAAGCGCGAGGATGGATGGTTGACCGTAGTCGCCACTACTCTCGATGCGGCCGCCCAAATCAATAGCTTGCTTGTCAACCAACGATTGGAAGTCTTCCATGTTGCGCTCGAGCAAGCCTCGCTCGAAGATATTTTTCTATCGCTGACAAACGGCAAAATCGCCGGAAGGATTGCCGCCTGATGTCGATACTCCGGTCTCTCGTCCGTGCGGTGCACGCCGAGCTCCTGAAGCTCAAACGAACGCTTGCGCTCCGCATGGTCTTTGTCGCCCCGCTGCTGGTAGCGGCTCTGGATTTTTTCGTCCTCTGGGAGCGGCGCAATGTTGGCCCTGAATTCAAGCTGTGGGAGACGCTGTCTCAAGTCTCGCTGAGCGCCTGGGCGGTATTCATGCTGCCGCTGCTGATCACACTTGAAACGGCGCTGCTCAGCGGCATCGATCATGGCGAAAAGAACTGGAAGCACCTCTTCGCGTTGCCGATCCCGCGTACCGCGATCTATGCGGCAAAGCTGCTCGTCGCTGAGGCGCTGATACTGGCAAGCACGCTGTTCTTAACGGTCATCACCATTCTCACCGGATTGCTCTTTACCCGATTGCGACCAGAGATGGCGAGTGGCGAGGCGCCCCCATACGGTTGGATGTTAAAGTACACGGCGATGATTTGGCTCGCCGCCGGGCTGATCATTGCGATTCACACCTGGATCAGCATCCGCTGGTCCGGCTTCGCGCTTGCGCTCGGCGCAGGCATCGGCGGGGTGTTCTTTGCGCTCTTCGCCGCCAGCGCACGAGTGGGGAAGTTTTATCCCTGGCTGCTGCCGGTGAATGTATTATCAAAGGAGAGAGTTGTGATGGCGCTGTGGCTCGGCGCGGCCGGCGGAGTGATTGCGGCCATCGCCGGATGCGTAGAACTCGTGCGGCGAGACGTAACCTAGATCGGGCGCCGGTCCTGCAAACTCCGCGAGCGCCGATTGCTCCGTAAGCCAACTCTTGCGCACCTCATGCCGATGAGACCCGGTACCGCGCTACGATCAATCAAGTTGCTACATACAGCCGTTTGGCTTCTTTTCGCACTTTGTATTGTGGTGATTCCGATCCTCGGCTACGTGGGGCGTTTCCAACAGGCAGCGTGGCTTGTGGGTATCGTCCTGGTGGAAGTGCTGGTGCTTGTTCTCAATCGGCTCCGTTGTCCGCTTACCGACGTAGCCGCGCGATACACCGAGGATCGTCGCGACAACTTCGACATCTATCTGCCTGTATGGTTGGCACGACACAACAAGTCCATCTTTGGGACCCTATTCATCGTTGGATCGCTGTTTACACTGGCACGGTGGGCTGCCTGGATCGGCTGAGACCCCGCGTCTGATCCATCACACCTCATAGTCCTCAACATCCACCTCGCACAAGGTTGATGCGCAACGATCCGGCGCTCACTTGAGATCCCTGTTGCTATTGATGCCGGTATGCCAATTGATTATGCTTAGGCCATCCGAAACGATACAAACTTGGTGGTGAATCACATGAATACAAGACTATACAAGTGCTGCGCTCTGCTGGTGGCTTGTCTTGCGACGATTGTTATTGCTCAAGGGCAATCCGATCAGAAAACAGAAGCCGTCAGCAATGGAATTTCCGTCAGCAAGATTACCCCCTACCGGACAATGTTCCGCATCAACAAGACTCCTGTCGATATGGTTGAGGGCACAAAATTTATGTGCGCCGCTCCTCGATCGATCTATGGCCCGCACTATGATCCCGGAGTGGTCTACTACATCAATGAACTCGCGCGGCAGGGGCTAAAGACATTCTCAGACGACAAGCTGTTTCCGGTTGGATCAATCATCGTAAAAGAGAAACAGGAACGCAGAACAGAGGACAGTGTGCAGATCATCACAGTAATGAAAAAGGTCCGGCCGGGTCGAGATGAAGATTCCTGGGACTACAAGATGTTCGCCACGGAGAAATGGGAAGAAGTGAACGCTGGTTCTGGTTCGAACAACGGCACGTGTATTGGGTGTCATCGGCGATATGAAGGCAATGACTTCGTGTCGGACACGGGCATAAAACTGCTACTTGGGAAATGACCAAATCAAGGTCGCGGCAAGCCGCCACATTTTGATCGGAACTTATTAAGGAATCGTCTATCTCAGGTATGAAGATCAAGTTCTTCAAATCACCGGCGGATTTTCGCAAGTGGCTCGAGAAGAATCATGCCGCGGTCCCGGAGCTATGGGTTGGCTACTACAAGAAAGGCTCGGGGCGCCCGAGCATCACCTGGCCGGAGTCGGTCGATCAAGCAGTAGACGCATGGAGCACACCTTCGAGACGACTATCGATCTCCCGCTCGACGCCGATGTGGTATTCGCTTTCTTTGCAGATGCAGCGAACCTCCAACGCATCACACCGCCTGAACTCCATTTTGAGATTCTGACGCCGCTCCCGATCGAAATTGAGACCGGCACAATCCTCGAGTATAAGTTGCGCCTTTCGGGTTACCGTTCCGCTGGTCGAGTCGAATAGCGGAGTGGGATCCGCCCCGGCGCTTCATCGACCAACAGCTTAGGGGGCCGTATGTGTTGTGGGTTCACACGCACACGTTCACCGTCGGGATCCGGAACTTGTATCGGCGACCTCGTGCGGTATCGGCTTCCGTTCTCACCCGTGGGCGATATAGCCTATCCGATCGTACGCCGGCAATTGCAGCGAATCTTCTGCTATCGAGAGCAGGTCGTTCGCGATGCGTTGCTGGGTCCTCAAACAAAGCATTAGGGCAGCGGCGAAGTCCGAGCGCCGGACCTGCTGTCGCGTCACCTTGCGCCAAGCCAGGGGAGATCGACTATGTCGGACGAAAGTGACTCTTCAAGACCAGGATACCTGGATACACCGTCGACGCCGGGACACATTGTGAATGTTAACGACATCGAGATGTATTACGAAACTCCTGGACAAGGTGAGTCGCTGGTCCTCCTGCACGGCGGCGGCGGAGTGGGTGCGAATTGGCAATTGATATTCAAAGTCCCTCCGGACGGATACCGGCTAATCGTACCGGATCTGCGCGGCCACGGAAGAACAACCAATCCATCCATGGAGTTCACGTTCAGCCAATCGGCATTGGATGTATTCGCCCTGTTGGATAATCTGGGCATCGAACGATTCAAAGCAATTGGATTGAGCATGGGCGCCAAAACACTTCTTCATATGGCGACCAGGCAACCGAGCCGAGTTGAAGGCATGATCCTCGTTAGCGCGACGCCCTACTTCCCGGAACAAGCACGCGCCATCATGCGTGAGACAACCGCCGACAATCGAAGCGACGAGGAATGGCAGCAAATGAGGCAATGGCATAAACACGGTGATGAACAGATCAAGGCGATCTGGAGACAGGCGAGGTCATTCGCGGACAGCTATGATGACATGAACTTCACACCCGCTTACCTCTCGACTATCACCGCGCGAACGTTGATTGTGCACGGTGATCGCGATCCGCTCTATCCGGTGAGCCTTGCGATGGAGATGTACTCCGCCATTCCACGCTCTTATCTTTGGGTGATTCCCAACGGCGAGCATGGCCCGATATTCGGAGAACACACCGGAACCGGGGAGACTACCAGTCGTTTTGCAGAAACCGCGTTGGCGTTTCTTCGCGATGAGTGGCGGTAATTGGCTCCTGACCGGCACCGATTTTGTAAGAGCCCGATAATCGAGTCAATACGAATCACCATGCCTGAGAATGGTCCGATGCGGTGAGGGGCTTTGAATCAGGGAACATCCGGGAAGTGCCGGTTGTCTGCTTCGATCAGGCGCCAGGCCCTATTTGGATGCAATTTACTTCGGATTGTGAGAGGCTTCTTTGCCAGTGCTTGAAACAGAACGATTGGTCCTTCGCCGATTCAGGAATGATGACGCCGAGTTTGTTCTCCAACTGCTCAATGAGCCGTCGTTCCTCCTTAACATCGGCGACAAAGGCGTCAGAACCATTGAGGATGCGCTTACATACATTCGGACCGGTCCGGTTGCGAGCTATGAGCGGTTTGGGTTCGGAGCCTACCTCGTAGAGTTGAAGGAAACCGGCGAATCCATTGGTCTTTGCGGCTTAATTAAGAGGGAGCAATTGACGGATGTCGATGTTGGTTTTGCGTTCCTGCCGGCGTTCTGGTCAAAGGGCTATGCCTTTGAAGCGGCCTCCGCCGTCGTCGCCTACGGGAAGGGTGTGTTGGGGATAAGCCGAATAGTGGCGATCACCTCTCCGGACAACTATGGTTCAATCAAGGTTCTGGAAAAGCTCGGTCTGAGATTCGAGCGAATGATGAGATTGTCTGAAGACGAGCCCGAGCTCAAGGTTTTTGTCCCGGTGGTAGCGTAGACTGTCGAGTCTGCGCCGAGTCCGCCGCGACGGTAGCGTAGACTGTCGAGTCTGCGCCCGTGGTCCGCGCCGGGGGTAGCGTAGACTGTCGAGTCCGCGCTAAGGCACTCCGCCAACTGAAATGCCGGAAACAGCCTTTATGCTTGACTCTATACTTAGGTATAGGGCGCAGAATCTTGAGACAGGAAAGGCATTCAAAATGCGAATCGGACAACTAGCCACCCAAACTGGAGTCACTGTTCAAACCATTCGGTTCTATGAGCGTCGTGGGCTGCTAAAAAAAACGGCACGGCTCGCCTCCGGTTATCGAGACTACCCAGCTGACGCGGTGCGGCGGATTCGCTTTATCAAGCGATCCAAGGATCTGGGTTATACCCTCGGTGAGATCGTCAGTCTTCTCGAGCTAAGCCAGGAGCGCTCTCACAACACGGCAAAAGCGCGGGCGATCGTTGAGACAAAGATTCGCAACATCGAAGACAAGATACGTGACTTGCAGCAAATGCGCGACGAACTGATCACCATTGGACGCGATTGTGGGTGCGGCGATGGGCAGCAGGTCTGTCAAGTTCTCGAGCAGCTTGAATATGGCGGAGAGCAGACTCAGCAATTGCCTGCTTAAGCCGTGTCAGAATGATCGAAACAAAAGCGAAAGGGAGAAAGCAATGTCCCGGAGAAAACCGATTCGTACGGTTATTACGCTATCCTTGTTGAGTTTGAATCTCCTGACGACCGGCTCAGTCGCAAGGCCTCAGGTCACCGTCGGCCCCACAACTCCAGAATCTCAAGACAAGGCTATGACAAAAACAAGAGAGAAGGCGGCGATCGAATCGCCCTTTGCGTGCAACGTCGCAGGAGTAAGTGCTGAACGACGCCCGCGCTATCTGGCGCTGGCCAGGAAACTGCAAAGCGCCAGACAGGACGCGCGGGAGCTCGCCGACGGTTATGCCATCCGGTTCTCAGTAGACGAATCGACCATTCAAGATCTCGCCGAGTTCATCACCTACGAACGTTTGTGCTGCCCATTCTTTGATTTCGAGATGGTTGTAGAGAGAGAAGGTGGACCGATCTGGCTGCGATTGCGGGGCCGTGAAGGGGTAAAAGAATTCATACGCACCGAATTTGGAATCCATTAGCGTTCTCTCGCCTATGACGCGTTCGAGGACAGTACGGTAGCAAGGTGTTTAATAAACCTGTAAATCTGGCTCAGCTCCACGTCACTAACTCCCGGTAAAGTGGCGCCCTCTGAGAGTTCCTGGCTTGGCGGTGCCAGGCACTCTGGTGGTCCAGGCAACAGCCTCTGTGCTAATTTCCATTCGACGGTTTTTTGCGTCAAGAGTGGAATCCATCGATCGGGTATCCATCTCATCGCTTTTCTGTTTCCAACTAAAATAGGCTTTGCGTATAATGGGCGGGCGGGAATCTGCGAGCAAAGATCCACAAAGCCAAGACTCCAGGCAGAAAATGATGATCAGTTGTCCAAACTGTGGAGCGGGGAACAAGCCGGGTTCGGCAGTATGCCGAATGTGCGCCGCTTCGCTGGAGGACATCCTCGGCGCGAAAGCAGAACAGCTCGGGACAAGCTCGCCCCATTCCGTCATGCAAGACAACCATCATCGCGAGGAGGGCAAACCACCAGTGGAGCAAGAAGGTATCATCTGTTCGGGATGCAACACGTTGAACGAGGCTGGGTGGTCCTTCTGCCAGCAGTGCGGCAGCAGGCTAACTCCAGCGGCGCCCGCGGCGCCGTCTCCCCAGCCACCGGAGCCTTCAGGACCACCGCCAGACCTAAGAACCGTCCCGGAACAGCACGCGGTCATCGATCCTAGGCTCCAGGCCCTAAAAACTAACCCGGAACCGCAGCCGGCCGAGCAAGGCATGAAGACGGTCGCCGAGCAGCCTCCACCATTCGAGCGTTCGCTAAAGACGGTTGCAGACCAACGGTCGCCGGTCGATCACAATGTTGTTCCGGCGCAACCCCTACCAGCGCCGCCGGGGACTGTCGTCATCGAGCCGCCAGCTCCTGACCCGCCGACAACCAGCCCGAATGATTCGATGCGAACCGTTCCGGTCGAGCAATCAGTTCAACCGAAACCGACTGCTCCAACTCCGCCGCCGCCCCCGGTCCAACTAAAACCGACCGCGCCAACTCCGCCCCCACCGGTCCCAAAGCCCAGCGTTCCGCCTCCGCTAGACACGCCTCCCCTGAGGGCGCCGGAACCGGCAACTATGCTCGGCCAGGGACTGTCCGGCGTGTTGTGTACTCAATGCGGACAATCCACTGGGGTCGGCAGCGCATTTTGCGCAAGCTGCGGGGCGCCGGTGACCTTTGGAAAGACGATGGTGATCTCTTCGCAACCTGGTTCGCCACCCCCAGTAGGCCACCTGCATCTGGTTATGGAAGGAGGGCAGGCCGGCGAGGTCTACGAACTGGAAGAAGAGACAGTGATCGGACGAAATAAGGGTGAGATTACATTCCCACACGATGGGTTCATGTCCGGACGCCACGCTAGAATCGAGCGCCGAGGCAGCACCTTCATACTAACTGATGAGGGCAGCCGCAACGGCAGCTTCATCAAGATCAAGGGTGAGGTTGAACTCCAACCGGGCGATATGATTCTTGTAGGCAAGCAGCTCTTTCGCTTTGAGGTCTAGAAGAAGTCGGTAGTCCATAGTCCGTAGAACACGGGCGATGGACCGCGGACCACTGACAAACGGACTGCCTTATTATGAGTGACGTTCAAGTCTCAGTGTTTGCGCGCACTGATGTAGGGATGCAGCGCAGTGGCAACGAGGACTCATTCCTGGTCGCTGATCTGACTGCGGGCAGGATCGGTCTCGGCCCTGACGTGAGCAGCCATCAACTCGGCGAGCGCGGCAGCTTGATGATCGTGTCCGATGGAATGGGCGGCGCCGCTGCCGGCGAGATAGCCAGCGAGATGGCTGTGACGACGATGCAGGAGTCGATGTCTGAAATGACCTCGGCGACCGAGATTCCCGAACAGCTGAAAGCTGCCGCAGAGATCGCCAATGAGCGCATCTGGAATCGCGCGCAGGACAATCCCGAGCTTTCCGGGATGGGCGCGACTCTCACCGCAGTGCTCGTGCAAGGCACGACTGCGTATGTCGCCCAGGTCGGTGACTCACGGGCTTACCTCATTAGGCGTGAACAAATCAAACAACTCACCAAGGACCAATCCCTGGCGCAGATGCTGGTAGACTCCGGGGCCATCAAACCCGACCAGATGGATTCCGTGCCTCAGAACGTGATTATGCAGGCGATGGGCACTCAGCCGGCGGTCAAGGTAGCGATGACCGCGGTGCAGCTCTTTCGAAACGACTGCCTGCTGATCTGCAGCGACGGGTTGTCCAACAAGATCTCGACCAACGAGATGCGCGAGATGATTCAAGATGTTGGCGATCTGACCGATGCGTGTCGACTCCTGATCGAGAAAGCCAACGAGCGCGGGGGAGAAGACAATATCACGGTCATCATCGCGCGGTTCGATGGAGAAGCTCTATATTCTGCAAGCGAGAGCTCTTCGATTACCGGAAGTTTTCGCGCCCTGAATCAGGGTTACTCATCGGATCATTTTTCACCTGCCGACGGCACGCAAGCTGCTCCGCCTGTTGAAGACGAGCCGACCGAGGACGGTCAGAAACAGATCACCAAAATGCTCAACGTCGCCGATCTCGCCCGGTTTGGATCCGCTGCCCCGCCGGGGGCTGCAACGGATGATACCGCCCAGTTCGAGATCCCGTCGTCACCAATCGCAACGACGGCCGACGACGAGGACGTCAGCACGCTGCCGACACCCGAGCGATCGGAGTCCGAGGACGATGACTTCAGCACGCGGCCGACAGCAGAAAGACCCGCGCCCGAGAGTGGGTCAGTCGAGTCAGTTAACTTTCAAACCAATCAAAGGAAACCGGGATATTTTGTCATTTTGGTCATTGCCCTGGTCTCCTTGCTTCTCCTTGGCGCAACCGGATTCTTTGTCTATTCGATATACGTAAGATCGAAGCCGCCCGCGGTTGAACGGCAGCCGGAGTGACGTGGGATGTGATGGGTGATGCGTGATGCGTGACCCATAACATAGAGGTTTGCACTTCATTCCCCGGTCACGTTCCGGATCACGCATCACAGTTCACTCAAGCCATCCAAGGACCAATGAAAAAAACTCCCGACCCCGCTGCTGCTCCCTCGACAAAAGAGCACGCCCGGCTCAAAGAAAATGTCGGCTTGCTGCCACCCTGGCGGCGATGGGGGCCTTATGTAGCAGAGCGCGCATGGGGAACCGTCCGCGAGGATTACAGCGCCGACGGCAACGCCTGGGATTACTTCACTCACGACATGGCGCGCAGCCGCGCATATCGATGGGGCGAGGACGGGCTTGCGGGCATCTGCGATCGGTATCAGTTGATTGTTTTTGCGCTCGCGTTTTGGAACGGACGCGATCCTATCCTAAAAGAGCGCGCATTTGGCCTGGTGCCCTCCGAAGGTAACCACGGCGAAGATGTAAAGGAATATTACTTTTATCTCGACAACACCCCTACGCACAGCTACATGAAGTATCTGTATAAGTACCCGCAGGCAGAATTTCCCTACCTGAATCTGATCGAAGAAAATCGCGGCCGCGGCGGGCACGGTCTCGAATACGAGTTGCTGGATACCGGAGTGTTCGATGATGACCGGTACTTCGATATTTTCGTCGAATACGCGAAGGCTTCCCCTGAAGACATGTGCATCAAGATCGAAGCCTTCAATAGGGGTCCTGAAGCGGCACCGCTTCACCTGATGCCTCACCTGTGGTTTCGAAACACCTGGGGATGGACGGATGTCCGGGATACAGAGCCGTCAATAATTCCGGGGCGGACGGGCGCCGGCTATCAGAGCCTTGTTGTAAGCGATGCCTCGGCCCAGATACTGAAGAATCTCCCTTTTGAGTACAGCCTCGGAAGCCTCAATCTGTATGCGGATGAGGGCGGTGAACCACTATTCACCAACAACGAAACGAACCCGGCGCGCTCGCGCGTGTCGGGCACACCAAGCGCCGAGCCCTACTACAAGGACGCCTTCCATCGGTACCTGATAAACGGAGACGAGGCCGCCGTTAATCCTGCGCGTATCGGAACGAAAGCCTGTCTGCTCTATCAGGGACTGGTTCCGCCCGGGGGCTCGATCGCCGTGACCTTGAGGCTTACCCCGGACCAAGTGGACGCGCCGCTCAAGGACGTCGAGAAGATCATCGTCAAGCGTCGTGCGGAGGCCGATGAGTTTTACAGCGCCATTCACCCGCCCAATGCAAGTGAGGATGAATGCAGGATTCAGCGGCAGGCTTTCGCTGGGCTGCTTTGGACTAAACAGATCTATCTGTATGACGTGCACAAGTGGATGGATGGCGACGACCCGAATAACCCGCCACCCCAGGAGCGCTACACTGGACGCAATGCCCATTGGAAGCATTTGAACTCGATGCGAATTCTTTCGATGCCGGACAAGTGGGAGTATCCATGGTTCGCGGCGTGGGATCTGGCGTTTCACACAGTGGCATTCGCGTTGGTCGATGCCGAGTTCGCGAAGGAACAGTTGTGGTTGATGCTCTTCGAACAGTTCCAGCATCCGAACGGTCAGCTACCGGCGTATGAGTGGGAATTCTCGGACCTGAATCCGCCGGTTCACGCGTGGGCCTGCTGGCGAGTCTATAACATGGATCGCATCCGGACCGGGCGGGCCGACCGCGCCTGGCTGGAAAGGTGTTTTCACAAGCTGCTCATCAATTTCACGTGGTGGGTGAACAAGGTCGACAGCGAAGGAAACAACCTGTTTGAGGGCGGGTTCCTCGGGCTCGACAACATAACGGTGATCGATCGCAGCGAGAAACTTCAAGGCGGCGTGGTGCTCGAGCAGAGCGACGCAACCGGGTGGATGGGGATGTTCTGTTTGAACCTGATGCGCATCGCTCTCGAGCTGGCCAAAGAGAACAAAACATACGAGGGCCTGGCAACCAAGTTCTTCCAGCATTACATCTACGTGGGTGCGGCGATGAAGCATCGCGGCGGCCGCAACTATTCGTTGTGGGACGAGAAGGACGGCTTCTTTTACGACGTGCTCCGGTATCCCGACGGCAGCTTTCACAAGTTCCGCGTGCGCTCGCTGGTCGGCATCATCCCCCTATACGCGATTGAAAGGTTAGAGGTCGATTGGATCCGGTCCTTTCCGGTATTCACCGCCAATCTGGAGTGGTTCACCGAAAACAGACAGGATCTGGTCCAACGCGCCTGTTATCGAATTGAACACGAAGGAGTGGACGTCCACGTTCTGGCGATTGTCGATGAAGACCAGACCAAGCACATTCTCGAACGATTGATTGACCCTGAGGAGTTTCTATCTGACTACGGCATCCGCAGCCTGTCGAAGTATCACGAGGAGCACCCTTACGTTTTTGGAAACAGTGAGGTACGTTACGAACCGGCGGAATCAGAGAACAAGATCAAGGGCGGCAACTCGAACTGGCGTGGCCCGGTCTGGTTCCCGACATCGTTCTTGATGATCGAGTCGCTGAGAAAACTTGGCAAGGCATACGGACCTCACTTCAGCGTAGCAGCGCCGGATGATTCGGGCCGCCGGGTAACCTTGACCGAAATGGCCGGTGAGATCGCCAATCGGATGATCAGCATCTTCACCAGAAACGAGGAAGGCAATCGTCCGGTCTACGGCGGGTCGCAAAAGTTTCAGGAAGACCCCCACTGGCGCGACTACATTTTGTTTTACGAATACTTTCACGGAGACAACGGCGCGGGGATCGGTGCCTCGCACCAGACCGGCTGGAGCGGTCTGGTCGCCTCGCTGATTGACGAGTGGCGACATTGAGGAAAGTGTTCGCATCGCTGCTAACGATCCGGCGACCTCGCGTGTGGCGCGAGAAGCATAAACGTGAGAGACTCTTTTGCAGTTTGATTAACAGAATTCGTTTCGATCAAGAAGCGGGTTTCTTCACTTTGATTTCGAACCCTGATTCGGTTGGAGACCCGTCACAGCCAACCGTCCTATAACCGACTCGGTGTAAGCCAACGTCTTTATTTGACGGTTTGATCACCAGCGCTCCAATTACACCGTCGTCACACCGACACAGGGCAATGACTTCAATAAAGCCAGGCGCTGGCTCCAACAACTCAATCCTGCCGGTAGGCTCGCCGAGCATGCACGCGCCTGTAAACAGCACAACAATTGGGTGACCTGGCTGCATCAGGTATCTCGATTCAAGGGGGACAATTATGAGAGCCTCTGAATCTGGGTGCGCACCCGGTCCCGCGTCACTTCGCGCTTCCATTTCTTTTTCGCTCGCTGCTTTCTCCGTGTTTGCTGTCCTGTCGGCAGAAGAAAGAACGAGCAAACCAGCTACCACGATCGTTGCGATTTTCATGTTCTCTCCTTTCCTGTGAATGACCTTCCTCTCTGGCTCTGTTCGTGCGGACGCAACGTTTATCTCACAGGGTGCCTATTGTCGAGGGGGTAGCGTTTCGCTTTCGCTTTCGCGGCTCAATCCATTGACAGCTTCTGCTACAGGTCTGGCCTGGGACAAGCAATTGACACGAAAAACGTTTAGATGTAAAAGAGAGCCGTCTGACAAGCCAATGCTGATTCTAAGAGCATACCGGCTGGAACAAATTCTTGGATCTTGCGGGAGTGTCACGCGGGGAAGGCCCTGCGCTCGCACGAGCGATTCCGAGCTGGCGCTTTTGCTGTCGTGACGCAGACGTACGGTCAAGAGACTGGCCTTGCTGCCCCGCAGGGTGGAGGTAATGTCATGAATCACGATCCACTATTCGCGACACACCCCGCACTTTCTTCTCAAGTCAACCGCACGCAACAGTTCACGAGCCGCTCAGCAAGACGCTGCGGGTTGTTTGTTACGGCAATGTTGGTCCTGCTAATCCCGCTCCAGTGTTATGCGCAGGACGCCGCTTCGGAGTTGATTGAGGCGGCGAAGAAGGGAGACGTCGACGCCGTGCGCTCGATGCTGAACAAGGGCGGGAACGTCAACGCGAAAGGCGCAAACGGCAGAACAGCTTTGATGGAAGCGGCCTACTGGGGCAGGGTCGAGGTCGCGAAGCTCTTCCTCGAGAAAGGCGCCGATGCAAACGCCAAGGACCAGGAAGATCACACGCCCTTGATTGACGCTGCCGGAAATGGGCACCTTCAAGTCGTGCAAGCGCTGCTTGAAAAGGGGGCCGATCCAAAGGCCAGGAACAAGGACGGCTCCACCGCGTTGATTGAAGCTGCATCAAACAACCGAGCTGACGTCGTAAAACTGTTGGTCGACAAGAACGCGAACGTCGATGACAAAGATAAAGAGGGCCGAACGGCTCTCATTATGACCGGCTACTGGGGTCACGCCGATGCAGCCCAGGCCTTAATCGAGAAGGGCGCGAACATAAACGCGAAAGACAAGTATGGTTACTCGGCACTCATGTACGCAAAGCATGAAAACCACGCGAACGTCGCCGAAGTGCTCACAAAAGCCGGCGCAAAATAGCGGCGTAGTGCGGACGACTCTGCATTTCTGGTGAACCCTTTATGAGGGCGCCAAGCAGTTGTTTGGAGCTGGCCTGCCGCGGCGGGAGGCGTCCGCATCAGTGTGTTGGCTTTTGCATTCCGGCTTGGTATCATCCCTGTCTAACAAGGACGAACAAACAAGTCTCTGTTTCAGATCCAATCATCTCGAGAAATCACTACAATCATCCCAAGGAGAAACACGGCCGCATGAATAACGGAATCAAACTAAAAACAGGTTTTCTTCTAACAGCCATCATCAGCTCATCGTATGCTCTGGCGGCCGGCGAACCGGCAAACCTCAACACCACGGCATCCGTCGCCGACGGCAACGCGCTCTATGTCGCGAAGTGCTCGACCTGTCACGGTAAGGACGGAAGCGGAATTCCAAACTGGAGATCGAAGGGACAGCCGGATTTCACCGATGCGAAATGGCAGAAGTCGCGAACGGACGCCCAGATCGCCGAATCCACAAAGAACGGCAAGGGCAAGTACATGCCGGCGTTTAAGGCCAAGTTGTCCGACGCAGAGATAACGGCAGTGGTCGCCCGTATTCGCTCGTTCGCCAAGAAGTAGCCACAGGACTGTTTTAGTTCATCTAGTTTGCAGTTGAAGGACCGTCAACACATCTGAGATACCCTTGCCGAGCGTCGGCAGGCTGTGTCCGAGCGGTTCCACGGAGAAGAGAATCATGAGCGTCGATTTGGCTGTCCAGGTCGTGCATATCGATCAGTTCGTCAGCGGCCTGTGTGCGATCCCCGAAGACGACTTTCGCGTGGGGTCTGTCTACGAATACCTCAAGGGTCATCCAGTCGATGAGCGGTCCCTCGACCCGTATGTCTTTTTCAGCAGGAACCACTACACCCGCAATCTTATTTTCAAGAACGATCTATTCGAATTGATCGCGATCTGCTGGGACGTGGGGCAGTCATCACAAATCCACAACCACCACAATCAAAACTGCTGGATGTCGATTCCGACGGGCAGACTCCGGGTGCAGAACTTTCGTGTCCGCGATCAGAATCAGTCAACCTGGTATTGCAGCCTGGAACCAACAAACGCATTTGATATTCACCAACTGATGCCAGCCGAAGTAGATCCAGAGGAACCGGTGCACCAGGTGTTGAACTTGCCGGAGTTCAATCAGCGCGCCGTCAGCTTGCACATCTATTCCCGGCCCTACGACCGATGCCTTGTCTATTGCTGTGAAACCAGCGAATACCGGGAAGTCCCGCTGCACTACTCGAGCGAATACGGGACGCTTTGCGAAGGTGAGACTCTATGATGCGTCAGATGCGCGGTTTGATCGCCGCGAGAACGGACACGAAGCAACCGTGAACCACGCTTCAACGCTCGCGCTTCAGTCGGTTGGTTAGACGACGATCAGCAAGCTGCACCCTTACCGCTTTAGTCAGGTCATTATTCCATTTGAACGCCGTCGCGATTAGCGTAGCACCGGGCGATGATATATCCTATCGCGCGGCGTGACGCGCCATCCGCCAAACATAGCAGCCTCCAAAGAGAATAGAGATGACTTGGACACAGGTATATGACCCTTTCGGGGTGTGGTGGCTGTCGACCCTCGTAGCTGCACTGCCAGTTGTCGTGTTGTTAGGGCTGCTCGCCGTTTTCCGAGTCAAGCCGCATTGGGCCGCGATCGCCGGAGCCGCGGCAGCGCTTATTGCCGCCAGCGTGGTGTTTCATATGCCGTGGTCGTTGTCGACCGCGAGCTTGCTTTACGGCGCCAGCTTCGGTCTATTGAAGATCGCCTGGATCGTCGTCGCCGCGGTATTCCTCTACGACATCTCGGTTCACACCGGCCAGTTCGAGATCATGAAACAGTCGGTCGCGGCGATCACACCCGATCGCCGGCTGCAAGCGCTGCTCGTAGCGTTTTGCTTTGGCGCGGTGATCGAAGGAGCCGCAGGATTCGGAGCTCCGGTCGCAATAGCCGGCGCGTTCATGATCGGGCTCGGGTTCAAGCCGTTTCATGCGGCTGCCCTCAACCTGATCGCAAACACAGCGCCCGTCGCCTGGGGAGCCATCGGCACTCCCGTGCACACGCTTGCAGCGGTATCGGGACTGCCGGAAGCCGATCTAAATTCAATGATCGGCCGGATTCTTCCCATCACGGCAATCATCGTCCCTTTTTGGCTGGTGCGCGCGATGGTCGGCTGGCGCGAGACGTTCGAGGTCCTTCCGGCGATACTGGTTGTCGGGGTCTCATTCGCGGCTACTCAGTTTGTGTGGTCCAACTTTATCGACAGCAACCTCGTAGACATCGCCGGGGGATTGGTGTCCCTGGTGTCGACGGTGATCTTTCTTCGTTACTGGCAGCCGCGCCGCATCTGGCGATTTGATGACGATCCCGCACACGAGCCGGAGACCGCGAGCACCGACGCCGAAGCGTCGTCAGCGGCTCCGACAGCCAGCAGGTCTATCTCAAGTAGCCCGGCGCAAGTCGCGAGGGCCTGGATGCCTTTCGTGGTGCTCACGGTCTTCGTGCTGTTGTGGGGGTTGCCAGCGATCAAAACGGCACTCAACCAGCTAACCACGCCCGCGTTTGAACGAGGCGGTTGGGACGTGCCGGTGTTGCATCTGGCTGTGACTCGCGCGGCGCCGGTTGTGTCGAAACCCGAACCCGAAAAGGCAAAGTTCGATTTCAATTGGCTCTCGGCAACAGGCTCGGCGTGCTTTATCGCGGCGCTTTTCGCTGGAGCGTTGCTCGGTCTTTCGCCTTCGGAGCTTGCCAGGATCTTCTGGCGGACTTTGGTGCGAATGAGATTCGCGGTGCTGGCAATTTCTTTCATGTTGGGGCTCGGATTCGTCACCCGATACTCGGGTATGGATGCCGTGCTCGGATTGGCATTCACGCGCACCGGAGTTCTGTACCCGTTTTTTGGGACGTTTCTCGGCTGGCTCGGTGTAGCGCTGACGGGCAGCGACACCTCGTCGAACGCGTTGTTTGGAAGCTTGCAGAGAATCACCGCGGAGCAACTCAACCTGAGTCCCGTTCTGATGTGCGCAGCCAACAGTGCGGGCGGAGTGATGGGCAAGATGATTGATGCGCAGTCTATCGTCGTAGCCACCGCCGCCACTAACCAGGTTGGGAACGAGGGGGTGATCTTCAGGTTCGTGTTGTGGCACTCTATCGTGTTGGCTTCGATAGTTGGGGCGATCGTGATGGCCTACGCCTATTTGTTCCCGAGCCTGGTGCCGAATTGATTTTGGATTTTAGATTTTGGATTTTGGATTGCAGCCGAACATTGATTTTGGATTTTAGATTTTGGATTTTGGATTGGAGATGACATGGACTTTGGATTTTCGATTTTGGATTGTTGACTCTGCATTAAGCTCTTGCTCATTCAACACCTCTCTCGCAATCCAAAATCTAAAATCCAAAATCAATGACACTCTTGCTCATTAAACCCCCACCCGGAATCCAAAATCCAAAATCTAAAATCCAAAATCGGTTCTCACTTCTGTTCGCTTACGCTCTCCATTGAGAGGACGTCATGAAACGCGTTTATTGCGACGCGTTTCGGGCGCTGGGGCAATGTCACCTTGAACTCCGGCGTCGTCGCGTTACCAATGAGCGTCGCCTCGCCAAGCCGCGTCCACTTACCGTCGAAATCCAGATAGAGCGGTACCAGCATCTTGAAGCGTTCGGATACGCCGCTCTGCGCGACCGTGAACTTGAGAGTCACCTTTCCACCGGCTTCCGGCGCAATCGTGTACTCAAGCTTGTAGCTCGGCAGTTCGGTGCCATATACCCATTCGTTGAAAAACCAATCCATTCGCTTGTTTCCATCCAGATCCATCGCCGGAGTCATATGCTTTTCAACGACTCGCTTGAAGCCCTCAGTCGAAGCGTTCGCGTTGAAGTACGTCTTGACGAAGTCGTGCATCATCTCGATGAACCGTTGATCGCCCGTATTGCGGTCGTACATGATCGCTCGGAGCATGTGCAATACATACCCGCCCTTCGGATACACGAGCCGGTTGTAAGCGCCTTGCGTCTTGAAGGTGTTCAGCCTGAGACCCATCCAGATCGGCCCCGCGTCGTTTGCGCGATTACCCCATTGGTTCTTTTCGACTATGTTCTGACGCTGTCGGCTCCAATACTTGAGATACTTATCGGTGTTCTTTTCCGTAGCCTCAAGAAAGAGTCCGGCGGAGAAGTCCGCGAATCCTTCCGAAAGCCACTGGTCGTGAAACGACGCCCACCCGACTATGTGTCCCCACCACTGATGCGACACTTCGTGCGGGGTGACTTCCTGGATGAATTCAGTAAAGCGCGAAGAGATCCGGCCCATCAGCATCCACCGCTGGGTTGAATCGAGGTAGGCGCTTATCGGCAGATAGACCAAGGTCGGCCACGATTGCCCGAAATTGAACTGAGGTTGCTGGGTGATGGCGATTCGCCCGTACGGCGCTTCCCCGAACCAGTGCGTAAAGATGCGTATAGAATTCTGGGCATCGACCATAGCATTCTGGTTCAGGGCGGCTGGGGTCATCGCACCGCCGGCTCGTTCAGCCGACCCTCGCATGTAATCAGGCAGCTCAACGGTCGCATAGCCCTCGATCTGATACTTCGATTCGGGATCGTCGATCTCCTTCTTCTTAAACACCCCGTAGTTGAATCCCGCAACTGCCAGAGGAACCTCGGACACCCATTGCGAAGCGGCGTAGTCACCCTCACGCCAACTCTTGACCAGCTTCCCTACGCCGACGAGCGTGTACCTGTTCGGCACTTTGAAAGTGAGATCAAACGTTGCGCGGTCGTTGAACGCGTTAACGCTGGGGTACCAACTCGTGCGGGCGCCGACAGCGAAATTTCCCCCACCGGCGTCTTCAACTACTTTGTTTCCCTGATACTCGATGCTCAGCTTGTAGTGCTCTCCCTTTATCAGCGGTTCGGGCCAGATGACGTAGAACGAGCCATCCTCTTTCCTCTGTTCCTGAATGAAGTTGATTTCGCGCTCCCCCGTCGTCACACGGGTCACCCGCAGGTTAGGCAGAAGTCCGAACCTGAGCACGCGATCGCCTTCGCCCATCGGCGAGAACGTCACTTCAGCAACGGCGGTCAACTTCTCGCCGTTGTCAATCGCCGTCTCAATGCGATACTGCTGTACATCGATGATTCGCTTGTCCTCGTCCGAACTGGCTGTGCCGTTTTGGTACTCGCGTGCCAGGTGCGCCAGGTACCATATCCCTTCCCTTTCGCCGCCCGGATCCAGGTTGATCAGCGCGACCTCCTCGGGCGCCAGCACTTGCGGAAGGACGCCACCGGGACGCACGTAAAAACGAAGATCATCGTATTTGCGGCCGAACAGATAGGCGCTAAAAAAACCTGGTCGCTTTGGATTGTAAAGATCGCCGAGGATCTCCGCGTCGATGTTCTCGCCCTCGAACGCAAGCAGATACTCGACAAGGCTACGCGGGCGTTCGGGGCGGAAGCGAACGCGCTTTTGAAAATCGCTAATCACCCCCCGCGCGCGCGGCTCATCGCCTACGGGCTCTGAGCCTGTCGCTTTATCTCCGCATAGGTTTCGTCGGTAAAACAAAACACCGCCCTGTCGAACGATTCATCGACGGCTTCCTTTTCAGTGATGCGGCGCAGGTAGTCGCGTTCCAACTTCATCGAGGGCGCGAGCGTGAACTGGCCGTCTCCGACAAAGACTGCCCTGACGACCCGTCCCATCACTGGCGCGAGAAAACTCACGCGCCCGCTGCGAAGAGTGACAGTTCCGGCGTCGCGTTTGAGTACCAGGTTGTTAACGGTGTAAGTCTCCAGCACCGCGCCATCCCGCAACTGCCGATAGTTGGGTTCGGAATTCGGAGCGACGCCGCCTTTTGCCCCGACTTCAACTTTCTCGCTTGGCGCCGCCACTTCCAGACGAATCTCGATCGTCGCCGGGCGCGCCGGGTCGACAACCGCATTGCGTTCAAGTGGTTTGAAGCCAGTCTGCGAAACGCTTATGGTATAGCCTCCGGGCGAGAGGTTATCAAACTTGAACCGCCCTTCGTTGTTGGTTGATAAGCTGCGAACCTCGCCGGTCGCGTCATTTCGAATCGAGACCTGTGCGCCGACTATCAATGCTCCCGCCGGATCCTTTATTGTGCCGCTAATAGAGCCGGTGGTTTGGTTGGCCCCGATCGGACACGCAGCAAAAACAACAGCCAGGACCACAGCCATTGAAAGCGGTATGCGGTTGCGCATGTTTCCTCCGGATTAGCGAAGAGAGGTGATTTCCAAAAAGCTGTTGAGGACGCGGCGACGATAGCACATCGCGTTCGGCAGGTTCAATGTCAAAGGGAAAGAGTTGCTGGTTTCTGGTTTGTGGTTTCTGGTTTCTGGTTTCTGGTTTGTAGCTTCTGTTGTGGCTCCGATCTGTCGTTTCTATGATCGCGGTGTCAAACCAGAAACTATAAACCATGCAACCCGGAAACTACAAACCAGAAACCAGAAACCAGAAACCAGAAACCAGACTTCTATTCATAGCGCAGCGCTACCATCGGATCGACTTTCGTCGCCCGGCGTGCCGGCACCAAACAGGCTCCCAGAGCCACCCCCGTCAACAGCAGCGGAATGACTATGAACACAAGTGGCTCTGTCGCGCTGATGCCGTACAGCAGGCTCTCCATCGTTCGGGTCAGCCCAAATGAGCAGACCAACCCAAACGCGATGCCGGCCAGCGTCAGCAACGCCCCTTGTCTGACGACCAGCTTCAACACGTCACCGCGTCGCGCGCCGAGCGCCAGGCGAATCCCAATCTCGCGAGTGCGCTGCGCTACCAGATTGGACATCACCGCGTACAGCCCGACCGATGCGAGCAACAAAGCCACCGCCGCGAAGATCGAGATCAACAGCATCGCAAACTTCCGTTGCTCGACCGACTCAGCAATCACGTCGTTCATCGTGCGGATGTCATAGACCGGCAACTCTTCGTCGACGGCCCGGATCCGCTCTCGCATCGCGGAGACAAGCGCGGCCGGATCGCCGGAAGTACGCGCAATAAAAACCACGTTTCGGCGCGTGCGAGGAACTTGAAAGATGGGCATGTAGCTTCCTGGAACGGGTTCCTTTTCGAGTGAAGCGGCACGCACGTCAGCAACGACTCCTACCACCGTAAGCCAATCGACACCCCACCCGCCCCAGCGAACTCGCTTGCCGATCGGATCCTCGCCCGGCCAGAACTTGCGCGCGAAGCTCTGGCTTACGACGACAACCGGCGTCGCTCCTTCACGGTCTCGCTCATCGAAGCCGCGACCCGCAAGCAACTGAACCCCCATGGCCTTGAAATAATCGTCGCTCACCCAGGTGTTGCTCGAGGTGTGATAGGTGCTCTGATCCTCGCCTTCAATGCGGAAGCCTATTGTCCAGCCGTCTGCGAGCGGCAAATTTGAAGCGACGCTGACCGCTTTGACTCCCGGCAGCGATCCAATGCCCTCGAGCGCGCGCTTGTACATCTGCTTGCCCAACTCAATCTTCGGATATCGCGCTGCCGGCATCGAGGTGCGAGCGACCACAACCCCTTCCGGATCAAAACCTGGCGGCGCGTCCAGCAACCGGACAAAACTGTCGATCAGCAAGCCTGCGCCAATCAAAAGCACCAGCGCAGACGCGGTCTCGAAAACAATGAGGGCTCCACGCATGCGTTTGCTTGCGCGGCTTCCGGTTGCACGGCCCCCTGACTCCTTCAGCGATTCGTTCAAGTTTACTCGAGAGCAGTGAATTGCCGGGGCCAGTCCGAAGATCACCCCTGTGACGACCGAAACCGCGAGGGTAAATAGAAGTACGCGCGCGTCGAGACTCACTTCGAGGAGTCGAGGCACATTGCCAGGTCCAAACTTTACGATAAGATCGACCGCCCACGACGCAAGAAGCAATCCCAGCGCCGCCGCCCAGGATCGAAAGCAGCAGGCTCTCGATCATCAGTTGACGAATAAGGCGGCCCGAGCTCGCGCCGACAGCGGTGCGGATGGCCATTTCCTTCACACGTGTTTGTGACCGCGCCAGCAGCAGGTTTGCTACGTTTGCACACCCGACAAGCAGAACAAGCCCAACCGCCCCCAGCAGAACAAGCAAGACGGTGCGGACCGGTTTCACCATCTCTTCATCGAGCCCGATCACATCAGCGGCAATCTCGACGTTACCCTTGTAGGCGTCCGGGTGCGCCTGTTGCATTCTTCCGGCGATCGCCTGGATATCGGAACGGGCTTGTTCGATCGACACGCCTGGCTTTAGCCGGCCGATGACGCCGTAGTCGAAGCTGTCGGCGCGCCGGCCTCTGTCCTCGTCGCTCATCGCCAGCGGCACCCACAGATCGACAGCATCAGAAAACGTGTTGTCGGTCGAAGGAAACTGAAAACGCGCGGGCATCACACCAATGACGGTGTACGATTTCTCATCCAGCTTGACCGATTGTCCGGCAATGTCGCTATCTGAGCCGAACCGCGCGCGCCACAAGCGCTCGCTGATCATGACAACCGCGTTCGCGCCTGGTTTGTCTTCGTCTTCGGTAAAGGTACGACCGATCTTCGGCGACCCGCCAAGCAATGAAAAGAGGCTCGCAGAGACACGAGCAACCTGAATGCGCGAAGCTTCGCCTTGCCCAGTCAGATTCAGATTCTCGGTGGTGAAACAGGCGATGTTCGAGAAGACCTCGTTGCCATCCTTGTAATCCCAGTATTCGGCCGCCGAAACCGCACCGGTGTGCATATAGAGCTTTGGGAGGGATTCCTGGACGAGGAGGAGCCGGTCGGGTTCGGAATAGGGCAGCGGTCTCAGCAGAACCGCGTTGACCACGCTGAAGATAGCGGTCCCCGCGGCAATCCCCACCGCCAGCACCCCGACAGCGACGATCGTGAACGACGGGGTTCGAATCAGCATTCGGAACCCGTATCGAAGATCCAACCAAAGGCTTTCCATCGAAGTCTCCTCGGACGTTTTGTCAGACAGCGAAGTTCTCGGAAGACCTAGCCAAAAAGCGTGCCGTTGGCTTGGGATTGATCGAAGTGTTGAGCTTGTTATGTCTGGGCGCTGCGCAATCCGAAATCGGGGTTTGAAACGTGCGCGGTTGCGGGATGAGAGTTCCCAAAACCGGCCATTTCTACAGTTCCGCACTCGCACCGCAACATCCGTGACCGGGTTTTGCAACTCAAACACGCGGAGCAACTGGTGTCGGGGGTCAGGCGTGAAATATTGACATTCACTGGGCGCCTATTTGATCCCCGATCTGATCGCCTCGAGCAATTTCGGCATCGGCGCGGCTACGTTCCCCCTGTCTCTCATCGCTTCCCGACGTTTTGCTCACTGTTGAACGGTCTACTCCCAAGCCCGCCGCAATCTCTCCCGTTCCAATCCATATTGTAGTTGAAAATACTTCTTGACATAGTCACCCTTCTCCCATATGATACGGCCCGTCTCTAAAGTGATCGAGGCCACCGAGGCCCGCGGTAAACTACCACCTCACCGAGTGTAAGTTAACTAATAGATAGGATCAGCTTATTCTTCTGGGAGGTCGCTGAAAGAGGTTTCGTAGTCCCGCCTTCAGGCGGAATCCTAACGGGGAATTGTCCTTGAGAGCTCCGGAAACGGAGCAACTTACGCGGGTTTCGCAATTTGAGACTCCGCCTAAAGGCGGGACTACGAAACCTGTTTCGCATTTTTGAGATTCCGCCTAAAGACGGGACTACGAAACCTGTTTCGCATTTTGAGATTCCGCCTAAAGGCGGGACTACGAAACCTGTTTCGCATTCTTGAGATTCCGCCTGAAGGCGGGACTACGAAACCTGTTTCGCATTCTTGAGATTCCGCCTGAAGGCGGGACTACGAAACCTGTTTCGCATTTTCGCATTTTCGCATTTTGAGATTCCGCCTGAAGGCGGGACTACGAAACCTGTTTCAGCAGCCTGCTAAGCTTCGCCTTGGCTGATCAGGGTTAACGGAAGTAAAGCGCAACAAGGTTTTTCACCTTGTCAGGAGGTCCCATGCGCATAGCCGGTTTCGCTTCCCCAGCGCACAACAAGCGGTTCCCCAGCTTACCCCCCCCCCCAGATTTTCGTTTCACTTCCGCTGTATCGAGTTCATCAGGACCGCGCCGTTAAACTTCCTTAGCTTTTTTCGACGAAAACCGCTCCGGCGAAAACTCGTCTGCTTTGCGGTCTCGCTGAATCTGCTCATCTGGCCGGGTCCCGGGTTACTTGCGCAGGAGTTAGCTGACGGGGTGTCAAGGGTTCTCGATGTGCGCTTCGCTTCTTCGAGCTATGAGGCTTATGCGTTCAGATCATTCTATGCAGGCTTGCTATCCCTTTTCTCATCGCCCGCTCGACAGAGAGAAGATACCGCGACGCGCTCGCTTCGCGTTCGCCAGATCACCATCAGCCCGGCAAAACAGGTAGGTTATCTGAATCAGATCCTCAGCTTCTCGGCTGTCGGCAAGGACTCAGCTGGGCAACATTGCACAAGGCGCGAGGTTCGACTGGTCTTCCTCTGATTCATCCAGGCTTCGGATTGATGATTCAGGACAGGCAACGCTCTTGAGTCCCGGTTTGGTTTGGGTTACCGCCTCGACCGGGTCCGCTTCAAGCCGTGCTCCGGTGTTCATTCGGCCAATCGAGCGCCTCCCTCAAAGCGATTCTGAGTGGGACCTCGATCAGGATCAGCTCAAACCCGACGGCACGGTCGGCGCCACAACCGGAGGCGTCGGAGCGCTTATTGACTCGCTGATGGATAAGCTCGCGCCGACTGCTCACGCTCAAAGCGGCGGCGGAGACTCGGGTGACTTCCTTTATGATGAGTTGTGGAGCGAACCTCGTAACCTCGTAGGCTCACCTCGCAACAGCCGCGATGGATTCAAGCCGGATCGGCGCGGTGCTCCCCGAGGGCAGCAACTTCGAGTTCTCACTGCCGATTGACGGACTGTCCGGCCGGGGACTGCCTCTCGGTCTTTCGATGAATTACAACAGCCGCATCTGGTCGCGTCACGGGAGTGCAGTCACCTTCAATGCGGTGAACTCCTGGCCTTATATCGGATTCACCTTGAGCTTTGGGCGCATCGTCACCTATGCGGCAGGCTCAAACACCAAGTTTGTGCTTATTGATTCGGACGGAACCCGGCATTATCTGGGTTCGGGGCCGGGTGGGACGACTACGACTTATCAGACCAATGACGGCTCGCATATCACCTACGTCGGCAAGAGTACCGGGGCACTCTCTACTACAACAGCGGCGTGAAGAAGACAGTGAGTGCCGTCAACAACCGGCTGCTGGTCACCAAGGTCAAGGATCCGAACGGCAACTATCTGACAATCTCCTATGCGAGTCAGTCTTCGCCCTCTTCTTGCAATAGCGGCGCGGGTTTTCAGTGGAAGCAAGCCCTTTCGAGTATCACCGACACGCTGGGCCGGGTGATCAGTTTCAACTACGACGATTGCAACAACCTCATATCGATCACCGGACCCGGCTTTGACGGAACCAGTGAGACGCTCGTGCAGTTTGATTACAACATCGTGTCGAGCGTGTCCACGAGTTTCAGCGGGTTGACCGTTGAGAATATGCCGAGCGGCCATCCGGTTGTCGAACTCAAGCACGCTTATTATCCCCAGACCCAGACCGGATTTCTCTTTAGCTACTCGGTTTACGGCATGATCTATCACGTCTCGATGCGTAAACAGATGAGCATCGATCAGTATGGAGTGATCAGCGACGGGACCGAGAAGAGTTATGTCGACTTCAACTATCCGACCACGGCCTCTTCATTGACCGACGCGCCGGCATTTACCCAGCGGACCGAGTATCCGGCGGCGACCTCCGGCGGCAGTGCGATCCACGGCTACGCGACCGGTGGCACTTCGGGGACCGACAAGACATTCACGATCACCCGGCCTGATTCTTCGACGGTCACCTTGACCCGGTCGGATGCTTCTGGGGTCGGCTTCGGGCTGCTCACAAAGACTGAGATCAAAAACAGCAGCGGCGGATCGATGGCCAAGTCAGAGATGACTTACGCCAACGACGGCGGAGGCGAGCCGCAGGTGGCGTCGATCATCAGCTACGACGATGCGTCAACGCCCAATCAGGTCAAGGTGGATTTCGATTACGACAGCTACGGCAGCGTCACCAACACCCGGGAATACGGATTTAAGGATTCCGGGCAGTTTAAGGTGCGGCGGAGAACTCACAGCGTCTACAAGACCGATTCCTCTTACCTGAATGCCTATCTGCGGAGCCTGGTGATCGAATCCGATGTCTACGACGCGCAGCTTGATACCAATGACGCCAACGATGTCCTGATCGCCAAGAATACTTACACGTATGATGACTACAATGCGATGTCCGGGATGGAGAATTACGGAGGCACCGCAAACCCGCCGGGTCACGATTCGAGTTATGACACCACGAAGACCGTGCGCGGAAACGTCACCGGGGAGACCGTCTTCACAGACGTGAGCGCGCCGGCTTCTACGACGTGGCTGATGAAGATTGATATTTTTGGAAACGTGACTCAGCGGCAACTGGCTTGCTGCAACGTGCAGTCGACTACGTTTGGAGGAACGAACGACTACGCGCTGGCCGAGAGCGTGACCAAGGGGGCAAGCGGCGGGCCTCAAGTGACTTCGAGTGCCAGCTATGACTTCAACACCTCGGCGACCAAAACCGCGACCGATCCAAACGATCTGGCTACGACGATCAATACTCGGGACGCGGCTATGCGTCCGACGCTGATCACTTATCCGACTACTGCGACGAAATCTGCGACTTACAACGACAACACGCCTTCAGTGTCCCAGAGCTTTAGTTACGATGACGGTGGGACACAAAAGACGGTGACCAGCTCGACGGTCTATGACGATCTGGGAAGAGTGATTCAGCAAGTCAATGCTGCTGGCGCGCAGGTGAACACCGCTTACGACTCAATGGGCAGGGTCGCAAGCGTCACCAATCCTTTCCCTGCGGGCGGGACTCCGGGCGCCTTGACGACCTATGCCTACGACGCGCTTGGACGAACGACTGTCGTGACCTGCCTGACAGCCAGACCGTTCAGACGACGTACGACGGCAACATCGTAACCGCGATCGATCAGGTGAACCGGCAGATCCAACGCATAACCGACGGCTTAGGGAGACTGGTCACCGTCAACGAGCAGGATGTTTCAAACGGCCAGCTCACCCAGGCGACCAATTACAGTTATGACTATCTCGACAAATTAACGCAGGTCGATCAAGGCGGGCAGCTTCGCAAGTACAAATATGACGCGATTGGGCGGCTGCTGTTCGAGAAGATTCCCGAGCAGAGCGCGACGATCAATGACGGGACCGGCGTCTACTGGACTTCGAAGTACACGTACACGACTTTCAACGCGGTGTATCAGAAGACCGACGCGCGGGGAGTGGTCTCGACCTTCACCTACGACGGGCTGAATCGGGTGACGCAGGTGAGCTACAATACGGTGAGCGGGGTGACTACCGCGCCGACCGTGAGTTATGTTTATGACTACGATTCGACTTACGGGACGACGGCGGATGGGATGGTGGTGAGGGTGAACGTGGGAAGTGACTATCAAGAGCGGTACACGGTCGATGGGGCTTTCCGGGTATCGAGCACGATTCGCACGATAGGGAGCCGCACATACACGACGAGCTACTCGCGCAATGACGCGAGCCAGGCGACCCAGTTGACTTATCCATCCAACCGCGCGATCAATGTCAGTCATGATTCGATTGGCAGGCTGAGCGGGTTGGCGGAGGGCGGGAACGGCCCGACCTGGCTCGAGCAGCGTGACCTACAATAACATCGGCCAGTTGACGGCGGACGCGCTTGGGAACGGAGTCACCGAGCAATACGGCTACGACGCGAACCGGATGCAGTTGACATCGCAGAAGGCGGGAACGTCGTCGCCGTACACGAATCGGATGGATTTGACCTACAGCTATTCGGCGGCGTCGGGACAGATGGGCTCGGGTTCGACGGCCGGAAACGCGGGCCAGTTGATGGCGATCAACAACAACAGCACGATCAACGGCACCACCGAGAGCGCGGCATATACGTACGACAATCTCGCGAGACTTGTCACTTCGAATCAAACCTCAAACGGATCATCCGCTCAACGGCGGTTCGAGTATGATCGGTGGGGCAATCGGACCGGGATGTGGGACGCGACGAGCGGAGGGAGTCAGATCCAGACTATCGGGTTGGAGCAGAGTGGAGGAGCGCCGACCAACAGAATACAGACGGTCTATGGCCCGAAGAAGAACGTGGCGTTGTATAGCAACGGCGGGAGCGCAAGCGGGTCAACGACTTTCAGCACGTCTTACCCGGCGTCCGCGGCGATAAACGGGGACCGCCGGGGGACGGGATGGGGATCGGGCGGCGGGTGGATGGACAAGACTTCCAACAGCTATCCGGATTGGCTGGAGGTGGATTTCAACGGGACGAAGACTATCGATGAGCTGGACGTGTTCACCTTGCAGGACAACTACAGCAACCCGAGCGAGCCGACCGAGACAATGACATTCAGCCAGTATGGGATTGTTGACTTTCAGCTTCAGTATTGGAATGGTTCGAGTTGGGCGACGGTATCGGGAGGAAGCATCACCGGAAACAACAAGGTCTGGAAGAAGGTGACCTTTTCGCAGATTACAACGAACAAGGTTCGGGTTAATGTGACGAGCGCGCTGAGCAATTATAGTCGAGTGACGGAGCTTGAGGCGTGGGGGTGGGATACAAACAGCTACAGCTATGACGCGGCCGGGAATGTTACCAACGACGGAGTGCACAGCTACGGGTATGACAGCGAGAATCGGATTGTGAGTGTGGATGGAGGCTCGACGGCGAGTTATGCGTACGATCATCAGAACCGGAGATACAAGAAGACCATTGGCTCGACGGTGACGCATTATGTTTGGCAAGGCTCGCAGGTATTGGCCGAGCACAACGGCAGCACGGGCGCGGTGTTGATCGGACTACGTTTACTCAGGCAGCCGAATGATCGCGAAGGTAGCGAGCGGCAGCACGCAGTATTTTCTGAGCGACCGTTTGAGCACGAGGCTTGTGCTTGATTCAGGCGGAAACGTGTCAGGGCGTCAGGCAACCTTGCCATTTGGCGAGGACTTCGGAGAGAGCGGCACTCAGGAGAAGCATCATTTTACGAGTTATGAAAGAGATGCTGAGAGTGGGACGGATTATGCTTTGAATAGGCAGTATGCGGAGAGCGTGGGGAGATTCATACGCGTCGATCCGTCGAGAGGGACCGTCACCCTACCCCAGAGTCTAAATCGCTATGCCTACGTGACGAACAACCCCGTTAACGCCGTTCATCCGTTAGGCCTATTCCCGATCATTAACTTCCCTCCTATTTGCCCAGTAGTAAATGGCGTCGCGATGTGCGGGAGCCTCGGCTCGGTAAATGTGAGCGCAGGCGCTACCGGTACGCTGTTAGGCGGCGGCTCGGGCGTACTTAGCGATTTTTATGTAGTAGATGAGTCAGCGGGTGAGTCAGGCGGAGGCGATCCAGGTCAAAACATCTGGGACCTCTTATCCGAATTCTGGAACCGGTTGAATCGTTGCGAGAAGCTGGTTGCGCTTGGGCAGCCATTTGGCGCGCTGGCGGCTAATGAAGCCGAACTGACGGCTACTGACGTGGAGCTTAATCTCAGAGGCGGACAAACGGGCGACGATGACTATCCAAACGCCGTAAAGCATTGTGTGTGGAGTTGTATTATGACTGTCAAGCTGGATTTGAGTGCAGCGTATGCCTTCGGCACCGCACACGAGTCTGATCCTAAGAATGATTGTAATGTTTACACTGACCAGCATTCACTGATGGATCAGCATAACAACGAAGTCGGACGAACAATCGGTTACAATCTAGGCTTCAGCGGCTCGGCCAAGGAATGCATTAAGCGTTGTAAGGCCTCTAGCGATCTCCAAAACCAGCTGTGATCGGAGACAGGTTCCTTTTCGTCTCGTCGAGCCATCGCGCATCTCTGATCCGAAAGGAGTCGAGTTTTGTGACTAGCAAAACAAAATATAGTCTAATCCATATCGTTATCCCAGACTCGCCTAGTGGACGTGCGCCCAACAATGCACACATCTCTACGGTGGCAGTCGGTATTTGCCTTCTTGTATCCTGCTCACTGGGCCCTCGATACACGGAAGACCATAAGTCGAGTGTTGGCGCACTACGACTCGAGTTAGTCGCTCTTGCAAAGGGACAGTTAGAAAGCGTTACAGGAAGTACGGAACCTGAGGAGGCCTATATATTAATGTATGGTTACGAAAAGGAACTTGACACTCTGCCGGTTTCCCAGAGGCTGCAAAAGAAGTTAAAAGCGATTGCTCCACGCCCAACCGAAATGTATGTCCTAGCCCATGTTCACGGAGATGACATCAAGGAATACACAGAATGGGACCTCGGCCACAAAGATAACGATCATCCCTTGCTCTGGCCAATGCCTTTTCTAATCCGGGGAGACCCCTTTAGGATTACGACAATTGAGAGAGACAGAAATCGAGTTGTGATAAAGACAGAATGAGTCGGCGTTCGGCCCTTCGCGGAGGCTGAGAGCGGTACTGACTACGCGGTGAACAGTTAAAGCAAAACAGCGTCAGGACATGTTGTCAAACAGCGTCGAGAGGGGTCTGGCTTGACTTCGTTGGAAGCGACCGGGCAATACCGCGTAGTCCAGTGGGTGGGAAGCCCACCTCGGAAGGGCCTAGCCAGCCTCCGAGTAGCAAGACCTTGGGAAGCGACCAGTAATGATCGCTTCTAAGCGTAGGCCAGCAAGCACGCAGGCCGTAAGCCGAAAGGTTGAAGGGATAGAGCCCCGTAAGGAAGGACACAGGAAGGACGACGCTGTCAATGAAGGCGGAAGTCAACACAAGCACAACCGCAAAAGGCGAGGACGGCTCAACAGCGTCGAGAGGGGTCAGGCTTCACTTCGTTGCCATTTGATGGAGTATCATTAGACTCTGATCCACCATGCCTCGCAAGCCAAGGATAGAAATCGGCGGCGGTCTCTATCACGTCATCGCTCCGGCAATAATCGCCGAAAGATCTTCGAGGCGACGCTGCCGGGCTTGCAATTCGGCAATTCTTGGTCAATCCGCGCTGAACTTGAGATCAGATTACGATTGTTGGAATTGCCGAATTGCAAGCCCGGCACCGTCCAGACTTCTATTTTGCCCTTTGCCCAGGGCTCAGCGGTCTTATTGGGGTATGCGCTCATACCCACCCGGCACATTCGGATTTGGACGAAAGAACTGTCCGCCCGCCCATTTTGTATCATCACCGAAAGTCAGATACAGAACTTTGATGACAATATTATCGATGTCAGACAACTGAAACTGCCCAAGAGCAAGAAAATCTTTAATTCGCTGGAGATTACTTGTTGAGAGCCGGAATGTGCCTTTGGCACCCTGTGGTAAGTTCAACGGCTGATTACCTAGCGCAGAAGAGCTACCAGGGGGTACGCCAAGACCCAACCCTCGATAAACCATGATTGACCCTTTTACTGTCGTATCCGGAAACTGAAGTTCGAAAACGATTGCCGTTATCTGCTTGTCAGATTTGTTCTTCATGGTGAACTCGAGATTTTCCAACCAGTCATCTTTCTTCTCAGGTCCGATCCCGAGTGAGGTGATATCAAACTTCTGGTTTGGGGTCACGCTGACATTTCCAATACGAAGGTCGCCGAAGTCCACCAACTCGTCATCACGCTGGAAAATCGTGATTGTTTTTTCCTCTGACTGGCGAGAAGATAGTCCGCTTGACGCAGTCGCGGTTGTGTTGTCGGTATCCCCCAAGATGAATCCGAGCAGTGCGGCACCAACGCAAACTAAAATCAGCGTCGCGGCCTCCCTCTTGAATGTATCTCGCCATTTAGTCATTGTCATTCCCTTCCAGGCTGCACGTAGCTGTGGAGCTAGAATTCAACTCTGAAAACTAAACCGCTCCAACGGTCGTAAGGCTTGCCAGCAACGGCCATAAGCGCACCTAAGAGATTCCAGCCTTTAGGAGGTGATTCGCTTCCTAACGGGAAAGCGTTGAGGATTTAAGCCCACTAAGTGTTGGTTAGGACACCTCAATCGAGGTGTCAATTGTAATGCAACCCTAATTATCTGGACTTTATCATCAGAATAGAAAACCGCCAATTTTACTCTGCGAAAATATTATTGTCAACATAAAAATGCTGTGCTCAGCAGCTCCGCAGTTGGACTCTAACAGTGGTCAAACGAACGGATCGGCGAGTGGCAAATTCGCTGCATATGGATGAGAGTTTGTCTGGCGGCGAAGGTCCTGTTCACAAGATCGGTGCCGGGCGTGCAATTGGGCAATTCTCGGACAAAGGTGCCGGGCCTGCGATTCTGCGATTCCCCGCAATAAATAGACATCTTTCTGAAGTCGAATCATCCGATAAATAGAACCGCCAATTAATGCTCACCTAGCTTTCTGCTTAGAACCCTGGGTCCTTTCCATTGATTATTACCGTTTTCATTTCAGGATTTGCGGGATTCGGGTTATATCGAAACAATTCATTACCATTGTGACGAACCAGCGGTGATCGACTTCTTGTGAACATCTAGCCCACCACAGCACTGATATAGTACCTCCATACTTTCTCCTTTGCTGCCGTGCTGCCCCGGACGCTGACAGTCAATTGGAATCTCATTCGCGTGCTCTTCATTCATTGAAGGCAACAATTCGTTGTGCCCTTACGCGTCCCGGCCATGCCCATACGCGGGCTCTTGTGCGCCAGAGTGAGTCGGTCTCTTTGTATCAGCACAGCACAACGAAAATTACGCCATCTCTCTCCACCTTTCATGTTTCGTTGTCGCGCCTGCGCGGTGAATTACTCATATCTAAGCGCCACCATCGGGTCCACCTTGGTCGCACGCCGCGCTGGCAGATAACAAGCCAGCAGCGCGACGCTAATCAGCAGTAAGGCGATGATGATAAACGTCGCGGGATCGGTGGTGCTCACACCAAAGAGCAAACTGGCGAGCAGGCGCGTCAACGCCACTGCTGCAACCAGACCGATTGCGATGCCGATCAAGGTCAATCTCAGTCCTTTCCCGACGACAAGCTTGAGCACATCTGAGCTTCTGGCGCCGAGTGCCACACGCACGCCAATTTCATGTGTCCGCTGCGCCACGGCATACGACATCACACCGTAGAGGCCAACCGCCGCCAGCAGCAATGCAATAGCTGCGAAGAGGCTCAGCATGCGGCTTTGAAAACGCGGATTGGCGACCGACTCCGACAGGTATTGATCCATCGTCTTGATGCCGGTGAGCGGCAGGTCTTGATCAATCGCCTGTACCTCGTGCCTGATGGCGGCGACCATCTTCATCGGATCATCCGTCGTGCGCACGACGAGCTGCAAATAGAGGAAAGGAGCCTGCTGATAGGCCAGAAAGACTTCAGGATCCGATGGCTTGTCCAAACCAGCTTGCTTGGCTTCGCCGCTTACGCCGACGATCTCGCGGACTTGCCGTAGCGCCTTGATGCGTTTGCCAATCGGATCTTCGTTCGGCCAGAATTGCCGCGCCGCCGCCTGATTGATGATGACGACCGGCGGAGCGGCTGGTGTGTCGCGCTCGTTGAAGTCGCGGCCCTTCATCATCGCAATGCCCATCGTGCGAAAGTAATCTTCCGAAATGAAACCGAACCTGGCTTGCGGCTTGAGATTTTCAGTCACTTCCGGTTGGCCTTCGATGGTGAAGAAATCGGTCGCGAAGTTGCTGAAGGGCAAGAAATAGGTGACCGCAGCATGCTCCACGCCCGGCACATGCCGGATGCGCTCAAGCGCCTGCTGATAGAAAGTGCGCTGCCGGTTGGTGTCGGGATATTTGTACTCTGGTAACGACAGACCTGCCGTCAGCACGTTGCGCGTATTCAATCCGGCGTCCACGCGTGTCAATCGCCAGAAGCTTTTGATGAGCAGCCCTGCGCCGGTGAGCAAGACTAAAGACAGAGCGACTTCAGCAACCACCAGCACGCCGCGCAGCCGATAACGGCGGCGGCTTTCGGTCGCGCTCCGGCTGCTCTCTTTGAGCGTTTGATTGAGATCCAGTTTTGAGGCTTGCAGCGCGGGAATCACGCCGAAGACGACGCCGGTCAGCGTCGAGAGCGCGAAGGTGAAGAGAATGACCGCGCGATCGACTTTCACTGTGGCGAGTCGCGGCAAATCAACTGGGCTGATGGTAAGCAGTGCATCGAGGCTGGTGAACGCGAGGAGCAAACCGGCGCCTCCGCCGAGCAAGGCCAGCAGCACGCTTTCCGTGAGCAACTGCTGGATCAAGCGCCAGCGACTCGCGCCGAGCGCTAAGCGCACCGCTATCTCTTTCTGCCGCGCCGCATCGCGCGCGAGCAGCAAGTTGGCGACGTTTGCGCAAGCAATCAGCAACACAAGACCAACTGCGCCCAGCAGTATCATCATCGGCCATCGCGTTTTTCCGACTAACTCTTCATGCAGCCAGACGACGCCCGCGCCAAACCCCTTGTTGTACTTTGGATATTCCAATTCCAAGTGGCGCGAGAGTGTCTCCATCTCCGTCTGCGCTTGTTTGATGCTGCATCCCGGTTTGAGCCGGGCGATAACGCCCACGCCACGCGTTCTTCCACTGTCGGGTTTGGACAGGTCCAGCGGCGCGAGAATATCGTTCTCTTGAAGCGGATAGCGAAAGCCCGGCGGCATGACGCCGACAATAGTGTAGTCGCTCCCATTCAGCGTCACAGACTGACCGATGATGTCGGGATCGTGGTTGAAGAGGCGCTGCCACAACTGATGGCCGATGATCACGACGCTGGCGCCCGCCTCTTCATCAAGCCGAAACGCGCGGCCCAGCGCGGGCTCGACGCCGACCATCGTGAAGAAGCTGGACGAAACAAATAAACCGCTTATCGTCTCCGGCTCTCCACGCCCGGTCATAATCCCGCTGTAACGTCTAGTCGTGGCCAGTTGCTCGAAGCTTTGCGCCTGTCGCTGCCACTCCAGGTAATTGAGTGACGAAGGCCCGGCATGCCTCGAAAAAGGATCCGTGAAATAGAACTCATAGATCGCCACCAAGCGGGCTGGTTCCGGATAAGGTAACGGGCGAAAGATGACTGCATTGACCAGACTGAAAATCACGCTGTTAGCCCCAATGGCCAGCGCCAGCGAAAACATAGAGACGAGACTGAAGCCCGGATGCTGCCGCAGCAACCGCATGCCGTAACGCAAGTCCTGCCAAAATCCTCCGAGCATGTTGGTCTTCCCGTTCGATCCCCAAACTACGGGCTCGTGCGTCAAGCGGTCTGGCCTATCTGGCGAAAAGCGGCATATGAAGGCGCGGTAAGGTCGGTGCCGGGCGTGCAATTAGGTAATTCTGGAACACATCCCCACGTGTC
>CAVTUR010000030.1:0-189363 GCA_963737945.1 Blastocatellia bacterium | reverse complement strand
CCATCTTCCAGAAGCACCCTGAGGTCGCGTAACTAGCGCCCAGTTCAGTGGTCCATCTTTTATGGTGGACTATTTGCAGCCGTTACTTAGAAACGTCTCAATCTGTTCCTTCATTTTTCTAATCTCTTCTATAGTCATTTTAGACTCATCCCCGTACTCCAGTTGCCGTTAGGATCTCTCAATCCTAGTGCATTAGCCATCTCAGCATGCCCTCCCGGAATAACCAAGTGCAAAAGTTGTGGACGAAAAACTGATCTTTTAGGGCCCAATCTGCCCTCTCGTAGTCGCGCCCAAGTAGAATCGTTTGGTTGGCAAAGCCGGAAAATGCCGGAAAAACAAGCTCCCTGCGTCCTGCCCCCTCCAAGATCAAAGACAGTAGGATTCGGGCCAAGCCTAGCGCCGATCATGACATTCTCCAAGCCGGTAGCTTCTACAAAACCAGCTTGCGCAAAGGTCATGTGAGGGAGAATCGCAAATCGCAGGCCTGGCACCATCTTGACTGACGACCCTTTGCGGCTGTGCTCGTGTTGACTTCCGTTGACCTGAATTCGTCGTCCTTTCCTGTTTCGTGCATTACGGGGCTCTTTCCCTTCATCCCTTCGGCTTACGGCCCACGTGCTTGCTGACCTACGCTTAGACGCAACCATTGCTGCTTGCCTCCCAAGGTCTCACTACTCGGTGGTTGGCTAGACCTTCCGAGGTGGGATTCCCACCCACTGGACTACACGATATTGCCCGGTCGCTTCCAGGCCTGGCACCAATTCGGATCTTCAAAGTAACAACTACCCCCCTGATCGCCAAATGGATCGGGCAAGTTGCCGAGTGTTATTGCGTACGCTGTAACGTGTGCGTTGTGATGTTCAGTGCTGCGTCTTCTCAATTTGTTCAATAGCTCTGAGCAGGTATGGGCGTAACCATCCGCTGTTGGTCGAATTCTCCAACCGCACAAGGACGGGCAAAGCGCGCGCATCTCCGATCGCCCCCAGGACTATCGATGCTCGCGCTTGATTCTTAGCGGCTTCAGTGCTGACAAAGAAAGCAGACGGCTCGCCTTCGCCCCGGGGCGTAGCGGCTCGCTGTTCGGCCGACTCAACCGCTTCAATAATCCCTGGAACCGCTGGTGCCCCGATCTCCTGCAAGGCTTCCATCGCTGCATTAGAGTTCTCCATGAATCGCCGCCCGGCCAGCTTTCCATCGCTTCGATAAGGACTGCCACGGCTGATTCAGCTCTTAATCGACCAAGTAGTTCGCAAACATCCTCCTTCAGGCGTTGGTTTATTAGCATTGTCGACAGCTGCCTTGCCGCTGCGGCCTGTCTACCTGCGTCCGATGGTTGAATCCTCTCTGCACGTTCTCGAGCGTCGATAAAGTCCGTCTCGGTTGTCCCGTTTGCATATCGATTGTGCGGATCCCTCATAAGATCCGTGAGAAACGCAATAAGCGGCTGTATGGCCGGTGCCCCAATCTGAATGATTCTCTCCTTCGCGGTTCGTCTATCGTCAGGATCGGCTGCCGACAACTGGCCGATAACCGACTGAACCGGGTCAGATTGAACGACGTCAGCCGGCCGAGAGACGAGATACGGAAGTGCAGCGACGCCTAAGAGCGTTGCTCCTACAAACACGTAAGATATGATGACTCGCATAAAAATAATCCCTGTTGCGGTTAGGGCACCCATTTGGCCTTGTCCTTTCTATTCACTGTCATAGAAAGAGTAAGCGTTCCCTCGCAGCTTTTCCGGGGATCTCGGTTGTTGATAAGGTCAAAAGTCAGATAAATGGTCACCCACCCACCGACAACGAAGTGGTTTAGACCGTCGTGTCCTTGGCGCTTCTTCCAGATATCCGGAGCATCACTCCAGTAGTACCAGCCAGCGTTCAATACATCTCTAAAGTCGAAGTTAGGGTTGTCCGGATCTTTGTAGTCGCCGATGTCTACGTAGTCGAGCGTACCGTCATCATAGGAGAGGGTAAGGCGACCAGCCCTTGTTATCGTTTGGTGAGGCGCCCAGTCCGTAGGGTCGATATCGTCGTTTGGTAGCTGAACCTGGATCTCAAACAGGAACCACCAGAATCCGTCCTCCACTGGATTCGCTCCAGGTCCTAATTGTGTCGTTGAACCTGAGTGGCTTCCTGGTGCATAGTGGCCAATTAGGGTTTTCTCAAATCGGCCCGCACTGTCAACTTGCATCGCCCAGGTGCCGGCACAGGCTCAGGGAGCCAAGCAAAGGAGAGTGCCACGCACCAATCCACCTCTTGATATCCGTCGATCGTAAACGACTCCTGCCCTGGGCTGCACGGATCCGGTCCGTCATAGGGGCCATTGGGCTGCTCGAACCCCTCGAGACCCGTTGTATCCTTCCGGTTCACAGGATCATTCGCTGAGTATGAATACCGGTTCCACGTTTGAGGCCGGTCGTACTTCGCACTCGAAGAGAGCGGGTCAACCCGCATGAATCTCCCTACCCCGACGGATTCTTGGCGGTTGATAGCGTAGTCTACTCCGGTCTCACTATCACGCTCGTAGCTGGTGAAATGATGCTTCTCCTGCGCGCCACTCTCCGCGAAGTCCTCGCCAAACGCGAGGTCGCCTCCGCCCGACACGTTGCCGCTAGAATCAAGCACCAGCCTCGTGCTTAACCTGTCACTCAGGAAGTACTGCGCGCCGCCGCTCGAGTTTCGCAATCGTATGGCTGCCGAATATATGTAATCCGTCAATACCGTACCTGTGCTGCCATTGTGTTCGGCGAGAACCTTGTTTCCTAACCAAACATAATCCGTCACCGTCGAACCGACGGTCTTCTTGTATCTGCGGTTCTGATGATCGTATGCATAACTCGCCGTCGAGCCTGCGTCCACGCTCACTATCCGATCCTCGCTGTCATATCCGTAGCTGTGAACCCCGTCGTTTGTTACGCTCCCGGCCGCATCATAAGTATAGTTAACCGTCGATCTCTCGGTCACGCTCGCGATTTGATTCGTCGGGATGCCCCCCGCTTGCTGCAGCGTGATGCTCTGAATCGGATCCTCTCCGCTCCCGCCGTCGTCCCACACAGCGTCCGATTGCCCCAACGGTCGTATGCGAACCGTCGCTGCGCAGATGATCCATTTGAATGTTTGATTCGAAGTGACAAGTCTCCCAACGTTGTCGTACGTATAAGCCGCGCTCTCGGTAGTCCCGTTGATCGTGCTGCTATTGTTGATCGCCATCAACTGTCCTGCGTTTCCCGCCGTCGAACCCGAGCCCATCTGTCCGGACGTTGCCGAATAGCTATAGGTCAGATTCATCCGGTTTGTGTAAGGCGATGACGTCCCCGCCTTCTGCGATGTCAACTGCATCCGGTTCGAGTCGTAGCCGTACTGCTCGGTCACCCCGTTCCCAAGCGCGTCCGCCGTCATCTGCCCGATGTTGTTATAAGTCACGCTGCTTAGCCAGGTCGGGCCGTTCCCGGGTTCCGATAAGCCGGTGAGCCTGCCAATCGAATCATGACTGACATTGATCGCGCGGCTCGATGGATAAGTCAACTGGGTCGCCTGGCTGGCCTCATTGAGCGAGTAGCTCGTCGTGTATGTGCGGCTGCCTATCGTGCGAATCGTGCTCGACACCCGGAAAGCCGCATCGACCGTGTAGCGCTCTTGATAATCACTTCCCACGTTCACCCTTACCAGCATCCCATCCGCAGTCGTACCGTATGTAGAATCGTAATCATAAACAAAGCTCACTGTCGGCGCTGTAGTCACTCCGCTCACCGTATTGTAGCTCACCTGCGTCACTCGATTCAGCCCGTCATAGGTGAAGGTCGACACCACCCCACGAGCGTCGGTCTTCTGATACACCGCATTGAGAGTCGTGTAGGTGTACTTCGAAGTCCAGTAAACGCCAGTCCCATCATTGATCGTCGCGCTCTGTTCGGGGATCTTCTCGAACAAAAGCCGCCCGATCGCGTCGTATTTGTACTTGCGAAGCTGCCCGCCTTGATCGACCTGCGTTAATTTGTCGAGATAGTCATAACTGTAATTGGTCGCCTGAGTGAGCTGCCCGTTTGAGACATCCTGCTCGTTGACGGTGACCAGCCTCCCAAGCCCATCGGTTATGCGTTGGATCCTCCGGTTCACCTGATCGATCGCGGTTACGATGTTCCCGTCGTACGTCGTCTGGATCGTCTTGCTGTCAGGCAGCGTCACGACCGTAGTTCGCCCAAGCGCGTCATAGGCATAGGTCGTCAAGGCGCCCGGAGTCCCGCCCGCAGGGAAAGGATTGGTGACGCTCGTGACCCTGCCCATTGAGTCGTAGGCGGTGTTCACCTGGGCACCAGCGGCATTTACTTGCTGAATCACCCTTCCCAGATCGTCATAGACCGTCGAGCTGGTCACCGTCTTTTGTGTCCCGCCGTCATCGTAACTGAAGCTCTGTGACACCGAGGGTGTGTTGTCATCGTAAGTCGCAGATTTCGTCGCAGTGGTCGGATAAGTGATCAGCGTCGGACGCATAGCCGCGTCCCGAGTGTTGACCGTCGTAGCCAGATCGTTTGGATCGGTCGCGGTTTTGGTCGCCGAAGTGTTGAAGTCATAAATCGCACTCGAAGTCACCTGAGGCCCTCCGCTTGCCCCCTTGGTCACGCTCTCAGCCAGGGCGTAGTCGTTCGTGCCTCCAAACGTGGTGGTCTGCACATTGCAGCAAGCCAGTTGCCGCTGAGTCACGTTTCCAAAAATATCCAGCTTCATCAGCCACGTTGTAGAAGCCGGCGCGTTCACGTCTGTGAAGACGGTCTCCCCGGTGACGTTTCCGCGCACGGTCTTCGTGGTGTCATAACTCGAATCGTGACCCGGCGGGTTTGCGGTGCCTCCGTAATTCTCCATCCCGGACATCGCATTGTAGTCGTCATACGTGTAAGTGCTCTTGGCGAGCAGGACATCGTTGGCATCATTGGTATCAAGCTGCGCGTCATAGACATCGGATTCGATCACCAGGCTCCGCAGATAGGCGTTCAGGTGTGACCCCTCCCACGCTGTTTTTCGCCGATTACCTTCCGATGCGTGACCCCTCGCGGCGCTGTTTTGACTCTCTACGGAGCGATTTGATGAGCTCGTATATCATGATCCATAAGACTGTCATCTTCATCGAAGTAGAAGTTCATTACGATTCTCTCCTCGGCTGGAAACAGTAAGTAACGATTGTGAATCACAGCGGTAATGAATCTTCGATTAACCCGCCGACCGTCGGGGAGATAGAATGCTTCTTGGCTCGTGCCAGTCAAAAGCGCAGAATGTTCGATTTGTCGCCCAACAAGAAACGACAGGACCTTTGTCTTGCTCGATCCGAATGGCACTTCTTTCTCGATTTCGCGCTCAACGCTCCTGACACTGGGACGACGGGTCCACCGGATGACAACAATAACTACAACCACGGATATTGCGATCATCGATATTATGCGTAACGATCGCAAACTTGTCGCAGGTAGACGTTTCATCAACAAGGTTCACAATCAACTGTTGTGTTCCAATCTGAGTTGAGAGGATAGTCTCCCCCACTCACGCCCTAACCTGATATTGAATCCGTTGGTCTCAGTCATTTCAGAAGAAAATCGACAGATCGTCCCCCCAACCATCAAAGGCGTCGTTTCCTATTATCCTACGGATTAGCCTCAAGCTCAAGATTGCAAGTATTTTCAACTACAATATATTGACGGGGCCCCGTCAATATATTGTCCTCGTACAGTACGGGCGCGCCCCGGGCCTTGGCGTTCCGCTCAAGCTGCGCGGTACTGTGAATAGCCTACGCTGACAACCATCTGGCTATAGGTCAGTGCCGGGCATGCGAATTGTGGAAGCGACCGGGCAATACCGTGGAGTCTAGTGGGTGCGATCGGTCATTGCTGAAGGTAGCCGTTACTAGACCTAGGTTGTCACAACATATCGGGGGCCAACTACCGAAGTGGCGAGGGAGTGAGGATGCGAATGACCAGAACTAGGGGAGATGATGCGATGAAAAGCGAAAAGCTTGAAGTGGTGAAGGGAAGCGGAAATGTCTTTCGTGACCTCCGCCACCAGAATGCCGATGCCGATCAGGTCAAGGCCATCCTGGCCAGTGAGATCATCAAGGCACTTGACCGTGAGGGGCTAACCGTCCGCAGCGCACAAGACCGATCGGGCATTGCGGCGGCCGGCTCTTCCCGCATCCGCAACGCGAATCTCGGTCGTTTCACGGTCGATCGCTTGATGTCGATCATCCATCGGCTCGGTTCAAGAGTAGAGGTGAGAATCAAAGTGAGAGGCGGTTTGGTCGAGGCGAGACCGGCATGATAGGTGCAGCCGCTTCCGGCGCCCAGCTAAGCGCTACGGCAGCTTTAGTAAACGCTTGACCTACGCGAGCGCCGTGGTTGAAGCTATTAGCTTTGGTGAAACCAATGACTGCACGACGCGACCAATCACTCGCAAAGGAAAGCGCCGACGGGATAGACAAGCCAAGAGTCTCGCCCAGAGATCTGCTGCGGCTGCTTTCCTATGCTAAACCATATCGTGTCCGGTTAGCGATTGCTCTCTTTTCCCTGGTGATCGCCGGAGGACTCGGGCTGGCCTTCCCTCAGGTGACCGGTCTGCTTATTGATGCCGCCTTCGTCCAGCGGGATTCGCACAAGCTCAACCAGTACGTGCTGCTTCTCGTCGGTATCTTCGCCACGCAGGCAGGATTCAGTTTTCTGAGAACCTACCTCCTCTCGTACACCGGTGAACGGATCGTGGCCGATGTCCGCACACAGGTCTACAACCATCTGACAGAACTTCCCGTTTCGTTTTTTGCCAATCGGAGGGTGGGCGAGCTGACCTCGCGGTTGGCGTCGGACGTGAGCGTGGTCCAGACCGTGACCACCGGCAGTCTGGCGGAGCTTCTGCGATCCGGGATGCTGTTGGTGGGTGGTGTGACTATTATCTTTATCACCAATGTTCGTTTGTCGCTGCTGATGCTCGCCATCGTCCCCATCGTAGTTGTCTCGGCGCATTTGTATGGCCGTTATGTGCGCCGCTTGAGCACCAGGGTTCAGGACCGCCTCGCCGAGGCCAATTCGGTTCTCGAAGAGACGCTGTCCGCAATTCGCATCGTTCAGTCGTTTGTCCGGGAGGCATATGAACGCGCCCGGTATCGCGACAAGATCCAGGACTCTCTAAAGCTCGCAGTAAAGCGCGCGGTCGCGAGCGGCGGATTCAACGCGTTCATCATTCTGGTTGTCTACAGCGGCATCGCGGTGGTTCTGTGGTTTGGGAGCCGAATGGTCATTTCCGGTCAAATGACAGCCGGCGATCTGATCAAGTTTGTGCTCTATACGTTCTTCGTTGGCGGTGCCGTGGGTGGAATGACCGAGCTGTACGGTCAATTCAATCAGGCGATAGGTGCGACCCGGCGGGTATTCGAGTTGCTCGACACCAAACCGGAGATCAAGGACCCGGAGAAACCTGAGACGCTCGGCAAGGTCCGGGGTCACGTTGAGTTGATCGATGTACAGTTCACCTATCCGGACGAGCGGGCGTTGCCGGTCCTGAAAGGCGTGACCATCGAAGCGAAACCCGGCGAGCTCATCGCGCTTGTGGGTCCGAGCGGGGCAGGGAAGTCCACTCTGGTAACATTGATCCCGCGTTTCTACGATGTGAGCGCGGGAGCGATTCTTGTCGACGGCCGCGACATCAGATCATTGCGGCTTGCCGATCTCAGAGGCGCAATTGGAATGGTGCCTCAGGAAACTACATTGTTCGGCGGGCCGGTGCGCGAGAACATCGCTTACGGCAAACTGGGATCGACGGATGACGAGATCGAAGCCGTAGCTCGCGCGGCTCACGCCCACGAGTTCATCTCGGAGTTCCCGGACGGGTACGATACGATTGTTGGCGAGCGCGGGGTCAAGCTTTCCGGCGGTCAACGCCAGCGAATCAGCATAGCGCGCGCTCTCCTGAAGAATCCCGCGATTTTGATTCTGGACGAAGCGACAAGCTCGCTTGATTCCGAATCCGAGCGATTGGTGCAAGATGCGCTGGAAACGTTGATGCAAGGCCGCACCACATTCGTAATCGCCCATCGGCTTTCGACGGTGCGCCGCGCCGACCGGATCGTCGTGCTTGATCAAGGACTGATCGTCGAGGAAGGGACGCACGACGAGCTATTGGCCGGTGGTGGGCTCTACAAGCGCCTCCACGAGATTCAATTCAGAGACTATCCGATGACTCTCGAGGCTGCGGGCGAAGCTGAGTGGTAGTAGTCCATCGTGATTTGCAATGGACGACCACCTACTCGGCTCCATACCCTCAATTCGCCTCTCACAGTCACTGACACGCACAACTGTTGTCCTGCGTGTTTCGGTCCGTGATAGTACATCTCGTCGTTCCCGGTGGCGCTTGTAGACTACCCGAACCCTTGTGGACTGACTCGTCGTCCTTCACCAGCACTCGACGACCCGCCTTGTTGTGCTCGAGCGTGTACAGGCTTCCCCTTCTGGTTATCGTTCCCTTGCCGGTGTACGTCACCCCGTCGCAGCAGAACCGATAGTCCCCCGTTATCGAATTGATCAGTACCACCGTACTCGGGTTTCCGTCATCCTGGACGCACAGATCAAACACCGTCACATTGAACGTGCACGACGCCGTGTTCCCCGCAAGATCCGTGGCTGTGCAGGTCACCGTCGTCGTCCCCAACGGGAAACAACTCCCTGAGGGCGGCACGCACACAACGCCTACACCCGGACAGTTGTCGCTAGCCGCCGGCGCCGGATAGTTCACAATCACACACGGGTCTCCGGGATTCGCCGCCTTGGTCGTTATGTTCGCCGGACAGGTGATCGCCGGTGCGATCGGATCCACGGTAGTCGAGGCCATCGCAGAGTTGTTCCCGGGCGCAGGATCAGGAATCGCGCTCGCGGCCGTCGCCGTGTTGGTTATTACCGTCCCGTGCAGCGTTCCGAGGCTCACCTTCACCGCGATCTGGAACACCGCTGTCTCCCCGATCCCGACCGATGCCTTCGAGAACACCACATTCCCGGTTCCTCCAACCGCCGGCGCCATCACGGACCACCCGCTGCCGGTGGTCACGGTGGCCGACACAAAGGTGGTGTTTGCAGGCACGGCATCGGTGACCGTGGTGTTGATCCCCGGTCCGGGTCCATTGTTGATGAGGCTCACGGTATAGACTATGTCTTCACCCACACACGCCGGATCTGGCGCATTACTCTTGGTCAACGCCAGATCCGCCTGCGCCAGGACAAGCGTCGTTGTCGTGCTGCTGTTGTTGCCCGGCGTCGGGTCTGCGGTCGCGCTCGCTGCCGTAGCCGTGTTGGTCAGGGTCGTGTTGTTGGGCGTATTCAGATTGACGTTCAACACGATCGTGAACACTGCCGTCTCTCCGGCAGCTACGGTAGCCTTCGAGAAGGTGATCGTCCCCGTACCTCCCACGGCGGGCGCGCTGGTCGACCACTTCTTACCCTTCACCGAAGCCGAAACAAAGGTTGTGTTTGGCGGCATCGGGTCGGTCACGGTCACCGACTGGGCATCCGACGGTCCGTTGTTGACGAAGTCGATGGTATAGGTGAGGTTCTGGCTCGCCACCACCGGATCGGGCGAATCTGACTTGACCACCGCCAGGTCGGCCTGGGTCTGGACGGTTGTGGTCGCCGAGCCGGTGTTATTACTCGGCGTCGGGTCAGTCGTCGGGCTCGCTCCAACAGCAGTGTTGGTGATGGTCGATCCGCTGGCGGTGTCGCTGTTCACCCGTACCACCATTGTGAATACCGCGGTCTCTGAGGCAGTCACGGATGCTTTTGAGAACACGACATTGCCAGTCGCCCCAGCCGCCGGTGCGCTAACGGACCAACCGGTCCCCGTAGTCACCACCGCGGACACGAAGGTCGAGTTAGCCGGAGCCGCATCGGTAACGGTCACCGTCTGGGCATCGCTTGGGCCGTTGTTGGCGAAGTTGATGGTGTAGGTCAGGTTGGCGCCGGCGAACACCGGATCGGGCGAATCGGTCTTTGTCACCGCTATGTCCGCTTGAGTCTGAACGGTGGTTGTCGCAGTCCCGGTGTTGTTGCCGGGCGTCGGATCGGTTGTTGCGGTCGCTGCAACAGCCGAGTTAGTTATCGTAGCTCCGCTGGCGGTGTTGGAGTTGATGTTCACGACTATCGTAAACACCGCGGATTCGCCCGCGGCAACGGTAGCTTTCGAGAACACCACGTCGCCTGTTGCGCCGACCGCAGGCGAGCTCCCGCCCCATCCCGAACCCGTCATCACTGACGCAGAAACGAACGTTGCGTTAGCCGGCACGGCGTCAGTCACCGTAACAGTCTGAGCATCTGAAGGACCGTTGTTGGCGAAGTTGATCGTGTAAGTCAGGTTGTTCCCGGCGATGACCGGATCGGGCGAATCGCTCTTGGTCACTGCCAGATCCGCCTGGGTCTGGACGGTAGTCGTAGCCGTGCTGGTGTTGTTGCCCGGGACCGGGTCGCCAGTCGCAGCGGCTGCGGTGGCGCTGTTTGTGATCGTCGCCCCGTTCGCGGTGTTCGCGTTTATGTTTACGACTATCGTAAACACCGCCGTCTCTCCGCTTGTGACCACAGCCTTGGAGAACACGATGTTGCCTGTTCCTCCGATCGCGGGCGCCGATGTGCTCCAGCCGCTTCCGGTTGTGACGGTCGCCGACACAAACGTCGAGTCAGCCGGAACCGCATCGGTCACGGTCACCGTCTGGGCATCCGACGGGCCGTTGTTCACAAGGTTGATCGTGTAAGTGAGATTGTTCCCGGCGATCACCGGGTCGGGCGAATCCGTCTTGGTCACTGCAAGATCGGCTTGGGCCTGAACGGAAGTGGTCGCTGTCCCGGTGTTGTTACCGGGTGTGGGATCGGTCGTCGCGCTTGCGGCTACCGCGGTGTTGGTGATAGTTGTTCCCGAAGCAGTGTTTGAGTTGACCTTTACCACTATCGTGAACACCGCGGTCTCCCCGTTGGCCACCGAGGCCTTCGAGAACACAACGTTGCCGGTGCCGCCGACCGCCGGGGCGCTTGTCGACCAACCGGTTCCTGTGGTCACTGTCGCCGACACAAACGTCGCGTCGGCGGGCACGGCGTCGGTCACCGTCACCGCGTCCGCAAAGCTCGGTCCGTTGTTGGCGAAGTTGATGGTGTAGGTGATGTTGCTTCCCGCGTTCACCGGGTCGGGCGAATCGGTTTTGGTGACCGCAAGGTCCGCAACAGCCTGCACCGTAGTGGTCGCCGTACCGGTGTTGTTGCCCGGAGTCGGATCGGTCGTAGCACTCGCCGCCGTGGCGTTGTTGGTGATCACAGTCCCGTTCGCGGTGTTCGGGTTGATGTTGATGACGATTGTGAAAGTGGCTGCGTCTCCAGCGACTGAAGTCGTCTTTGAGAAGACCACGTTGCCGGTCCCGCCCACTGCCGGGGCGCTGACCGACCATCCTCCTCCAACCGCCACCGTTGCCGACACAAACGTAGCGTTGGCCGGTATTGGGTCGGTGACGGTCACCGTCTGGGCGTCGCTTGGTCCGTTGTTGGCGAAGTTGATGGTGTAAGTCAGGTTATTCCCGGCGGTCACCGGATCGGGCGAATCAGACTTGGTGACTGAGAGATCGGCTCTGGTCTGCACCGTAGTCGTCGCATTAGCGGTATTGTTGCCGGGTGTGGGATCGGTCGTGGCGGTCGCCGCGGTCGCGTCATTGCTGATCGTCGCCCCGTCGGCCGTGTTCGAGTTTACCTTCACCACGATCGTGAACACCGCGGTCTCGGCTGCCCCGACTGTAGCCTTCGAGAAGACGACATTCCCTGTTCCGCCAACCGCAGGGGCGCTGGTTGACCAACCCGAACCGGTGGTCACCACCGCCGACACGAATGTCGTGTTAGCGGGAATCGCGTCTGTCACTGTCACCGTCTGAGCGTCGCTTGGGCCGTTGTTGACGAAGTTGACGGTGTAGGAGAGATTGGCGCCCGCGCTGACCGGATCGGGCGAGTCGGACTTGGTCACTGCAAGATCGGCCTGGGTGTTGACAGTTGTTGTCGCAGTACCGGTGTCGTTGCCGGGGGTTGGATCAGGGGTCGCGCTCGACGCGGTTACTGAGTTCGATATGGTCGCCCCGTTGGCGGTGTTTGCGTTGACCTTCACCACGACTGTGAAGACGGCTGATTCGCCGTTGGGCACGGTGGGTTTCGAGAATACCACGTTCCCGGTTCCGCCGACCGCGGGCGCGCTGGTGCTCCACCCGCTGCCCGTGGTAACTACCGCCGACACGAGTGTAGTATTGGTGGGAGTTAGATCTGTAACCGTGGTGCTGACTGCCGAGCCCGGTCCGTTGTTTACAAAGTTGATCGTGTAGGTGATGTTGTTGCCTGCGATAACCGGATCGGGCGAATCCGACTTGGTTACGGCGAGGTCGGCTTGAGCCGTCACCGTCGTCGTGGCGGCGCCGGTGTTGTTTCCCTGCGTGCCGTCCGGCGTGTCCGATGCGATCACGGCGTTATTGGTGATGATCGTCCCGCCGAGCGTTGCATTATCCACCTGGACAACTATGGTGAAGCTGGCCGTCTCCCCGTTGATCATCGAAGGCTTGGTGAAGGAGAGCGTGCCGGCGGCGCCAACCGTCACTGAGTCGGTCCGCGTCCAGCCCGCCGGCGGGGTGGTCGAGATGAACGTGGTGTTGGCGGGGATGGCGTCGGTCAGGCTGGCGTTGAAAGCGGCATCGCTCCCGTTGTTGATGACGTCGACGATGTACGTAATATTACTGCCAGCGAAGACCGGGTCAGGCGTATCAGTCTTGGTGACGGCGAGGTTAGCCTGTGCAAGCGTGGTACAGGTCGCGCCGTTGACAACCGGTGGCCCGGGGTCGATGGTTTGGACGCTGATGCCGCCGTCGGCGGTCACCGTGCCGCGGGTGCACACCTGGGTGGTCCCGGCTGGCGTGACCGGCGTGTCAATCGTGGCGCTGAACATGATGGTGACCGTCTCGCCGGCTGGGAGGTTGAAGGGGCCGACCGAGACGACGCCGCCTGACGACGCCCCTTGCGGCGGTTTGGGACCCTGGTCGGCGACTATCCGCGCCGTCTTCGCGGGGTAGCGCGGGTGCTTCAGGCCGTCAGGCTCTAAGAGTGTCGCCGGGAGGCCGATGACCGCCACGTCTTGCGGGCGGATCACAGCCGTTCCCAAGTTGTCTAAGCGGGCCCGCCGCGGCTCGTTTGCGGATGCGAATCTTGGCGTGGCTTCATCAATTGTCGCGACGGCGGGCACAGGCTCGGCCACGTACGGCCCCGAAAGCCAAGGCTCAGAGCTGAGCATTGCCGCTTCGAGAGTTGCGGGTCTCCAATGGGTCAAAACGTAATCAGCCGGCCCAATGATTGTGCTGGCCGCGCTACCCGCCTGCCATGATGGCTGGAAGCCAACCGCGGCGACCAGGGCGCGGATCACTTCACGGGTCGGCATTACTTCAGTCGTATGCGTCTGCCCGACAGCTTTGGTTGGTGTTGCCGAAGGCTGGAGCGATCCGGTGGGCGAAAGCGTCGTCACCTTCCATTGATCGAGCGGCAAGCGCCTGACGCCCGGCGATAGCGTGTCCTCCATCAATGGCGCTAGGTCTCTGCGCAGGCTCTTGGGCATGCGATCCTTGCCATGAACGTAGACCTGCCCCAACTGCCGCACCAGCACCGTCAGTAAGTCCACTTTACCGTGTGCCGGGCTGTACTCGGTGGTTTGAAGCTCACGACCTGGAACCGGCACGAGGAATTCCGAGTCCTCCTGAGGCGTCTGGTCGAAGTACCAGCCATAGCCGGCCGCGGTCTCCGACACCCTGATACGGTCTTCGCCCACCTGCGCCAGCTGACCGCGCGGCAGATCGGTGATCTCAAACGAGACGCTTTGCAGGCGCTCAAGTTCTCCGACGGCGATGCCGGCCTCAGCCCACCTTGCAATCGCAGCCTGCGCCATCCAGTTCAGCTCCACCTGCAACAGCGATTGGGCGTAACTACTTGACGGCTTCTCCCACTGCGCAACAAACAATGTGGACGTGCCGTATGCCGAGTCGGGCTCGCCCCCCTGTGACGCAAGCGATTGCGGTGTCACAGCTGAGGCAGCCGCGTCTTCGGGAGTCACGTGGAAAGGAGTGACGATACTCGGAAGCGCCGGCGGGGTGTTAGTCAGGTTGATGGTGCCGGTGACGGTCGCGCTCGGCGGATTCGTGGTGTCCACGCCGCCGCCGCCGCGGTTTCCATTGTCCTGGAGAACCCCCTGCGGCGTCGCCGATGCCGACCCATTGCGGTAGAGGTTAAATGCGCCCGAGTCGCCCTTCAAACGGAACCCCCGCGGCGACATGATGTTCTGTAGGAACAGGTTGAATACGTCGCCCGCGGTCGTGGTCTGGCTATAGAACGAATTGCTGCCCGTTGCGGAGGACGTGTCGGTCAAGCCGAGCGGCGTCGTTTCGTTCTGCATCGTCAGGTCGAGCTTGCCGCTGTTCCGAGCCTGAACATAGAAGGCGTTGTAAGGCGACTGACCGCCGAGATCGGTCGTGCCGTCGCCAACGATGCCGTCAACATAGGTGTTGCCTGTGAAGAGCACCTTTGCGCTCGACTGCGCGCCGGACTGACCATCGGCGCGCAGTTCGACTGGGGCGTCCCAAGTCTTATTGAAGGTATTGTTGCGGACAATCACCTCGCCGTCGCCTTTCTCCATGATGATCGAAAGGTTGCCGATGCCGCCGTCGGCATGCATGCATTCATTGAATGTGTTTCCTGCGAAGACTGCTTCGTAGTTGCCCGACCCTGGAGTCGGAGCCGAACCGGTACTCCGCAGCAGAACGCCACTCTGCGGGAAATTGTAAATCGTGTTACCCGGGGGTTGTCCCGGCGAGGAATGGTCGGTCACTGTGAACGTGTTCTTGGCAATAGAGGCCTTCAGGTTTCCGGTCGACCCATTGTCAGCAATGATATCGATGGCGGAGCGGTCGCCGCCGTTTGTGAAGGTGTTGCCGAGCGAGGCGCTCGACTCGGTGGGATCGCCTATGCGTACGGTTGAGGCCAGCGACGCGACCTGTCTGACAAAGATGCCATAAGTCCCGATACTCGATGTCCCCACCTCCTTGTAGAGCGTCAAGAAGCTATTGCTCTGCACAGTCAAGTCAAGCGTGCCGCTCGTATCGGTGGCGTCAAAGAAGAGACCGTTGCCCGCCCGTTGGAAAGTGGTGCCGGTGACGGAGACAGTTCCCCTAATGCCTTGGATATAGACTGCGCCTTCAGCCTGCGCGTCGCCGTGCCCCGAGACGTTGAAGCGGTTGGTGTCCTCGAACAGACAGTTTGTGATTGTCAGGCCGTTCCAGACCGTCGGTCCGGGGGTAGCCCCGTCAACGCTGCCGTTAATGCCATTGTCGCTGATGCGGCGTATCTGGACGTTGTTTAGCGTTAGGCCGCCACTTACGGTCTGTCCGTGGATGGCATCCACGCCGCTACGGGTGTCGTTGGCTGCTGAATTATCACTGCTGGCAGTGATGTCCTGGATGGCCATGTTTTTCAGCGTTACCAGGCCACCTGTGCTTGTCAGCTTAATGGCGTCGGCGCCGTTGATTGTCTGGATTGTGCCGCCGGAGCCGACAGTCGTGCCGGCGCCGTTGATCGTGAATGCCCCATTGGTGTTGGTCAGGATGATGGAGCTGCTACTGCCACCGGTGGTCGCAACGCTGGTCAGCGCGATTGACAGAGGCGTCGTTCCGCTGCTCCTGGTTATCTCGAGAGCCGTGGCGCTATTTGTGCCAATCGCGCCGCTCGTCGTCGTGATGGTGTTAGAGTTCTCCTGCGCGAGCAGGCCGCGTTGACCATTGTCCGGCGTGACATTGAGGGCGCTAAACGTAATGGGGCCGGTGTTGCCCACACCGCCGCCTCCTAGAAGGATGGCTGCGCCACCCGACCCATTCGCTGTTGTGCTGCCGAAATTGAGCGAGGCTGTGCTACTGGTCGCGTTAATACCGTTCGTCGCCGGGTTGGTTAAGGAGGTTGTGCCGATAGAAAGGCCACCGCTGACGCTGGTTAGGTTCATGCCCTTCGCTATGCTGTTGGTTGACGAGGCGCCGGTCAAAGTCAGACCGAGCATTACGCTTGCCAGATCAAGGGCCGGGCCACTTGTGGCGTTGATCGTGCCGCTGGTCGCGTTCACCGTGCCGCTGGTCGCCGCCACAAGGCCGGAACCGTTCGCCGCCGTGATGTTGAGCGCTCCGAAACTCACTGTCGCGGCGCCATTGCTGGCCAGATTGACGCCCGTGCCGGCAGATGTCTTGTTGACCGTCGTGGTGCCGAAGTTGATTGTGGATGTCCCAAACGTGTTTTGTATGTCAATGCCGGCGCCGGTCGGCGTCTGGATGTTGGTCGTCGTCGCGGCGAGGTTCTGGCTACAGCCCTGGATCTTGATGCCTTCCGCCGCGCTGTTGCTGGACTTCAAGAGACCGAAGTTCCACCCGCTGCCGAGATTCTGACTCGCCAGGTCCAGCGCGGCGCCGGCGGTGGCGTCGACCATGCTGCTGCCGGAAGTGATCGTGATCGCCCCCGCGGCGTTGGCGACGATGCCTTTGCCGCTGAAGGTCGTCACGCTGACCGCGCCGGTGAACGTCGTCGTCGCGCCGCCGCCAGTGATGGTGATGCCGTCGCCTGTTCCTGAAGTCTTGTTGACAGTGGTGGCGCCGGTGACGGTGAAGGCGCCGCTCGTCGGGCTGGTCAGCCGCATGCCGATGCCGCCGCCCGAAGACGAGAGGCTGTCGAATTGCACACTGAGCGCGCCGGTGGTCTGAAGGTCAACAGCCGGGCCGTTGGAGCCCGTGACGCCTACCACACTGACGATCAGCGCGCCGACGCTGGAGCCGGTGATGCCGGAAGCGCCGTTGACATCCAGCCCGCTCACCGTGTTGCCGGTCGACAAGATCACGGCGGTCGCCGATCCGGTCAGCGTCGGCTTGGTCGTCGCCGTCACCAGCGTCTGAGAGTTGACCACCAGGTTGACGCCCTGGCCGATCAATCGCTGTCCGCTCTCCAGCGGCAACGTCGTAACACTGTAAGACCCCGCGAAAAGGAAGATATAGTCGTTCGCGCTGTCTACGTCGCCCGCGCCGCCCGCGCCATCCAAATGGCCGGTGATGACCTTGAAGGGCGTGTTGGAGCGCCCGTCGCCATCGACCGCTGCGGCGGAGTTCACGTACCAGACGCGTTCGGTCAAGGTGATGCTCACGGTCCCGGTGTCGGTCTTCACGCCGTCGGTCGCTGTGTAGGTGAAGGTGTCCGTCCCGGTGAAGCCGACAGGCGGATCGTAGGTAAAGCTGCCGTCGGTGGCGAGCGTCACGGTTCCGCCGTTACCGGTCGGACCATTGGTGATCGGGATGGCGGTCGGGGTGGCACCGTCGGGGTCGTAGTCGTTGGCGAGCACGCCGGCGGCTGCGTTGGCCGTCATGCCAGTGTTGCCGACGCCGTTCGGGTAGGCATCGTCGCGCGCGACGGGCGCGCTCATGACTGAGCCGGGAACCAGCGTCAGGTTGCCGCCGTTCTGGCTCAGATCATCGGTGAACGTCACCCCTGTCGCGTCGGTGTCGCTGTTGGTGATGGTGACGGTGTACATCAGGGTGTCGCCGGGGTCGGCTTTCCCGCTGTTGTTATTGTCGACCAGAAGCGCATCGGCCAGGGTCGCATTGATGTTCGGTACAAACGGGCTGGCAGCTCGCAGGAACGTTCGCCTGACTAGACGGCTGAAGGGCAGGCTGGCGTCTGTGCGGAACGCACCCGATAGGGCATTGTTCAGCACTGTGCCGCCCGAATGGCCCGAATGGATTGAAGAGGAAGTATTGAGCGTCGCTTGATTGTTCGGATCACGCGAAACCTCGGAGCCCGAGAATGCCGACGATGCCCCAAAAGACCGAAGCAATGAGCAATCGCTGATGCAGTTACTCACCGCGAGGAATGCGAGCGCGCTGGCGCCGAGGAATTTAGTCGATCGGAGACAGTTTCTCTTCATCTCACGACTCCTTTTGGTTGATGAACGGGGAGACAATCAAAGGGCGCTTGCAACTACTTGCGGCGCCATCAGCACGGTCTCGCCTGGCCAATCTTCTGATTTTCATTCCGAAACGGATTATGGCTCGACTGAGACGGCATATCCGGGACTATCGTTAGAAGCGTGACGGGTCTGTCTCCGTTTGGGCCACCGGTCTGGGAGGCGAGAGGGTGTAACCCACCGAACCGCCAAACGAATCAACCACCCTAGAAATGGTTGTCTTAACATCCGCTGGCGGAACGGCCAAGTTGCCTGACGAGCGGATTTGATATTTTGATTAAGAGACCTGCTGCCGTCCTGCCAATTCGACCAATGCTTGAGAGCGACCGGCTGAATATAAGTCATCGGACAGGGTTTGGCAATAGAGCCGAGGGCGTCAAGAGAACATTTTAGATGGGTATAATTTGCTAGGCTTGACTCCGGCCATGATCAGAGCGTGCAATCAAAAGCGAGGAGACACCAATGGTAAAACCTTTTCGCTCTGTCTCGAGAGAGTAAGTGATGGTGGCTACCAAGCCCACAGCCGCCATCAACTCACTGCTTGACTCGTAGCGGTCACTGGCACGCACAAGTGTTGTCCTGCGTGTTTCGATCGGTGATAGTACATCTAGTGGTTCCCGGGGGCGCTTGTAGACTACCCGAACCCTTGTGGACTGACTCGTCGTCCTTCACCAGCACTCGACGACCCGCCTTGTTGTGCTCGAGCGTGTACAGGCTTCCCCTTCTGGTTATCGTCCCCGTGCCCGTGTACGTCACCCCGTCGCAACAGAATCGATAGTCCCCCGTAATCGAATTGATCAGTACCGCCGAACTCGGGTTTCCGTCATCCTGGACGCACAGATCGAACACCGTCACATTGAACGTGCACGAAGCCGTGTTCCCCGCAAGATCCGTCGCCGTGCACGCCACCGTCGTCGTTCCCAACGGGAAACAACTCCCCGAAGGCGGCACGCACACAACCGCCACCCCTGGACAGTTGTCGCTCGCCGCAGGCGCCGGGTAGTTCACGATCACGCACGGGTCTCCGGGGTTCGCCGCTTTGGCCGTTATGGAGGCCGGGCAGGTGATCGTCGGCGCGATGGGATCCACCGTAGTCGACGCCATCCCCGTGTTGTTCCCAGGCGCCGGATCAGGGATCGCGCTCGCCGCCGTGGCCGTGTTCGTTATCGTAGTTCCGTGCGACGTCCCAGGGCTCACCTTCACCGCGATCTGAAACACCGCGGTCTCGCCGATTCCAACCGACGCTTTCGAGAACACCACGTTCCCGGTTCCTCCAACCGCCGGCGACGTCACGCCCCACCCGCTTCCACTCGACACCATCGCCGACACGAACGTGGTGTTAGCCGGCACGGCATCCGTGACGGTCGTGTTTATCCCCGGCCCGGGTCCATTGTTGATCAGGCTCACGGTATAGACGATGTCCTCTCCCACGCACGCCGGATCTGGTGTATTAGTCTTGGTCAACGCCAGATCCGCCTGCGCCAGGACAAGCGTCGTTGTCGTGCTGCTGTTGTTGCCCGGCGTCGGGTCTGCGGTCGCGCTCGCTGCCGTCGCAGTGTTGGTCAGCGTCGTGTTGTTCGGAGTATTTAGATTGACGTTCAGCACTATCGTGAACACCGCAGTCTCTCCGGCGGCTACCGTGGCCTTCGAGAACGTGATCGTTCCTGTTCCGCCGACCGCGGGCGAGCTCGTTGTCCACATCTTACCGGTCACCGAAGCCGATACAAATGTTGTGTTTGGCGGCATCGGATCGGTCACCGTAACCGACTGGGCATCGCTTGGCCCGTTGTTGGCGAAGTTGATCGTGTATGTCAGATTCTGGCTGACAACGACAGGATCGGGTGAATCAGTCTTGACCACCGCCAGGTCAGCCTGGGTCTGGACGGTCGTAGTCGCCGTACCAGTGTTGTTGCTGGGCACCGGGTCAGTTGTCGCGCTTGCTCCAACGGCGGTGTTGGTGATCGTTGCTCCACTGGCGGTGTCGCTGTTTACCTTGACCACCATTGTAAACACCGCGGTCTCTGAGGCAGTCACAGATGCTTTGGAGAACACAACATTGCCTGTCGCCCCAACTGCCGGCGCGCTCACGGACCATCCGCTCCCCGTGGTCACCACCGCTGACACGAACGTGGAGTTAGCCGGAACCGCATCGGTAACCGTAACCGTCTGGGCGTCGCTCGGTCCGTTGTTGGCGAAGTTGATCGTGTAGGTCAGATTGGCTCCCGCAAACACCGGATCGGGCGAATCGGTCTTGGTCACCGCAATGTCCGCTTGAGTCTGCACAGTCGTCGTCGCCGTCCCCGTATTGTTCCCTGGTGTCGGATCAGTTGTGGAACTGGCCGCAGTGGCCGAGTTTGTGATCGTAGCTCCATTGGCAGTGTTGGAATTGACATTCACCACGATCGCGAACACCGCCGTCTCTCCGGCCGCGACCGTGCCTTTCGTGAACACTACATTCCCGGTCCCTCCAACCGCTGGCGTGCTCCCGCCCCATCCCGAACCCGTCGTCACTGACGCCGAAACGAACGTCGCATTTGCCGGCACTGCGTCGGTCACCGTCACGGTTTGCGCATCACTCGGTCCGTTGTTCGCAAAGTTTACCGTGTACGTGATGTTGTTGCCCGCGATCACCGGGTCAGGCGAATCGCTCTTGGTCACTGCCAGATCCGCGCTGGTCTGCACGGTAGTGGTTGCGGTTGCGGTGTTGTCGTTCGGATTCGGGTCGCCGCTAGTGGCTGCCGCGACGGCCGTGTTGGTGATGGTCGCTCCGTTGGCGGTGTTGGCATTCACGTGGACCACGATCGTAAATACCGCGGTCTCGCTCCCGACAACAATCGCCTTTGAGAAGACCACATTGCCCGTTCCTCCAACCGCCGGAGCGCTGGTGCTCCAACCGCTGCCTGTAGTCACGGTCGCCGACACGAACGTCGTGTTAGCTGGAACCGCATCGGTGACCGTGACCGATGAAGCGTCGCTTGGCCCGTTATTGACCAGGCTGATCGTGTAGGTCAGATTTGTGCCCGCCGTCACCGGATCGGGCGCATCGCTCTTGGTCAAAGTAAGGTCGGCCTGCGCCTGAACCGCAGTGGTCGCAGTACCAGTGTTGTTGCCGGGAGTTGGATCAGTGGTTGCGCTCGCAGCTACGGCGTTGTTGGTGATCGTAGTACCGGCGGCGGTGTTCGAGTTGACGTTCACCACCACTGTAAAGACCGCGGTCTCTCCGGTGGCGACTGTTGCCTTTGAGAATATGATGTTACCTGTCCCGCCGACTGCGGGCGCGCCTATACCCCATCCGCTTCCGGTAGTCACTGCCGCCGATACGAACGTGGTGTTCGCCGGCACTGCGTCGGTCACCGTCACCGTCTGCGCGTTGCTCGGTCCGTTGTTGACGAAGTTCACCGTATACGTGATGTTGTTCCCGGCAAACACCGGATCAGGTGTGTCCGTCTTGGTCACAGCCAGATCGGCTTGCGCCTGCACGGTGGTCGTCGCCGTCCCGGTGTTGTTCCCAGGCGTCGGATCTACCGTCGCGCTTGACGCAGTCGCCGAGTTAGTAATCGTCGTCCCGCTCGCGGTACTGGCGCTGACATTCACAACCATTGTAAAAGTAGCGGTTTCTCCGGCGACAACCGTCGCTTTCGAAAACACCACGTTGCCTGTGCCACCCACTGCAGGCGCGGTCATCCCCCACCCGGCTCCGCTTGTAACCATAGCCGACACGAAGGTTGTCCCCGCCGGGACCGCATCGCTCAACATAACCGTTTGCGCGTCGCTCGGCCCCGTATTAGCGAAGTTGATCGTGTAAGTAAGGTTGGCGCCGGCGGTCACGGGATCAGGCGCATCGCCCTTGGTGACCGAGAGATCGGCTCTGGTCTGCACCGTAGTTGTCGCGTTCGCCGTGTTGTTGCCGGGAATGGGATCAGTCGTCGCCGTCGCCGCTGTCACATCATTGCTGATGATCGTCCCGCTGGCGGTGCTTGAGTTCACCTTTACAACAATTGTAAAGACCGCTGTCTCTGGCGGCGGCAACCGAAGCTTTTGAGAAGACGATGTTGCCGGTTCCGCCAACCGCCGGCGCGGCCGTGCTCCAGCCCGAGCCGGTCGTCACAACCGCCGACACAACCGTCGTGTTAGCCGGAACAGCATCGGTCACCGTCACCGTCTGGGCATCGCTCGGCCCGTTGTTGATGAAGTTGATGGTGTAGGTGAGATTGGCGCCGGCGCTCACCGGGTCAGGCGCATCGCTCTTGGTCACCGCCAGATCGGCCTGGGTGTTGACGGTCGTCGTAGCAGTCCCCGTGTTGTTGCCGGGGGTCGGATCGGGCGTGGTGCTCGCGGCAACAGCATTGTTGTTGATCGTTGCTCCGTTGGCGGTGTTTGAGTTGACCTTTACAACGACGGTGAAGACGGCAGTCTCAGCGTTGGACACCGAGGCTTTCGAGAACACTATGTTCCCGGTGCCCCCGACTGCGGGCGCAGCGGTCCCCCAGCCGCTTCCAGTCGTCACCACAGCCGAAACGAAAGTCGTGTTGGCAGGAACCGCATCGGTAACCGTCGTGCTGACGGCCGCGCCGGGCCCGTTGTTAATAAAGTTGATCGTGTAAGTGATGTTGTTTCCGGCGATCACCGGATCGGGAGTGTCGGTCTTGGTCACCGCCAGATCCGCCTGGGCGATAACCGTCGTGGTCGCCGTGCCGGTGTTGTTGCCGGGAGTCGGATCGCTGGTGTCGGCAGTCGCAATTGCACTATTGGTGATGATCGTGCCAGGAGGCACCGTACCGGCGACATTGACGACGACCGTGAACACAGCCGTCTCGCCGCTGATGACTGACGCCTTCGAGAAGACTACGTTGCCTGTGCCGCCGACTGATGGATTCACGACGCCCCAGCCGCTACCGGTCGTCACCACCGCCGACACAAAGGTCGCATTGGCAGGCACCGCATCGGTCACCGCAACGTTGACTGCCGTGCCCGGGCCGTTGTTTACGAAGTTGATGGTGTAGGTGATGTCGTTCCCGGCGACCACGTTGGGAGTTGGCGAAGCCGTCTTGGTCACCGCAATGTCGGCGAGTCCCGTGACCGTGGTGGTCGCGGTAGCCGTATTGTTCGCCGGCGTGGTGTCGCTGGTCGTGCTTGCCGCAGTCGCGCTATTGGAGATCACCGTGAGGTGCGGTGTCGTATTGGTCACTTTTACAACAATCGTGAAAACAGCGGTCTCGCCGCTCGCCACCGAAGCCTTCGAGAAGACGATGTTGCCGGTTCCGCCGACCGCGGGCGCAGCCGTGCCCCAGCCCGCTCCGGTCGTCACGATGGCCGACACGAACGTCGTATTTGCAGGCACCGCGTCGGTCACGGTTGTAGTGAGAGCGGCGGCCGGGCCGTTGTTGACGACGTTCACGGTGTAGGTGATGTTGTTGCCGGCGATCACCGGATCGGGAGCATCGCTCTTGGTGACCGCGAGATCCGCGACATTCAACTTCGTACAGGTCGCATCATTAGCTGCGCCCGTGTCCGGGTCGTCGGTCCCAAACGACGGGATACCGGTGGCGCTGACAAGGCCCTGATTGCAAACCTGCGACGTGCCCGGAGGCAGCGTACCCAGCGCATTGACCGTCACGTTGAACATGATGGTGACGCTCTTGCCCGGTGGAAGAGTGAATGCCCCGATGTTGATTGTTTCACCTGAAAAGGGCGACGCCGAGCCGACACGCTTGGCGCGGATCGCCGCGTAGCTGCTCGCGTCCCTGGCGTTCTTGAACCTCAGGACGGCCCCGTTGGCGGTTCTCTTGTCGGTGGCCGGGTTGAATACTGCATAACGAGCGTCGGAAGGAGTGGTCTCGGTACTTTCGAGAACAGTCGCGATAGAGGTCTCGTCTTGATTGCCGGCAGCCTCTGTGCCGCTCGAAGTCGCGCCCGCATGCGTTGCGAGGTTCGTTGGGGCTGGTAGGCTATCGCCACTCGCAGGCTTGGTCGAGCCTGTGGTCGGCAGCGTTATTCTGAACTGGTCCAGCGGCAAGCGTCTTACGCCGGGCGAGAGGGTCTGCTCCATCATCGGCATCACATTCTTACGAACTTGCTTCGGCAATTTACCTTTGCCCCGCAAGTAAACTTCTCCGAGCTCGCGCATGAGGACAGACAGTAGATCCATCTTTCCACGAGCGGGGCTGAGATGCGTCGTGTGAAGCTCCTTGCCGGGAACCTCCACCTGGAATTCGCCATCTTCGGCCGGCGATTGATCGTAGAACCAGCCGTAGCCCGCAGCCGTTTCGTCTATCTTCACTTGGGTTCCGTTCATCGAAGCCAACTCACTGTTCGGCATGTCAGCGACTTCAAAGGCGACGGCCTGCATGCGCCCAAGGTCTTCGAGTGATATGCCTGTCTCGACCCATCGACCGATCGCCGCCTGAACCATCCAGTTCAGGTCTTCCTGTCTCAACTTTTGAAGGGCTTCGGCATATGGGCCTTCCCCGCGCGCAACTCGCAGAACGTCTTCAACCGTAGAGTTCTCACCATCGGACACAGCGGGTCTTTTGCTTGACTGAAGCGATTCCGGCGTCATCGTGTCAGAAAAAATCGGCCCCAATGGCGCCGGACAGGCCGCGCCGCCAATGTAGCCGCCACCACCACCGCCGACGTTGTTAGAGATAGACATTGCGCCCGTGCCACCCGTCGTATTCTGGGCGGCAAGGAAGGTCGCCACTGCATTGTTGTCGTTACTCGCGCCTGCATACCCTGGCAGGCGAATTGTCGTCAAGAAGCGCTGTTGTGAGCGAATGTCGAAGCCGCCGTTGGCGACGACACCTGAACCTGTGAGGGTGTTCTTCAGAGCGCCGGCTCCGCCAATGGTCGCGCAAAGAGACATCGCGTCGCCGGCGGTGGTGCCGATGTTGAGGTGCAGGCCGTGCAGCGCAAACGAGTCCGGCTCCGCGACGGTGTTCCCAGTAATGGTGGCATTGACCGTGCCTTGGCCGCCGCTGGTATTGTCGCCCACTTGAACGAAGATGCCGCGGTCGTTGTAGCGGCGCACCGTGTTGTTGGTCACGCCCACCGTGTAGGCGCCGCCCCCGACATGGATGATGGCGATGCCACTGGCCTGTGTTGAGCCGCTGCCGACAACGCCGGCGGTTCCGATGGTATTTCCGTCGACATGGCCGTTATATGTCCCGGCGCCACCGCCGTGCGAGACATTGATCACGTTCCCGGTGATGGTCTGCGAGCCGCTGTGAATGATGTTATTCGAAACATCGAAGGTAAAGGCTGGCGCGATGCCCGCAGCGGCGCCGCTGGAGACGAAGATGCCGCCGGCGCCGGCGATTGATGCCATGGACTGCGTGATCGTATTGCCGGTGCAGACGAAGTCTCCGCTCGGCGTGCTGTTTCCGTTGAGCAGGTATTGAACAAAGTGCGAGCGCGAGCCGCTGAACGTGCATCCGGTCAGAGTTACGTTCAAAACGCCGTTGCTGCCACCCTGGAGATTGATCGCCGCGTTGCCAAAGGCGGCGCTATTCTGGCCGAACGTACTGCCGGTCACCGTCAGGCGGTTCAACGCGCCGCCACCGATGTTGTTGACTCGCAGGTTATCTTCCCAGCCTCCGCTGATATTGTCGCTGGTCAGCGTCGCTGACCCGGTGAGCCCGGTGAAAGAAACGCTTCCTTCGTCTAACGAGTCATTGGTTCCGTTCGTCCCGGCGACCGTGCTGTATTCCATCGTGAAGCCGGTGACTGTAGTGCCGAGGATAGCAAAATTCTGATTCGTGCCGTTGATTGTCATCCGACGCAGGGTGATGTTCGATGTATTGTTTAAATAAACGCCGACACCGGACGAAGTGCTGCCGTCGGCGCCGCTCTTGTTAGAAATCGTGCCGCCGGTGCTGTTGCCGCCGACCGACGTATTAGCGCCGTCGCCGTTCACGGTAAAGCTTCCGTTTGTATCCTGAATGCTGATGCCGTCGGCCGTGCCCCCACTGGAGGTGACTGAGGTGAAAGTCATCCCGAGAGAGGTCAGTCCGGCAGGGCCGTCAATGTTGATGGCAGTGGCGCCGCTGGTGTCGACAACGCTACCTGCGCTGCAGTTGATTGTTCCGTCCGCGTTGGTGGCGACTATACCGGAGGCATTATTGGTAAAGATGCTGACCATGCCAAGACTGTAGGTTCCCGCGCCTCCGGCGACGGTCAGCGCCTGGTTAACCATACGCGCGCCGCTCGTGCCTAGCGTCATTCCGTTCGAGAAAGTGACATTGCCATTGGCCGCGTTTATGTTGATCCCGGTGCTGTTAGCTCCACCCGTTAGCGTTCCGGTTTGGAATGTGATCGTGTTGCTTGTCGTCGTGTCGATGTTGACAACGCGCTGACCGCTTGTGCTCTGCGTAATGCTGCCGCTGTAGGTGACGATTGGGGAGCTTGAATTGACATTGAACGCGGCGCCCGTCGGGCTGGTGATAGTAGTGGTACTCGCGAAGGTAAACGTGCCGCTTGAGCCATTGAGGATATCGACGCCCGCATCGCCGCCGTTGAGCGTAGTTGTCCCGTTGAAGTTGTACGTACCGTCGGCGTTGTCGAATTGTAGGCCAGTGCCGCTAGTAGCGCTAAGAGTCCCGGTGTTGAAGGTCAGTGTGCCGGTGTGCCCCCCTGCTACGCTGAGTAGCGCCCCTGTGCTGGCCTTTGTGACATTGCCCGGGTAAGTCAGACCCACGGATCCGCCGCTGATATTGATTGCCGCTGAAGCGGCCGCACTGCCGGCGAAACCCGTTCCGCCCGAGGTTACGCCAAGGGTACCAGTCACACCGACTAGATTCAGGTTGGAGGTTGCCGAACTACTTGATTCGAACGTTCCGAAATTGACGGTCGCGCCGAAAGTCCCAGACGTCGAAACGCTCATAGCGCCGCCAGTTCCCGTCTTACTCAGTGAGGCAATAGTCAAAGCGCCAACTGCCGTCCCGTTAAGGCCGAAGAACGCCGGTGTGTTGCCGACGTTGAAGCCGCGCAGGGCGTTGCCACTGCCCAAATCTACGCCGTTACCAGCGGTAGTCGTAATAACCGCGGGAGCTCCGGTGCTGGCCGCGAAAGTGTTGTAGGCCGATGTGCTGTTGGCGTCAGCCGTGAAGACAGTGTTGAAGGCCACCGCCGGCCCGGTCAGAGTCTGGCTGTCTCGCAAATTGATGCCGTCGGCTTCCGCGTAACTTCCCGACGCCGGGCGCAGCACGACGTGATTGCCGTTCTGCGGGTTGGGCGCCGCTCCCGAGTTAACCGCGTTAAAGGCGGCGGCTGTCTTGAAAGGTTGGGAGAAAGTGCCGCGACTGTTTGCCGCGACCGACGTGTTATCAATAAACCAGACCATACCGGTGATATTGATAGTCACGGTGCCGGAGCTGGTCTTTCCGCCGGCATCGCTGACCTGATAAGTGAATGTGTCAGCTCCAGTAAAGCCGGGAGGCGGTTCGTAAGTGAACGTGCCGTTTGCGGCCACAGTGACAGAGCCCTGTACGCCTCCGATTCCAGTCGCCGTAGTATTGGTGGGATTGCCCACATTGCCCGGCGCGCCCTGCACCTGCGTAACCGTCAGGCCCGCGTTGTCGCCGGAGTCCGGGTCGATATCGTTGGCAAGCAAACCCGCCGCGGGCGCGATTGGAATATTACCGCTGGCTGTATAAATATCGTCGAAGGCTATGGGCGAACTGTTCACCGAGCCGGCTACTAGAGTCGTATTGGGATCGATAGTGTCTGTGAAGTTCACGTTCAGCGCATCAGCGCCGCCAGTGTTCGAGATCACGACCGTATACATGATCGTATCCCCGGGATTTACCGTCGCAGTCTGCAGAAGATTGTCGGTCTTGGTGGCCGTGAGGACAGGGCCCACAGGGGGAAGTGGCGTTGGTGCAGCCACGCTTCGGGCAATCGGTCCGTTTGCCGGCGTCGCCGTCACGCCTACTCGCGCGTTCGACGCCGTCGACGACGCCAACGACGAGTTCGGTGATACGGAAAGCGCTGACGCCATCAATATCATCAAGCTACTCAGACAAAGAATAAACACTACCGAATAACGCGATGCGAGGCTCGAGCGGGTTGACTTCATGGTTTCCTTCTCCCTGGTCAATACTTTAGCGGCGGTAGCGACGGCTGGCCGAGTGCCATCAAACAACTCGCACGTCGTGTCCCTGTTCGTTCCGAATCACTGTGATATTCTTACAGAAGTGTCTTGCTGCGAACTGCCGCAGCATCATCTTGGAATCACGGTTCTCTTACTACATTCCTGAAGGGGGGTCTTGGCCAATATCAGCAATCGCCGTTTTTCGATTGAGATACGCTGACGTTTCGCTGCCGCGAGTAACTACCCGAGCGACCGTCCTGCGCCCTTGCGGCTAAGAAACGCAACTGAGGAAGCGTGATTTTATGTTGCGCAGACTACCTAGTCAAGCAATAAAGCTCTGTCACTCTTATGCCTATGGGTCTCCGTCCGTCCTTCCTTCCGCCTGTCTTATTTACCGAGCGGCAACTACGTTGGGGTTGTCTCGCTCGGCATGAACATAGGAACTCCTGACGGAGTTCCACAATCAAATAGCTGGCCACCGATGAGCGTCACTGTGAAGCTGCAAGTCGCAGTGTGGCTCAAGCCGTAGTTCGCCGGCTGAGCGGAAATGCCGTTGGCCAACCCAGCCGTCAGAGATTCGAACCGGCTATGCGGGTGCAGCCGATCCACGATCTCGCGGCGACTGGAGTGGCCAGGACAGGTCGGTCGAGAGCCAATAACTTTAGAGAGCGCAAGGGCTGAACACCCTTGCGCTCCGACAATACGAAGGATCACGCGTCAAGACTCCGCCTCTCTAGGTCCGTGGCGGATATACTCCCTGGAGCGCTATGCAAAAGTTCAACGTCAGGTACGGCTGCATATTGTTATGCGGCTGATCGCCGCCGGCCGGTGACAGAGCATTATCCGACATGGCAGCTGCCGTGAGCGTTGGATTCCACGCAAAGCCGCCACTGGACCGCGCAAGGCTACGCGCCGGACTAGGAACAGGCTGATCGGCGGGGTCGGAGATCGCACGAAGAGTGTGCGGATGCGAAGGCATCTCGGACTCAAGCAGCGTTACTGTTTCACTGCCGCCCGTCTCTCCCAGGTCGTGAAGCGAAAGTCCTGGCCCTTGACCGGGATGCATGGGTGCGTTGCCCTGCATATCCGGGAGGGCGAAATTTGACTTGCCGTTGCCTCCGTAAGTGGTGCCGAGTAGCGAGAACAGCGCGGTGTTCTGCGATAGCGGCAGGAGTTGGCCATCACAAAATGCCCAGCCTTTCGGCGCGAAGTTGAACGGGAAGATTCTGATTTCAGCGACAAATGGATCCATGGTTTCTCCTTAGGTTTGCGACGGGAAAATCCCAAACAGCGAGATGATGAAGTCCACGCACAGGTACGGTTGGAAATTGTTGTGCGGCTGGCTTCCACCTACCGGAGTGATGGCCTGTGGACCGGCGTTCACGTTAGGGGCATCCTCGAAATAGAGCTGGACTGCGGTATTCTGCGCCGTAAGGTTGTTCCCTGGATTCCCCTGATCTCCCGCGTCGGTGGATGCCAAGAGAGCATGACTGTGAGCCGCTATCTGGTTCACCGTCAGGGTCACCGTCTCAACGCCCCCGGTCTCGGCCAGCGTGAAGCCATTGCCGAAGTGTATGGCGATTCGCCCCCGAAGGTCCGGCAAAGCAAATGTTGATTGGCCGTCGCCGCCATAGGTTGTTCCGATCAAGTTGAACAATGCCTCGTTCTCAGAGATCGGCAGCAACTGCCCTTCGCAAAACATCCATCCAGCCGGCGCAAAGTTGCCGGCAAACATTCTGATTTCACCAATGTATGGTTGTGCCATCTTCTTCTCTCCTTAGTTCTGCGATGGGAATATCCCCTGAAGCGCGATGCTGAAGTTCAACACCAGAAACGGCTGCATATTCAGGTGCGGCTGACTGGCCCCAACACTAGTCACCGAGCCTGGATTAAGGGATGTTAAACTAGTTGGCGAGTGATACATTGAGGCTGTGGGTGCGAGGTAAGCATTAACCGGCACGGGTTGTGGAGTCGCAGTGGCGTTCGTGCCCTGCAGTGTATGCGTATGGGCCGGCAACTCGGCAATCGCTAGCGTGTGCGCCTGCTCGCCGCCCCTCTCACCTAGCGTGTGGCCGCTGCCGACGTGAATCGGCGTGCGCGCCCGCAGATCAGGCAGAGCGAAATTCACCCTGCCGTCGCCGCCAAACGTAGTTCCCAACAGCGAGAACAGCGCTTGATTCTGATTTATGGGCAGCAATTGCCCGTCGCAAAGCGCCCATCCTTTGGGCGCAAAACCGAAACTCATGATTCTGATTTCAGATAGAAACGGTTCCGCCATCTTTTGCTCCTTAGCTTGGTTGTCAGGGTTCAAACTCGACAGGATCAGCGACAAATGGGACATGCGGTTGGCGCCAAGCCCTGAATAAACAAGGCCTCATACCTCTCTTTGCAGCGCCTGTAGTCTTTATTCCAGCGTCATTACCTAAATCGTGCTCCCAAGGCTCGCGATCATATCACAAGACCCCAAGAAGTCAACGATTCACGTTTGCGATATTGGGTTGAATGCGAAGGGTTCCCACCTTAAACTCGCAGCACGCAACAAGCTTTTCAGTCATAGATCAAACACGGAGAACAAATGAAAATATCAAGACGCAGTTTTCTGGAGACAGGAAGCAAAGTGGGACTAGCCGCGGTATTCTCGAGCCAGATCTACGCAATCGCCCTGGGACAGCAGGAGCCTTCGCAGCAACTCGGAACTGGAATCGGCGCAACGATTCCCAAAGAAGTCTTCAATGATCCCCTCTATAACATCACCAGGGTGATGTTCGCTCAGAACCTCGGAACCAAATTCACGTTTTCGCTCGGAGGAGTGAAACTCACTGAGGTGACCTTGATCGAGGTGAACGATCTAAACCCACCTTTTGTCAAAGGCAATGGAACCAGCAGCCGAGAGTGCTTTTCAGTGGTTTTCTCGGGGCCGCGTAGTCTGCCGCTGCGACAGGACACTTATTCGATTGAGCACAGCAGGCTGGGAAGATTCCAGTTGCTATTGGTGCCGGGCGATCCAGGCAAGGGACCGCTGCATTACGGCGCAGTTATCAATCGCGTTTATCCCTGAGAGGGGGCGGTCATCGCGTTCATCTCTGGGCCGCCAAGGACCGCGGCGCCGGTGCTACCATCGATACCAGGTCGCTACACGGTCCAGCCCTGAGCACGCCACTCCATGCGGTAGCTGTAGCCGTTTTCGCCCGACTTTACGAATCCCAGTCGTGCGAACAAGGCCAGCGACGGATTGAAGCTCTCGACGTAGATTAGAACCGGCTTTTCGACCGCCGCGGCTTCCGCCATCAGTGCGAGTATGATTTCCGTTCCTATTCCGAGGTTTCGATGCTGCGGAAGGATAGTTATGTCCAGAATGCGCACCTCTGTCTCGATTGCCGCGACGTAGATGCGGCCGATCGCTTCTACTCCGACCAGGATGACGTAGTGCTCGCCCTCCGGAAAGTGCTGGCGGTAGTGAGACTGTTGCGCGCCGAATTGCATCCTCAGAAAAGCACTGCGCTGCGCATCGTCCCAGTTTGTGAGCGCCAGTTCTTCATCTCGCGTGCTCCCGTAGACGCCGAGCAGGAACGGCTCATCATCGGAACCGGCCTCGCGGAACGTGACAAACCGCGAATCCTGCAGCGCGATTTTCTTTGACCCGATTTCCATTCTTATTCGACGGCGCGGTTGAAGATCGCCTCGTACTCGATGCCGTGCGCGTTCTTGCCGACCGGAACCAGGAACATATCGAGATTGCCCAGTTCGTCGTGCTGTAGCTTGTAAGTGCCCTGAGCGACGGGGGCGTCGGGCGGCCCCTGAAACAATAGCGAGAACTGTATCTGCCGGGAAGACGACCCCACATCGGTGACGCTCGTCAGCTCAAGCTCCGCTGTTTGCGAAACGCCATAACGCATCAAGAACGTGCTGTTGACATGTCGGGAGAACGTCTCAATTGTAAAAGGCTCTGTCATGCCACGAGTCTCCGATCAATGAACTATTAGTCGGGCCGCCGCTCCATCTTGTAGCTGGCACCCGTATCGTCGATTATCGTGAATCCGAGACGCAGGTAGAGTCGGGCAGCGCGGTTGCTCTTGTCAACGTGAAGCGTCACCTTCTTGCGCGTCTGCCTCCCCTCTTCGATCAAACTCAAGATCAGTCTGGTTCCAACGCCCTGTCCTCGATGAATCTCCAGAAGCGCAATGTTAACAAGGCGAATCTCCCGCTCGCTGCGATAGACGAGGATGCGGCCAACCTCACGGTCATCCGAGAGAACGATTTGGTGATCGGCGTTCGGGAAGGCCATGTCGTAGTGACGAGTCTGCGCGGTGAATTGCAGCTTCAAGAAATTCTGCTGTTGAGCTGTATCCCACCCCCATTCGGCCATCTCGCTTCGGCGCGTGTCGCCATAGAGCTCGTAAAGAAACTCGTGGTCGGCAGGAACGACAGAACGGAGTGTAAATGCGTTCGGATTGTCATCGCCGGTCATGGTGTTCAGCCGTTCAGAGAGCCAATCATTCTAAACCAGTCAGATACCGACCGCGCCAAGAATAGGCAAGACCGCCAGGAGAGGCGCGGTTCGCTGAAGTGATGGGACCTCGTGCCTTCGTCATATCCGTTACTTTGCTGACGCCTCGCGAAAGGCTGCCCCCACCGCCGGGTAGGCCACGTAGTTGCTGAACAACAGTTTCCTGACCGGAGAGTCCCCCGCAAGCTGCTTTTGAAACTCCGCCAGATTCACGCTCTTCCGCGCCTGTTCGAGCGTTTCACCACGTGACACCGCCGCCCTGGCTTGCTCACTTATCGAGGCAAACATTGCGGCGAGAGTCTTCAGATATGAAGTGTCGCGTAACACTGGACCGTGACCTGGAACAATCGTGATCGGATGGAGCGCGCACAGCTTTTCGAGGGTCCCGGACCACTCCCGGATGTGGGATTGAGGATCGCCAACCAGCGGAACCGGCCAGACTACAAGATCGCCGGTGATCACGATGCCTTCTTTTGGCAAGTGCACGATGACGTCCGCGGCGGTGTGGCCGCTGCCCAGATGCCGAATATCGATCACTCGATCACCTCGGTGGAGGGTCAACCGATCTTCGAGCGTGATTGTAGGGAGGATAGTCTGCGCGGCGGCCCCATCCTTCAAGACAACTTCCGCAAGGCTTATATCGCTCATGTAGCTCGTCCGCTCCTCGGGGGTCAGATCGCTACCGGTCAGGCTTTTGTTTTTTTCCAGAGAGCCTTTGATGACCTCAAGAAACTGAGGCGCTCCTTCAAGAAATTGTTTCCGATTCACCGCCCCTTGATTAGGCAGGTACTCGCGCATCGAGGAGTGACCGATAAACTCGACCCCGGGAAAGGCCTCGCGGTAGACCTGGTTACCCCTGATGTGGTCGTCGTGCCAGTGAGTGTTGATCACATACTTCACCGGTTTGTCGGTCAGCTTGCGAAGCGCGGCAAGCACTTCTGTTGTTATTGCGGGGGCGCCGTTTGAATCAACGACCACCACGTCGTCATCATTGATGATGAAGACGTTGTTGGCGTCGACCATCAGTCCCGGCGGTTCCTTTCGGATGACGGCGTAAACGCCTTCCGCGAGCTTTTGGATCTCGAAATTGCGGGTGGGGCCCGGAGCTGCGGTGTTCTGTTGCCCTTCAGTTATCGGGCTGCGGAGCACAGCCTCGGGCGCGATGCGGGTTACCTTGTAGTGCGTCAGGGGGCTTGGCCCGATGACGCCAAAGGCGAGCGCCAGAATGACAATGCTCTTGCTTGGCATGGAGACTTTCGGTTTTGGGATAGCATCTGCCCAACGACAGACCCTAGGCCTGGCTGTCGAGCAGCCATCTGCCCTCGAATACGACTTCCGCGGACGCGGTGAGCATCACTCGATCATCGTCGCGCCAGACTACTCGAAGCACACCGCCTTCTGTCCGAACGCGTACGCTTCGATCGGTAAAGCCATTCAACGCCGCGGCTACCGCCGATGCACAGGAGCCGGTTCCGGATGACAGCGTGTGCCCGGCGCCTCGCTCCCAGATTCGGATTTCGATCTCTTCGCGCGAGATCACGCGCGCGAATTCGACATTTGCACGATCGGGGAAGACCGGGTGATCTTCGATGAGCGGGCCGATTTCATCCAGGTTTACAGCCGACAAGTCCATAACGAAGATAATGCATTGTGGATTGCCCATCGACAAGCAAGTCACTTCCATCACGTCTCCGCCAAGGTGTAGCGGGTATCGCACTACGTGATTTAGAGGCGGAGTGATGGACATCGGCACCGCCTCGCTCGCGAGGTTTGGCGTGCCCATATCAAACTCGAATTCGAAGCGCGCGCCGTCGCGTGACACCAACCTGCCGTGCTTCACACCGGCTGCGGTGGCGATTCTGACGTCAGGAGCGCTCCACAATCCGGCATGGTAAAGATAAGCGGCGGCGCAGCGGGTGCCGTTGCCCGACACGCCGGCTTCGCTCCCATCGGCGTTGAAGATCCGTGAAGCGAAGTCCGCGTCCTCGTGGCGAGCGCGGGTGAGGAATACGATGCCGTCTGCTCCGGCGCCATAGTTACGCTGGCACATCTCGCGTGCAAGCTCGCTCGCCGTCCGCAGAGTGGCGACGTCTACCACCTCGATGATCAGGAAATCGTTCCCCATCCCCTGGGTCTTTGTGAATTTGACATCGGTCACAGTTTGTCTCCGGGCGGTGCGGGCAAGAACCCCGTTTTGCCTGTTTCGCTCTCTGGCTGGCTCTTCCTCCTCGAGCGGCCTGCGACACACCTCCGATTGTTGAGAGCGCCGAATCCGGCGACGATCGAGGTGTAAACTGACGTCTGTCGGACAACGCCGTGACTCCCTGTGACGGGGGAGAGCGATGCTTGACTGCCCCTGAACGACATGATAGCGTGCGATTTCCCCAAGCACTCTGGTGGCTGATAATTGAAAGGAGCGTAAACTGTGGCAAGCGTCCATGGAACGAGCCAGTTACGCAGTGCCCACCCGCTGTTCTTTGTTAATAAGCTAGTATCTCTTCTTGCCTTCATTGTTTTGATCGTCGTGGGTTGGGTGGTAGTCAGTTTCCTGAAAAGCGACACATTTGATCGCTGGCGAGGCGGCTCTTCAGATGCCGTATCCGCGTCAAAGAGCCCCATGGTGGCGATCAAAGAGGCCAGTACACTCGATGTCAAAGCGCTAACGGCGCGGGCTAGACTAGTCTATTCCTGTTCCGCTGACAAAGATTACTATCACGCCTCGGCGCACTTGCCCGAGGGTTGCGAGCGCGCGGCGATCAGCGAGGAAGCCGCCAGTCAACGAGGCCTGAAACGCTGCAAGGTTTGCTTCCCGGACTGACCGCCGAACACCACGGTCTGCTGCCGTCGCAGTTTGTGTCGCGTCAGAATGGCGGCATTTCGGCCTCTTCAAAATTCGAGAATGCGCGAAGCTCGCGGAATCGCGAGTTGATTTCCTCGTATGTCAAACGCCGCAGGCGCTCACATCCGAACTCCTCAACATTGAAAGAGGCCATTACCGAGCCGTAGATGATGCCGCGGCGGAACGCGGCTTCATCTATCGCGTTGGTGGCTGCAAGGTAGCCCATAAAACCACCGGCGAAACTGTCACCCGCACCTGTCGGATCAAATACCTCGTCAAGCGGGTAGGCCGGCGTCGCGAAGTAAGAGTGCTCGGTAAACATTGCCGCGCCATACTCCCCCCGTTTTACCACGAGCCTTTTCGGACCCATTGAAAGTATCCGCCGCGCCGCACGAACCAGATTTGCTTCTTTGGCAATCTCTCTTGCCTCGGCGTCGTTGATGACCAGCAGGTCAATATGCTTTAGCATCTCGCGCAGATCGTCGGAGGTGTTGTTGATCCAGTAGTTCATCGTATCGGCAGCAACCAGCCTCGCTCCCACCTGCTCGCGCACCTCGACCTGAAGCTGTGGCTGAATGTTTCCCAGGAACAGGTAAGGCGTCTCCCTTGCACCGTCCGACAGCTTTGGTTTGAAATCAGCAAATACATTCAACTGGGTATCACGCGTATGTGCGACGTTCAGGTCGTAGCCGTATTCGCCGCTCCAATGAAAACTGCGGCCGGGCACGTGCTCCAGGTCTGATGTGTCGATCTCGCGCTCCAGAAACACGGCTTCGTCCGCCGGTCCGAAATCGTCGCCCACCACGGCAACCACCCGCACGTCGGTGAAAAAGGAAGCGGCGACGCTGAAGTACGTCGCCGACCCGCCGAGGATTCGCTCTCGCTCTCCGAACGGCGTCTTGACTGAGTCAAACGCCACGGAGCCCACCACTAGTATTGCCATTTATGAGTTCACCTTCAATTCATCGAGCCGCTCGCGAGTCTTCTTCGCGAACTCGCTCGAAGGATAGTCCTTTAGTAACTTGTTGAAATAATCGGCAGCCTGTTCGCGCTTTCCAAGCTTCATGTAGACCTCACCCATCAAAAAAACAACCTCGTCCATTCGCGAAAAATCCGGATACGTCTCGATGATCTCCTGAAGCCGGTCCCGAGCCCCCTCGTAGGCTTTTCGCTTGGTTATGTTCCATCGAGCGACATCGAGGTTGTGTTTGGCGGCGATCTCCTTTTCGGCGTCCCTCGGCGCCTCTATCGGTCTTCCCGGTCCCTGTGCCAGGCTCGTGGGACAAATCAATGACCCGAGCGTCAGGGCTACTGTGAACGTTGCGGCAAAGAACTTGATGCGTGACATCATTAACACCTTTCGTTCAACCGACGTATTTTCCGATGATCGCCTTCAGTCGTTCTTTTGCTTCAGGCGTGATTCTCTCAGGCGAAGTAATGATAGCATGTCGCAAGGAGTGGCCACATTTGCACGTGCGAGGTTTGTTCGCAAGATCGGCGATCGCCCCCTTTATCAACCGCTGGGCGTTTTCGGCATTGCGATTCAGATACTCAATGATCATCTCAACCGTGACCGAATCGTGGCCCGGGTGCCAGCAGTCATAGTCGGTCACCAGCGCGATCGTTGCGTAGCAGATCTCCGCTTCGCGCGCGAGCTTCGCCTCCTGAAGATTGGTCATCCCGATAACCGACATCCCCATTGCACGATAGGCTTCCGATTCGGCCCTTGTTGAAAACGCCGGGCCTTCCATGCAGATATACGTGCCTCCCCGATGAATGTCGATGCCCTCGAGTTCGGTTCTGGCGGTCTTTTCCAGAGTGGTGACGAGGTCATGGCAGACGGGATCAGCAAAGGTCACATGTGCTGCGATGCCGCCGCCGAAAAACGTCGAAGGGCGCTGTCGCGTACGGTCAAAAAACTGATCCGGGAACACGATATCCGTCGGCTTTAGCTCCTCATAGAGCGATCCGACGGCGCTCGCGGATATGATACGCTCGACGCCGAGCATCTTCATCGCGTAGATGTTAGCGCGGAACGGTATCTCGGTTGGCAACAACGTGTGACCACGACCGTGACGAGGCAGAAAGGCCACCCTCACCTCCGGCAAGTGTGCCGATGAAGAACGCGTCCGACGGATCACCGAACGGCGTCGACAAGCTGACCTCTTCAACTTCTGTGAGCCCCGCCATATGGTAGAGCCCGCTGCCGCCGATCACTCCAATCTTTGCCTCTGGCACTATCGCTTCTCCTCAGAAGAATGTCCGACAAACTCTAGTTAGTCGTAGGTCCTGAATGCGGCCGCGACAGACTAGAGTTTGTCGGACAATGGTCTCAGTTTTCCTCGGGTTTGCCGGAACGACTCGCCGGCGCGACGCTTGAAGTCTGAGGCTGCCCGGCAACCTTGGGTGTCGTGTCAAAGTCCTCGGGCACAACGACGCTGCTGGATGCGGTAATCTCTTCGATGCGCGCCTCGAGCTTCTCCTGTTTGAGTTTTTCGACTATCTGCTGCTTCACTTTTTCATCGGCATCGGGGGCGGCGGCCGCACGACGCTCCTCGAGCTTGATAATGTAGAAGCCGAACTGCGTCTCGACAACATCGCTTATCTCGCCGGGCTTGAGCGCAAACGCGGCCTTCTCGAACTCAGCGACCATTTTGCCGTGTCCAAAGAAGTCATACTCCCCGCCCTTGTCCTTTGAGCCGGCATCGTCAGAGTTCTCAGTCGCGAGCTTGGCAAAGTCTTCGCCTTTGCGCGCGCGTTCAAGGAGGTCCTGGCTTTTCTTGCGGGCTTCGTCCTTGGTTAAGGTTTTTTGTTTCGGTGCCGGCTTCTCCGCCTTGGGGTCCTTTTTGCCCTTTGCGTCCTTGGGTTCGCTTTCGTCCTCGTTTTCCGGTTTGGGCTGGGTGCTGATGAGGATATGTCGAACGCGTACTTCATCGAAGTCGGCCGCGTGATCTTTGTAATACTGTTCGACATCTCCGTCGGAGACCAGCTTATCCGCATTCTTTTGAAGCTCACCCAGATAGGCGCCCGCCAGTGCCTGGCTTCGCGTGAGAAGTATCTGCAATCTGGTCAGATCTTCGCGGTCCAGTCCCTCTTTTCGAGCGCGCTCGGCAATTACTTTGAACTCGCCGAGTTGTTGTTTTAGTTCATCCCGTTGCGGCCCCTGTGCCTTCTGCGCTGCTCTCGGATTGCTTTGGAGAAAGTCGTCAAAGTCCTTCGGATGACTTACGTAGTAGGTGTTTATCTCCTCATCGGGAACCTTCGCATCCGGGTTCTTCTTCCTGTAGGCGTCGTTGAGGGCCCGGTCCGTCTGAAATAAAAGCTGCGTCTTTAGATCGGCATGCTCCGCGTAACCCTCTTGCTCCGCAACCTGAGCAACCGCCAGAAGCTTCCTAATATCCGCGACGAGTTTCTTTTTTTCCTCCGGGTTGGATGCGATCTGTTGCTGCTGCTGAGGCGGGACCAGTTCCTGAAAAATGAGTTGCATATCATGCGCAGTGAGCTTGACTGTTTTCGGGCTTGAAGATGAGTATTGAACAAATACGGCGCCGATACCGAGTAAGACCACGGCCAGTATGGCTGCGATCACTTTTCCGGATAATTTTCCCCCGGACCTACGCACCGGCTCCGACCCGAGACTCGTCTTTATCCCGGTGATGACCTGATCCGGCGAGGGTTCAACTTGCGTTGTATCTTCAGAATCATTCGAATTAAGAGTCATTTATTCTCCTCGTGAATTTCTAACCTTCTCGACCAGTTCGATGAGTACGCCATGAGCGCTCGCGGGATGCAGAAAGGCAACAAGTTTTCCCTCAGCGCCCCGACGGGGATAGCCATCCAGCAAGCGCACCCCTCGCGACTTGAGGTCGTCTAGCTTTGAAGCGAGGTCGTCAACCTCATAGCAAATGTGGTGCAGGCCTTCGCCTCGACGGGCAATAAAGCGGCCAACCGGCGTCTGTTCTGAAAACGGCTCCAGGAGCTCGATTCGAGATTCGCCGACCGGCAAAAGTGCCACGTGAACGCCCTGGTCCTCTATAGTCTCGGTTCCGTCTAGCTCTAGACCGAGCGCCCCGCCATAGAAGGCCAGCGCGTCCGATATCGAGCGAACAGCAATGCCGAGATGGTCGATTTTCATGTTAGTCCGTAGTCCGTAGTCCGTAGTCCGTAGTCCGTAGCCGCTGGCATCTTGCCACGGACTACGGACCACGGACTACGGACTAATCCCCATTCTTCCCACTATCTCATCGACAACCGAATATGGGTCGCTGCGGCGATCGGCGACCGCTCTCGCCATCTCGCGCAACTCGGTATCGGATACTACCTGAGTCATTGCAATTTTTAGCAGCCTGTCCCGCAACAACTCGATTATCCTGTGTTCAGCGGTGGTCGTTCGCCTACTGTCTGACTGCTCGCGATGCGCACCTGTGAACGCCTGGTATTCCGCGATAGCCACGGCCAGAGCATTTGTACCGCTATCCTCGGTCGCTACGGTCTTTATGATTGGCGGCGTCCAGCCATCGGGCCGCTCCGAGATCGAGAGCAGCATTTCAAGCTCTCGCTGGGTCCTCAAAACGCCATCGCGGTCGGCCTTGTTTATGGCGAAGATGTCGCCGATTTCCATTATCCCCGCCTTCATCGCCTGAACGCCGTCTCCCATCCCCGGCACCAACACGACGACGGTTACATCTGCGGCCTTCACAACATCGACTTCATCCTGGCCGACGCCTACTGTTTCAATGATGACCTTATTATAACCGGCGGCATCCAGTATCGCTACCGCATCAACAGTCGCGCGGGCCAGGCCCCCGAGGTGTCCGCGCGAGGCCATACTTCGGATGAAGATTCCCGGATCGGTCGCCATGTTCGCATGCGTATGCGATCGCCGAGCAGCGCCCCGCCGGTGAACGGACTCGAAGGGTCAACCGCAATAATTCCCACTCGCTCCCCACCGGCTCGATACTGCGCCGCAAGCCGATCCACCAGAGTGCTCTTGCCGGCGCCCGGCGCTCCGGTGATACCGATGACCATCGCGTTGCCGGTATGAGGAAATATCTCCTTGAGCAGTCCGGCTGCGCCGCGTGCGTCTTCGACCGCGCTGATCGCCCGGCCGATCGAGCGCTTGTCGCCGGACAGGACTTTTTCTGCCAGTGAGCTCATGAGTGATCTATGATCCGCGATGCGTGAGGGCCAAACGTAAACGTGTAAAACGTGATCCACGAAACGAAAATGCAGCTTTCGCACACGGTTCATGCCTTCAGAATCTGGCGCGCGATTACCGTACGCTGTATCTCGCTGGTTCCCTCGCCGATTGTACAGAGCTTCGAATCGCGCCAAAATTTTTCGGCGGGGTAGTCTTTGATGTAGCCATATCCGCCGTGTATCTGCACGGATTCTTCAGATACGCGCACCGCGACTTCGCTTGCGTACAGTTTCGCCATCGATGATTCTTTGGTCGTCGGTTTGCCCGCGTTCTTCATTGCGGCGGACCGATATGTCAGCAGCCGCGCCGCGTCGATTTGCGTAGCCATGTCGGCCAGCTTGAACTGTATCGCCTGAAACTCCGCGATGGATCGCCCAAACTGATGCCGTTCTTTCGCATACTTCACTGCCGCTTCGAATGCCCCCTGCGCTATCCCAACCGCGAGCGCGGCTATCGATATTCTGCCGCCGTCCAGCACCTTCATTGCTTGAATAAAACCCTGGCCCGGCTCACCTATAAGATTTGAATTAGAGAGGAGGCAGTCGTCGAAGACCAACGCCGCAGTGTCGCTTGCGCGCATGCCAACCTTATTCTCCTTCCTGGCGACTGAGAAGCCCTCTGTTCCGCGCTCGATGATAAAAGCCGATATCCCGTGAGAGCCGGCCGCGCGATCGGTGATTGCCAGGACAACCGTGGTCTCGGCGAACGTAGCGTTGGTGATGAAGTTCTTCGAACCGTTCAGAACCCATCCTCCGGAACGCCGCACCGCAGTGGTCCGCATCGAACTGGCGTCGGACCCGGAGCTTGGCTCGGTCAGACCCCACGCGGCGAAGACTTCTCCCTTAGCCAACGGCACAAGATACTTTTGCTTCTGACCTTCGCTTCCGGCTATGAAAATATGACCAGCGCCAAGCGAATTGTGCGCGGCTATCGCCAGGCCGATAGACGGATCGACTCGAGCGAGTTCCTCGATAATAGTCGCATATTCGACATAGCCCATTCCCGCGCCGCCGTACTCTTCTGGAAACAAAACCCCCATGATGCCGAGCTCCGCGAACTTGGGACGCAAATCAACGGGAAAGTGCGCCGCTTCATCCCATTCCATGACGTGCGGCTTCAACTCGGCTTCGGCGAACTCGCGAATTGTCCGCTTGATCTGTTGCTGCTCTTCGTTTAGCTCAAACTCCATTGTGCCTCCACGACGCGACCGATCGCGCCGAACCTCATTGTCCCCGAGCAGGGGGTGGTGCGAACTGAACATTCTACACGCGCGTGAGGGAAAAATCATGCTTGACAGCCTGCGTCAGACCGAACGATTCTTAGAGCCTGGAAGCAATCCGGCCTGGGCGAGCTTACTTCCTATCACTGTCTATGATCCGAAGTCATGGAGGGCGAATGGACACCGAAAGCACGATTCAGTTTATTCTCGACCGGCAGGCTCAATTCTCGGGTGATCTAGCACAGATACACGGGATACTTCTCGACGTGGCAACCGCACAGGAACGAACCAATGAGGCTCTCTCGACATTGGCTCAGCACCAGGTGGCCACCGAGGAAACCGTCGGGAGCATTGCTCAGCGCCAGAACAAGACCGAGCAGGGGATCCTGGAGGTGGGGCGAGCTCTGTTGAAAGTTGTGAACGCTCAGGAACGCACCAACGAGATGCTCGCGAGCCTCACTGAGCGTGAGTTAGCAACCGAGGAAAGCCTTGAGAACCTGGCAGAACGGCACAACAGGTCGGAGCAGATGACTTTGAAACTGGAGCAATCCATGTTGAGTTGGGCAGAGCGCCTCAACAAGACCGATCAGACCATTCTCGGGGTGGGACAAACCATTTTCGAGGTGGGACAAACCCTGCTCGACGTCGCGAATGCGCAGGAGCGCACCAACGAGATTCTCGCCACGCTCGCGGAACGACAAGTCGGATTTGAAGAGAACTTTGAAGAAGCGATGAGCCGGCTCGCCCAGCGCCAGGCTACGACTGAGGAGAACCTCAATGTGCTGCTCTTAACCGTGGAGCGCCACATAGCAAACCACGACTAATTCGATCATCACCCTGCGCGTTTGCTCGTCCTGCCGCGTGAATGCGGCTTCTTTGTGTTCGGACGGCGGAGCTTTACCTCTTTTGGCTTTCGCTGGGTCTTTGCCGGAGTAGCCTGGAAGAATCGTTTCACTTCGCTGCTCGTGAGTTCACGATGCTGACCTGGGGCCAGTCCGGCGTCGGCGATGTGGCCAATCCTGACCCGGCGAAGCTTGACCACTGAGTGCCCAATCGAATCGAACATACGCCGGATCTGCTGGTTCTTGCCTTCACGAAGAGTGACTTCATACCAGGTGTTGCCGGCCTCCCTTGTGCGGTCGATCAATCGGATCTCAGCGGGAGCGGTACGGGTCTTGCCAATCGTGATGCCTCGGCGCAACCGCTCGATCTGACCTTCTCCGGGCGACCCTTTTACCTTGACGTGATAGACCTTTTCGACCCGGCCGCCGGTAGTCACAAGGTTAGTCAGCTCGCCGTCGTTTGTGAGAATGATCAGTCCTTCGGTGTTGAAGTCAAGTCTGCCAACGGGATGGAGCCCCCGGCGGGCGGACGGCGGGAGTAAGTGGGCGACGAGTGGGCGGTTCTTGGGATCAGACGCGGACGAGAGATAACCCCGAAGCTTGTTGATGAGGATGTATCGCTTCTCCTGTGCGCGAAGCGAGATTATCAGCTTGCCTCGCACCTTGATGTGATCGTGTTCGGTGTCGGCTTTCGAACCGGGTTCGGTTACACGTTTGCCGTTAATGGTGACTTCGCCTCGCGCCATCATCTCCTCGGCGGCGCGTCTCGATGCGATGCCGGCGTTTGCGATTATTTTTTGGACGCGTTCTAACATAGAAGAAGAATAGACTTTAGTGAGCGTACGGTCGATACCTTATTGGTGGAGTGGCAAAAGGAGACTTCTGAACCGATGCTACTCAGCTGGTCATCAGATCCTCGAAGTCTTCCAGATTCGGCAGTTCGGATAGATCGTTCAGCCCGAAATGTATCAAGAAGTCCTTTGACGTTCCGTATAACATCGGCCGCCCGACGACCTGCTTGTGCCCCTTTGCGACGATCAGCCGCCGGTCGAGAAGCGTTTTTATCGCCGATGTCGACGTGACCCCTCGAATCTCGAGAATCTCAGGAATAGTGATCGGCTGCTTGTAAGCGATCACGGCGAGCGTTTCAAGCGCGGCCAGCGACAATCGCGCCGACGGTTGTGACTTTAAGTAGCGTCGCACATATTCACTGAACTCCGGGCGCGTCGTTATTCGATAACCCCCGGCCAGTTGGCGAACCTCGAGCCCGCCTGCGCGAGCGTTGAACTCTTCGGTCAGTTGATCGGCCGCGGTTTGGATGTCATCGAGTGATTCGCCTTCGAGAAGCGCCGCAAGCTGCTTGACGCTAATCGGCTCTTCCGAGACATAGATCAGGGATTCGATGATTGGCTTTAATTCGTCAACGTTCATAAGTCACGAGTGAAACGTGATGCGAGATTCTGAAAGTGTGTGAGCTGGGGTTCCGACTACCCATTCACGTTTCACGCTTCACTCTCACGCTTCACTATCACAATGTCTCCGAATACTTCGGACTGCGTCAGACGGATAGCCAGCCCTTTCACCAGTTCGAGGACCGACAAGAAGATCAATACCATCTCGCGGCGCGATCCGGCGCGCTCGAACAATGTGCGCGCGCTGACCTCCGGTGAATCGTTGAGCATCAACTTGATCTCCGCGATCTTCTCGGCCATCGTCATCTCATCACGAACGATCTCCATCTCGGTTATCGCTCGCCGACGATCCATCACCTCTTTGAATACTTCGAATAGCTGAAAAACGGTTGCCGCAACCTCCGGGTTGTCGGCGTCCTCGGCCATCGATGCACGTGTGAAAGCGGCCGCTTCCATCATCGCTCGCTGATGGAGCACATTGGCGGCGCCTTTGAATTTCTGATGCTCGAGCAACTGGTAAACAAGCTCGTTGCGCGGATCCTCGATCTCGTCTTCGGGCGCGTCCGGATCGCGCGGCAGCAGCATCTGCGTCTTGATGTGAATCAAAGTTGCCGCCATCACCAGGAACTCGCCGGCTACTCCAATGTCCAGTTCCTCCATCGCACGGAGGTATTCGAGGTACTGCTCGGTGATTCGCGCGATCGGGATGTCGTAGATCGAGACCTCTTCCTTGCGGATCAGGTAGAGCAACAGATCCAGCGGGCCCTCGAACATCGAGAGCTTGACCTTGTACTGATCGGTGGTCTGGGCGAACTCCGTTTGAGTTTCCGAAGCCCCGCTTTGCTCAGTCTCCTGGCTCAATGCTTCCTTCATCTCTCAATCCCCAATCGGCAATCGACAATCAAAAATCGGCAATTCCTTTACTCCCAATCCATCTTGATTGCCCGGCGCACCTCGGACATCGTCTTTTGCGCTTCGAGTCTGGCGCGGCGCGAACCATCCTTTATCAACGCTATCACCCGCGCCGGATCATCCCGAAGGTGCCGGCTGCGCTCGGCGATCGCCCCGTAGCGTTCGATGATCGAATCGGCCAACCCCCGTTTGCGATCAACACAGCCGATCCGCGCGTTGCGGCAATCGTCATCCAGTCTGTCGGCGTCGGATGCGCTCAGGAAGAACCGGTGCATCTGACAAACATCGCAGTTCTCCGGGTGGCCCGGATCGGTTCTCTTGATGCGGGTGCGATCGGTGATCATCATCCGGGCCTTTTCGCGAACGACCTCGGCCGAGTCCACCAGATAGATCGCGTTAGCGTAGCTCTTGGACATCTTTCGGCCATCCGTGCCGGGCAGAGACAATACCTCGGTGTGCAGTGCTTTTGGTTCAGGAAACACATCGCCGAAGAAATTGTTGAATCGCCGCACTATCTCGCGGGTCAGCTCGACGTGCGAGGATTGGTCTTTACCGACCGGAACGAAGTCGGCTTTGTAAATGATGATGTCCGCAGCCTGGAGCACCGGATAGCCGAGGAACGCGTAATTGCCGATGTCTTTCTCGCTGATATTCTCGCGCTGCTCTTTGTAAGTCGGCACGCGTTCCAGCCAACCGAGCGGAGTGACAGCCGAGAGGATAACGTGAAGCTCCGAGTGCTCGGGTATCATCGACTGAACAAAGATCGTCGAGCGCTCAGGGTCCAGCCCCGCCGCCAGCCAGTCGCTGACCATGTCGATGGTGTTTTGCTTTATTGCGCCGGTGTCGGCGTAGTCGCTGGTGAGCGCGTGAAGATCGGCGATGAAGTAGAAACACTCGTACTCGCCCGAGTCCTGCAGGCGTACCCAGTTCTTGAGCGCGCCCTCGTAATTCCCCAAATGCAGGTTCCCGGTGGGGCGCATGCCGCTTACTATTCGTTTTCTTGAATTACTCTTGGAAGCCATTGCTCGCTGATCATTTCGCGCTTGCGCTAACTGAATCGCCGGACGCCCACCAGCATTTCCATAAGCTGCATCACTGGTCCAAAAATCGCGTTGAACACCCCGAGTAGTAACAAAGCGTATAGCAGAATAAAACCGTAGGGCCGAATCTGCTCGTAAGCTCCAGCCATCGCGGGGGGAAGCAACTCCTCAAGCACATGGCTCCCATCGAGCGGCGGCACCGGGATCAGGTTAAAAACACCGAGCGCCACGTTGAGCATAAGCATAATGCTAAGGAACTTGGCCAACGGTTCCAGATAAGCAGGCTGCGCGACGTCCGAAAAAACAGAGGCGGCCGGGACGACCATCGTGAAAAATCCGCCAACCGGGAATAGCACGCCGCTGATAATCAGGACTTTGATGATGATAAACGCGATGAACGCTAGAATGAAATTGCTGATTGGTCCGGCGGCCGAGACGCTGATGTTCGCTCTCGTTTTGTCACGCCACCGGAGCGGGTTGGTCTGCACAGGCTTCGCCCATCCGAGCAGTGGAAACCCCGTAAGAAAACCAAGGATTGGAAACACAACGGTGCCGACGGGATCGATATGCGCCATCGGGTTGAGCGTAATCCGCCCCTGCAATCGCCCGGTCTCATCGCCAAATCTCTCAGAGGTCCACGCGTGGGCGGCTTCGTGAAATGAGAGCGAGAACAGAAGAACTATGAACCAGATGATAAGGTTGCCAAAGTCGATATTTCCCAAAAATGATTGCTCCGGATTTCTTTCTCAGGTCTGCGTTATTAACAACTGAAACCTAACACGCACAATAAGGCGTGTCAAAGAATGGGTCTATTTGGCGACGAAGAGTGGGTAACCACAAATTACGGCGCAATGTTGCTGGGGAGGTCAGAATGGCCAATAGCCTTCGATACCCAGGTGTACGCGGAATATCTCGCGGTTCGTTGCGATGATCATGTTTCCCTGATCGTCAAAGCACAGGCCGACGATTCCTATACCCGCTACTGCCATTTCGGCTTCGGCGTCGGGTGTGATCTTAACGATGCCGCGATGGCCTTTGCGGCTGGCCGCCACATAGGCGTTGCCTTCCCGGTCAAACGCCAGCCCCTGAGGCCGCCCGAGCCCCGAGAAGAATCTTGTCACTTCGCCATCCGGACTGATCCTCATCACCGAATCGAAGCTGGAAAGCGTAGGCCCGGTCACATACAGATAATCATCGGGCCCGAACGCCAGATGATAAGCAGCCATGCTCGGCTCGAGCGTCGCAAAGCTTGTCCCCTCGCCGATGTCGTTCACGCGGTAGATCGTGCCGCTGCGGTCGCCTACGAACATTCGCCCTTGTGAATCGAACGCGATCCCAGTGGCGATGCCGAGATTGCGCGCAAATTCCTCGGCTTCCTTGAACGGGGTCACTCGATAGACTGTTCCGTCATAGCGGCTCGTGATAAACATCTCTCCGCCCGGGCTGAACGCGAGACCGCTGGGGTTGATCAGATCCGTGAGAAACGGCTCGCTCTCGCCGCCAGGTGTGATCTTGTAAACGGAGACCGGAACTTTCTGACCGCGAGTGCCCGAAAGCGTTGTGTAGACTGCTCCGTTATCGCGGTCGTATGCTGGGTTTGCTACCGGGTGCAGGTTCTCAGCCAGCTTCACGCCAACGATAAACGGTGCCCCTTCGCTGACCGAACCGTTTGATTCGAGGGTAATATAAACCTCGCCACCGTCGACAAGCATGTCGGACGGCACCGGCGCAATCACCCGAGTCGATGAAGCACTGAGCGGTCTGGTTTCCGCCCCGCTGAATCGTACGTGCGCGTCGTCGTAGGTCGAGAAGACGAAGTCCTTACAGGTGATTATGATTTCGCCGCCTTCCACTCCTGCATTCGGCACGACGCTTTCGATACCGGGCCTCGCCATCCTTACCGCTCCTCGATTCTCTCCGATTGTTCAGGGCAATGAGAGAGTATATTACGATGCCGCGGATTGAATGTCCACGAAGTGGGTTTGCCGGAGTCTAATCGTCGAACAGACTCTCGACCTCTTTTAACGACAAGCCGAGGAGGCTGTCTACGACCATTTGGGCTTCGATGAGCTTTTCTCTGGGATAGGAATTCGTTATCGCCAGGCATTGCATCCCCGCTTGATGCGCCGCGCGGATCCCGTGGACGGAGTCTTCGATTACCAGACACTCGCTGGTATCGATGGGATCAATGGCGGGAAGATTGAGCAGATCGAGAGCCTTGAGGAATGGATCTGGGTAAGGTTTGCTGCGCGGTACGTCTTCGGCGCTGACGATCGCACGAAAACAATCACGCAACCCACCGTGATTCACGATGGTGTCGATCTCTGCTCGAAGCGCTCCGGAAGCGATCGCGAGCGGATATTTTTGAGCCGCCAGGCGAATTAGATCTGCCGCACCCGGCAAGAGCTGCAGGCTGGATCGCATCGCTTGCTCGACGTACCCGGCCTTTCGCTTGATCAACTCACCCAATTGGTCCGTCAGGAGTTCCTCTCCTCGCTCGCCAAAGGCCCGCGTGAAACAGCCTCGATCGTCAAACGCGAGATAGTGGGCAAAGTAGTCTTCTTCGACCAGAGTGATTCCTTCTTCTGCAAGAACGCGCCCGAACGCCGACATATGAATCGGTTCGGTGTCGGCAATTACGCCGTCGCAGTCGAATATTATTGCTTTGAGCACGGTGCGTTTAGCTGATCAGGCTGATGTCTTAAACAATCGAGGAGTGAAAAGCTCGTAGAGCGTTTCACTCCTCTGTTTCTTGAAGGTCTCGAGATCGGTCTTTAGCTAGCCCGGCCATAACCGGCAAGCTAAAGGTTGGACTCTGAACTCCGAACGCTAGTCGTTCGGTTGCTGTGCCTTCTTGGCGTCGCTTGCCTTCTTCATCTGCTTGAGCGCGGTATCGGCTTCGGCGCGCGATACCTCGCCATCCTTATTGAGATCCATCGCCTTGAACAGCCGCTCGTTGTTAAATTCTTCGGCGGTGATTTTACCGTCTTTATTTTTGTCGAACTTTTCGAAAAGGTTGTTGACTTCCACCCCGCCGGTTGCCTGAGCCTGGACCTCGTTCACCGCGCGGAAGAAACCGTTCAGCTCTTCGGTTGTAAGTTCTCCGTTGTGATCCTTGTCGAGGACGTCGAACAGCGAGACGATCTTGGCGAACTCCTCGCGCGACACTTTACTGTCAGCGTTTTCGTCAAGCAGCTTGGACAGGCTTTCGCCGGCTCGCGGCCCGCCTACCATCATCCGGTCTCCGCCTCGGCCGCCGCCCCCGAATTGTGTCGTTAGCGCCTTCCACTCCTCTTCATCTATCGAGCCATCGTGGTTTGTGTCCACTCTGTCAAACATCTGAGGTGGAAACTGGGACGGCATCTCGTCCCTGCTGATCTTTTTATCCTTGTTCTTGTCCAGGTCAGCAAAGGTCGGCATCTGAAACTGCATCATCCGTTGACCGCCTCCGCCGAATCCGGGCGGAGGCTGATCCTGCGCGGTGGCGACTGTGGCGCCGCCGAGGATCACTGCAAATGAGAATACTGTTGCGAGAACTCTGTTCATTTACTTCTTACTCCTTCTCTCCGGGTATCTGAGGTCGATCAGAAATTGAATCTCATGCTGAGGTCAACTCGCCTCGCGCCGCTAAAATTGAAGCCGCCAAATCCACCCCCACCCCCACCGCCGCTGCTATTGGATCTACCAAAAAACGGTGAAGTCAGTGTGCCGTTGAACTGTCCTTCATTCTGGTGGTTAAGAACGTTGATGGCGTTGATGCTGAACGTCAGGTTGTATTTGCGGCGGTTGCCGCCGAAGCCTCCGCCTCCCATCATCATCATCGCCCCTCCGCCTCCGCTCGTGACCATGGCGGCGCCGCCACCGCCGCGGCCACCACCACCACCACCGCCGCGGCCACCCTGGGCACCACGACCGCCAGCGGCATCACCGCGGCCTTGTGTCCCACCGTTTTGGCGACCCTGGGTGTTCTGCTGGCCTCGATTTGCCGCAGACATGCCCGGGAAGTTATTGGGCGGCGGGCCAAAGCCGAAGCTTTTTGATATTCCAACATTCATGGTTATCGACCCTGGGCCTTGCCCATAATTGCGAGGAATGATTTGATCGCCAGGCAACGGCAGGGGATTGAATGTTCCAAAGGGCGTGATAATAACAACCGGGTCGCCGGGCTTTGCGAATGCCGGCCGGTCGGTGAATTGATTGTCGCCATTATTGTCCCGACCAGTGGTGATATTGAACGGGTTGCCGCTCCTAAGGTTGATATTTGGGGTGAGGCGCAATTCCCACGGGAGCGTGAAGTTTCCGACAACCACGAACTGATGCCGTGAATCGGAAGACGCTCGGCCATACTCGGTTGTCAGATCATACGGATTGGCTGGCATAGTGCTCGCTCGATCGGTGTCATTGTGCGACGATCCGAGCGTGTAGAAGCTGAACATCGAGATCTTCTGATTGATATTTGCCCGCAACCCGATTCGCAGCTCTTGCCGTCTCGAGAAGCCGGTAGATTCGTATTGAAGGATCGGTCCATCGTCAGGGAAGGGACGTATCGCCTCACCGTTTTCAAATCCAATCGGAGCGTTGATGTTCCGCATGCGCAACAGGTGTACCCCGCGGAACACGTTGTACGTTGCCGAAGCAAACATGTTCTTCGGGAGCTGCCGTTCATAGCTGACGCTTCCCTGTACGGTGTATGGCGCGTTCAGGTCCTCGGCCTTTGTTCGTGTCGTTGGCAGAATCCGCGCGTCCAGCTCAAGGTTGGTTGGGACATCAGGAAAGAATGTGGGCTGCTGTATTACAAATTGTTGCTGGTGCCCGCCGTCGAATCTGACTACATCCGATGTGATACCGGTGTCGAGCCGGCTATAAAAGACGCCGCCGCCACCGCGAATGTTGGTCTTCTTGTTGACAGCCCAAACGACGCCCAGCCGCGGTGAGAAGTTAAACTTGTCCTGGAGATGCGTCTGGAAATCGTGTCGCAGTCCGCCCGAAAGCGTCAGCTTTGGCGAGACCTTCCAGTCGTCCTGAACAAACCATCCGTACTCCCACTGTGTGAATCCGATAAACGGATCGCCGCGATTTGTTGAGAATTGAGAGGGACGCACACCCGGCACTCCCTGCAGCACCGCCGAGTACTGAGCGAGCGAGCTAAATGTGAAGGTGCCGTTGAAATTTGAGCGATTGAGGTTCTCAAACTGTTCCGCCTCAGCGGTGAAGCCGGTTTTGATAGTGTGCTTGTTGTGGGAATAGGTGAGGATGTTGGCTAAATCCATGTTCCGGTTCAGATTGTCCGTAAAGCTCTGTCCGCCCCCACCGTTAAAGGCATCCAGCACATTGATGGCTATGTTGTTTGATACGCCGCGAGACGTGTTTGATCGTCGACCCAGCTGTACACGCATCTCGTTGACAGCATGTTCGCTTGCGATAGTGGTCAGCGAGAACCTGAGTGTGTCATCAGTGGAATTGGATGCGGTGGCTCGCTCGGGCAGGCTGAAGCCCCCGACCCCTCCGAGAGGCGAGTCGTTCTCCGAATGACGGTACTGAAATCCGATCGTGTGTTTCTTGGTGAGCAACACATCCGTACGCAAGGAAAAGTTATAGCCTCGCCTGGGGGTCAGCACGGTGGTAACAAACGGTTCGGGCTCAAACGTCGTCGGGTTGAGGACGATAGCGTTGACTACTTCGTTCTCATCGAGTTCACTCCGCGAAAAATCGAAGAAAAACCCCGCGCGGTTGCGGATGATCGGGCCGCTGAAATACCCTCCGTATCTTCGCGTCTGCAGCGGCGCTCTGAAAGATGCGTACGGGTTGCGAGCGTTGAGCGACTCGTCGTTGAAGGTCAAATTGCCCCCGCCGTGATAGGTATCCACGCCGGGCTTGGTGATGATCTCGATGCGCCCAAATCCCGTCTCTGCATGCTCTGCCGAGAACGGATTCGTGTTGATGTTGATTCTAAGGATGGCTTCCTTCGGCGGAATCTGACCGCGCTCCCGGAAGCCGCCGACAAAAACGTTTGCGTCGGCCCCGGCTGCGCCTGCCATTTGCTTGAGGGTTTCAAGTAACTCGTCCGGGTCGTCGGGCAGCGCCTCAAGGTCCTTCTCAGTCAAGGTAATCGCCGACAGGTTCTTCTCCGGATCAGTGGAAATCGCCGCGGCGTTGTCTTTTACCTCGACCTGCTCGGCAAGCGCAACCTTCAGCTTTATGTCGAATGCCCCGCTTGGTTTTGAAGTCAGGTCGATCTGATCGGTGTATTTGGCAAAGCCCTCGACCTCGACGGTCAGAGTGTATATGCCTGGGTTAACATTAAAGCGATAACGGCCGTGATCGTCTGCTTCTGTTGTGTACTTCTTGCCGTGGCCGTCGTCGAGCGTCACCGGCGCCGCGGCGATGTACGCGTTGGTTTCGTCTATAATAGTGCCGTGGAACTCGATCAATCCCTGAGCGTAAGCCGCGCCGGTTCCAGCAAGGCATAAGAGATTTGCTATCAGTAAGAGTGAGCTGAGAGAAACTGCAATTGTTCTTTTCATAATCTTGATTCTTCTCTTTTATTCAGTTTGCGGAGCTTACAAGTTCCACTGACTTGAACTCGCGCTGTCGATATGCGAACTGGGGGGCCGGCTATTCGCGATGCTCACTACTTTTTGGACCGGTCTCTCTCCTGTTCGCGCAACCGATCACGCTTCGCAACCATTTCTTCGTATTTGGGTAACTGCTCGGGCGTCAAAAGTGAGCGAATGCGGTCACGCGACTCGTCACGAACTGCATTGAATCGCGCTTCAAAGGGCTTGATCGAAGGATCCAACTCCTTCCTTAGTTCCCGATATTTCTCGTTGGTCTCGTCCAGTATCTTCCTGATCTGCTCCTGTTGATCCGAGTTAAGTCCGACCTCCTCTTTCATCCGCTTGATGAGGAATTCGGCTCCGCCACGCGGACCTTCCTTTCTGCTGGAGCTTGTCAGTCGTTCATACAGATTTAGTGACAGCGCCCCTGCCGCGAATCCGATCACGAAAACCGAGACCACGATGAATCGAGCCTTTGATTGGCTGTTGCTGCTACTTTCCATTTTCCCTCTCCTCGACTGCTACCAGCGTCTCGAGCACATCATCGCGCGTAGGCTCCGGATAATCGTACATATCGGCAAACACGACCCGCTCCCTTGGTCGCATGGCCGCCGCCTGGCCTGTGTCACGCGGCAACGGCTGGTTCCACAGCAGTGTGGCGCCGACCATCAGAAGGACCAAAACGGCCATTACCGGGATCAGTTGGCGCGCGGTCACCAGCAGCGCGGCCGCCCACGATTCATCTGCCCGGGGCGACGGGGAGAGTTCCGGCCCTCGCGCGATCCGAGCGCGAAGCGCTCTGAAAAAATCCTCATCAGGCGTGACTGGTTCTTCCACCGCCGCCGCGTCGAGAGCCGCGCGTTGTAGTGCGAACAGCCTATAATCGAGCGCGCATCGCGAGCAGGTCTCAATGTGACGGTTCGTGGCCGCCCGCTCGGTCACGCTCAGGCTCGTTGATGCGGCGGCACGCTCGTCGAGTTCCGCAAATCGTCTTCGCGCCTGCCGGCACACAATGTTAGATTCGCTACTCAGCTTGTCGGTCATTTCTTTTTGCTCCTCTGCATCCGTTCTCCGCTCAGCACCAATCGCTTCATCGCCGCTCTGAGAACGCGGCGCGCCCGAAAAGCTCGCACCTTAACTTTCGACTGGCCCCAACCGGTCATCTCGGAAACTTCCTTGACCGAGAACCCATCCCTATCGATCAGCACTACTACCAGCCGGTCTTCCGGCTCGAGTTTTGACAGCAACCGCTCAGCGATCTCGGCGGCATCGCGCTGCCGCTCGGAGCTGGCGTGACGGTCCCGTGCAACGTCCAGCATCTGCAACTCGAACCATTCGTTCTCCTGCTGCGTCTCGTGCGGCAACTGCTGCTCTACGCGACGCCGCCCGGCGCGCAGGTGATCGTAGCAGGCATTCACTGCGATCTTCGCAACCCACGCCTCAAAAGAACGGCCCAGCGTGAACGTGCCGAGCGAAAAGTACGCTTTAGCGAATACTTCCTGCGCAATGTCCTCGATCATGTCACGGCGGCGAAAAAAGCTCCCGATGATGCTGAAGACTCGCGAGCTGTGACGTCGAACAAGCGTCTCAAAACTGTCATTGTCCCCGGCTCGGCAGAGTCTGATCAACTCGTCTTCGCCGCTCGACGAACTCGGCTCTTGCGCGGTCTCGGCCTCGTCAAACTCAGTGACCGGTTGCGGCTGGTCCCCTAGGCTATCCGGTTCATCAGCCTCGCGTTCTCTCGAAACGCGGCCAACTTCGGAGACTTCGCCGGCGAGGGCCTGGCGAGCCGGGCTCTGCGCGTGTCGGTTATCAGCCTGCTTCAATCCACGCTCCACTGAGTTGGGGCACCGCCCCGGGCATGATGCTGCGAACGACTCCAGCTTTCTCTTCGCCGTATTATTCGCGCCTACAACCGCTGGCGCGATCGATGGTGATTCATCTGGGCTAAACCTAACTAACGTGATTACGCTAGCGTTGTTCGCCTTTTTCATCAACCCGCATACTGCCGCCTCGCCAGGTTTGTTTGCAAAGAACCGTTGATGACCCGCGCGCTAAATCCCGGTCAACAGTGCATAAGACGATGTGGCCCCGGGAATGGTTACTATAAAGTCGAAAGGATTTTAGGCGCGGCTATCGAATTACCGCCTCTTGCGACAGGCCATCGTCGGTGGTTTGCCGCCCGTAGCCTCAGGCAGGCAATAAATGTGGACGACTAGTCTCTTTGCTTCGAGCAACGGCGCTACCACCCGGACTGCCATTCACGCACTAACTGGCTGGTTTATGAGCTTTGCGGAAGTACGTAGAACATCACGGCGAAGTAGTGGCAGATGCTTCCAGCCATTACAAACACGTGCCAGATGGCATGATTGTAGGGGACTCTCTTCGACGCGTAGAAGATGACGCCGGTCGTGTAGAACAACCCGCCAGCAGCCAGCCAAATAATTCCCGGCGTCGGCACCGCCGACAGCACTGGCTTGACTGCGATCAGCACCAGCCAGCCCATTACGACGTAGATCAGAGTCGAAACGACCTGGAATCTGTCAACGTGAAATAGCTTCCAGACAATGCCGAAGATCGACAACCCCCACACCAGCGAGAACAGGGTCCATCCCCAGACCCCGCGTAGGTTGACCAGTGTGAAAGGCGTGTATGTTCCGGCGATCAGAAGGTAGATCGCGGTGTGATCGAGTATCTTGAGAATGCGCTTTAAGCGAGGCGTGTGGAAGCTGTGGTACAGAGTTGACGCTGCGTAAAGCAGCACAAGCGTAACCCCAAAGGTTGTGCACCCCGCGATGTGCCAGGCGTTTCCGCGCATCACCGAGAGAACAACCAACGCCACGAGACCCGCGACGCTCAGAGCGAGCCCGATCCCGTGGGTGATGCCGTTTGCAAGCTCTTCTATGAGGCTCTCGTCTTCGGTGTGATTCATAGTGCCGCGCTCCGATTGATCCGCGGTTGCCGCAAATTGATTCAGCGTGCTTATCTGATGAATGCCCTCAACGTTTCAATACGCTGGCTCAACTCAACCGGAGAAAGATGGCGATACTGCTCAGGGACCATCTCCCTCGATGTAGCTTCGCGGGCCGCTACCAGTATCTGATACTCGACCGCCATCTCGTCGCGAGCCGGGCTGAACTCGTTTGCTACCTGCTGGATGTCTTGCTGATCGGTCTTATCGCGTCCGGCTATTCGACTGATGCGTCGCGCGCGGATCAGCATCGATTCAATGTCCGCGCCTGACAGGCTCAGCGTGTTCCTGGTGATTGGCGACCAGTCGGTTACTTCGTGCGCGATCTTGTGTTTGTGAACCATCGCCTCAATTATTGCCAGACGATCTTCTTCCGATTCGGGATAGAACAACGATATGTGTTCTTCGGCGCGTCCCTGCCTCTTCAAGTCGATGGGCAATAAATCCGGCCGGCTGGTCATAAGTATCCACAATATGCGTCCGCGGTTTCGTGTGTCACCCATCGCTGCCGCGAGCTTGGAGAATACTCTGGCATCAACGCCCGAATCTCCGCCGCTTTCTCGCGATCCGAGTGTCGCGTCCGCTTCGTCTACCAGCACGACGATTGGCGCCAGCGTTTGAAGCAGGTTCAGAATCTTTTCGAGATTTGCTTCGCTCGATCCGACCCATCGCTCGCGAAAGTTCTTGAACGCGACGACGTTCAAACCACAATCGTGCGCGAAGCACTCCGCCAGAAAAGTCTTTCCTGTTCCGATCGGGCCCGAGATAAGAATTCCCATCGGCGCCTCTTCTGTGCTGCCTGCGCGTATCGTGTCTGCTATCGAGCGCATAAAAGCTTTTGCTTTAGCCATCCCGCCCACCGAGTCCAACCCGAATCGCGGGTGCACAAATTCCACGAGACCGACGCATTCGGCTTCGATCAACTCCTTCTTCTTTTGCCGAATGCTGTCTAAAGTGAGCGCGTGGTTCTCAGTCGCCGCGCTGCGCATTAACGAATTCAAATGAACGCGGTTGAGCCCGGATGTGGTCAATGCCAACTGTTCATCGGTAACTTCACTCGAGAGCTGAGGCAACTGAGTGCGCAGGTGACCGATGAAATCAAGCCGCTCCCGATCATCGGGGTAAGGAATGTCGATAGACGATAGCCGCGAGTTCTGCCGGATGCGCGGGTGAACCTCGGCTACGCTCTCGGCGACCAGTATTACGATATTGTCCTTCTTCAACAGTCGCGAACTGGTGATCCAACGCTGAAACGCCACAAGGTTTGTGCGATCGTCACCCGACATGTAGCTCACATCGCCCGCCGGGATGATCGTGTCCAGGAAATTGATAATGACTGCAACCTGATCTCCGTAGAGCAGGAAGTGCTCGATCAAAGGCAGCGCGCGGCCAGGCTCTTTTGGAAGCTGTCTCAGCGCGTCCTTGTTCATCAGCGGGTCAGACACGCGAAGCAGCGCCGCGAACTGGCGCTCGGCCTCCTGAGAACCAAACTTGATACCTTCGCTGCGATTGTAAGTCAGCAGGTGCTTGGTCCCGACCAGCTCGCGCTGAAGGTAGTTGAGCAGGCTGATGTACTCCGTGCCCGAACGCACAAGATCGTAAATGTTGTTGTAAAGAAGGAAGTGAGAGGCTTCGCCCGCGTAATATTTGCGCGCCATTCGCGCCGCCCACGATGGTAGCTGTTCAATTTCGTCTATTAGCAGTCTTGTTCGTGATGATGACATAGCGTTTTGGGGTTTCTGGTTTTTCGTTTTTGGTTTTTAGTTCCGAGACTCGACAGAAACGAGCGAACCACAATTAATCAACCGAAACCAGAAACCAAAAACCAGAAACGAGAAACCCTTAACTACTGCCTTTGCGCAAGCGGGGGGCGCGCGGCGTGCGAGGAAGAGCGCTCGGAGAGGTCCAGTTGGCTCATGATCGGGGCGGTCTCGTCGAGTATCTCCTTAGTCAACTCGATCGAAGACAACAGTGACTCGAAATCCAGCGACGAGATGTGCTCGGGGGTTGGCATCGTGATCACCTGATCGTTTACCAGACCAAAGAAGCTCTCGATCGATTGAAGCTGTGCTTCCACACGCTTCATGGAGCGCTCTATGTCGTTGTATGTTTTCATCCTCTTTTGCAGAAACTCGAGATTGGTTTGGTAGAGCCGCCGAGTGTCGTCATCGGGCGCGGAGGACATAGCCCGCTCCGCCTGCTGAATCTGGTTCTGGATGGTCTGGCGATTGATCGAGCGCATGTGATTCTTGCGCCTCCGATAGGTGTCGAGTAAGTCGACGTAAGACTCCCAGTAAACATCGAGAGTTTCTATCCGCTCCGGCACTTCCACGACTCCGGTAAACTTCTTGTAGTTCTGATAGATTTGGTTCTTCATCCAGCGAAGGTACTCGACCGCTTCGCGTTCGCGAGGGTCGAAAGTCTTAACCAGTTCTTCGCGTCTGCGATTGCGTTCTGCAAGGGCGCGCCGCCTCGTTCTTTGATCGACCAGCCGGCGATAGCCCGGCGTGTTAGGCACGCTGGAAAGGTAGAGAGCTTCTGCGGCGGCGCCCGCCGCCAGCGGCCCCCACCAGGCGAGCCACTGCAAAAAGGCAAAATCCGGAGCGGCGGTCACCGCAAAGACCGCAAGCGCGACGAATAATACTATCGCCCAAATGTTGAGTGGCTCCTTTATTGCCTCTTTGACGTAGCTTACCTGTTCAGGCATATGGGTCTTTTCGAAGTCGTGATGGGTGATACGTGATGAGTGAAACGTGAACAGGAAATCCTTCTGTCATGTATCACGCTTCACTCATTACTTTCGCTCCTCACTCTGCTATTCCAGTGCTTTTGCTCTATCCGAAGGTCCGAGCGATTTCTCCCCGGCCGACTCGCCGTGAATCGAGGGCGGCGCCGGTGTTGAAGCGGAAGCTGCGGGGGCCAGACCCATCTGCCGCTTATAGGCTGTTAACGTATCTTCAACTTGAATGTTCAGCGATTCGCGCTCGATGTCCTGAATCTGGGATTCGACTCCTCCGGTAGCCAGATCCATCCGCGCCTCCGCAGCGGCAGAGCGCCGCTGAATTCGGTCGCGCATCTCCTGGAAGGTACCTGCGTCATCGCCGATCTGGAATGAAGCCATCGCCTGCGACAGTTGCTCCTGCATCTTCGCGCCGCGCGCCTCGTTGACCAGCTGTTGCGCTTCGGCCGTCCGTTTCTTGACCTGGAGGATGTAGTTGTCCAGGAATTTCTTCGCCTGCTCGGACGCCGCGTGGGAGGTATCAAGCTGTTGTCGTGCTCGCTCCAGCGCTGTCTGCTTTTCCTGAAGCGCCGTGATGTAGGTACGGGCGATGTCGTCTCGGTTTGTCTGAATCGCCGCCTTGACCTTAGCGTCGTAGTCCTTGATCTCTCGCTCAAGTGTGACGACTTCCTTCTGCAAGAGCTTCTCCGTCGCCATCACCTGCACCACGTTGTTCTGCATCTGGGGGACCTTCTCGCGCATGTCACGGATGGTCTGTTGCAGGATCAGCTCCGGGTCTTCGGCGCTCTCGATGAGCCCGCCGAAAATTGAACGAAACAGCCTCTTGAGTCTAGCCCACATTTGCCCTCCTAAGCCGGCGGCCTCGGTTCCACGCTCGCGGCCCGCTCGATAGCAGCGCGGGCATTCAACTACTCTAAAACAAGGCGCGCGGGGCGAGGCATATTGAAATTCGTCACTAGTCTACCATAACAAAAGACGCGCGAAAAATTTAAACTGGACCCAGCTTGGGGTGACCATTCTGATATTGGCAAGTTGCAATGGCGATGGCAGTTGGCTATAACGAAAGAGGAACCAACCAACTCGAGTCTATTCTACTTTTGCCTCTCACCGATTGGTTTGCTATGATTGCCGTCGCGTTGAGCGATCTTGAGGTAAACCGAGGCGCTGCTTGACGCGAGATGGAGCTCCAGAGTCGATGCAGAGCCACTTGCAAATACCCGAAGCGGAAGAGTCGCTAATGGCACCGGAAGAGATCTTTTCCCTGGTGCACCACGATCTTGCACTAGTGGAGGAGGAATTCGACCGCAGTATGTCCGATGTCTCCACGCTGGTATCTTCCATCGCTCGCTACCTGCACGACGGGGGCGGCAAGCGTGTTCGGCCGGCACTGGTCCTCCTGGCTTCCAGACTTGTGAGCGGTGAAGCCTCCTCGTCGGCCATTCGCATGGGTGCGGTAATGGAGATGCTTCACACCGCGACGCTGGTTCACGACGACATAATAGATGAAGCGCGAGTGCGGCGCGGTCGCGCATCGGCCAACGCGCAGTGGGGAAACGATCGCACGGTCCTGATTGGTGACTGGCTCTACATTACCGCGTTTGACCTGAGCCTGCGTGAGCGAAGCTTTGACATTCTTGATGCATTGACGACAATGACGCGATGGATGGTTGAAGGCGAAATCATTCAACTATCGCTCGTAGGAAACAGCCACATTACTGAAGAGGAGCACCTTCAGATAGTCCGACGCAAAACTGCTTACATGTTCAGCGTTTGTGCCGAAGCAGGTGGGATCGTCGCAGGCGCGACGCGCGAAGAGCGCAGGGCGCTTGCGTGCTACGGCCTGTCCGTCGGCGTCGCGTTTCAGTTGATCGACGACGTGCTGGATTTCGTATCAACGGAGGCAAAACTGGGGAAGCCCGTCGCCAATGACATTCGCGAGGGAAAGCTGACGCTCCCGCTGATCTATTTGTTGGAAGAGGATAACGATGAGCACCGACGTATGATCGAAACCGTTATGCAGGAGCGCGGGTTCGAGTCGGTGCGGCGAGAAGATGTGCTCCGGTTGATCCACGAGAATGGAACGCTCAAACGCGCAAGGGCAGAGGCCGAGCGCTATGCTGCAGAAGCCATCGAATCCCTGAGTATTTTTCCGCCATCCCTTTATCGCCAGGCCCTGTTGAGCGTGCCTCGCTTCATCGTCGAACGTGAGATGTGATATAAACCCGGCCTCAGGCCGAGGCGCCGCGCGGGGGGCGGAGGCGCAGCTGAGCGGAGGAGATACTAAACCACTCTCCTACACTCCGCTGCCCCACCGCTTCTTCGGTCACGGCTGCCGCCCCCGGTTTAGCCATGCACTGTGATAGATGCAACGTAGATTTTCCTGAAGGGCTGCGCTACTGCAAGTGGTGCGGCGGAGCGCTGGTTGATCGCCCGCGCATAACCAGCGAACTTCACTCTTGTCCGAGTTGCTCGGCAGCCATTCAACCAGGCTGGACATTCTGCAAGGCCTGCGGCGAACGCCTTCAAGGGGCCGCTCTAAAGCCGACCGGCGACGGGTGTCCTCGATGCGGCGCCGGGAATGAGCCCGACGCGCCCAAGTGCTCAAGATGCGGTCAAGACCTGACCGGCGCGAGCCCTGGCAAGGGTGCTTCGGCTTCAGCAGAACCATCAGTCGCGGTAGCTTGCACATCCTGTGGCGAGGGGTTGGACACGGGCTCGCTGTATTGCAAAGGATGCGGGTCGGCGGTTTACGTCGAGCACTCGGTCTACACCGAGCAGACTCCGTTTAGCGGATCTGCACTGCTTTGCGGGGCTTGTAACAGCTACAGCCCTCTCGGATCGCGTGTGTGTCGCATATGTAACGCTCCTTTAGCTCAGGGTTCGCGAGCGGTTGAGTTCCCATCGGGGCTAACCACCGTTCAGCAAAAGGCGCCAACGCTGCCTGATCTCGATGAGCAAATGACCGGGCAGGCACCTGCAGCGAGTCCCTCCCACGAAGCCAAGCTTGAGTCAGGCGCGAACACACTGGTTTTTACCGGACCCGCCCCCCAGCCCTCGCTCCCCAAGGGAACCATCGAAACCAACATCATGCGGCCTGGAGCAGCGAGCGCCAGATCGGAGCAACAGGGGCCAACACAGGTTATGCACATGGGGCGCATTACCGGTCCCGTCGAAGGCGACGACCAGGAGGCGCCCAAGCCATCCGGCGAACTCGGCGAAGCATCGGCGTCTGGCTCAGCGGCAGAGCCTTCGACCGAAGACCCGCGAGGCGCATCCAATGAGCCAACCGTTGTGTTCCCACCGGTCATACCCCAGGATGCACAAGATCCCGACACTTTGGGATTGGGATCAGATTCTGAATCGGAGAGCACCCCGGCTGGTTCTGAGAACAAGACAGCAGTCTTTGTGTCTCCCTCGAACGCAGCGCCGTCTGCCCCGCGCTCAAAGGGTTCACCAGACGATATTGGAACCCGGCCAATCACTCCCGCGCCATCGGCCGGACTCGAACAGACTCGAGAAATTCAACAACCCGTTGGAAGGGTCTCTGCGGATCACGTTGCATCTACAAGTCATGTGACAAGCGCGCCTCTATTCGCACCCACCGAAGCGTCGGCACCGGCGACTGGCACCGGTCGGTCATACGAGGCTTTCGCCCCGGTTCCCCCGCAGCCTCAGCCAAAACAGCGGACAGGCTTGGTCATCGCTTCGGTGATAGTCGTCTTGATTCTGCTCGGCGCGGGTGGGTATGTCGCATGGCTTCTGTTTGGCCGCGGGAAACCCCCGGCGCCGGCCGCGCCCGCCATTGCGATTGAGCAACCTGAGGCCCCGCCCGCCGCGCCTGAAACACCGCCTGCCCCGGTCATACCCCAGGGAATGGTTGCGGTCTCGGCCAGCGCCTACACTATCGGCAGAAACGGTGCCGACCCGCTCGAGGAGCCTGAGCATAAGGTTGACCTGGCTGCGTTCTACATCGATCGCACCGAGGTCACCAATGCCGCTTACAAGATGTTTATCGACGCCACCGGACACAAGCCTCCCTCTAACTGGAACGGCACCAGCTTCCCGGAAGGCCGCGATGACTTTCCGGTCACCGGTGTGACCTGGCAAGACGCGGCGGACTACGCTGCGTGGGCGGGCAAGCGGTTGCCGACTGAAAATGAATGGGAGGCGGCAGCGCGCGGCACCGACGGTCGAATCTATCCGTGGGGAAATGGCTTTCGATCGGGTGTAGCTAATATCGGCTCAAAGCCGGATAAGGCAACTCCAGAACAATATCCGGCAGGGATCAAAGTGACTGGCCGATACCCCGAGGGAGCGAGCCCTGCGGGTGCCGTCGATATGATCGGCAACGTGTGGGAATGGGTGGCGGATGAGATCAAAGTTTATCCCGGGAATACCGAGAGCACGCTTGACCTCGAAACGGACGTGACCTATCGGGTGATTCGAGGTGCAGCGTACGACGGAAACAAAGATAAGAACGACGCAACCTACCGCGGATATCTGGACGGGAGCCAGCCGTATCCGAAGGTTGGATTCCGCTGCGCGAAAGACGCGAAATAGAGAAATCCGTAGTCCGTAGTCAGTCAGTCGGTTAGACGAGCAGCCGAGAGTTCACCCAGCGGGACTACGGACTAACTGAACACGGACTACGGACTCTTTATGCGATTAAGCTTTAAGCTTGGAGCCTTGTGCGCGACATTGGCGTTCATTTCGCTCCTTGTCATTTCACTCCTTATCCTGTCTCAGGTTTCGGCATACTCCCGTAATCAAGCGCTCGAGCAATTGCGCGGCGATGCGCGCGTGGCGGCTGCGCTCTGTGACAAACGGCTGAGTGAATTGGGCGCTGCGGCTCAAGCGCTGGCTGAGGAGATCGCAAACCGCGCGCTTGTTAGCAACGACAATCTTGACCGCGACAACCCGGCCGCGTGGGCCCGTTTGCAAGATCTGCTTCCTCGAGCTCAGAACGAAGCGTCTCTTGATTTTGTTATCGTCACCGATCCGCTTGGCCGCGTGATCGCTCGCCACAACGACAAACCGCTGCCGGGTGAGACCCTGTTTGGTGCGACCGACAAGAACCCGATAGCTGAGAAAGTAATCACCGGAGGAAACCGGCCGGCCGCTTCTTGCGTGATCGAGAGCGGCGAACGCTACACTCGACTAGGCTTGGATAGGATTGCGCAAGTTCGGCTGTCAGACGGCTCGACGGTTGATGCTGCGTTGATGGTCGAAGCCGGCGCCCCGATCTTCAGTGGTGGACGATTTGTCGGAGTGGCACTGATCGGCCAAATGCTCAACACTTACTACAAAGCCCGCCCGGGCTCGCATCCGCTCCATACGCCGCTGGTAGCGGAAGCAAGACAGATTCTCTTTCCCGGCGGCGAGGAAGATGCAGGCGCGGTTATCGCACTCGACAAGGCAATCGTCGCTTCGAGCGTCCCCGCCGATAGCAGCGGTGGGTTGGCTGGCTCGCTGCACAATACCGCGCTGAACGAAGAGACACTCAAGAACAAAACGAAGACCTACGAGGTCGCATGGCAGGCCTTGAGATCAATCGACGGAACCGCCATTGGAGCGATCGGCATAGCCCGCCCGGCAAGCGAACTGGGAGGCGTGGTCGAGGCGGTTCAGGGGACTGTTATCCTGGTTGGCGCGATCGCATCGTTGTTGGCTGGTGGCGCGGGTTTTTTCTTCGGCCGCGGAGTTGGAGCAAGGCTCGACGACTTGAGAGACGCCGCGAGCCGCTGGAGTCTCGGTGAGTTGAGTACACCCGTCCGGGACCGCGAGCCGTTTCTGGCTCGATGGATTCCCGCCCGGTTCTTGCGCGATGAGGTCAACCAACTCGCCGAAGAAATCGATCAAATGCGCGAGAGCTTTCGGCAAGCTATTGAGAGAATCCGAAAACGATAGAGAGGATGTTCGGTTCGGTGGTGGGCGCGTCGACGGGACTTTCGTCTGATCACCCTTTCAAAACTGGATTCGCCGCTCAGCCTGAGCGCTGCGGGCACTCTGAACTTTCCTGACATCGGGCATATTTCGTCGTATAATCCTCGCTCGTAGGCTGCCGTTCGGGAGACTATATGTCTAGTCCTTCCTAATTGTTTGCCTTTCCCAATGAGAACGCGCGAGTCTTGCGCGACGGACGCACATCAACGGAGGTTTCTAAAAATGAGAGCGAAACTTGTCATGTTTGGAATCACCGCACTAGCAACTCTGGCGTTGGTAGCTCAGGCTTCATCGCAGGCTATTGCAAAGGGAAGTACCAACACGCCGGCGGCCAAGAAGAAGGCTCCGGCCCCGCCCCCGCCCAAGACGGCTCAAGCGAAACCCGCACCCGCCCCCGCGGAATCAGGGCAAACAATGATGGCCGCCAAGCCGAAGCCCAAACCGAAGAAGAAAAAAACCGCAATGGCCGGAGTGCCAAAGGGCGTGCCCGCCTGCATAAAGCACCTGACGGATATGGCTGCGAAAGATCCCTTGATCGACTATGACGGGCACCCGTATGAAATCATCAACGGTGGCCTGCTTTGGAACGACCCCAAGTCACGATGCTCGATTGGGGACGACGAGGAGATGAAGAAGAAAGTGGTCGAGCTAGCCGGTGCGTGGCGACGTAAGGATGCCTCGCAGGTACGCTCGCTGTTGCAGGAACTCGCCCGTTAGCAGCACCCGGCGTCTCCTGCGCAATCTGCCACGCAACAAATCCTGTCCCGGGTGGCGGCGCGAGCGTTTTTGCTTGCGTTGCTGCCCGGTCACGACCCTATCCCACTTGACCACAATCTGAAATCAGCTTTACCGCCCTCATTGCTTGACACGCTGAGAGCCGCTCGGCTAGTTTCAATCACACTGAACCATCGCATGCAAGAAGCAACAACATCGATCAAGCGGGCTATTGTCGGATGTGCTTTAGCGCTGGCGAGCTTGGGGCTGGCTGGTTGCGGGTGGATGTCTCCCGATTCAAAGATCGATGAGGGGATAGTCAACGCCCCAAAACTGAAAATACGCTCGTCGACCGCTTTGGCTGCGCTTGATCTTGTTGAAGTGAAGCGCGGCGATCGGCTCGATATTCTCGAACAGGCTCAAGTCAAAACCCCTACCCGAACAAATGAATGGTACAAAGTCAGGACGAAAACCAAGGACGCGACCGAAGGCTGGGTTGAGGCACGCTACGTAATCAACAAATCGATAGTCGACAAGACACAAGAACTCTACGAGAAATCCAAAGCGATAATCTCACAAGGTACAGGCCGCCTGAAGGTCCAGACCAAATTGCGCGTTGAAGCCGGCGGCGACGTTATCACCTATCTGAGCCGCGGAATGATGGTCGACATAGTCGGCAAAGCGCGCACGATCGTCAAACCCGAAAAGCAACAGGACTCCGACGATAGCGAAGACACCGACGAGCCCGAAACACGAACCATAATCTGGTATCAGATTCGTCTGCCCGAATCTGAGGTTCTGCGCGCCGGGTGGGTGGGCGCTCAGCAAGTGCAGCTCGACACCCCTGACGAGATTCTCTACCTGGAAGGCGACGGACGGCGATTCACGGGCTGGGTTGTGTTCGATCAGACAAAGACAAAAAAGGGCGAGGTGAAGGACAACTACATCGCGCTGATGAAGAACCTTAGCACCGAAGGCCCGATTGATTTTACCCGGCTGTGGATACTGATCTATGCTCCCGATCAACGCCGCTACGTCAGCGCGCCGATAGACGGGTCGACTGTCCAGGACGGCTTACGCGGACTTCTGCCGGTGACCATTCACCCAGACCACAAAGGATTCACCATCCACGAACTCGACGAGAATGGAAAACCCGTTCCGGCCGAATACGAGGCGATCCGGACTGATGCGTCCCACTTGCGCGTGAAGCGTCTCACGCCAAAGATCGTATACAAGAAACAACCCGCCAAGCCCAGGCGCCAGCAAAGCGGTAAGAGCCGGTAGGCCAGCCGCTCTTCTCGGTTACCTTCCGACCTGCTCGATCATCTCACCAATAGATCGCTCGACGGCTTCCGCTATCGTTTCCACCATTGGCGTTGTGTTCATCCGACTTCCTTCATCGAGAGCATTGCGATAGGCCGAGTCCATCTCAGGCTTGATGATTATCGGCGGGAGTTCGCTGCGAAGCATAAACAGACTTGCGGCGACCAACGCAGACCGCTCGTTTGCATCCTCGAACGGCTGCAGGTCAATCAACCGGAGGAGGACAATCGATGCCTGTTCGACAGGGTTGAGCTCGCCGAACGATTCCGCCGTGTACCACCGGCAAGCGCTCTCGAGTAGGGCGGGCAGATGCTCCGCGGCGACGGGCTTCGGCACACGCGAGGGGTCGCCCGGGCTCCTGCGAAATCCGGAGCCGGGCAGACCCTGAAGTTTGAGAAGGAGCTCGGCTGTGAGTTCAGCACCTTTGCCGTTCGCGCGAGCCACTTCGGTGACCGTGCGTAGCGAGACACACAAGCCGATCGCCGCTTGGTCGTTCTCGGCGACGGTCCCTTCGTCGGGGCCGTGAGACACCACTTGCGCTACGTGTTCCCGGTTTAGGTTTGGGTCCTCCAGTTTGAGCGTCGAATAAACGAACTCGATCTGGGCCCATCGATCGACTCTCTCTTTCTGCTCTGCGGAAAGACCCATCTCAATTAGCTGTTTGTGTTTCTGAATGACGCGGTTTATCCATCCCGAGATGCCTCGGGTGAAAACCATTGGAGGACGACTTCTATCCGGAGGTCTTTGCATGTTGGTCAAACAATACGGCGCGCGCTCACCCCGGAATCCTGGGCACTTCGATTCTCAAATCAGGTTCGCTATGTATAAAGGTTATCTGCAAGGTGCCCGCGACATCGGGTTCCTGCAAACCGTCGGTGTCCGGCGCACCCCGAACCGGCAGGCTTGCAAATGAATCGTCACTGTCCCGGGTCACGTGAAGCTCAGTGGCGGCGAGAGCGTTTCTAAGTTGTCCGACCCGGTTGAGAGGAACTTCAAAGCTGAAGCATATCGAGACGTTGGAGAATAGCTTCACATCGACAACCCACGCGCCACACGCCGTAATTGCATCCCTGACGCGGGCAATCACTTCGTCCCTGTTCGCCCGCGTCACGGCGTTTATTCTCAGTAGGTGTGGAGCCACAGTCTATTTATAGCGAGTTCCCTGCTTGACCACCAACCGGTGCTCTGGAGCCGGCGATCTATCGAAGCACGTGGCACCCGGCGATCTCAGCGTCTACTTAATCGGTTCTCCGCCGTTAGAACCAGCAATATCGGGAAACCGACATATCTCGCCGCGGATGGAACCAATTCGACCAGCTCTCTATCGCCCCGGAACTCATGGATCTGAATTCCTTCGAAGCCAGCCTCTCGCAGAAGGCGTATGTGTTCCGCGACTGAGTAGTGAATCGCGCCGAGCCGATACTCTACTCCTTCGCGTTCAAAATTCGCTTCGATGCCCGCGGCAGACATCTCCGGGTGATACACCGAAAAGACCATCCTGCCGTTGGGTCTCAGTACGCGATGGAACTCGCCGAATACCAGGTGAAGATCGCTCAGGTGTTCGCCGATCAGGGCGCACAGTATGGCATCGAACACACCGCCGCCAAAAGGGAGCGCGCGTTGGAGATCAGCAATCGCAACCGGAGCATTGTTTAGCCGGCGCCTCGCGACGTTCAGCATCGCGTGAGAGAAGTCGATGCCGACCGCGGTGCTTCCCGCTAGAAGAAGCGGCGTCAAGTTCCTGCCGGTGCCGCAGCCCGCGTCGAGGATCAGCTCGCCGGCCCCCGGCGCGAGCAGTCCGACTGTGTGACGCAAATCCATCGCGACGACTGGATTGGAAGTCGAGTCGTAGGTCTCGGACCACAGGTCGTAGCCTTCTCTGGTGCTGACGCGTTCGATCTTTTTTGCTGCCATCCGGTGAACCCAGCGCGCTATGTTAGCACACCCGGAAGACATCCTCGCTTGACAGCGACTCGGATGGCACGTGACACTTTGAGGCGCTGATCGGGATTGCTACAATCCAGCAGGAGAGTGGCAAGCCGTTCCCCGCAAGTTGGCACCAACAAATGCAGACCGAACGCGAACTTAGACAACAGATCGTCGAGATAGGCCGCCGCATTTACGAACTCGGCTTTGTCGCCGCATCCGACGGAAACGTCAGCGCGAGGCTGGCCGACGGGATGATTCTCACTACGCCCACGATGGTGTGCAAAGGGCGTATGAGTGAAGACATGATCGTGCTGGTCGATATCGACGGCAACAAACGCCGCCGCGACGAGCGGAATCCGTCGTCCGAGTTCTCGATGCACAAGATGATCTATCAAACCCGTCCGGATATTCACGCGGTGGTTCACGCGCATCCGCCGTTTGGGACGGGCTTCGCGGTGGCAAATGTTCCGCTGGACAAGCCGCTGCTGTCGGAGGTGATCCTGACACTCGGGTGCGTGCCGCTGACGGGTTACGGCACTCCTTCGACAGAGGAGTTGCCTCAATCACTTGCGCCGTTTATACCTCATCACGACGCGTTGTTGCTCGCAAATCACGGCGCGGTAGCCTACGGCCCTGATCTCGAGTTGGCGTTCGCGCGCATGGAGACGCTCGAGCACTTTGCAAAGATCACGCTGGTTGCTCGAATGGTAGGGCGTCCGCACGAGCTGCCGCCGGAGGCAATCGAAAAGTTGTTGGACGTGCGCGAGCGAGCCGGGTATATGTCTTCAGGCGCGCGCGGCTGCCAGGCCTGTGGCTTCTCGCAGGGACATTCGGCGACGTGTGCGGTCGGGAGCGCGACTCGCTCATACGGAACAAACGGGGACGACACGGTTACACTGACTCGGAGGGAGTTGACGGCGCTGATAACCGAAGCCGCGCGACTGGTTGCGCGAGAGATGAAACAATAGAGATTTTGGATTTTGGATTTTAGATTTTGGATTTTAGATTTTAGATTTTGGATTCTGGATGCTTGATTTCGGATTTTTAGATTGGATTTCGGATTTTCGGGTTGAACTTTGGATTTTGGATTTTTAGATTGGACTCGTTGATCCAAATCGTCTTCAATCCAAAATCCAAAATCCAAAATCCAAAATGAGGAGACTCTATGGAAGCTCTTGGAATGATCGAGACGAAGGGACTGGTTGCGATGATTGAAGCGGCTGACGCGATGGTCAAGGCCGCTAACGTCACGCTGGTCGGCTATGAGAAGATTGGGGCCGGGTTGGTTACTGCCATCGTCCGCGGTGATGTCGCTGCGGTGAAGGCCGCGACCGATGCAGGCGCGGCGGCAGCCAGGCGAGTAGGCGAGCTTGTGAGCGTTCACGTTATACCACGCCCACATCAGTCGGTGGATGACAACATGCCTGTAACCCCCGAATCGCGCGAAAAATGAGGAAGACGTCCGTGGTCAGTAGTCCGTAGTCAGTAGCCAGTTTGTTCTGCCTACACTGACCACTGACCACTGACCACAGACCACTGACCACTGCTTATGATTCTTGCTCGAATAGTCGGAACCGTCGTGGCCACGCGAAAGGACGATCGCCTTCACGGGCGAAAGCTGCTTGTCGCTCGACTGGTGGGCGTGGACGGCACGGATGAGAAGGGCCATATCATCGCCGTTGACACCGTTGGCGCCGGAGTCCACGAGGTGGTCTTGATCGTGCAGGGTAGCTCCGCGCGGATGGCCTTCGGTTGCAAAGAGTGTCCGATAGACGCCGCGGTTGTCGGGATAGTCGACACTGTTGAAGTCAGTAGCCCGTAAGATTTTCTATTTGTGATTTTCTATTTTCGATTTGCTATTTTAAGGCTTGGTAGTCGAGTGTTTCGCAAGAAATCCAAACCAGCCAAATAAGAACGAGAAAATAGAAAATCGCAAATAGGGAATCGCAAATAGAATCTACCAACCTCGTCATGAAGAGTATCCGAGTAGCGCTGGCGCAGATCAATCCGACGGTTGGTGACCTTGCGGGCAACACCGATCTGGTGCTCGACTTCATCGGCCGGGCACTAGCGGTTGGCGCGGATCTTGTTGCGTTCCCCGAACTGGCGCTCAGCGGTTACCCTCCGGAAGACTTGCTGCTTAAGCCTCACTTTGTACGGGAGAATCTGGAGGCTCTCGAAAGGGTCATTGCAGCAACCACGGATTTGATAGTCGTCGTCGGATTTGTCGACACCGACGGCTCGGACATCTACAACGCCGCGGCGGTGATCGCCGGCGGCAAGCTGGTGGATTCCTATCACAAGAACTTCCTGCCCAACTACGGGGTGTTCGATGAAGAGCGTTACTTTCAAAGAGGCTCCCGCTGCCCGGTGTACTCGTTGGGAAAGGCTCGGATCGGGCTAAACATCTGCGAAGACATTTGGTACCCGGGCGGGCCGACCAAGATGCAGGCGCTCGTTGGCGACGCGCACCTTATCATCAACATCTCATCTTCCCCGTATCACGCGCGGAAACTCCTCGACCGTGAACGCATGCTCTGCACTCGGGCGGAAGACAACGCGGTAGCGCTTGCGTACTGCAACGTGTTTGGAGGGCAGGATGAATTGGTCTTTGACGGCAACAGCGTGATCATCAATGAACAGGGCAGCATCATCGCGCGCGGCCGCGCGTTTGCCGAAGACCTCGTGGTCGCGGACATCAACATAGAGCGAGTCTTTTCCGAGCGCTTGCACGATCCGCGCCGGCGCCGCGAGAAGTTGCAGGTAGCCTCCGACGGGTCTCTCTATTCAATCGAGATCAAGGACTCCGTTCCGCAATCGCACGAAAAACCTCCGATTCCTGCTCGGGTTGAAGAGCGGCTCGAGGACATCGCCGAGATATATGTCGCTCTTGTAACGGGAACGCGCGACTATGTTCGGAAGAACGGCTTTGACAAGGTATACCTGGGACTATCGGGCGGGGTTGATTCAGCGCTCACTGCCGTGATCGCGGCCGACGCGATCGGCGCCGATGGCGTTAACGCCGTCTACATGCCGACGCGCTACTCGGCGACGGAATCGGGGCGTGACGCCCGCCAACTGGCTGAGAATCTGGGAATACATTTTCAGGTGGTCGAGATAGAAGAGACGTTTAATGATTATCTGAGGATGATGGCGCCTTCGTTTGACGGACTTCCTGAGGACACGACAGAAGAGAATCTTCAGGCGCGGATACGCGGCAACATTCTGATGGCGCTCTCGAACAAGTTTCATGGGCTGGTGCTGTCGACCGGAAACAAAAGCGAGATGAGCGTGGGTTATTCGACGCTTTATGGCGATATGGTTGGCGGGTTTTCGCTGTTGAAAGATGTGCCAAAGACGCTTGTATACGACCTGGTAGAGTTCGTGAACAAGCGCAGCGAGAAATCGGTCATTCCGGAGTACATCATTACTCGGGCGCCTTCGGCAGAGTTGCGTCCGAATCAAAAGGACCAGGATACGTTGCCGCCGTATTCGGTGCTCGATGATATTCTCGAAGCCTACATCGAAAAAGACATGAGCGCCGAAGCTATCGCCAAATCCGGGTTTCCAGCTGATACGGTTCGATGGGTTGTGAATCGAGTCGACTCAGCCGAATACAAGCGCCGCCAATCGCCTCCGGGCATCAAGATCACTTCACGGGCGTTCGGTCGTGATCGCCGCATGCCGATCACGAATAAGTATCACAATTGAACTGTCCACTCGCTAGGAATTGGCGACGGCTCAGGCTTCCCCAGGAACACCACTGTGAGCGGAAACAAAAGACGGCAAACTGCGCGAGGCTTGCCGGATCTGGTACTCCGCCGCAGTTGAATAAGCTGTCGGACCCGGAATTGGATCCTAGCCAATGAGGAGGCAGGGCGCGAGAAGTGGACAGCTTCTCGCGCCCCCTTTTTGGGCCCCTCGACTCTCAGGCGAAAGTCGGTGTTTGGCAGGAGTGAGGCCCAATACCCACCACACGGAGAGGGATTAGGTCTCCGCATTTCGGGGTACTCACTGACTGGCCGGAGGGAGCCAGCCACGAATCGGCGGCTATTTGCTTGAGCGGAGGGAACCGCCGTATACGATTCCAGATTTTTGATGTCCATTCTCAACCCCGTCTTTCAGTCGCCTGAAACTCAGGGTTCCCCCCTCTATATGGAGAAGACGTAAAAAGTGTTTCGGTTATTGCAGAAAGAATTGGAAGAGAGTTGGCCGGAATGGGGAACGTGGTTTCGAGTTTTCTGGTTTCTAGTTTCTGGTTTCTGGTTCCGGGTTCGGGGTTCCAGGCTTTGACAGAATGCGTTTCAGACCCTCGATGTACAGAACCAGAACAGGGCAACCAGAAACTAGAAACCAGAAACCTTGATTACTTTAATTGTCCTTCCACTCCGGTATACGTCCCGGAGTCCAGGGCGCGCCCGCCGCCTCCATTGCCTTTTCTAGCTTTGCAAGGTCGTTTTCTATGAGAGGCCGCAGCCGGCTGAGAACCAACTCGAACCCTTGTGCGGCGGCAGCGTAGTGGTCTTTCTGCGTTTGCGTCGGCGCCGACGTCGACATGCGTTGATCAGAAACGATCGTCCCGACTCGCTCGACTATCGACGGCGGGAGTATCTCCTGACGTTGGCGAAGCGCCGTATCGCCTCGCAGTTCGCGTAGAATTTCGTTGTTACGCTTCTCGATTGATGCCGCGTCATCCGACAGCTTTGTATCGGCGGCGGGAGTCTCGTGCAGCGCCCGCTTGATCTGTACCATCTGAGTTCTCAACTGGTTCGCGGTTTCAACTGCCCCCGAAACCGCTCGCTGCAGCCGCGCCACCTTTTGCTGGAATTCCGTGAGCGCAGCACGATCCGGCGCTGACATTGCCGATTGGCCTTCGACAAATACTGCGAATTCCTGCGGCCCCGAAAGCCGGCTTGTCACGCCGTTCACACGTTTCGAAAGCGTCGCCGAATACCTGCCAGGCATCACCAGCGGTCCCCCCGGTGGTTCGGCAAATGGATCCTCCTCGCCGCCGGGTGGACGAGGAGGCGCGAGAGTCGGTGCCGGATGACGCAGATCCCAACTCACCCGATTCATCCCCGGCGTTAATGGCGCATTAAGGCGCCGGACGACCCGACCCGTTGCGTCTGAAATTGTGAGGGTCACGCCGGGCGCTTCCTCTTCTTCTTCGGCGCTCAAATCGGCCATCGAGGGGTAGGGAAGCGGCGACCCCTTTGCGGTCAGCCTCTTTCTCGGCTTCCTGACGCCTCTGTTTTTTCGTCTTTGGCGACTCCTTTCAGATAATAGGTAAACGTCGCGCCAAACGGCGGATTGTCCGCAGTAAAAAACGCCTCACCCTGAAATGATTTCCCGCGCCCGCCGAGCGGCTGCGACTGGATGTACATCATCGCGTCTTTGACCGGGAACAGCGTGGCTTCCTGAGTGAGCATTTCAGGCTTGAGCATGCGAAGCGGAGTGTAGTCATCCAGGATGTAGATGCTTCGCCCGAACGTGCCGACTACCAGGTCGTTCTCGCGTCTCTGTATGGCAAGATCGCGAACCGAGATCACCGGCATTCCGCCTTTGAGTTGGATCCACTTTTGGCCACCGTCGATCGTGAAGTACAAACCGAACTCGGTGCCGATGAAAATGAGATTGGAATTGACGTGATCTTCAGCAATCGCCAGCACCGGTCCGTTGGCGGGAAGGTTGCCCCTGATAGAACTCCATGATTTCCCGCGATCAGTGCTCTTCAATAAGTACGGGGCGAAGTCGCTGCGCTTATGATTCTCAAATGCCGCGTAAACGGTGTCGGCGTCGTGCTGCGAAGCGATGATCCGGCTCACATAGGTCATATCGGGCACGCCCGGGAAGGTTTCAATCTTGCGCCAGTTCCTGCCGTCGTCCTCGGTGATCTGAATCAACCCATCGTCGGTCCCGACGTAGATTAGACCTTCCTTCTTAGGGGATTCCGCAAGCGCGGATGAGTTGCCGAATGGATCGGTCGACGTGTGTTTTGCTACGGCGTCGGGTCCCCAGATCTTGCCCATCACCGGTAGCTTGTTTCGATCGACGCCGCGCGACAGCTCCGGACTGATCAACCTCCACGTGTTGCCCCGGTCATCGCTTCGGAAGAGCTTGTCGGCGGCAAAGTACAGCCGGGTGTGCGAGTGCGGGCTGATGATAAAGGGCGAATCCCAGTTGAAGCGCAGTCCCGGGTCGCCCTTCTCGTTCTCCCGGCTGAATCCCCAACCGTTCGCCGGTGCGTTTATCGAATCGTACCAGCGCGCCGTACTGCAGCTCCGCGTAGATAGTGTTTGGGTCCTCCGGATCAACCTGACTTCGAAAACCGTCGCCACCCTGTGTCACGAACCAGTCGGAATTCACGATCCCGGAGGCGCTTCGAGTGCGCGATGGTCCGCCCACGCTGTAGTTGTCCTGTAGTCCGCCGTACACATTGTAGAACGGCGTTGCGTTATCGACGGCCACGTCGTAAAACTGGCCGATTGGCATGTTGGATTTGAATTGCCAATTTGAGCCTCGATCATAGCTTTCGTACACCCCGCCGTCGCAGCCGACCAGATAATGCATCGTGTTATCGGGATCGATCCATATCACGTGATTGTCGACATGCTTGGACTTCTCCCCCAATCTGCGAAGCGTGCGTCCTCCATCATCGGATACCATCAGGAAAGTATTCATCACGTATATTCGATCCAAATCCTTCGGATCGGTTGTTATTTGGCCGTAGTACATCGCCCCAACGTCAAAAGGATTGCGTCTCTCCCAACTACCGCCTCGATCCGATGAGCGGAAGATGCCGCCTTTTCCATCGGCAGCTTCGACAGTTGCGTAGACGACGTTGGTGTCTACCGGCGAGATGGCGAGGCCGATGCGTCCCATGTCGACGGTCGGAAGCCCGGCTCGAAGCTTGTTCCATGTCGCCCCCGCGTCAGTCGATTTGTGGATCGCGCTCTCGGGACCGCCGTTGATCAAGGTCCACACGTGGCGCCGCCGCTGATATGAAGCCGCGTATACCGTGTCGGGATTGTTCGGATCGATGACGACATCGGTGACGCCCGTGTTTTCGCTAATTGAGAGAATGTTCTTCCAGGTCTTGCCGCCGTCGGTTGTTTTGAACAACCCGCGATCGCCACCGGGCCCCCATAGCGGGCCCTGGGCCGCGATGTAAACGGAGTCCGAGTTGCGAGGATCGATGACGATCTTCCCGATTCGCTCCGAGGCTTTCAAACCGACGTTCTTCCAACTCTTACCGCCGTCGTCCGAGCGATAGACGCCGTCGCCATAAGAGACGCTTCGCTGACTGTTGTTCTCACCGCTGCCTACCCACACGGTGAGGGGATTCTTAGGATCAAGCACAACCGTGCCGATCGAATACGAGCCCTCGTGGTCGAACACCGGAACCCAGGTCGTGCCTGCGTTGGTCGTCTTCCACACTCCGCCTGAGGCAGCACCGACGAAGTATCGGCTGTGATCGCCCGGATCGACCGCTATGCTGCATACACGGCCCGAAGTAAACGCAGGGCCGATCGAGCGTAGCTTGAGCCCGGCAAAGGTCGGCGCCGACATCGGATCGAGCGGTTTTCGCTGCTCGTCCTTCCTGGATTCTTCTTTGGGCTTTGGGGCAGGCTCCTGCGCGGCTCTTTCGGGTTCCTGTTTTGTGAATGCAGAGAACGATGCGGGCATTGAGGCGGCGATCAAACTAACGGCGAGAAGAATACGAATTAGTCTCACAGGAGTCCTCCGGTGAAGAAAGGGTCGTAGTTCAGAGTCCAGGCTTTAGCTTGCTATCATGCCGCGGTTCAGAGTCCAGGCTTTGGCTTGCTCTTTCAGCGCGTTGTCTCGATCGAATCCACGCAAGCTGAAGCCTGTACTCTGAACCTACCTACGTTGGGGCTACGGCAGCCGCTCGAAAGTAAACTCGACGCTCGGATTTGCAACCGGCTTGAGAGTGAGGGTATTTCCTTTGAGCGTGTACTCCCACTTGGTTGTGGTGCCCATCGACCCGGGGCTTGCCTGCGCGAGTTGTTCAAGGCTGATGATGTTGCCCTGCACCGCGAACGTGCCCGCGGTCGCTGCAATACCCTGATACGCCGCGACGATCTTTTTCATTCGCGAGTCCTCGGGTTCACTCTGCTCCCAGGTCTTTCGTCCGACGCCCGTTTTGACGAATGCCATGTACTTGCCGTGCACGACTATCATCCCTTTTGCTTCGGCGTCAGTCTGACCGCCCCCCTGAAACTTCAAGCCAACAAATTTGTACGCTCCTTCGAGCTTCGGATCGGCTGCCAATACGTTTACCGCTGAGACAAGAACAACAAGAAGAACAAGTGCTGCTTTGAGTTTCATCGACAATCCTCCCGTTGTTAGTAGCTGTAAATCGAGTCCGGCATGATACCGTCACGCTTGCGATTCCATCAAGGAGAGCAGCCGGATGATGGCGGTCAGCGGAAAGTGGTCAGTGGTCAGTGGTCAGTGGTCAGTGGTCAGTGGTCAGTGGTCAGTGGTCAGTGGTCAGTGGTCAGTGGTCAGTGGTCAGTGGTCAGTGGTCAGTGGTCAGTGGTCAGTGGTCAGTGGTCAGTGGTCAGTGGTCAGTGGTCAGTGGTCAGTGGTCAGTAGTCAGTGGTCAGTGGTCAGTGGTCAGTGGTCAGTGGTCAGTGGTCAGTCGTCGTCTTCTCTCGCGGTGTTCGAGCGACTCTCTAAAGACCACCGGTCACTTTCTGACCACTGACCACTGACGACCGACCACTGACCACTGACCACTGACCGACCGACCACTGACCACTGACCACTGACCACTGACCACTGACCACTGACCACTGACCACTGACCACTGACCACTGACCACTGACCACTGACCACTGACCACTGACCACTGACCACTGACCACTGACCACTGACCACTGACCACTGACCACTGACCACTGACCACTGACCACTGACCGCTGACCACTAACGACTGACCACTGACCACTGACCACTGACCACCGACTCCTCAGTGTCATTCGTGCCCTAGTCAGCTAGAATGCCGTTCATGACAGAAGAAACAGCTAGAGTAGCGATACTTGTCGACGACATGTTCTTCACCGCGAAGATCAACGCCGCGGCGGCGGAGTGTGGACGTAAGATTGAGCGAGTCAAATCGCGCGAGGTACTCGAGGGCCTTGCCGCGAACCCGCCATCGCTGGTGATCATCGATCTCAACTCCGACCGGTTAGATCCAGTGGAGACGATCGCGTTCTTGAAATCAAGCGCAGAGCTGAACGAAGTGCCGATTGTTAGCTTCGTATCCCACGTTCAGACCGATCTTATCCGCGCAGCCCAGGCTGCGGGCTGCGATTACGTGTTGCCGCGTTCGGCGTTCACGCAGATGCTCCTGGAGATTGTTGCCGGAAACCTTAGTGCTATCACTCGGCGCGCGTAACATAGCGGCATCCAGGCCGGGAATCCGCGATGAGCTTTCCCTTTTATCTTCCCCTCGGACCTTTGCGCCTTCACCCGCATTTTGTCTTTGAAGGGCTAGCCTACTTTGTCGGATACCGGGTCTATTTGGGGCAGCGGAAACGATCAGGCGATCATCTGAGTACTCCTGATCGGATGTGGATCGTCGCGGCGGCGATTTGCGGCGCCGCCATCGGGAGCAAGCTCCTCTACTGGCTCGGCGACCCCGCGCTGACGATTCAAAAATGGAATGACGTGTTTTATCTGATGGCCGGCAAGACGATCGTCGGCGGGTTGATTGGCGGCCTCATCGCGGTCGAAGCGATCAAGCACCGGCTCGGCATCCTCAGAAGAACCGGTGATCTGTTTGCGATCCCGCTGTGCGTCGGGATTGCGATTGGAAGGGTCGGGTGCTTTTTTTCGGGCTTGAGTGATGACACATACGGAATCGCGACTGGTCTGCCGTGGGGTGTCGATTTTGGAGACGGCATCAGAAGACACCCGGTCCAGATATACGAGATCCTGTGGATGTGTCTGCTGGCACTCTGGCTCGCGTCGCTTGCGCGAAAGCCGCATCGAGAAGGTGATCTGTTCAAAGGCTTCATGGTTGGCTATTTCGGATTCAGACTCGCGGTTGATTGTTTGAAACCGGGCGTCGCTCTTGCCGGACTGACCTCGATTCAATGGGCTTGCGTGATTGTATTGCTGTACTATTGCCGCGACCTTGCCTATCTGTTCATGCGAAAGGAGAGCGTTTCTCGATGACCGACCGCGTGCGGCCTTATCTCTATTACGATGTGGCGGTCTCGATCTGCTCAATCTGCTATCGCAAAGTTGAAGGCAAGATCGTCTTCCAGGACGGCGGCGTGTTCATGCTCAAGCGCTGCCCAGAGCACGGCGCCGAGCGAGTGTTGCTTGCTGACGATGTGGACTACTATCGCCGCTGCCGCGAAGTGTTTATCAAGCCGGCTGAGATGCCGAACGTTTACAACACGCCGGTGAAATGGGGATGTCCCTATGACTGCGGGCTGTGCACCGACCATGAACAGCACTCGTGTCTTTCCCTGATCGAGATAACCGACTTTTGTAATCTGAAGTGCCCGATCTGCTATTCGGAGAGCGGTCCGTCGCGACAGCAGTTCAGAAGTCTCGAACAGATCGAGTTCATGCTGGATGCAGTAGTCCGCAATGAAGGGCGAACCGGATGTCGTTCAGATTTCCGGAGGCGAACCTACCCTTCACCCGGAATTTTTCACTGTGTTGGATATGGCAAAGGCGCGGCCAATTCGTCACCTGATGGTCAACACAAACGGCGTACGGATCGCTAACGATGAGGAGTTCACGACTCGGCTCGCCGGATACATGCCCGGATTTGAATTGTATCTCCAGTTCGATTCGTTTGAGGTCGATGCGTTGATGGAGTTACGCGGCGTTGATCTTCGCGCACGTCCGCGAGCAGGCTCTTAGCAGGCTAAACAGGCTCGGGATCTCGACGACGCTGGTGGTGACTTTGAAGAAGGGACTAAACGACGGCGAGATCGGAAAGATAGTCGACTTCGCATTAAAACAGCCCTGTGTCCGCGGAGTGACCTTTCAACCGATCCAGGCTGCGGGCCGGCTCGAAGACTACGACCCGGCAACCGATCGGCTCACGTTGTCTGAGGTGCGGCGGCGGATCCTGGAGCAGTGCCCGGTGTTCAAGCCGGAAGATCTCATACCCGTTCCCTGCCATCCGGACAGCCTGGCGATGGCTTACGCGTTAAAACTTGGAGATCGGGTCGTCCCGCTGACCAGCCTGATTGACCCACAGGTCCTGATCGACGGCCGCCGCAACACCATAGTCTACGAATACGACGATGATGTTCGCGATCATATCTTCAAGTTGTTCGCAACGAATCACTCGCCGGAGTCGGGAGTCGCGAGTCTTCGCGAACTGCTTTGTTGTCTCCCGATGACTGCGGCGCCTGAGGGGATGGGTTACGAGAATCTGTTTCGAGTCATCATTATGGATTTCATCGACGCATACTCGTTCGATGTCCGATCAGTGAAGAAGAGCTGCGTACACATCGTTCATCCGGACGGACGCTTGATTCCGTTCGACACATATAACCTGTTCTATCGCGATGGTCTTGAACAGACGAGACTGGAGCCGTTGCGAAGGCGAGCGGAGGCTTTGCATGTCTGAAGAGCAATTCAACGAGAGCGGTGGGGGCAGTACTCCCGTTGTCGCGGCTGAGTCAAGGGGCTCGATCCGGTGGGGAATAGGCCAGGTATTGCTCTTTCACTTACTGCAAATTCCGCTCGCGGCGATGACCATGTTCTTGAGTCTTGCGGTCATATGTCTGAGCCAGTTGGCATATGTCATTCCTGCAATCGTCATTGCCCGACGAAAAGGACACGATGATACCGTTAAGGGGATTATCATAGCCTCGTCTGTGAGTGCTCTGCTGAACGTAGCTTGCACGGGATACCTCTTCTACAACTTAAACTTCAATATTCACTAGAGGGTTGCCAAAACCGGTGCCGTTGCAAAGAATCGAAGAGGTTTCGGCGGATGACCGAATCAAATCTCGATCGCCCTGCGAGTGAACTCGCCGAACTGAGCCCGGGCAGCGTCGCGCTGGGACTCGGACTCACGGTCATGTTTCACGTGATTGTGCAAGTTCCCACCTTCTTCCTTCTCATGGCGATTGCATCCAGCGAGCGGGGCTTGGAGCTGCCGATCCTGGCAGCAATGTATATTGGATTGAGCCAACTCGTTTACATGATTCCGGCAGTCCTTTTCTCGCGGCACAGAGGCGAGACCGAAACTGCCAAAGGATTGGTCATCGGTGCCTCGGTCACTTTCCTATTGAACGCTGCCTGCAGCGGGTTTCTGTTCTGGAACCGATGATTCTAGTCGGCACCGTGTGATTTGGAAGCCTCGGCGGTTATGATGCGATAAAACTCGGGCCGGCGATCAGCCATCCGGTCTATCTCATACGACCCGGCGACGTTTACTATTTTGTTTTTGTTTGATTCCTGAAGATCAACCTCGATGATGAGCATCTCCTCGTTTTCGCGCGAAGCCTCGGCGAGCGTGTCTCCGTTGTAGTCCACAACTTTGCTTCGGCCGATAAACTGCCAGCCGCGCTCGACGCCGCAACGATTCACCGCCGCGAAGTTCACGTGATTCTCGCAAGCTCGCGCGTTGATGATGAACTCGGCAGTACGCCACGCGCCGGTAGGCCAGTTCGTGGGGAGGATGATCAACTCCGCGCCCAGCAGTTTCAACGCCCGAGCGGCCTCGGGAAAACTCGCGTCGTAACAGATGTTGATTCCGATTCTACCGAATGGAAGATCAAAGACGTGGAACGGTTTGTCGCCCGGCGTCAGAAATCGATCAACCCCGAGAAACGGAAGATGAACCTTGCGATAGTTGCCGATGGGGCCGTCGGGGCCGACAAGAATCGCCGCGTTGTAGAAGTTGGAGCCGTCCTTCTCAATAAAGCCGACAACTGCGAACGCGCCAGTCTCACGACAGGCTTCGGCGATCGCTTGTGAAGATGGCCCCTCAAAGGGTTCGGCGAACGGCGTTGCCTCTTCGAGCGAGTCAAAGCAGTAACCGGTCACCGCGCATTCAGGGAAGATCACCAGCTCAGCGCCTTTCTCAGCGGCGGTCCGCAATCGCTCAATGATCTTGCGCCGATTCGCCGCGACCTCACCAATGACAACATCCATCTGCACACAAGCTATCTTGGTCTTATCCATAATCCCTTCGCTTCGGAGCCACGGAACACATAAGCACAACGTCTGAAGCGTCACTGCCTAGTGCGTTCTGCCTTCTGCTTCTATTCCTGGCGGAGGCGTGTGGGAATCGAACCCACCCAGGCCGCCTCTCGACGACCCGCAACGGGTTTGAAGCCCGCGAGAACCACCAGGCCCCCTGCGCCTCCCCGTCGTCAGGGAAACTAGCAAGTTATTCGAGGCTTCTGCAAGTAGGGGGCATTTTTCCAAGAAGGCATTCTTATTTTCTATTTGGCATTTTCTATTTCCAGTGCCCGTAGGTCGTTAGACCTCAAGTGTGTGTAGGGTCATTGTCATGATGCGATAGCAATTCGCGGACAATGACCCTGACTTACACCAATCATTTCGCCGATCACCTTGTCAGGTCCCCTCCGACTACAAACCCCGCGATATGCGCTGCCGGTGGAGCTGCCGTATTCACATGCCCTGAGAAGGTCAACCTCAGCTTTTGCCTGAGGCTTCCAAGGTGTAAATTCTCGTTGCCTGACGTGAATGCTTCAACCGAGGTGATAGTAAGAACAAACGTGGCTATGAAGGTTCCGGCCACGTTGTCAACGATCACCTGCATTCTGATCGCCGCCGTCATAACTGGTGTCCCGATGCGGAATGAATTGGGGTTGGCAAAGTCGCCGCTAGGTGTGTTGTTAAGATAGATCGTGGATGTTCCTACCCGATTGATGACTCGGAAAGGACCGTTGTTGATCACCTGAGTATTCGTCGTATCGTTATAGAAGGTGAACAGCGCCGTGGCCTCATTGTGCGCATCGCCGGTGAAAACCGTTTCTATTCCGTTGACGTAGCTGAGGTAGCCGAATTGGATTGAACTGGTAGGTGTCGGGTTAAGCACTTGGCCGATCAGTTCCATCGACACGTCCTCGGGACTATTCTTCTTTGACTGCGGAAGGACTGGTGCAGACATAAAGGTGAGCACAAACACCACTGCGAGCAACATGGCCGAGATCGGTTTGAGTTTCATAACTGTTCCTTTCTTGTTCCAGTGCAGGCTGAAGCTGACCTGCCGCGTAATGTTGCCTCGGTGGAATTGGTTTGGAGGCCAACTGCTTCCCACCATATTGAAGATCAATCAGGTGTAATCTCCCGTGAAGCCATAGAGTGGTAGAGCGAGTTAAGGCACACGAGCAGCAACCCGTCAGATGGTTCAAGGAAGTGAACTCTTCCTTCCTCAATCCATCGGTAAACCGAGCGCGTGCCAATACCGGTAAGGATTGCGGCTTCAGCCGCGGTAACCATCTTGACTTGACCGGCGCATGAGGAGCACGTCGCCAGAGTCGCGCTTTTCCGACTGGTGACTACAAGCAGCTTTTCTGTCTCGATGGTGATCTCAGTTCTTCTTCTATTTCTCATTGTGCCGGCGAAGAGAGAGACGACCGCTGCTCTTCTCCCCATTCATTGTCGAGGTACTGGCGTCAGGCCTCCGGAAAACAAGGTTGCGGCGCAAATAGGTTCATTTTCGGCTGAGGGCCAGTAGGTTGAAATCCGGCACCCTCGACCCTCAAGTCTGTATTGCTCCCGCAAGAGGCATTACAGTAGAATGGCGCGGCACCAGGACTTCCCTCGCAATGAGTGTTTAAGGGCGCCGCTCATTCCAGCGCAGACAGTACCGAAAGAGGGGGATTGAAGTCCTCTGGAAGTTCTCTTGAATTTCTCTGGAACTCCTCCCGAGGTGTATGAGTAATTTTGACAAAGACTTATACGAATTTGGCCCTTTCCGCCTGGACTTGACCGAGCGGCTGCTCTGGCGCGATGGCAAGCCCGTGGCGATCCCTCCGATAGCATTTGATACCCTCCTGGTGCTCGTAGAAAGACATGGCCATCTGGTGACGAAAGATGAGCTGCTCAGGCTCGTGTGGCCCGACAGCTTTGTCGAGGAGGGGAACCTAACCAACAACGTCTCTCTAATAAGGAAAGCCCTCGGCGAAGGCGCAGGCGGGCATCGGTACATAGAGACGCTACCTAGACGTGGCTACCGGTTCGTAGCGGCTGTGCGCGAGTTGCCGGATGAGGTGTTAGTACAGGAGCGCACAAGAACAAGGGTTGTCATAGAAGAAGAGACAGGCAGGCTACCGGAATCAATAGACCGGGCCGAAGGCATCCCAACAGCAGAGGTAAGGCGACATTTCAAGAATAGGCGGACCCTGCAGATTTTGACTGCAGTCATCATGGCGGCCGGATCCATCGTGGCTCTTTACTTACTGATGGCAAACAGGCCAAAACAACCTGTGACAATCGCCTCAATCAGGTCAATCGCAGTGCTACCGTTCAAGCCAATGGTTGGCGACAACCGCGACGAAGCGCTTGAGCTTGGGATGGCTGATGCACTGATAACCAGACTGAGCAGCATAAGAGAGATCAACGTACGACCGACGAGCGCGGTGCGCAAGTACACGAGCCTTGAGCAAGACGCGCTCGCGGCAGGTCGAGAGTTGAGTGTGGAATCGGTTTTAGAATCGAGCATACAGAGGTCTGGCGATCGAATCAGAGTGACCTCAAGACTTAAGAGAGTAGCAGACGGAATACTCTTGTGGGACTTCCAGTGCGAGGAGGATAAATGCACGGACCTCTTCGCTGTGCAGGACTCTATCTCGGAGCGGGTAGCAGAGAAGCTGGCGTTAGTGCTGACAGGCGAGGAGAGAAAGTCGCTCGCGAAGCGCTACACAAATAACGCAGAGGCAAACGAGCTTTATATGAAGGGCCGGTATTTTTGGAACAAGAGGACAGAAGAAAGCGTGAAAAAGGCCGTCCAGTACTTTCAACAAGCCATAGATAAGGACCCGAACTATGCTCTGGCTTACTCAGGATTAGCTGACTCTTATATCGTGCTTGGGAGTTGGAGAGCTGGGGGGGCGCTGGCCCCCAAAGAGTCGATGCCCAAGGCGAAGGCGGCGGCATTGAGGGCGCTGGAGATTGATGACTCCCTGGCTGAGGCGCATACCTCACTGGCTGATGTAGGACTGCTTTATGATTGGGACTGGCAGACGGTTGAGAGAGAATTTAAGCGTGCCATCGACCTGAACCCTAACTACGCAACAGCTCATCAGTGGTATGCCAATTATCTAGCGGCGATGGGACGGCTCGGCGAGGCACTGGAACAGTCAAAGCGCGCGCTTGAAATTAATCCACTTTCACTGATAATCAACACAAATATAGGTGAGATTTTTCGGTACGCACGACAATACGATCAGGCCATAAAGAGATGTCAGGATACGTTGGAATTAGACCAAAATTTCGCGGAGAGTCATGTTGACCTCGGGAAGAACTATGAGCAAACGGGAATGTATACAGAAGCCATCTCGGAAATTTCGAAGGCAGTATCACTTTCCGAAGGCAATCCGATAATAGTCGCAGCACTTGGACACGCCTATGCGATATCGGGCCGCAGGGGTGAGGCGCAAAAGATTCTAGACGAGTTGAAGAAAAAATCAAAACAGCGCTACGTATCATCTTATGAGATTGCGGCGATCTGCGCGGGTCTTGATGAAAAGGATCAGGCATTCAGGTGGCTTGAAAAAGCCTATGCGGAGCGCGCTAGCTTTCTGATATTCCTCAAAGTTGATCCGAGGCTCGACAGCCTCCGTCCAGACCCTCGTTTTGCGGATCTGTTGCGTCGGATGGCGCTTGGATCGTAGAACTCAACTTAACTCTAATGACAAATTAATAATTAAAAATAGAAAATAGAAAATAGAAAATAGAAAAGAGAAAGACCTAACCGGCAATCTTCATCTGCACCTTCCGAAGGAACCGTTCCATTTCCACCGGCGCGCGAACGTGCGTGCCCTCGCCAATTTTCTCAAAGCCATCGTGAGCCTCGACAGAGAACGTTATTGTGTGATCGCCAACCTCGATGACTTCGGCGCGGGTCGTCACTTTCGCTCCGATCGGCGTCGCCGCGAGGTGCTTCACGTTGACCACAACTCCTACGGTAATCCAACCCTCAGGCAGGTAGTCTCGGATCGCCGCCTCCGCGGTCACTTCCAGGTGATAGATCATGATCGGCGTGCCGTACACCTCGGGCATGTGTTCGTGGAAATGCGCCACGGTCATATCTCGAGTGACGGTAATCTCCTGGGTGGCCACTGCTCCGACTGGTATGCTCGCTGTTGCCTTCATCCCGTTACCTCACTGGTTGACTAAAATCAAAGAGCCTCATTTTAGCGGGATCGAATTCAAAAGGCCACGCGTGTAGCTAATCAACACCTCTGTGGTTTGTTTGCAACACGCAGGTACCACCGAAATCGTTGAGAAGGCGCTTTTCGCGCAAAATTCTGAGTAGTGCAATTCCTGTTTTGCTGGCACGCTCATTGCGTTTGGTTCGTTCACACTATTCTGCTAAGGCGAATGCATTGAGCCAACAGACGACGCTCGGGCGGCCAATCTCAACAAGCGGACACGGGCTGCACACCGGCGAGCCTTCACGCATCACGCTAAACCCGGCTCCCGCTTATACCGGATACATTTTTCGGCGAACCGATTTGAACGGATTTGAGATCCCCGCGGCTCCGCAGTTTGTAGCGCGAGTCAGTTACGCTACGACGCTGATGCGGCAAGGCGTGATGATCGCGACGGTCGAGCATCTGCTGGCTGCGCTTTCCGGCAGCCACGTGGACAACTGCATCATCGATGTGGATTCGCTTGAGGTACCCATACTCGACGGCAGCGCAGAACCGTTTATCGAGATGATCGAGCACGCGGGGATCGCAACGCTCGAGGCGCCGCGCCAGTTTCTGCGAGTTCTAAAACGCGTCGAAGTTACCGAAGGGAGTCGACGGATGAGCATAAGCCCGTCGCAGGTCTTCTCGGTATCGTGCTTGATCGAGTTTCCACATCCGATGATTGGCACCCAGCGATACGAGATCGAGATAGCCGACGGGCATTTCGCACAGAAACTTGCATCCGCTCGCACGTTCGGGTTTCTTGATGAAATTGAGTCACTGCGGAACATGGGGTTGGCGCGCGGAGGGTCTCTCGACAACGCGATTGTGCTTACACCTGAAGGAGGCATCTTGAATCGCGAGGGTCTGCGCAGCCCCGACGAGTTTGTCCGTCACAAGATCATCGACATCATCGGCGATCTCGCGCTGTTGGGGATGCCTGTGCTCGGTCACGTGGTAGCTGAGCGCTCCGGTCATGGGGTGCACACCGCGCTTGTGGGGCGCGTGCTCCGCGATGACTCGGCGTGGGAGATTATTGATTCGTCCGCTGTCGAAAACTCAGTATACGCTTTGCCCCTCTAAGCGGGTCCCGCCCAATTGCACCGCGAGTCTGTCACCGATTCCGCCTCTGTGCTAACATCCGGTCGACGTTAGCGAATCATGTACGCCCTCCGCGGCGGCGGGGCCACGCTGGGCGATTCAGTGGCGGAGCCGCCACAGAGGGCCGGCCTGGGTGATTCGTATAAGCGGGCGAGCAAAATGGACAAATTTAGAATCATTGGGGGGCGGCCACTCGAGGGTCGCGTTCAGATCAGCGGGGCAAAAAACTCTGCGTTGCCATGCATGGCTGCCGCGCTTCTCACGGCAGAGACGATTACCCTTCACAATCTGCCTTACGCGCGGGACATCATCACTATGCGGCGATTGCTCGAGGATCTTGGCTGCCAGATTCTAATGCCGGAGCTGAGGACGCTCAAGATCTCGGCGTCGAAGGTCGAGGTTTTTGAAGCTCCATACGATCTGGTAAAGACGATGCGCGCCTCTGTGCTTGCGTTAGGACCACTCCTGGCGCGTTTCGGTGAGGCGCGAGTATCGCTGCCCGGGGGCTGCGCGATCGGGCAGCGTCCGATCGACCTTCATCTGATGGGGTTTGAAAAGCTCGGCGCGACGGTTGTGATCGAAGGCGGTGACGTCGTTGCGCGATCAAAGCGGCTTCAGGGCCGCGAGATTTACTTCGATAAGGTTACCGTAACCGGAACCGAGAACCTGATGATGGCGGCCGCCCTTGCCGAGGGCGTCACGGTGCTCAACAACGCGGCACGAGAACCCGAGATCGTCGACCTGGCTGAGCTGCTCAACAAGATGGGTGCGCGCATCGAGGGAGCGGGACGTAGTGCGATTCGCATCGAGGGAGTGGATGAACTCGGCGGCGCGGAACACACAATCATCCCCGATCGCATCGAGACCGGCACATTTGTCGTGGCCGCGGCGATCACCCGAGGGCAACTCGATATTGTAAATTGCAATCCGCAGCACATCACCGCGGCGCTCGATAAGATCGAAGAGACCGGGGTGCGCATCGAACGGCCGAACGCGTTCTCACTTCGCGTAAGCGCCGGCGATCACGTGAAGGCATCTGACGTCACCACGTTGCCTCACCCTGGGTTCCCGACCGACATGCAGGCGCAGTACATGGCTCTTATGACGCTTGCGGCAGGGACTTCGGTCATTACCGAGACCATATTCGAGAACCGCTTCATGCACGCGGCCGAGCTCCTGCGAATGGGAGCGCGCATACGATTGAGCGGGCGACAGGCGGTTGTCGAGGGAGACGGCGGGCTGAAAGGGGCGCGAGTTCAAGCATCGGACCTGCGAGCTTCGGCTTCGTTGGTCCTGGCTGGGCTGGCCGCGCAAGGCGAGACAATCATCGATCGGGTCTATCACATCGATCGCGGCTATGAGAAGATTGAAGAGAAACTTAGATTGGTTGGCGCCGATATTGAGAGGGTTCGGGAGTGAAGGAGTGAACCGTGACCAGTGACGAGTGACGAGTGAATGACCGTGACAAGTGAAGGTAAGTGACAAGTGGAAGTGACAGTGAACCGTGACCGAGTGACCGGAGTCCGTTGCTAGATCACTGCTACGAGTCACGCTTTCATTTCCCTCTTTCACTCGTCACTGTCTCACTCGTCACGGTTCACTCTACTCACGCTCTCACTTGTCACCGTCCCTCACAACTTTTATGTTTGACTCGATTGCAAGGCTTGGTTGATAATTGGCGAGAAGATAAAGACCTATGGAAAACATCGAACAAAGCTGCATCTTCTGTAGCATCGTAGCTGGAGATCTTCCGGCCGAGCTCGTCTATCAGGACGATCAGGTTGTCGCTATCAAAGATGCAAACCCACAAGCGCCCGTGCACGTGCTGCTGATTCCGCGTGAGCACAATCTCGAGTCACTCAACGACGCCTCAAAGTTAGACGTGTCCCTGCTGGGACATCTGATGTACACGGCGGCGAAGGTAGCGAACCAGATGGACATCGCTGAAAGCGGCTACCGAGTCGTGATAAACAACGCCGAGGCTGCCGGTCAGAGCGTTCCTCATCTTCACGTGCACGTCCTCGGTGGCCGTGCTCTTGCCTGGCCTCCAGGTTGATCCCCTGGGTGATCCACTGTTGATGCTCGGTCTGTTGCCATAGCGGGTTATTACTAGGGCTCTCTTCGGTTCAGCACCTTTTTCAGCCTAATAGTTACCGTTTGACCTGCCGGTTTACCAACGACTCCGCAAGATCGATTTCGAGTGTACGGTTGTGCCTTCGTGTCCGCATGACTTTACACCGGGATGATTAAGAACCGCTCTTGCCATTCCTTAGCTTTGCCAGATAACTCTTTGCTATCATCTCTCTCTCTGGACAAGGGTGAAAAGCTCTTGCGTACCGGTGGCTCCTTATATTGGTGGTTCACAACTCAGAGGTGTTTTGGCAACTCACGGTGCATCAAAGCTGATCTCAAATCGCTGTAAGCGGCCTCTTGCCGCCGCGGTTAGCTGCTTGCTTTGTCTGTCCTTTGCAATTGGGCCGACTCCGGCGAAGAGCCTGCGAGTCCTATCAAGTCCGGCTCGATTGATTCCCAATTCAGAGATCACCGGGCAGGTGGACGCGGATGTGCGTCTGCTTGAAGCAGGTAAAACAATTGAGAGAGAACTGAAAGGCGGCGACGCGCATTTATATCAAATAGCGCTCAGCGCCGATCAGTATCTGGAGATTGTAGTTGAGCAGAAGGGTATTAACCTGAGCGTGGCGCTATCGCGGCCCGATGGTCAGAAGGTGATGAATGTCGACGACGCAAAAGGGATGCAGGGGACAGAGCTGCTGACTTACATCGCGAAAGCTTCAGGACCTTACCGGATTGAGGTGCGCCCGGCGGGAAGGAATTCCTCGCCCGGCCTCTATCAAATTGTGAGCTGGGCGCCGCGGACGCCCACACCCAAAGACCGGGCTCTGGAAGAAGCGCGGATATTGTCCGAGGAGTCAAGGATCCTCCGGCAAAAGGGAAAGTATGACGAGGCGCTCAATCTGGCGGAGCGGGCACTGGCGATTAGGGAGGAGACGCTTGGTCCCGACCACACAACCGTGGCGGACTCCCTCCACGCCCTCGCGTCGCTGTACGACGACAAAAGCGATTACGGCAAGGCGGAGCCCTTAAACCTGCGCGCCCTGGCGATTCGGGAAAAAAATCTGGGACCGGATCATCTGGATGTGGCTAAGACGCTCAACAACCTCGCCTGGATCTACGGCGTGAGGCAGGATTACTCGAAGGCCGAAGCCTATTACCGGCGGGCCCTTGGCATCCAGGAGAAGTTGCTCGGTGCGGATGACCCCGAGGTAGCGACAACGCTCAACGATCTCGCCCTGCTCTATTACGAAAAAGGAGACTACGAACGATCTATAGAGGTCAACCAGCGTGTGCTGGCTATCAGGGAGAAGACATTGGGGCCGGCTGATTCAGGTGTGGCTAAGGCGCTCAATAACCTTGCGCTGGTCTACGAGAAAAAAGGGGAGTATGCGAAGGCCGAAGCGATTTACAAGGCTGCCCTGACGATTTGGGAGAATGCGCTCGGGGTTGACCATCCGGAGGTTTCCTTCGCAGTCGATAATTTGGCGAGGGTTTATTTTTATCAGGGCGACTACACCAAATCGGAGCCGTTGCACCAGAGAGCGTTGACCATCAGAGAAAAGGCCCTCGGTCCGGAGAATCCCAGCACTATTACATCTCGCCACAATCTCGCTGTTCTGTATCTACACAAAGGAGACTACGCCAGGGCTGAGCCTCTCTTCCAGCGCGTGATCACTGCCTGGGAAAAGGCCCTTGGCCCGGACAATGCTCGTGTTGCCCAGCCCATAAGTAACCTGGCAAAGCTATATGAGAGCGTTGGTGACTACGAGCGGGCCGAACCGCTTTACCAGCGCGCCCTTGCTATTCGCGAGAAAACGTTGGGCCCTAAACACCCGGAAGTCGGCGAGTCACTGAACAATCTAGGTCAGATCTATCTCAAGCGAAAGGATGATGCGCGGGCTGAAGCGCTCTTGCAAAGATCCAGGGAGTTGTTAGAAAAGGCGATGGGTCCGGACTATCCGGGAGTGGCGCTACCGTTGAGCAATCTGGCGGCGCTTTATGAAAATAAGGGGGACGACGGCCAAGCCGAAATACTCTATCAGCGCGCTCTCGCCATTCGCGAGAAGGCGCTGGGCCCGAATCACCCTGATGTTGCACAGTCGCTCAACAGTCTTGCCAGGCTATACAGAAAGAAGGGATTCAATCAAAAGGCTCTGGCCCTTATGGAGCGCTCACAGGAGATTCGCGAGCACAACCTTTACCTCAATCTCCCGGTGGGATCTGAACGACAAAAGCTGGACTACCTCAAACTATACTCGGCGGACACTGATGAGATCCTATCGTTCCAAAATGAGCTGGCGCCGTTGGATTCCAAGGCCCTTCGGCTTGCCTTCACAACTCTGCTTCGGCGGAAAGGGCGCGCGTTGGATGCAATGAGCGCCAGCATTGCCTCCCTACGGAGTCGCTCGAACCCCCAGGATCAAGTGCTCTTCAGCCAACTCTTCGATGCGCGCTCGCATCTTGCTGCTGTCGCTATCAGGGGGCCTGATAAGAATAATGCCGCCAGTTACGTGTCTCGCCTCAAACGCCTCGAAGACGACGTAGATAGGCTCGAAATCGAAGTCACCGCGCGGAGTGCCGCATTTCGTTCCCACTCGCAACCGATCACCCTTGAGTCGATTCAGGCGTTGCTGCCGGAAGGTACGGCCCTGATCGAGTTTGCGCGCTACCAGGCTGCCGCCGCGAAAACCGACGGCCATGAGCAATCACGCTACGCAGCTTATCTGCTTGTTGCTGGAAGACAGGCGCAGTGTGTGGATCTGGGGGCAGCGGAACCTATCGATCGCGCCGTGGCTGCCTGGCGTCGCGCGCTGCGGGACCCCCAACGGACTGACGCCAACCGACTCGCCCGAGCGTTGGATGAAAAAGTAATGCGTCCCGTGCGCGAGTTGTGCGGCCAGTCGCAGCATTTGCTCATCTCTCCTGATGGCTCACTCAACGTCATTCCTTTCGCCGCCCTGGTTGACGAGCGCAATCGGTATCTTGTTGAACGCTTTTCAATCACCTACTTAACAAGCGGGCGGGACCTCTTGCGCTTGCAGGTGGCGAGCAATAGCCGGACAGGTCCGGTGGTGGTGGCCGATCCGGCCTTTGGTGAGCCGGCAACGATTCCGCCTCCCGGTGACGCTATTCCGACATTAACGCAGGCAGGCACTGCAGGTGTAAGACGCACCCGGGTGGATTACTCACAAGTCTTCTTTGGGCCGTTGCCCGGAGTGGGAGCGGAGGTGCGGGCTCTTAGAGAGTTGCTGCCGCGAGCCACCTTCCTTACGAAAGAGCAAGCGACCAAAGCCGCGCTAAAGCAGGTGAGCGGTCCCAGCATCCTTCACATAGCCACTCACGGGTTTTTCCTTGAGGATTCTCCGAGCGAGTCCTCGAGTGCGCATTCAAAGAGCAGCGAGACCGGGAAGGTGAATGTCGAGAGCAGACTGGGGAAGTGGGCGACCTGGGTCGACAACCCCTTGCTGCGTTCGGGGCTGGCCCTGGCCGGAGCTAATCAAGGCCGCGGCGGCGATGACGACGGAGTTTTGACCGCGCTCGAGGCATCCGGGCTCGATCTTTGGGGCACGAAGTTGGTCGTGCTTTCGGCCTGCGATACCGGTGTCGGAGACGTGCGGAACGGCGATGGTGTTTATGGGTTACGCCGCTCGCTGGTGCTGGCCGGGGCGGAAAGCCAGGTGATGAGCCTTTGGCCGGTTTCGGATCGCAGTACTGGTGAATTAATGACTGGATACTACAGGGCGCTGGTTCAAGGCCAGGGAAGGGGTGAGGCCCTCCGCCAGGAACAACTGCTCATGCTGCACAGCAAGTCTAGATCGCATCCTTACTATTGGGCGGGCTTCATCCAGTCGGGCGAGTGGGCGAACCTGGAAGGTAAAAGGTAAATGCAATCCGGCCTGACTGCAGAGACATTCAAGAAGCTGTTGCAGAGTCTGGATGCGGATCGGGAGCAGGCCGGTGAAAGGTATGAAGAACTGCGACGCATGTTGACCAGGTTCTTTGAATGGCGTGGAGCACCATTCCCCGACGAACACACCGATGAAACGTTCAATCGCGTCGCGAGAAAGTTAGATGAGGGGATAGAAATTAGAAACTTCGGTGGCTATTGCTATGAGGTCGCGCGCTTGATCTGTCTGGAGGCGTTCAAAGGAAGAGACGTCCAGCGCGTACCGCTTGACTGTATTGAGATTGAGGCCGTCGCCGACCGGACCAACGAGGCGCTGGAGAGGGAGATGCGTTTGTCCTGTCTGGAGGCTTGTCTCCTTGAGCTTCATCCTGAAAGCCGCGAGTTGATCGCAGAATACTATCGGGATGAAAAGCGCGCCCGAATAGACTGTCGCAAAGCCCTGGCTGATCGATTGGGGCTGCAGCGCGAAGCCCTTGCCAATCGTGCCCAACGTTTGCGCGACAAGCTCGAGCGGTGCGTGATCCACTGTGTGAGGAAAAAAACTGGCGATATGAAGAGCCCGATTTAGCCACCTATGAGTGGAACATCGGTTCTCGGACGGAACACAGAAACGACACCAGCGACCATCGGTGGATTTCGCACAACTGACAAGAGAGATGAATAGTTCAGAATCTATCATACGCCGCTACTTATTCGGGGAATTGTCCGAAGACGAGCAAGCTGCGCTTGAAGAGAGGTATTTCACCGATCAGCAAGTCTTTGATCAAGTGGTGGAAGCCGAGAACAAATTGGTCGATGACTATGCGCGCGGGCGATTGACACCGCAGTCGCATCAAAAGTTCGAGCAATACTATCTGACGCACCCCAGCCGGAAGGAACGCTCGAAGTTGGCTCAGGCTTTGGTTACAAAGCTTGATCACGCCGAAGAGGATCACTGGGCTGCGGATTTTCCGGTTAAGACAGTGCCGTGGTGGCGGCGAGTTTTGCAGCCAGTGCCCGCAACGAACCGAGCACTCGCGTTTTCCGTGTCCCTGGCCCTGTTGTTACTTATGCTCGGCGCGGTGTGGTTACTTCTCCAAACGAGGAGGTTGCGTGAGGACTTGGTTCAAAATCAATCAGCACGTGGCGCGCAGGAACAACGCGAGCGTGACATGCAGCAACAGCTCGCCGACGAGCGCAACCGCACCAAAGATCTGAGTGATGAGTTAGCGCGCCTGCGTTCTCAAGTGAGGGAATCGCCGCCGGAGGGTCCCGCGAATCCCGCCACCCGCACCATCGCTACTCTGCTGCTGACGGCACTGGGAACAAGACGGGCCGAGATGAGGCCTGCGCCAACACTGACAATTCCGACAGGTACCGAACAGGTTCGCATCCAGCTAAGCGTGAGAGGAAGTGACTATCCGAAATACAACGCCGTGCTGCAAGCGATCGGCGGCGAAGCGGTCTTTAGCCGGGATGGGCTCAAACCAAAAATAACCAAATCCGGTGCGACTTTCGTCCTGATGGCACCCGCCCGCGACTTTGCTACAGGTGATTACATTCTGACGCTGCGGGGAGTCGGTGTCGATGGCGAGGTTGACGATGTAAGCAAGTCCATTTTCCGGGTAAAAAAATTGTGATCCTCGTGTGCTTTCAGCCTGCCATGCCTAATTTCGTGCCGTACTTTCCAAAAAAAACTGCGATATGTTTACGGGTTTTGTTCCACCCTTGAGTGGAAGAGTCGCGTGAACCGGTCAAAGCTAGGGACCTGGCGCGGAGGGAAAGGCTGCGCATCCACTTCACCGAGAGGGGTGGGGAATGAGCCTAAGCCTGTCTCAAGACCTCCCGGCTGGAACTTCTCAACTGGTAATACAACACCTTCGCGCGAGCATCGCGTAATCTGTATAACAGACAGTATCGGAAGTTTGGAAAGGAACAGAACAAAATGACCGAACGACGTCGCATTGTCAGGCCTTCGTTCTTGCTGATCTGCGCTTTGGCATTGGTCGCCCCCATTGCGTCCGGACAAACGCCGACGAGCTTTACTTACCAGGGCCGGCTGAGCGACGGGGGCACACCAGCCACCGCGCAGTACGATTTGCAGTTCGCTCTATTCAACTCGCTTCTGGGCGGCCCGCAAACGGGTGGAACGCTGACCCTGGTCAATGTGACGGTGACCAACGGGGGCTTCTCTGTGCAACTTGATTTTGGCGCGCCGCCATTCACATCGACGCAGGCGCGGTTTCTTGAAATCGGGGTGCGGCCGGGAGGCACGTTCGGCGCCTTTACGTTGCTCGCGCCGCGCCAGCCCGTAACATCGACGCCCTACGCTGTGCAATCTCTCAACGCGGAACAACTCGGCGGCGTGGCGGCGAGCCAGTATGTGATGACCGGCGGCAACGGCTTCATCCAAAACACGACGGTTCAACAGACCGGCGCAAACTTCAACATAGCCGGCAACGGAACAATTGGGGGTAACTTGACTGTCGGCGGCACGTTTTCGCTGAACATCGTCAACGCCGTGACGCAATACAATCTCGGCGGTCAACGCATTCTGAGTAATGCTGGATCGCAAAACACTTTTTTGGGAGTCAATTCAGGTGGAGTCAATAGCGGTGGAGACAATACCTTTGTCGGCCATAATACGGGGCCTCAGAACACTACTGGGAACGTCAACTCATTCTTCGGGACCAACGCCGGCGCTAACAACCGAACTGGCAATGATAACTCCTTTTTCGGGGGCGGAGCAGGTTTATCCAACTTCGATGGTGTTAACAACACCTTCTTCGGAGCGTTCGCCGGTTTCAATGCCAATGCCAACAACAATTCGTTTTTCGGCACGTTTGCAGGACTACTCACCACGACTGGCTTTGACAACGCGTTCTTCGGTCAGGGCGCGGGAAACGCAAATCTGACGGGCGCAGAAAACTCTTTCTTCGGCAAGAGCGCGGGACTGCAGAACACGACGGGGGGCAGAATTCCTTCTTTGGAATAAATGCCGGTATCAACAATACCACCGGCAGTTTCAATACCTTCATCGGGTCGGCTGCAGGAACGGGCAATCAGACGGGAAATTACAACACGTTCGTCGGCCACTATGCCGGTCTAAAAAGCACGGTCGCGTCGAACTCTTTCTTTGGAGCTTTTAGTGGACTAGAGACAACAACGGGAGGCAACAACTCCTTCTTCGGCAACAACGCCGGACAACAAAACAGTACGGGTGACGCAAATGCGTTCTTTGGCGCAAGCGCGGGAGAGCAAAACACGACGGGCAGAGAGAATGTCTTTGTCGGAGCGAGTTCGGGGCAAATCAACACGACGGGCGTGGCCAACACTTTCTTCGGAAGTCAAGCAGGTATCTTTAACACAACCGGCAGCTTCAATACCATCGTTGGACGCTTCGCTGGTGGCTATAATAATGCCGACGCCAACGCCTTTTTCGGCGCTGGGGCGGGCGAACAGAACACGACCGGCTCGGACAATACTTTTGTTGGCACCAGCGCGGGCGCGGCGAACGTAACAGGAATCAACAATTCCTTTTTCGGGCGCGACGCCGGACGCAACAACACGGTTGCGGTGGAGGGCTCTTTCTTTGGACGATCCGCCGGCTTTCACAATATCGACGGCTCATTCAATTCCTTTTTTGGCTTCGACGCTGGCCAGGGAAACACGAACGGCTTCGGAAACGCTTTTTTTGGTCACGGGTCCGGCTTCACCAACACCAGCGGGTTTAACAATACGTTTGTCGGAGCGGGAGCGGGGAAACTGAATGTGGGAGGCAGCCAAAATGCGTTCTTCGGCGACGAGGCGGGTTATAATAACACGGCCAGCGATAACTCTTTCTTTGGCGCTGGAGCCGGATATGCAAACCTCATCGGCAGCGACAATTCCTTTTTCGGGCGTGAGACGGGACTCAATAACACAGGGAGTGGCAATTCGTTCTTTGGACGCTCCGCTGGAATCACTAATACAATCGGAATAGAAAACACGATTATTGGAGCGAACGCGAATGTCGGTCTGCCAAATCTCATTAACGCAACTGCCATCGGTTTTGGCGCACTGGTTTCAACCAGCAACGCACTCGTCTTAGGTAACTCTAATACCAGTGTCGGTATTGGCACCTCAACACCGAGCTCAAAATTAACGGTTGTAGGTTTGATCGAAACAACAACGGGCGGGGTCAAATTTCCCGACGGTACGATTCAAACAACCGCCGGCGCCGGCGGAGTGACAAGTCTCAATGGACTAACCAACAATGTAACCCTCGCCGCAGGCTCGAACATCTCCATAACTCCTTCAGGCAACACGCTGACAATTGCCTCGACCACCCCCGCCGCAATCTTGAATCAATCTGCCCAGCAAACCGGGGCGAACTTCAACATTGACGGCACCGGCATCGCAACAGTCTTTAACGCTACGACGCAATACAACCTCGGCGGCCCTCGAGTGTTGGGCGCGCCGGGACAAAACAATCTCTTCGTAGGTATTGGGGCTGGCGCTGTTCCTCCCGTCCTCGGCGACGATAATATCGAGAACACTTTCTTCGGACGTTCTTCCGGACAAAACAATATAGATTGCTGCAATGCCTTTTTTGGCAATTACTCCGGACAAAGCAATACGACCGGTGGTGGCAACACCTTTCTTGGCTACCAGGCAGGTACCAGGAATACCCAGGGGAGCAATAACACGTTCGTCGGGATAAATTCGGGAAACTGGTTCAACACCGGGGACGGCAATACGTTTGTAGGCGATGCTGCGGGTAACGGGACGGCAAGCGGATTGAATATTACCTTAGTCGGCCGGGGCGCCAACGTCAGTGCCAATAACCTCTCCTTCGCGACAGCCATCGGCGCAGATTCGGTAGTGGATGCGAGCAACACTATCGTCATAGGAAAAACCGCCCTCGGCCCATACCCCGCCGATACTGTCCGCATCCCCGGCGATCTGGTCGTCACCGGCGCCCTCTCAACTCCCTCAGACGCCCGACTCAAGACCGGAATATCCAATCTGAGATACGGCCTCGATGAAGTGATGCGGCTCCGCCCGGTAACATGGAAATGGAAGAATGATTCCGTCGATCGCACCCGGCTCGGACTCATTGCCCAGGAGGTACAGCTGGTCGTCCCCGAACTGGTCATGCAAGGAACGGATAAGGATAGGCTGCTCAGCATGAATTACCTGGGTCTGTTGCCCGTCGTAATCAAGGCGATCCAGGAACAGGAAGCAACTATCGCGTCCCTGAGAAACGAGATTGCGGCACTCCAAAATCCAAACACCCGCCCGATCAATAAGAACCCGGCCCGCCCGCACGATGAATCGACGGTAATGATGCGGGTCTATCAGGGTGTAGCGACTCTGAACCGGCAAGGCGAAGCGGTGGTTACATTGCCGGACCAATTCGAGTCATTGAATCAAGGCTTCCACTATCAGTTGACCTGCATCGGGGGCTTTGCTTCCGTCTACATAGCCGACGAGATCGAAGGCAATCATTTCAAGATCGCGGGCGGCAAATCGGGAATGAGAGTCTCGTGGCAGGTGACGAGCCGATAGATCTCTCTCCCTCCTGGACGCATCGTTGGATCGACAATAAGGGTCCAGATGCTGTTTACGACGGCTTTATTTCCAACGCGGCGCTGGTGTCGCCGTCGAGCTTGAACTTCTGCGCCCAGTCTATCCGCGCCGTCGCTTGCATTACCGCAAACAAGGTGATGATCGAGCCGATCGTCACCGCAAGCCCGGTGAATCCCTCAAAGAAGAAGGCATACGAGAAGCCGATCAAGTAAACCAATTGCGCCACCCCGACCTCAACAAAAGCGAATCTGTTTCCGGCGACGATGCGCATGTACGACACCACCAGAATGATTGACACCATGGAGCACAACACAAACGCGGCATGAATCGAAACGTGGTCCACCAGATAGGCAAGCAACAGATGGAACGCGAAGAACGCAGCCGCAAGAAAGAAGTAGTTCATCGGATGAATGCGAACACCTTTTAGCAGCGAGATGACAAAGATCAAAAAGAAGAAGAAACCCAGAGAGACCGGGGCGAAGAACGAGATTCGAGCAGCCATTGGTCCGGGGTTTATCTTTTGCGGCATCTCAATCCCGATTCCGGCACCCGCAATCAGGTCCTTGTAGTCCCAGGTCAGCAGCCAACCCTTCCCAGCTCGCTCTTTCGCAATATTAGGCGAGATCGTATTTGCCGGATGATCGTAGCCGTCAAAATCGGTGGTCGCCACCAGCTTGAAGTTGCGCACTTCGCTTATCCCGTCGCCAAAGCGATAAGTGAAGCGATCCAATCCCTGCGAGTTGTAAGCCACTGACAGACGGTGGCGAGATCTTGCCGCAGCCGGTATCGTCGCCACCACTGTGCTCGCGTTCTGTCGAGTGAACGCAGCTGGCTTTCCGTCAACCTCAAACTTGAAGTCATCGTAGCGCGCACTCGCCGCAGGAAATGGGAAAGTGACGGTTGCGGCGACGCTCTTGTCCTGACTGTTCTCGAAGACGTAGTCGCCTGAGAATCGCACCCGGTAGGTCGAATACCACAGCAATCCCTTTTGCCGTTGGTCCAGTTCAAGTCCGACGCTGATATTGTTCTCGATGATTGGAAGCTCGTGCTTGTCAGTCACTGTGGTCCGCTCGACGATTCTGCGCTTCTGAGATGCGTCCCACTTCTCGGTCTCGACTTGCCTCTCGACAGCGAGCGAGGCGGCGGGAGCATTTTGCTCCAGCGGCGTCCCCCACAACTGTCCTACCGCCTGTTTCAGATCGGTGTCCTGATGATCGGTGCGATATGAGATTGTTCCCGCGAGTGTGACCCATCCGACAGCCGCTATCAGGTACACGGCGGTAATTGCGATGATTGTTTTGACCATGAGCTGCCTCCGAAATGAAGTTGCCCGCAGACTATCGGTCCGCGTTGCAGTCGGCTCTGATGCGAGAGGTGGGGAACTGGATGCTCCGGTTGTCAATAGCTGCCGGCGGGCCTGACGGACGATCTCTCGTTCCGTCGCGAGCCGAAAACGCCGGGGAATTCGGGCTGGTTTGTTCAACAGGGGAGAGTGCGGAGCCTACCATGAGAGAAGTGAGATCTCGGTGAGAAACTTCTGAGAAGGGACTAGCGTTGTGCGGGAAGTCCTTTCAACTGCTCTTTTGTTTTACCGAAAAAGTTTTTCCCCCTATTGTGATCGTACCTTTGCGGCCGCCCACGCCGGCGTTCGCGGCTACGGAATAACTAACCGTGCTTGATCCGATGCCCGCAGCGGCGGACGTAATCGTTATCCAACCGGCGTTCGAAACGGCCTGCCAGGCGCAACGCTCCTCCATCATTACATTTACCGAGCCCATCCCCCCGAGCGATGGGAATGCTTTGGAGGTTGGAAAGATCGAGGAAGTGCAATCCTTGGCGGCCTCGCTGTCTTGAACCACCGTCAATGTCTGGCCGCCAACCAAAATCGCCGCCTGTCGCGGTACGCCGGTAAAGTTCTCGCGCGCTGTGTAGCTCACGAGCCCGATGCCATTACCGTTCACACCCGAGTTGAATGTTAACCAGTTCGCTGGAGTCGCAGCCGTCCAGTTGCACGATGCGGGCGCGCTGATTGCGATCTGAGCATCACCCCCACCGTACGCAAAGAATTGAGTCACAGGTGAGATTGCGGCAGGGCAGGCGACCGGCGTCATGCTCAAGACCGCCGTGGAATATGGAGCGACCGGGTACAAGAAACTTGTTGAAACGCCGCCGAACGTCGAAACGGCGATGTCCGTCGACCCGATGCCAGTGCGCGCGGCTTCATCTTGTGCGACGCCGTAAGAATAGACAGTCGCAGCAGGCTGTGGAACAAAGCCGGTGAGATTGATCGCTGCATTGAGGGTATTGGTCGCGCCTTTGTTGATCAACAACAGAGAAAGCGAGCCGTCAATACGCTTGACCGCGTAGATCGCGAGGAGATTGTAGTTGCTCGTTGCGTTAATGACCTGATCGCCGGGGCCGGTGAAGCGCGAAACCATTTTGCTGGTGAAGTAGGCCGGATACCTGTCGTTCGTGTCAGACACAAGACCATAATCGCCGTATGATCTCCATCCGTATAACGAGGCGCTGTTATTGTTGCCGGTCTCCTGTGCGTTACGGAGAATCCACCACATGAAGGTGGTGAATTCTGTCTGTATGAACTGGCCAAAACTGTCGGCGTAGTAGAGACCGTTTACCAGGCTGGTGGTCTGCTTTCCCGGGTTGCTGTAGACCGAGTTGTTTTCGGTGCATACGAGCTCGACTCCCGCCGCCGCTGTGCCCAGGTAATCGTTCAACTGTTGTCGAAGATCCGCGGCATCGTTCGGCCAGGTGCGAGCGGACTGCAACAGGGCTGAGTCGCTCTCCTGCCCCGGCGCTTGTTCGTAGCGGTGATAGATGACGAAGTCGGGCGCCGCACCCAGCGTTTTTAAGGTAGCGAGCATCACCGGCGTCCATCCGTTGTGAACCTGACCAGTGCGTGCATTGGTCGCCGGGTGGTCGGCATAGTTCGCGTAAGAGTCTTCACCGGTTACCACGACCGCGCCTACTTTGATCGAAGAATCAACGGCTTTCATTGCGTTCTTGTAGTCGCGGAATGCAAGCGCATAAGAGTAAGGGTCGTGAGGCCGAGGGCGCAGATCGTTCTCCCAACTGCCGTAGTTTTCGTTGCCCACTTCCCAGTAGTGAAAGCCGTAACCCTTTGTCACGTTCGAGTACAGGACCCAATCCGCCGCCTCCTGCGCCGTTGCGCTGCCGTAGTTGACTGTTATGAACGCATCGGCGCCAACTCCGTGCATCACGTTCGCAAACGCATCAAAGCTCGTCGCCCATTGCCAGGTGTTATTGCCCGTCGTGTTTGTGCGCCAATGATAGTCGTCCGAGAGTGACCCGCCCGGGAAACGCGACACCCTGGTGCCGTTTACCGCGAGCAGCGAGACCGTTGCAGGCGTGTTGAATTGCGAATCCCAAACCGCCGCTGCCACTCCGAACAATCGCGGGTCAATAGATCGCCTCACCGCATTCGCGTCTACGGTTATCTGAATTTGGGCAGGCGGCGGGACCGCTACGAGCGAAATGTCATCCACATAAAATGGCGCTTGAGCGCCGCCACTCGCATCCTGGAGCGAGAACCCGTTGAAGTTTGGTTTGTTTGCTGCGCCAAGCGACGAGAGCGGAATCGTGACCTTTCGCCAGGTCCCGGCCGCGACCGAGCCTCCCTGGATGAACGAGTTGAGATTGAAGCTGGACTGTGTGACGTCGTTGAGTTGCGCGGCTACCGTTATGTTGCGTCCGTTTGTGACGCCGCCATGAATCCAAAAAACGAGGTCACTGAACGCGGAGCTGTCCTGGCTCGAGTGACGGAGGTAGAAGCCTTGCCATGCGCCGGTGTAGGTTAGTTTTGCGCTCTTTGTGCCGCTATGGATGAAATCGGTCGAACCGAGGTCGCGCGCACACCACGACCAGTCCTGCCAGCCTGCGCCAAGAGCATCGGCGTATAGAGTCTGATCAGACTGAGCGCGTACTTCCTGTGCGGTGACGATCAACAACCATGCGAGCGCCACTCTCGCTATGCGCATCCGGCCTATCGACTTTATTTGTCCGTCTTCTTTTGCGGCCAAAGGCTCGCCCCATTATTTATCGCTGGTGAGGGATAGGGATCTGGTTCGAACGGTTCAATGCCGTTCAGTGATTGCTCGCGGGGGCCCGCCAGCTTCGGAGCGTAAGGCGATGAGATACGTGGCGATATTATCAGAAGCCATTGAGGCCGAGAAGAGTAATAAGCCGGCGCTGGGGAGTCGATCCACAGGGTCGTCTTTGCGCGAAAGCAGTAATCACCGAAAAGGTAACCCAAAGGCGAAAAGCCGCAAGGTTAAGGAGTGCGTCCCGGTTTGAGCCAATCCCGGGAGACCGTTTGCTACGCTTGGCCCATACGGTAGATGCTTGATTTAACGCGTCTTTGAAGATCGGTCTCGTCGAGTGTCTTAAAGCCGCCATCGAACAGCACATTGCCTGCAACAACCGTAAGCGCCACATCACTGCTCATTGCGCTGAAGACGATCGCGGCGATCGGGTCGTGTACCGGAGTGTTGTGAGTATGCGAGAGATCGATCGCAATGATGTCGGCCTGTTTGCCGGCTTCGAGCGAACCGATTTCGTGATCGAGCCGAAGCGCCCTTGCTCCCTCGAGGGTCGCCAGGCTGAGCAGACGTTCGGCCGAGGGTTGCCTGAAGTCGCCCGATGCAGCGCGATGAATCAATCCACAGAATCGCGCTTCCTCCATCAAATCGCAGCGATTGTTTGATGCGACACTGTCGGTCCCCAACCCAATATTCAAACCCGCGCTCAGCATCGACGAGAGCCGTGCGACTCCGTGGCCAAGCTTCGCGTTTGACTTCGGACAATGAGCCACTCTGGCTTGGCGGGCGAACATTAGCGCAATGTCCTCGTCATCTGCCTTTACGCAGTGTACAAGCAGCGGGCTCGCTTCCAACACGCCGAGCGACTCGAAGTACTTGATCGTCGACACTCCGGGCGCGTTCCAACTGATGCCTCGATCTCGCAATCCGTGTGCGAACTCGCCATCGCCCGAGATCATCATCTGCTGTTCGGCTTCGGACTCGGCTGTGTGAATGCAGATATCGAGGGAGTCCGCATGAGCATATTCAGCAATGAGTCGAAACAGGTCAGGGGACACGGTGTAAGGAGCGTGCGGAGAGACGCCCACCTGCACGAGATCTGTTTCGCGCGCGCGCATTACCCCGATCTTTTCGCGGAGTCCGTCAACGCTGTGCTGCGCGTCGTCAGGATTCGGACCAAACACCTCTCGATAAGCGACGCCGCGCAGCCCGCTTTCGAGCAGCGCGTCAAAAGCAGAGGCCGAGTCGCCGGTATCTGCAATGGTTGTCACTCCGGCACGAATCGCCTCAGCCGCTCCTAACAATGCGGACGCGTTCAAGTCGTCGCTTGAAATCCGGTCATACTTAGTGCGAGTCAGCTTCACGATCCAATCGCGAAACGTCAGGTCTTCGAGAAAGCCGCGCATCAACGTTAGTTCGAGATGGGTGTGAGCATTCACAAAGCCGGGCAGGATCGCAGCATGTCCGAAGGTCAGCCAATTGGCATCTCTGAACTCCGCGCGCGACTCGGCTTCACTTCGAGCGCCTGCAAAGATGATTCGATCGCGCTCGACCACAACGGCGCCATCGGGGACGGGTGGAGCGCTGATCGGCAACACCCACTCGGCAGTGTAGATGGACTTGGCCATTGGCGAATCGATTAGACAGGAAGCAAAAAAGCAAGTCAACGGGCAGGACCGATCAAAAAATAGGCAAGCTTGACGAGAGAGCAGCCCGCCGATAGAATCCCGACGCTCAAAGATGCGTTGGAAAGCAGCACGCAGTGCCTTCAATTAATCATTTTGAGCGTCCAACTTAACCCCCAAAGCGCTTTGTGATTCGTCCCAACAAAGAGGAAGGAAAGAACTTCGTGAATCCAATCTCCACTCGCGAGGTCCGTACGGCGCTTATAGCCGGCGCGATCTTTATCGCTATCGCTCTCCTCATCGGGCCCGTCAGATCGTTCTCGGTGGACTCAAAAGATGGAAAGGCCGTCGCCGTTCATGCAGCCGGGCGCGGCAACCCGCACATCAACCTGACCGACGGCCTGGATTTGCACGCGGACTTCACAGGTGTTTCCTCGAAGACCATGCAAAGCGGCGATGCAAAACCGGTCGCGATTGCTGCCGGCGATTTTAACGGAGACGACGTCATCGATCTTGTTGGCGGCTACTCTGGTCCGGAAGGCGGATTGATCGTGATGCATCTGGGCGCCGCCGTCGCGGGTGCGCACAACGAATCAGCTTTGGAAGCCTCTTCAAAGACACGGGCCTTGCCGTTTCAGTCTTCGGCGAGTGTTTTCGCGATACCCACCGCGCCTGATTTTCTGGGGGTTGGAGATTTCAATCGAGACGGGTTCCTTGATGTGATTTGTGCCACGAAGGGTGGAGGCGAGCTGTATCTGCTGGCTGGCGACGGCGCGGGGAGGCTTGGTCCGCCGATCGCCATTGGTCTCCCGGGAATAGTAACCGCGATGGCGATTGGCGATCTGAACCACCGGGATGGGCTCGCGGATGTCGCGGTGGCGATCAGCGCATCGGCCGGCGCTCGGGTATTGGTTTTCGACGCCCCGGAGGCCCCGTTTATAGCTGAGCCGACACAGTACGAGGTTCCGTCGGAAGTCGCCTCGCTTGCGGTCGGCCGGTTGGATGGGGATGCATACGCGGATTTGGCTGTTGCCAGCGGCGGCACTGTCGTGTTGATTCACGGCGGGCTCGGCCGGCGTGATATCGCGAAGGCGGTTGAAAGAGTCGACCTTCCTTTTCGGGTATGGGCCGTCACTTCGGGCGACTTCGTCGGCGACGGGGATCATCGTGCGCAGATCGCCGCATTGGGCGATGACGGGCGAGTTCATCTGCTTGCCCGAGGTGGAATGAGCAGCTCGACAGTTGAGCACGCACAGATGGTTTTGAACCAGGCGGGATGGAAGGAAGCTGGCGCAATCCAGGTCGCATCGCGGGCCTCTGTGAGAGCGGCCGTGCGGCGAGGGGCCTCACAGTCGCTGCTTACGACGGCGCGGCTCTCTGATCAACCAACTGATGATTTGCTCGTGGTGATTCCGGATGAGAGCCGCATTCACGTCATTATCAACAACGCCAACGCCGTGGCGAGCGATTCCTCGTCCATCGCACTTCGACTCGCCGCGACGCTCGACGTGGAAGGATCACCGTTGGCTACGCTGCCCATCTTGATGCCGCAGTTTGGTCAAACCGGGCTGGCGGTCTTGAGAAAGGGACAAGCCGCGCCAGCTATTCTGCTTCCAGCGGGCAGTTCCTTCAGAACGCAAGCTCCAGCATCGACGTTCACAAACAGCGCGGCCATCACCATACCTGCGGCGCCGTCTGCTTCGCCGGCCGCGGCTTCTCCATATCCGTCGGTGATCAACGTCTCATCGTTGACCGGCAGCATCTCTGCGATCACTGTCAAGCTCAATTCTTTTCATCACGCAGGCCAGAAGGATGTCGATGCGGTGCTCATAGGACCGACCGGTGCATCTCTCGTCTTCATGTCGGACATGGGCGGAGCCGGGTCGGCGGCGATATTTGACTTGACCTTCGATGACTCGGCGGCAGGGATCGCGCCGAACACGGTTATCAGCGCCACCGCAACATACAAGCCGACCAACTACGATAATCCGGTCGGGGTGGGGGACAGTTTCCCCGGGGCTCCGGGCTCACCGTACAACAACGCGGCGCCGACGGGAAGCGCAACCCTTACATCGGTCTTTGCGGGCACGAATCCGAACGGCAATTGGAGCCTGTATATTTTCGACGATGCCGGCGGCGACGGCGGGGCTTGCGATAGTGGCTGGACCCTGAACATAACGACTGCTGTGGCGGCTTCACCGACAACGACGACGGTCGTGTCGTCGCTGAATCCATCGATGACTACAAATGCCGTTACCTTTACGGCGCACGTTGTGAAGACCAGCGATAGCAGCAATGTGACTGTCGGTACGGTGAGTTTTAGCGACACCACGCTTGGGACAACACTGGCCGCAAATGTCGCGCTGAACGGCACCGGTCAAGCTCAGTATGCTGCTCCTGCCAACAGCCTCACCGAACGCAGCCACGTAATCACCGCGACCTACAATCCCGACCCGTCGTTTTTCGGGAGCAGTGCGAGTGTAACGCAGACCGTCGATTTCCCAACCTCAAACCCGAGCACCGGCATGTACTGCAACACAAATAGTATGGCCACGCCTGGACCGGGCGGCGGCACGGGCGTGCCCTACCCCTCGCATATCAGTGTGTCCGGTCTGGGCGGCAGTATTTCCCACCTCGTGGTCACTCTCAAGAACGCCACCCATGTCAACCCGGGCGATCTCGACATCTTGCTGGTCGGCCCGCTCGGGCAGAACATCATTCTCGTCTCCGACGCCGGCGAGAACTCAACGAACACAAACGTCACGGTGAATCTTGACGATTTAGCAGGTTCGGCTCTTGGCGCGAGCATGACGCCCTGGGGAGCGCCGAACAGCACCGTGTCGAGCAAACCAGTGAATTACGGCGTAGGAGATACGTTTCCGTCGCCCGCCCCAAGCGTCTCGAACAACCCCGCGCCAGTCGGTTCTGCTACTCTGGGGTCCGTTTTCAACGGGGCCAACCCAAATGGCACGTGGAGCCTTTATGTATTTGATGACAGCGGGTTCGACACCAACACCTTCGCGGGCGGCTGGTGTTTAACGTTCACCACCACTGGGGACGCCGTGAGCAGTACGTCGCTCACATCGTCCGTCAATCCTTCGTTTACGACGTCACCTAACGACTCGACCACCTTCAGCGCGACCGTCACAAGCGGCGGCAACCCGGTCACGGTGGGCACGGTTAGCTTTGTGGACGCGTCCACCGGAGCAACAATCTGCGCAAACGTCCCGCTCGATGGGGCCGGTCACGCCAGCTGCATTACCAGCTTCGCCACTGAGGGTGACCGCATCATCATGGCTAATTACAGCGGAGCCCCCGGCCAGTTCAACACTAGCAGCAGTTCGTTGACACAACAGATCAACAATCACACCACGATAAGCGGCAATCAGTTCTGCAACCCCGGCGTGATTTCAATTCCCGACTCGTCAAACGTAACCGGCGGCGGTATTGCGCGACCGTATCCCTCTCGCATTTTTGTTTCTGGTCTGAGCTCAATCTGCTCGCTGACAGTCTCGCTCAGCAATCTGTCGCACGCCGATCCGGACGACATAGATATCCTGCTGGTTGGACCGAACGGCCAAAACATCATCCTGATGTCGGACGTGGGCGGGGCAGCCGATGTGAGCGGTCTGAATTTGACCTTTAGCGATGCCGCCTCGAACTCGCTCCCGGATGGCAGCCCGCTGGTCAGCGGGACCTTTAAGCCGACGAATTTCGAGGTCATAGATTCGTTCCCATCGCCGGCTCCGACGCCAGGATCGAACACGACGCTTGCGGCCGCCTTCTCCGGGTCCGATCCAAACGGCGTGTGGAGTCTCTATGTCGTGGATGACGCACTGGGAGGGACGGGGCAAATAGCGGATGGATGGTGTTTGAACTTCGCCACGGTCAGTTGCACGATCGACGGACCCGATCCGGTTTGCGAAGCTACTGCCAACAATACTTACACCGCGCCGTCCGGAGCAAATCTGACCTATGTGTGGTCGATCACTGGCAATGGTTCGATTGTAGGTTCGACCACAAGCCAGTCCGTGAATGTCACGGCGGGCCTGGCAGGCTCCTACAACCTGATGCTGATGGTGAATGATACGTCTCTCTCGTGCAGCAGCACTTGCAGCAAGACGGTGACGGTTAACACTTGCGCTGACGTAACCATAACCAAGAGCGGGCCGGCGACGGCTTCCTGCGGCGACACGATCAGCTACACGCTGACCGCAAGTAATCTGGGTCCTGGCGCGGCCGCCAATGTCGTAGTGACTGACGATCTACCGGCCTGCTTAACCGTTATCTCGTGCAATTCGGACATGGGAGGAGTCTGCGGCGGGGCTGGCGCCAACCGGACGGTGACCTTCCCGTCACTTGCGTCCGGGATTTCCGCGACGATAACGATAATGGCGACGGCGAACCCGGGCTGCGCGCCGAGCGTGAGTAACACCGCCAGCATCTCCACAACTACCACCGACTCCAATCCGGGGAACAACACCTCGAATACTGTGATGACGACGGTTACGTGCGCTGACGTGGGTGTGACCAAGTCCGCCGGATCGGGCTCCATTTGCTCAACCGCCAACATTACCTACACGATCAACTTCACCAATGCCGGGCCAAGCGCGGCCACCGGCGTAGTGGTGAGCGATGTGATGCCCGCCGGCACAAGCCTCGTATCCGCGCCCGCCCCGGCCAACTGGACCCGTACTGACGGCGTCGTGGCAGGTGGTAACGGCGCTCTCATGTTCGCGAGGACGGGTTCGTCTCCGAACGCCGACGCCGCCACGTTCACGGTCATCGTGAGTATTGACGGCGCGGTATCTGATGGAACGATCCTGTCAAATACGGCGAGCGTCACTTCCACGACACCCGATCAGAATAGCGCCAACAACACAAGTTCACCCGCCACTATGGTGACCGTCAAGAAACCCCCGACGCCGGCGACAGTTGGCGCGCCGCAGACAATCTGCGCTCTCGGCACGACTGCTACGCTTGGCGGCAACGCTCCCGCAATTGGAACAGGAACCTGGACGGTGCAGAGCGGCGGGACGGGGACCTTTATCCCGAGCGCAGGCTCCGCGGCTGCCACATTCACACACACGAGCGGAACCGGACCGATCGTCTTGAGATGGACGATTTCAAATCCGCCTTGTGTGGATTCATTCGCGGAGGTGAGCATCACGATCACACCGACCCCGCCGACTCCGACGATCACTCCCGGCGGCCCGACGACTTTTTGCGCCGGCGGCAGCGTGACGCTGACCTCAAGCAGCGCCAGCGGCAATCAATGGTTTCTCAACGGCGACCCCATTGGGGGCTCGACATCTCAGGCCTATGTCGCCACCGCCTCCGGTGACTATACCGTTCAGGTAACGACGAGTGGGTGCAGCGGCGGCGTCTCGGCCCCAACAACTGTGACAGTCAATCCGATTCCGGCTACGCCGACGGTCACGCCTGGAGGCCCGACGACTTTTTGCACGGGAGGCAGCGTTACTCTTACCTCGAGCAATGCGACTGGCAATCAGTGGTACTTGAATGGCAATCCAATCGGCGGCGCCACCAATCAGACGTATGTTGCCACCGCTTCGGGAGCTTACACGGTAACTGTGACAACAACCGGATGCATCAGCGCTCCTTCGGCGCCCACAGTCGTAACGGTCAACCCGATTCCGGCGACACCCACGATCACTCCTGGAGGCCCGACGACCTTCTGCGCCGGGGGCAGCGTCACCCTGACCTCGAGCGGCGCGGTCGGCAATCAATGGTTCCTCAATGGCAACCCTATCGGCGGCGCGGTCAACCAGACCTATGTCGCCACCGCCTCAGGGGACTATTCGGTGACGGTTACACTGAGCGGTTGCACCGGCGATCCGTCGGCTCCGGTGGCGGTTACAGTTAACCCGATTCCGGCGACTCCAACGATCACGCCTGGCGGCCCGACGACTTTCTGTGCGGGGGGTAGCGTGACGCTGACCTCGAGCAGCGCCAGCGGCAATCAATGGTACCTGAATAGCAATCCCATCGGCGGTGCCACGAATCAGACGTATATCGCCACCGCATCGGGAGCTTACACGGTCACGGTTACAACAACCGGATGCACCAGCGCTCCTTCGGCCCCCACCGTGGTGACAGTCAACCCGATTCCTGCGACTCCCACGATCACGCCGGGCAGCGGGACAACCTTCTGCGCGGGGGACAGCGTGACGTTAACCTCGAGCAGCGCGACCGGCAATCAATGGTTGCTCAATGGTAATCCGATTGGGGGAGCGACAGCTCAACAATATGTCGCAACCGCGTCGGGTGATTACACCGTGACGGTTACGACCAACGGTTGCACCGGCGCTCCATCCGCGGTGACGACGGTGACGGTCAAGCAACCTCCGACGACCGCAACTGCCGGAGGGCCTCAGACAATCTGCGAAGGCAGCGCTACTGCTACGCTTGGAGGCAACTCGCCGTCCTCGGGAACAGGGCTCTGGACGATCGTGACCGGCGGAGCAACTGGAACTTTCAGTCCGAGCGCGAACTCCCCAGGCGCCACTTTTACACCGACAAGCGGAGCAGGCGTGATCGTCGTAAGGTGGACGATCTCTAATCCGCCGTGTCCTGATTCATTCGCGGACGTAACGATCACCGTCAAGCAGCAGCCCATCGCAACCGCTGGGGGGCCGCAGACAATCTGCGCGGGTGGCACAAGCTCCTCCCTTGGTGGCAATACCCCGACGGGCGGGGCGATCGGCACATGGTCAATAGTCACAGCCGGAGCCAAGGGAACGTTTAATCCGAACGCCAATACGCCCGGCGCTACGTTCACGCACAGCGGCGGCTCCGGCCCGATAACTGTGAGGTGGACTGTGGTCAATCCTCCCTGCTCCAGCGCTAGCGCCGATGTGATTCTTATGATCACTCAGCCACCGACCACTGCTACCGCCGGTTCGAATCAAATCATTCCTCCGAACGGTACGACCGCGCCGCTTGGCGGTAACAGCCCCGCGATAGGGACCGGCTTGTGGACGATAGTCACCGGTGGAGCGAGCGGCGTCTTCAACCCGACCGCTTCAACCCCGAATGCGACATTTACTCATACAGGGGGTAGCGGACAGATAGTGTTGCGATGGACGATCTCCAATCCGCCATGTCCGTCTTCACAAGCGGATGTGACCATCCAAATAGGCATACCGCCGGCGATAAACTGCCCGAGCAGTCCGGTTGTAGCCAACACTGCGCCGGATCAATGCTCGACTACTGTGACCTTCAGTGTTACAGCAACCGGTCTGCCGACGCCGACCGTGACTTGCACGCCTCCGTCAGGAAGCGTGTTTCCGAAGGGCGGTACGATGGTCAACTGCACGGCGACTAACGGAATAGCGCCTGACGCGAATTGCAGCTTTACGGTAATGGTTAACGACATGCAGCCGCCATCGATCACCTGCCCGGCGAACATAACGACAAAGACAGCCCAGGCAGGGAACTCCTGCGTGGCGGTGAACTACCCGGCCCCGGCAGCGGCGGATAACTGTCCCGGAGTGAGCGTGGTTTGCACGCCTCCGTCCGGAAGCTGCTTCCCGCTCGGAGTTAACACTGTCACCTGCACGGCGACAGATGTATCGGGGAATACGGCGATGTGCACGTTCCGGGTGAATGTGTTCGATCTGTGTGTACAGGATGATAGCGATCCGAGCACGGTCGTATTGATCAACTCGGTTACCGGAGACTATAGGTTCTGTTGCCACGGAGTGACATATACGGGTAAGGGGACAATGACGATAAGAGGGAGCCTCTATACGCTGGAACACAATCCGGGAGACAGACGAGTGTTGGTGAAAGACGACGAGGCAACACACAAAGGTTCGGGAAGCATGAGCGCGCCGCCTGGTACGGTGAGGTGTACGCTCACCGACAGAAACACCCGGGACAATAGCTGCATCTGTCAGTGATTTCGGGTGCGAGTATTTTGGATGTGTGCGATTACGTACTTGGGCGAATGCTGTCTTGGGTCTAGCGATAGGCAGCCGCTATGTGGCCTACCCGACCGAAGCGAAGTGATCGTAGTCAGCCCTCTTGACAAAGGTTCGAGAGCCGTGTCACACGAAGCATCGATCCGTCGCGCCACTCCAGCTAATGCGAAACTCAGCTTCATTCGGAATTAGGACCGGAATTGACCCTCACCCGAAGCGCTGATAGACTGGAGCCGTTAATGATTCGAAGGCTGCTAATCTTTACGCTTACGCTGTTGGTCGCTGGCAACTCTCTCGCGGCCGCGGCCATCGCCGCCGTCGAATGTGATAGTGGCTGCGGTACCTGTTGCGCAACTCGGCGTATGGCTCCGCAAGTGAGCCCTTCGAAGGTTCGTTGTCTTACCGAATGCAATCAGCACGGTGAGAGTCAACCGTCGCCCGCGGCAAGCCTGAACCGCACCCAGCGCCACGATCAGAGTCCTTCACCGGTCAATGTTGGCTCGGCCAGCTCTTATTCGACGCAGCCATCAGGATCTCTACTCGCCCCACCTCGCACCATCGCTCAGTCGACACACCTATACCTCAGAATCGGCATTCTCCTGATCTAAAAGCCGAAGTGTGCCCATTCGCGGCACAAACTACCCTTCAAAAAACGCTCACATCGATTTGAGTACCGACGACGTTCGGGGTCCATGCTGCTGTAGATCTGTCATGGCGTCCAGAGCGCACGACCCTGGTCGCAACATTGATTGACGAGTCACATTGTTTGACGAGCGTAAGTGCCAGACACCAGACGCTCATCCTTTCGGGAGGTTTTCAGTGAAGTCCAGAGTCTTTGTCATATTTTTCGCGATCGCGGTTCCCCTTCTAGTCTTGAGCGCGTGTGAGCGGTCCGGCTCTTCAAACGCCGAAAAGGTAATCAAGTCGACGAAGTCAGGCGATACGACGATCGCGCTTTCGAGCGGCAACGGCGAGATCAAAAGCGGGGAGAACGATCTCACGCTTTCATTCACCGATGAGTCTGGCAAGCCCGTCGACACTCCGGCTGCCTCGCTCAAGTTTCATATGCCAGCGATGGGTTCAATGGCCGAGATGAACGAGGTCGCGGCACTGACCACAACCGATACGCCGGGCAGGTTCAAGGTTCGCGTCAGTGTGGAGAGTGGTGGGAGCTGGGAAGCGATGATTAGCTTTCAGGGATCGCGCGGGACTGAACACGCGACGATGAGCGTGAACGCGAAATAGTCCGTAGTCCGTGGTCCGTAGTCCGTAGCTCGAAGTCAACCTTGACTGCGCACTTAAGAACTACGGACTACGGACTACGGACTACGGACCACTGACTAACCGATGATCAATCGCATTATAGAATTCTCTCTCAAGAACCGCTTTATCATCGTCGCGGCATACGTGCTGCTCGCGGGGTGGGGCTACTGGGCACTTATCCGGACTCCGGTCGATGCGATCCCGGATCTGTCCGATAACCAGGTGATCGTCTTTAGCGATTGGATTGGCCGCAGCCCGCAAGAGGTCGAGGACCAGGTTACGTATCCGCTGACCACGGTGCTGCAAGGCTTGCCCGGGGTCAGAGCGGTTCGCGGGCAATCGGCGTTTGGGTTCTCGATGATCAACGTGATTTTCGAAGACTCGATCGATCTCTACTGGGCCCGCACTCGAGTCGCGGAGAGGTTGAACCTCGCAGCAAAACAACTCCCCGAAGGCGTCCTGCCCACGTTAGGCCCTGACGCGACCGGCGTCGGACAGGTTTTCTGGTACACGGTTGACGGCGAAGGCTACAGCTTGCGCGATCTCCGCTCGCTTCAAGACTGGTTTCTTCGCTATCAGCTCAATTCGGTTCCCGGTGTAGCCGAAGTGGCGTCCGTTGGAGGCCATGTTCAGCAATATCAGATCGACGTCGATCCGAATCGGCTTCGTGCTTATTCGATCCCGCTCTCGACAGTCATAGAAGCGGTCCAGCGGAGTAATTCAAATGTCGGCGGGAATGTCATCGAACAAAACGGCCAGTGGTCCATCGTGCGCGGTGTCGGGTTAATCGAATCGGTGGCGGACTTCGGGAACATCGTGATCGGAGGCTCGGACGGGACTCCGGTCTTCGTCCGCAATGTTGCTGATGTGAGTATTGGCAACGCCTTTCGAGTTGGAGCGCTCGACCGTGACGGCAAGGAAGCAGTTGGTGGCGTCGTGATTGCCCGATACGGGGTGAACACCCTCGAGGTGATTGACGCTGTAAAAGCAAAGCTGGAAGTGCTCAAACCTGGCCTGCCGCAGGGAGTGAGTGTCACACCGTTTTACGACCGAACCGAGTTGATCCTCCGGGCGACCACTACGCTCAAGCGCGCTCTCATCGAAGAGCTGTTGCTGGTGACGCTCGCTCACATAATCTTTCTCTTTCACTTCCGCTCGATTCTGATCGTGACGATCCCGCTGCCGTTGGCGGTGCTCCTATCCTTTCTTTTCATGCACAACCTGGGAATCAGTTCAAACCTGATGTCGTTATCGGGCATCGCGATCGCCATTGGAGTGCTGGTCGACGCCGGGATAGTAGTCACCGAAAACGCATTTCGTTATCTGGAAAAGCGGCACGTGGATCCGCGTGACAGACAAAGGGTATGGGAAACGGTTCTCGATTCGACTCGATTGGTCGGGCGTCCGATTTTCTTTTCGATGACGATCATCATCCTCGCCTTTGTCCCAGTGTTCGCGTTGACCGGGCGGGAAGGGAAGCTCTTTCATCCGCTCGCGTTTACCAAGACATTTGCGATGCTGGCGGCGACGATTATCGCGGTGACCCTTGTGCCGGTATTGTGCACGTTGCTCTTGCGCGGACGATTTCATTCTGAAGAAGAAAACCTGGTGATGCGTGTGTTGCAGCGAGGTTATCGTCCGGTGCTGACGTTGGCGCTCGCTCATCGAGCGTTGACGCTTGCATGCGCGTTGTTCTTTTTCTCCGTCGCAGTGTTGCTTGCGACTTCGGCAAGCTGGTTGCCGCAGGCGCGATCTGCTACCGCGAACATCCCCATCGTAGGACCGCTCGTTAAGACGATTCACCCGATCGGAAGCGAGTTCATGCCTGAGCTCAACGAGGGCGACTTGATGTACATGCCGATCACCGATCCGGCTATTTCGATTGACGAGGCCTTGCGCGTAATGCAGATGCAGGATCGAACGATCAAGTCATTTCCCGAGGTTGAATGGGTGACCGGCAAGGCCGGCAGAGCGGAGACCTCGACCGATCCCGCTCCGGTCGACATGAACGAGACCATTATTCATCTGAAACAGCCCGACCACTGGCGCCCCGGGATGACTCGCGAAAAGCTCATCGGAGAGATGAATGACAAACTGACGATGCCCGGCGTGACTAATATCTGGACGCAGCCGATCATCAATCGCATCGAGATGCTGACGACCGGGATACGCACCGAGATCGGTGTGAAGATCTACGGAAGCGACCTGGCCGAGCTCGAGCGACAGTCGCGCGAGGTTGCTTCGGTGTTGCAGACGGTACCGGGCGCGGCGAATGTTTCACCCGAGCCGCTCACCGGCCAGCCTTACATCGACATCAAGATCGACCGGCAGGCTGCCGCGCGATACGGCATCGACGTCGGCGCGATCCAGACCATCGTGGATACCGGCATCGGGGAAACCGACCTTACCGTGACTATAGAAGGACGACGAAGATTCCCGGCGCGAGTGCGTTACGCGCAGGAGTTTCGAGCGAACGCTGAGGCGCTCGGCGAATTGCTTGTGCCGGCGCCCGGCGGCGCGCAGATACCCCTTGCCCAGTTGGCAAGCATAAAGCAAGTCAACGGCGCGTCGATGATCTCGAGCGAGAACGGGTTGCTGCGGGGCACGGTGCTGCTAAACGTCAGGGGCCGCGACGTGGGCAGCTTCGTCGAAGAAGCGACCACGGCGCTGCGTGATCGGGTCCAGCTCCCGGCGGGTTACTACATCGAATGGAGCGGGCAGTATGAGGACCAGCTGCGGGCGCGGGCTCGCTTGCTGCTGGTGATGCCGATCGTGCTGATCGTGATCTTTGTGCTGCTGTACTTGACCTATCACTCGTTTATCGAAGCTGCGCATGTATTGCTCGCAGTGCCGTTCGCGCTTACCGGCGGCGTGTATCTCCTTTACCTGCTGGGCTACAACTTTTCAGTTGCAGTGTGGGTTGGATTCATCGCGTTGTTTGGCACAGCGGTTCAGACCGGCATGGTTATGGTGATCTATTTGGAAGAGGCGGTTGAGCGCAAGAAGCAGGGACACGATGGAACGCTGACGCGCGGGCAACTCAAGCAAGCGGTGATGGAAGGAGCGCTACTAAGGCTGCGTCCGAAAGTGATGACGGTTAGCACGGTGGTCGCGGGACTGCTGCCGATAATGTGGAGCACGAGTGCCGGCGCCGAAGTGATGAAACCGCTGGCGACTCCGGTGCTCGGCGGGATGGTGTCATCGCTGCTTCACGTGTTGATTGTGACCCCGGTGATCTTCTACTGGCTTCGCGAGCGGGAGATAAAGCGAAGCGAGAATGACTGAGGTTGTCTTTGCGTTCTTTGCGGTTCTTGGCGCCTTGGCGCGGAGAATTCTCTTCGCACAGAACGCAAAGAATATGGAGCTGATGATGAACGTTTTATTCAAACCAACTGGAGCGCTGTTTTTGCTGATGCTTTCGGCGCCAATCGCTCAATCGCAATCGGGCGGACAAGACGTCGGCCTTGTCCTCGGTCTAAAGCCGTCAACGAACTCTGAAATTGCCGAGCCGCGGTCGATGTACTCGCAATATATTGACTCGGTGAACGGGCTCACCGCGGATGCGCTTGTTCGTTACGCGCTTGCGCACAACGGGGAGCTCTCGGCAGCGAGGCAGATGATCGCCGAGGCGCGAGGACGGCTTCGCCAGGCGGGTCTCAAACCGAACCCGATCCTCGAAGCGAGCGGTATGCACGCGGCAAACACGCCAGGTAACAAGGCGATGATCGGAGCGGAGCTGCCCCTGGAGCTTGGCGGAAGACGAAGCGCAAGAGTTGTCGTCGCTTCCGCGGAGCTTGAAATGCGTGAGAGCGAAATAGGCGATTTCGCGCGCAAGCTGTCCGCCGAAACGCGAGTGAAGTATGCCGATGCCATAGCCGCCGCTCGTAATCTGAAATTCACCGAAGATTTGCTTGCGCTCACTCGAGACTCGCATCGACTCGTTAAGGCGCGGGTCGATCTTGGCAAGACGGCGCCGCTCGAGCAAAACCTTCTGCTTGTCGAGGTGAATCGGGTTGACGGGATGCGCATCGGCTTCGAGAGCCGCGCCGAGGTGGCGCTCCTCGAACTCAAGAGAGTGATTGGTATGCCTGCCGGCGAGCCGTTGCGTTTGCGAGGTGAGTTCGATGCCACGCGACAACCGGCGCTGAAGAGCGACGCGGTACGGAACGCGCTCGAAACCCGGCCTGATCTGTCGGCGGCTCGCGCCGCCGAGCAGCTCGCGGCCGCGCAGATCGAGCAAGCTCGCACCGAAGGCAAAGTTGATGCAAGCATCTTCGCCGGCTACGAGAGAATGAGCAGCGGATACGGCGTGTTTGGCTTCAATGATGCCGGGGCGCGCGTTCCGGTGATGGGAGTTTTTCACAATCTAACCTTTGGCGTTCGATTGAGCCTGCCGGTAAGAAACAGGAATGAGGGCAACATCGAAGCTGCGCTTGCAACGGCCGAGGCAGCGCGCGCGCGACGCGAGTTTGCCGAGCTAGTTGTGCGGAACGAGGTGGCCGCTGCGTACGCGCGGTTTGCGGGAGCCCAGGCAGCGCTTGAGGTCTATCGCGATGGCGTTCGCGGTCAGGCCCAGCGCAATCTCGATGTGATCCATCAGACTTACACGCTTGGCCAGAAAAGCGCCCTCGACTATATCAGCGAGCAGAGACGGTTTATTGAAGTCGAGACCGGATACACCGAGGTACTCAAGGAGTACTTCAACGCGTTCGTGGAAATAGAACGCGTAGCAGGCACGCCGGTTCCTTCGGCGTAAGTCCGACAAACTTCAGTTTGTCGAAATTGCGAGGAGTGAGCCGACGAATTGGAACGACAAACTGAAGTTTGTCGGACAATCGAAGCGCGAGGCGATGACAATGGACGATCAGGACAACGTTGAGAATCATGGTGAGACAAAAGAGGAGCCGCAGGTTCAGCGATCTTTTGTGCTCAAGCGATGGGTAGTGGTGGCAATAGTGCTTTTGGCTGCGCTCGCGATCGTGGCGGCGTGGTCGCTGACGCGTGGATCGAGTCAGGGTCCAATCGCCGGCCGCCCTGTTCCCGCGCCGGCCGAGGAGTCCGTGCCGGGTCCGGATGGGTCGCCAACCGGGACCGCTGCCAGGCCAGGTGAAACGCTGGTCACGCTGTCTCCGGACAAACTGGCGAACGCCCAGCTAAAGATCGAGGTTGTCGTCGACCAGATGGATATGCCTGCTGAGGGCTCCACCGGCATTCGCACAACCGGAACCGTTGAGTCCAACGCATACAAGGAAGTGCCTGTCTTTCCGATCGTGGGCGGCATAGTAAGACGGATCGATGTCGAGCTGGGCAATAGTGTTGTCAAGGGACAGACCCTCGCAACGATTTTCAGCAGTGAGTTAGCTGATGCGGAGGCGGCGTATCTGAAAATGGCCGCCGAAGTCGAAGAGCACCACCAGCACCACATGCGCACGATAGAACTTGTTGAGATTGGTGCGGCAAGCCGGGAAGAACTCGAGCAGACCACTAGAATGAGAAAGAACGCGGAGGCAAACCTCGCCTCCGCGAGAGAGCGGTTAATTCTACTCGGTCTTAGTGAGAAACAAGTCGATGAGATTCGCATTGCGCAGAAGATCTCGAAGCCACTTATCGGTGTCGAGTCTCCAGGATCGGGGACCTTGATCGCGCGATCGGTCAATACCGGAGAAGTAGTAATGATGGGCAAGGAGATGTTCCGCGTTGCTGACTTGTCATTGGTGTGGGTTATCGCACAAGTCTACGAGAAGGACTTCCAGACGGTCCGGATCGGAACGCCTGCGCTGATAACGGCCTCGGCTTATCCCGCGCGAGCCTTTAAGGGGCGTGTTTCCTACATCGACCCCCGAGTCGATCCGCAAACCCGCACTGCTCAGGTTCGCGTAGAGCTAGCAAATCCGAGAGAGGTGCTCCGTCTGGGAATGTTTGTCGACGTGAACTTCAGCAGCGCTGTTCAAGCAGTGACGAGCCCGCACGCAGTTCCGACGGTGCCTGGTTCGGCGGTCCAGACCATCGGCGCAAAGCAAATAGTCTTTGTGGCCACTGATCAGCCGGGCTCATTTGTGCAACGCGAGGTCTCCACCGGACAAGAGGTCAATGGCATGCTGCCGGTGTACACCGGGGTGAATGCAGGCGAGCGAGTCGTGACCGAAGGTAGTTTTCTGCTTCGAGCTGAGAGCCTGAAGCTGAACCCCGCTCAGTCAACATCGCCGGCTTCCCCTTCTTCCATCCCACCGGTCGACCAGTCGCAAATCGCTGCTCGGGGGGCGCAACCAGAAGCCGGGGTACAGGTCGTTACCGTAAAAGTCACCGACAAGGGGTTTCAGCCAGACAGGGTCGAGCTAAAGCGAGGCATTCCCGCTCGATTGACCTTTGTGCGAGAGATCGAAGAGACCTGCGCCACATCGGTCGCGATCCCTGAGTTCAGTATCAAAAGGGATCTGCCGGTTAAGGAACCGGTGGTGATTGAGTTTTTGCCCGCGAAAGCGGGTGTGTTCGATTTCACCTGCGGAATGAAGATGCTCAGCGGAAAAATCGTGGTGCGATGATGCTCTGCAGGCACTTTGGCAAAGATTAATGAAAGGCGAGAAGAATCGCCGAAGGAAAATGTGAATTGTTTTTATGGAAGGAGAACTCTGTGAGGTCGCAGCAGACGCGGGTCATCAGGCTCGCGGTAATGATTGTGGTTTCCGCACTGGCGCCAGGACACTTCGTACACCGGGGAACTACGTACGCCGTCTCGCTTACGAATGGGCCTCAGACCGGAAACCCGCTTCATCCGACCGAGAAGAACACAGCATTGGGGCTCGACCACTTTGACGCGCACTGTGCTAGCTGTCATGGCTCAACCGGCAAAGCCGATATCGAGAAGGGGAGAGCTGTCGGCGCGGTCGACCTTACTTCCGGCAAGGTGCAGTCTAGATCGGATGCCGAATTGTTTCGCCAGATTTCTCGCGGCGTTCCAGGCACAGCCATGCCGGCTTTTGGTAAGACTCACAACCCGACGGAGATTTGGCAGACGATCTTGTTTCTCAGGGCACTTCCAAAGCTCACACCCGAAGGTAGAAAAAAGCTCGAAGCAGCAGTGCCTCCGAGTGCACGCCACAAGCATGGCGATGGCAACGGAGATGAACACCACCATCCGGAGCCCGAGGCTCATGACATGTCGACGATGGACAAGGAGAAGGCAGGCACTCAGGACGCGCACACAGGGCACGACATGTCGACAATGGGCACGGAGAAGGCGGGTACTGGCGACGCGCACACAGGGCATGACATGAGTGCAATGATGAGCACGATCACCGGCGGGCCGTTTCGCTCCATGTCTGCCGTCGGTTCGGGGACTAGCCTCATGCCGGCGAGCGCGCCGGGACATATGTGGCATTGGATGAAAGATGACTGGATGATCATGGCTCACGGCAACCTGATCGCGGGGTTCAATCATCAGGGCGGTCCGCGCGGTGTGAACAAGGCTGAGTCGCAAAACTGGTTTATGATCATGGCGGAGCGAAAGGCAGGCGTGGGTCAGTTGATGTTGCGCGGAATGGTTTCAGCCGAACCGTGGACTACACCGAGGCGCGGCTTTCCTGAGCTTTTCCAGACAGGAGAAACCTTCGAGGGGCGGCCCATCATCGACGCCCAACACCCGCACGACCTCTTTATGGAACTCGCTGCCGCCTACAACATTAGGTTGTCCGAGCATGTCGCTCTCAACTTCTACGGCGGGCCTGTCGCCGAGCCGGCGCTCGGGCCGACGGCATTCATGCATCGAATGTCGGCGGCGGAGAATCCGGCGGCGCCGCTTGGACATCATTGGCAAGACTCCACACACATAAGCCACGGGGTGATCACTGCCGGAGTGACAGCGTGGCGATTCCGGGTTGAAAGCTCGCTATTTCGCGGTGCAGAGCCCGATGAGAATCGCAAAGACATTGAAATGGGCAAGCTCGATTCATGGAGCGGTCGAGTCTGGTTTACGCCAACACCGGACTGGACGATGCAGGTTTCGTATGGCCACCTGGTCAATCCGGAAATACTCGAACCTGGCATCCTGCGGCGGGTGACTGCCTCGGTTTCTCACAATCGTTCGTGGGATGATGGGAACTGGGCGTCGAGTCTGATCTGGGGCCGCAATCACGAGCGTCACGGTAACTCGAACGCCTATTTGCTCGAGTCGACGGCGAACTTTCTTGATAGGAACTACCTGTACACGAGGATGGAGCTGGTGGACAAGCAAGGACTGCTCGAGGAAAACATATTCGGCCGACCGGGTCTTGATGGGTTTCACCCGATCGGAGGTGGCTTCCAAATAGGCGACCGCTTTGAGCAGTCCTTTCGGGTTGGCGCATTTACTTTTGGAGGAGTGCGCGACATCATTGCCGACACCAAACTGCGAGTGGGTGTTGGGGCGGATGTGACGGTCTACCACGTGCCAACAGCCTTAGAGTCAGGCTACGGTTCAAACCCGACGAGCTTTCATGTCTTCTTGCGCTTCCGGCCGGGGAAGATGCATCACTGACCTCAGAGAGACCAGGAGGTCGGGATCATATCAACAGAGGAGAAGAACAATGAGAACGAAGAAATTGTTATTGATCAGCATTGCGTTGTGTGTGACGCTTGCGCTGTTTGGCAACGCAACGATAGCTCAGGAAAAGGCCGAGGCTTCGGTTACGCTTGAAGGGCAGGTGGTTTGCTCTTCGTGCTGGTTCGAAGCAGATCGAAAGGTGACCCCATACGGCAACGACGGCGATCTGAAGTGTGCCGTGGACTGTGCCAGGAAGGGCAAGGCACAAGCGCTCGCCGTTGCGGGCGCGAACGGAATCACGCTGTATTTGCTTGAGACGGGCAAACTGGCGCCACAACGAGGGGACTGGCTCGACTACATTGCTAAACAGGTGAAAGCCACTGGAATTACGCGTGAAGCTGACGGCAAGCGGTATCTCAAAGTAGACTCCATTGAAGTCGTTGAGTCGGAAGCAAAGCAACCATTCGCCCAACACCAGAAACCCGCCGGCCAGGATGACTCCGAGATCCAGGCGTTCACCGTCAAGGTGACAGACGGTGGATATGAACCGGCCAGCCTGGAACTAAAGCGGGGTGTTACGGCTCGCATTACCTTTGTGCGTGAGTCAAAGACTACCTGCGGTACCGCGGTGTTGATTCCTGACTATGACAAAAAGCAAGAGCTACCGTTGAACGAACCGGTTGTCATTCAGCTCACGCCGCGTAAGTCGGGCGAATTTGCCTTTACTTGCGGTATTGGTATGCTGCGCGGAAAAATCCTGGTGCAGTGAAAACGTCCAGGGCTCACGAGAAACAGACGCAAAGAGACGAGGGCTCGAGCGCTCGAACACGCGCTTCGTCGTAGCCTTGCTCTTAGCATTTCACTGCGGGCTCGAATGAAAGTAAGGTGACTCGCGAGAACCGCAAATTGGCAATTCCAGGCTCGTCGACGGCTAGCAAGGTAAACGATAAGCTGCGCCGAGTCATAAGCCGACCTGTTGCACTTGTGAGCTTCGGCTCACAGAACACAGGATGACAACGGAGATCGATGGACGCTGAAAAGAACAGCAACGAACACATCTGCCCTATGCACCCGGAGGTTCGCCAGGATAGCCCGGGGTCGTGCCCGAAGTGTGGGATGGCTCTTGATTCGATGGTGCCCGCTTCGCCGGCCGGGAATGCGGAATACACCTGCCCGATGCATCCGGAGGTTCACCAGGCGACTCCGGGCGCATGTCCGAAGTGCGGAATGTTACTCCAAAGGTTAGACCCTCGAGCCGCGCAGATACAGCCTGAATATGGCTGCCCAATGCATCCGGAGGTTCACCAGAGGCATCAGGGCAAATGCCCCAAGTGCGGGATGTCGCTTGAACTCTCAGGCACTGGACCGGCGCCGGCGAAACCCGAATATAGCTGCCCGATGCACCCCGAAGTTCACCAAAGCAATCCGGGAAAATGCCCGAAGTGTGGGATGTCGCTTGAACTCCCGGGCAGTGGACCGGCGCCGCCGAAATCCGAATTTAGCTGCCCAATGCACCCGGAGGTTCACCAAAGCAGCCCCGGCGCATGCCCCAAGTGTGGGATGTCGCTGGAACCCCTGGTTATTACCCCGTCGAAGACTAAAGGGGAGTACACCTGCCCGATGCATCCGGAGGTTCACCGGCCGGGACGAGGCTCATGTCCTAAGTGTGGCATGGCCCTTGACCCACCATCGGTTTCAATTCCAGCGACTAGAACGGAATACACCTGCCCGATGCACCCGGAGATCGTGAGGGAGGCGCCTGGCTCGTGTCCGATTTGCGGAATGGCCCTGGAACCAAGAACCGTCGGTGGCGGTGAAGAGAAGAACGAAGAGCTCGAAGATATGACCCGCCGGTTCAAGATCGGCTTGTATCTGACCGCCCCGTTGCTCCTCGTCGCGATGTCGGATTTGATCCCGGGTCAGCCCCTGCAGCACGCGGTCTCGATGCGGTTGCTTACGCTTTTCCAGTTGGCCCTCGCAACACCTGTCGTGTTGTGGGGAGGCTGGCCGTTTTTTCAGCGAGGTTGGGCCTCGATCGTCAATCGGAGCCTCAATATGTTCACGCTCATCGCCATCGGCACCGGAGTGGCCTACTGGTATAGCGTCATTGCTACCTTCTTTCCGAGCATCTTCCCGGCTTCGTTGCGCGGGCACGGCGGTCAAGTAGGGGTCTATTTTGAAACCTCCGCGGTGATCGTCGTTTTGGTGCTGTTGGGACAGGTTCTCGAACTGCGGGCGCGCAGCAAGACGAGCAGCGCGATCAAAGCCCTGCTCGGACTGTCTCCCAAAACCGCGAGAGTCATCCGCGATGACGGGGCAGAAGAACAGATCTCTTTGGATGTCATTAAACCGGGTGACACGCTCCGAGTTCGCCCCGGAGAAAAGGTCCCCGTGGATGGAATAATCCTCGAAGGCAAGAGTTCCGTAGACGAGTCGATGGTGACCGGCGAGTCCATTCCCGTGGAGAAGAGCAAAGAGAATAAGGTCACGGGTGGTACTGTCAATGGAACAGGCAGCTTCATAATGCGTGCGGAGCGGGTCGGCAGCGAAACGCTTCTGGCTCAGATCGTCCGGATGGTGAGCGAGGCTCAACGCAGCCGCGCCCCGATTCAGCGTCTCGCCGATACGGTCTCATCCTACTTTGTTCCGGCCGTCATTGTGTCGGCCATCATCACGTTTGTCGTGTGGAGTCTCGCAGGACCTGAGCCACGGCTGGCCCACGCCATCGTCAATGCGGTAGCTGTGCTGATAGTCGCGTGCCCGTGCGCGCTGGGGCTTGCGACGCCGATGTCGATCATGGTGGGAACAGGCCGCGGCGCTACAGCAGGCGTGCTCATCAAGAATGCAGAAGCCCTCGAGGTGCTGGAGAAGATCGACACGCTCATTGTGGATAAGACCGGTACGTTGACCGAAGGCAAACCCCGACTTACCTCGGTGCTGCCTTTGAATGGGATTGGTGAGTCGGAGTTGTTGCGGCTGGCCGCCAGCATCGAGCGGGGAAGCGAGCATCCGCTGGCCGCGGCAATCATAGCCGGCGCGGAACAGAGAGAATTGGAGCTGTCTGAAGCCGAGGACTTTCAATCCATAACCGGAAAGGGCGTTGTTGGAAAGATCGACGGTCACCTTGTTGCCCTCGGCAATAGCAAGCTGCTGGAGCAACTGAAAATCGATGCTGGCAGTTTGAGCGAGCGCGCAGAAGCTTTGCGCAAAGAGGGCGAGACGGTGATGTTTGTCGCCGTGGACGGCCGGCTCGCCGGTTTGCTGGCCGTTGCTGATCCGATCAAGGAGTCTACGGCCGAGGCAATTCGAGAGCTGCACGAGGATGGGATACGCATCGTAATGGTCACCGGCGATAATCGGACGACTGCCGAGGCGGTCGCTCGAAAGCTGGGCATAGATGACTTTGAAGCCGACGTTTTGCCCAAACAGAAGGGCGAGGTGGTGAAACGTCTCCAGGCTCAGGGTCGCCTGGTGGCGATGGCCGGCGACGGCGTAAACGATGCGCCGGCCCTGGCTCAGGCTCAGGTTGGAATTGCGATGGGCACGGGCACGGACGTGGCTATCGAGAGCGCGGGCATCACCCTCTTAAAGGGCGACCTGAGGGGCATCGCGCGCGCACGCAAGCTGAGCCGGGCGACCATGGGCAACATCCGGCAGAATCTTTTCTTCGCGTTCATTTATAACGCTCTTGGAATCCCCATCGCTGCTGGAGCGCTCTATCCAGTGTTTGGGCTTCTGTTGAGTCCTATGATCGCAAGCGCCGCGATGAGTTTCAGCTCAGTGTCGGTCATCGGCAACGCGTTGCGACTGCGTAAGGTAGAGCTGTAAGGTTTTCTAATCTCGTTTTGTTGATCCTGTGTTGCGGAGAAGAGTGGATGGAAAACGGTGAGGTGACAATTGAAGTAATATGTCGCAATCTTCCGGGGAGCTGTTTCGTGGATCCTTACAATACTGCAGCTGGAAAACACGAGCCGGTTTATCTCGGGATTCAGAAAGGTAACGAAGTAATAGAAGCGGTGCCGGCCGATCGAAAGAAAGTGACATTTCGTCCGGTGTTCAGGATCACAAGACAACCCGGCGGGTCTCCAAACTTCCTGGGGCCATTTGCAAAGGGTACGCCTCAGGAGAGGTTCTTCTATCTATCGTGGGGAGTGATGGGCCCCAATGGTGAGTTCGCAATGTTTCGACGGGCGAAGATCCACCTGAACCATCTGACTTGGGATCACCTTCAGGCCGCACTCGACAAGAACCGCCCGCTAAAAGTAGTAATCGACATGACAGGCAAGAAGGGCGATCCGATCTGTGGCTCGATCAAAAGACGGAAGCCGATCATCGAAGGTGGAATCGCTAAGGAGCGAGATCGCGCTGACTGGGAGATTTAGGGTGAGTCTCCGACCTCAGATTTGAAGCCCTCATCCTGGCTCAACTGGAATTTCGTCAACCACCGCTTTCTTACGGCCGGCTCTGTAGGCGAAGTAAATCAAAAGACCAACGGCGGCAGCGATCACTGAGTCACGAGCTTGTTGGCTCGTGCTATTTGAGAGCAGCCACGCCGCGAGCAGCAGAGCGAAGATCGAAAGGGCAACACCGGCGGGTGCTCGAAACAGCGCCGGGAGTTCCGCTTCTTTACGACGCAGCACCGGCAATGCCGCACAGGTCGCTGCATACGTCAGCAATCGTGCAATCGCGCTGATTGTCGCCGCATAGACAAATGTGCCCGACAGTGTCAAAGCAAGCATCACAGCGGCGGTGATTGATATCGAAACGTCTGGCGTACGGAACCGGCGATGGACGTGCGCCAGGAATTCTGGAAGCTCGTTTCGTTCTGACATAGCAAACGGCAATCGCGAACCGGCCAGCAGGATCACGTTCAGGTTTCCGAAGATTGAAACCAATGCGCCGGCCGAGATAATTGCCCCGCCGGCCGACCCGAGGAAAGTGGTCGCGGCATCGGCAAGCGGGCGCTTTGACGCGGCAAGCTCCGGGAGCGTCCCGATTGAAACAAGCTGGATCAGCATGTAAATGACCGCGACTACTCCCACCGCCGTGAGCAGCGCAAACGGGGTGTTGCGCCGCGGTTCGCGAGCCTCACCGGCCGGAATCATAATCATCTCGAAACCGCTGAACGCGTAAATCAGCACGAGGCACGACCCTGAGAACGCGCCGTAGCCGGGCGCCGCTTCAAGCGCGAAGTTTGCGGGTTGAATAAAGAACAGACCGACGGCTATGAAAAACACCAGCGGTATCAGCTTACCCACAGTGAATAGGTTGCTGACGAGCGCCGCATTGCGAACCCCGGCGATGTTGACAAATGAGATCAGCACGACGATAACCGTTATGGTAACGGCTCGTGTTGCGCCGGCGCCGGCGGCAGGCCAGAAGAAGCTCAGGTATCCGATGAGCAGGTTGCAATTTGCTGCGAACGCGGTCAGCCTCGCGATCCAGATCAACCATCCAACCTCAAATCCGACAATCTTACCAAATGCCTCGCGCGCATAGAGATATGGTCCGCCTGTATCGCTGAATCGACTGCCGACTTCGCAAAAGCAGAGGATGATGACCAGCACGACCAGCGCGCACGCGGCAAAGGCAAACAGCGAGTACCCTCCGATCCGGCTGAAGACCTCGGACGGCAATCCGAAAATACCCGCGCCGATAATCGCGTTGACCGCCATCGCCACGAGATCCCACCGGCGGATTCCGCGGATCAGACCTTCCTTTGTCGGTTCAGCCATTTCGTGCGCCTTGCTCGCTTCGATTCACGAGGCGCGAGAATACTAGTGGTCAAGATGCGTTTCTACAAATTGAGATGTCCGACAAAACTTCAGTTTGTCGTTGTGCGGGCCCGAAGTCGACAAACCGACGTTTGTCGGGACGGCAAGCTTTGAAAATCCCTCAACTGTTGGCTCTGCTTTCTGATCGGCCTGCGTGTGCGCTACAATGGCCAACCGGACTTGTTTGAAATTGGAGGAGAGCAAAAGCAATGAGCGATCAAAATGAAAGTTCCACAATAGTAATCAACAACGGCCCGTATCGCATAATCGGCGACAACATCACGATCAAGGACGCGGCTGGAAACACGTTCGGTCTTGCCGGGCGGACTGTGATCTCGCTTTGCCGCTGTGGCCATTCGCAGAACAAGCCGTTCTGTGATGGGACTCACGCACGGGTGGGATTCCAATCCGAAGTCGAGGCTCGAGAGCTTCCCCCGCCAGCGCCAAAGCTGTAGTCGGCGATTGTAGGGTCCTTAATGGTGGTGGCGGAGAACTGATGTGAAAGAACAATGAAGACAGTCAGAATCGCAAACGGGCAGGGTTTCTGGGGCGACTCACTGCAAGCCCCCATCGAACAGGTCCGGCGCGGGCCAATCGACTACCTCACGCTCGATTACCTCGCCGAGATCACGATGTCGATCATGCAGAAGCAGCGCGCGCGCGATCCGAAGTCGGGTTATGCGCGCGATTTCGTGTCGATGATCGAAGAAGTGTTGCCTGATCTCGTCGAACGCAACATCAAAGTCGTAGCCAATGCCGGCGGTGTGAATCCCGAAGCCTGCCGCGATGCGGTGATCGACGCCGCCCGCCGGCGTGGCTTTGGCGGTAAGATCAAGATAGGCGTCGTGGCCGGCGACGACATAATGGCGCGGCTGGACGATTTCATCAGTAGAGGGGTTGAACTGAGGAACCAGGAGACAGGCGAGCCGCTGGCCTCGGTTCGATCGCGCGTTCAGAGTGCCAACGTTTACTTTGGCGGACGGGATGTCGCCGACGCCCTCGATGCAGGAGGGCAGATCATCATCGCCGGTCGAGTAACCGATACAGGTTTGGCGCTCGGTCCGATGATTCACGAGTTTGGATGGGCTCGCGATGATTGGGATCGACTTGCTGCCGGAACGATCGCCGGACACACCGTTGAATGCGGAGCTCAATGCACCGGGGGAAACTGTCTGATCGATTGGGAGACGATTCCCAATATCGCGGACATCGGATACCCGATCATCGAAGCGCAATCGGACGGTACGTTCGTCATCACAAAACATTCCGGCACGGGCGGCCGCATCACCGTGCCAACGATCAAAGAACAGCTTCTGTACGAGATGGGCGATCCTCGTGAATACATAACGCCGGATTGCGTCGCCGACTTCACGACCATTCATCTCGAACAAGCGGGAGCGGATCGCGTGCGATTCTCGGGGATCAAGGGACGCCCGGCAACCGATTTGTACAAAGTGAGCGTGAGCTACTCCGCGGGTTGGAAGGCCGTCGGATCGCTGGTGTACGGCTGGCCCGACGCTTACAGGAAAGCGCAGGCCGCCGATCGCGTGGTGAGAGAGAGACTCGATAGGCTCGGCTTGCATTTTGATTCAGTGCTCACCGAATTCGTCGGAGTCGATGCCTGCCACGGCGCTCTTTCCGGAGCGCCGTCGCCGGACATCGCCGAAGTTGCGTTTCGCATTGGGGTGCGCTCCGAGGACAAACGCGCGGTCGAGCGATTCACGCGCGAGGTTGCGCCCCTGGTGCTCAACGGCCCGCCTACGGTGACCGGGTTCGCGGCCGGGCGCCCTAAGCTTGAGGAAATAATCGCTTACTGGCCGGCGCTACTCCCAAAGAGCGAAGTCCATTCCGAGGTTTCAGTGATCGAGGCTTGATATGGCAAGAGTGAAACTGTTGCAGCTCGCGCACGCGCGTTCGGGTGATAAAGGAGACACTGCTAATGTTGGTCTGATAGCGCTCAAACCCGAATACTATTCGATGCTGGTCGAACAGGTTACCGCCGAGCGAGTGAAAGCCCACTTCAAGGGGATATGCCTTGGAGAGGTGGAACGCTTCGAGGTGCCCAACCTGCATGCGCTGAACTTTCTGCTTCACGAGAGTCTGGACGGTGGAGGCACGTTGTCGCTCAAGACCGACGCGCAGGGGAAAACTTACAGCGCGGCCCTGCTTCGCATGGAGATCGATGTCGACGAAGCGCTGGCGCGGCAGGTTTCCGAGTAGCAAAGCAACAATCATCGGAATAGCGATCGCAGAGGGCGCGGAGGACCGGAGGGAAGATTCTCCGCGTTTCACCGTGCTCTCCGCGGTTTCAGAGACAATGGAGGGGGAATGGACTGGCGAGTTTTCCTTACGACTTTTGGGGTGATCTTCCTGGCCGAGATGGGCGACAAAACTCAGCTCGCCGCGATGACCATGGCCGCCCAGAGCAAGAAGCCGTGGGCAGTGCTGATAGGCGCGTCGCTCGCCCTTGTCTGTGTGTCCGGGATAGGCGTTGCGGTGGGAGGAACGCTTGGTCAGTACTTGCCACTTGTCTGGATCAAACGAGTAGCGGCTGTTGCCTTTATTGTGATTGGGGTGTTGATCCTCACGGGGAGGTTTTGAAGCAACTCGGATCCTTTCCGGCAATCCTGTTAAAGAGGTCCGAAGCGTACCCTCTGCGGTAAACCTCTCCGATCTTTCAGAAGTGCAACAGCAGTTCGCCGATCGATTCGAGATGAATATCAGGTCGTTCACTGAGCAGCAGCTTGCTGGTGGGATAAGCGCTTCGAACACCGACGGTGAAGACCCGCGCAGTCTTTCCCATCTGCACGTCTTCGGGTGCGTCGCCTATGTAAGAACAAACGCCCGGCGCGCTTGCCAGTAGTCGCATCGCCTTCTCCAAACCTTCGGGGTGCGGCTTCTTATTCACGATGTGTTCATTGCAAATCACCGCTTCAAACAGGGACCTCAAGCCCAGTTGATCAAGCTCGCGGGTCACTCTCCGCTCGGTGCCGCTGGTGACGATCCCCAGGCGATAGCCTCTCGAATGAAGTTCATCGATCGTTGAACCAGCTCCCTCCACCAGCTTGGGTGGCTGCTCGCCGTAATGCTTGAGCCATAGTTCATCCGCGGTCTTCCAGCTGTCCTTTGGCAGGTTCAGCGCTTCATACATCGCGTACCAGTTTGGAGAGTAGTGGGTATCGTAGAACTCCTGGGTGAAGGTAATACCCAGATCATCGAAGGTTTTCTGAAACGCTAGCAGCCCAGAGCACGCCGAGTCGAAAAGCGTTCCGTCCCAGTCGAATAGCAAGGTGGTAAGACGATCGGAGCGATTTGTCACTGGTGATCGTGCCTTTGCTCAAGCCACGTTATGAGCGATCTCGACTGGACCGGCAGTCACCCTTCACGGAGCAATTTCTGAGCTCCGGTCCGGCGGTCTATACTGTTCGCTCGTAGCCTTCGGGCCTTCCGATAAATACGCTGAGCCTCGTCTTCGCGACCGACATCCGAGAGGAAGTCTGCATACGCTTTGTATCTCTCGGCAGTTGGCTTCAGCCTGAGTCCTTCGAGGTGCACGTCCTCAGCCTCGTCAAGCTTATCCTGGTCCATGTATGTCAACGCGAGGGCGATCCGGGCTAGGTACGAGTCTCTTATTCTCAGCGCTCGTTTGAGAGCCACTTCGGCCGCTTTATGGTTTCCCAGGCTTCGGCGAACTATGCCAAGTGACCAGTGACATACCGGGTTTTCCGGCGCGAGTCTGACGGCTGTCAGCAAATACTTTCGTGCTTCCTTGAATCTGTCGAGCTTGAAGTAGGCCCATCCAAGATTCCAGGATAGCTCCCAGTGCGACTGAACGGTCTCGCTGTGGTTCTGCACAAGTTCAATGGCTCCGAGCCAGTCTTCTGTTTGCATTACAGCTTGAATTCGAGCGTTCAGTTTCGCGGCAAGACTCTTCCTCATTTTCCACTCACTTCTTACAAGCAGTGTTGGAACGCCCGGAATTCAGCAGTGGCAACATTACTGGTAGATCGGCCCTTAGAGCGGTAAGCGGATGATTCGGTTAACCCATTCGTTTGCGTCGGATGCTGACCATATCAGCAGCAGTTCCTCTACAACCACCGCTATGCCTAGCCGCTGCGGAGCAATGACGACGCCCGCGCTCGCATAGTTCGCAATGAACTCAGCGAAGTGGTTCGGCATCGTTCTGCTGTCATGAGAAACCAGCACACGCCCTTCTTGCGCGGAGATCGCCAGCACTTCCATGTCGTCGCGGCTTGCTAGATCCGCGGACGGTGCGCTTCGAAAATCAATTGTTGGCTCGCGACGCAAGGTGGCTCGCACAATCGAGTGCCTAAGGTCGGAATCGGCCTGAAAGCGGACTTTCATCAAACGCTCGTTTTCATCTGTCGGCGGCGTTCGGCCATTTCTTGATAGAACTTTGGGTCAGACTCTCGATCTGCTTCCCGTTTAGCCTCGTAATCGGCTTCGCCTTGCTTGATGTATTGGTCGATCGTTTTTCGATGGTCGAGGTAGTAGGCGATCGCACCGTAAACCTGCTCGAGCGTGAGCGCCGGAAATGACTGGGCGATGGTCTCGGGCGAGTCACCATTCCAAAAGCAATAGACAACGGAATCAAGAGACACCCGCGTGCCGGCGACTCTATATCCTTCACCAACTTGATCGACGTAGTCTTTGCTCATATCGCCTCCATCCGTCAGGTATCCAAGCCCTCAATCCTGGAGATTATCACACGGTATTGGTGCATCAAACAGTGAAGTGAGAGAAAGCCCGATAACCTCAACCCCTATCGGAGTGAAGTTGCTTTTTACAGTCGAGAGGACGCTGGTGGGCGTCTTATGTCACTCGCAGCGCAGCGCTGTCATCGGGTCGACCCGCGCAGCCCTTCTTGCCGGGAGATATCCGGCGAGCGCGGCTACTGCCAACAGCAACAAAGTCGCTGCGCAAATTGTCAGGGGATCGGCTGGCGTCAGGCCAAAGAGCAGACTGGTGATCAAACGACCGCCCGCTATCGCTGCCGGTAATCCGATAGCGACCCCGATGAGCACCGGCGCCAGCCCTTCGCGCATCACCAGTCTCAGAACATCGCCGCGGGCCGCGCCAAGCGCCATGCGTATGCCAATCTCATTTGTCCGCTTTGCAACTGAGTAGGACATAATACCGAACAACCCGATGGAGGCGAGCAGCAACGCCAAAAGGCCAAAGAAGCTTGACAGCCGGGCGATCAGCCTTTGCTGCACGAGCGAGCGCCCCACGTGCTCGGACATTGTCACCGCTTCCACGATCGGGATATCTCGATTCACTTCCTTGATTGCCCGGCGGGTTTCATCGACGATCGCGCCCGGCTCTCCCGAATAGCTCACCTCGAAGCTGCTTAGAAAGTTTATGCTCTGGGTGTAAGGGTAGTAGGCCATTGGCCTTGGCTCTTCCATCAAGTCTTCATACTTAGCGTCCTTTACTACACCGATGACCTCTATCTCTTCGCTGTGTTCCTGACCTCCTCGGCCAAAGCGCCTCCCAATCGGCGAGGTTCCGGGAAACAGCTTCAGCGCGAGGGCTTCGCTGATCACCGCCACCTTGGGCGATGTCTCGGTGTCTTGCGGGCCAAATCCCCGACCGGTCAGAAGCGGAAGCCCCATCGCTTCAAAGAACTTGGGTCCCACGCTGTTGTTGCGAACGTGCCACTCGGTGCGCGCGCCTGAGGAGTCGCCACGCGTCGACGCCGCACCCGTCCAGCCTCCCTGGTGGAAGGCGAACATTGAAAACGAAGCGGCACGCACTCCGGGAATCGCGCTGACTTTTTCCTCGACGTCTCGGTACAGCTTTACGAGCTGCGAATCCTCTTTCAGACCGATAGAGTCGGTGTCGATCTGGAACAACAGGACGTGTTCCTGATTAAACCCGGTGTCCACGCGCTCGAGGTTGACGAGGGTGCGAACGAATAGCCCGGCGCCGACCAGCAGCAGCAGTGATAGGGCGACCTGTGAAACAAGCAGGGCTTTGCCGAGACGGCTCCGGGTCATCGCCGACGAGGAAGACCTGTTTGACCGCAGCGATCCGCTCAACTCGACTCGCGATGCGCGGAGGGCCGGCGCGGTGCCAAACACCACGGCTGAGATTACGGAGACGATCAGCGTGAACGCGAGAACGCGTGAGTCGAGCTCTAAATTTATCGGTAACGTCTGAGGCCCGGTGGAAACCATCGATATCAGTGCGCTGCTGCCCCACGACCCGAGCAGGATACCTGCGCCACCGCCGAGCAGAGCCAACAGAAGGCTCTCGGTCAACAACTGGCGGCCGATTCGTAAAGGGCTAGCGCCAAGGGCGACACGCAACGTGAACTCCTGCTGCCGCGCTGCCGCACGTGCCATGAGCAGATTGGCAATGTTGGCGCAGGCGATCAGCAAGACGACTCCAACCACGACCATAAGAATCTTAAGCGGGAGCGAGAACTCTTTTCTTAGCTCGGAGAGACCCCGGCCTGCGGGAGTCAGCTCGATATGGGCCTGCTGAATATCCTGCAATCGCTCGGCCGAGGGCTGTGGCCCCGAATACTCGAGCAGAAGTTGCTTGAACAGAAGGTTGGCCTCTGCGCCCGCCCGTTCCACGCTGACCCCGGTGTTCAGACGTCCGATCAGATACAGCGATTGAAACATCCTGTCCGTCAGCCCTTTGAACCCGGGAGGTAACTGCTCTTCCATTGACAGCGGAACCCAGATATCCGGCGAATCGCCGACGGTTGTCCCGAAGAAATCTCTCGGAGCAACGCCGATTATCGTGTAAGCGGTCTTGTCGATGTTGATTGTGCTTCCGATCACCGAAGGATCGCCGCCGAATCTGCGCTGCCACCAGGAATTGCTGGCCACCACAACCGGGTGTCCCCCCGGTGTATCGTCATCGTCCGGCGTGAGCGTTCGGCCAAGAAGCGCATTCACACCAAGCACGGAGAAGTAAGTGCCGCTGACCATTTGCGCGTTAATTTGCTCGAGTTCCCCCGTTGATCCGCTTGCGTGGACGACGCCGTGAACCCGGCTCGGGAAGCTGTGTACCGCGGCGATATCGGAGAAGACCTGATTGCGCTGGCGGACTTCGCGATAGGTCGGGTACGAGAAGAGGTCCTGGCTTGAATCCGGAAAGCCTATGGTGATGCCAGCCGATTCGGCGTTGCCAAAGAGCACGAGCCGATCAGGTTCCTGAACCGGAAGCGCTCTCAGCATTACCGCGTCGATTAAACTAAAGATCGCGGTGTTGGCGCCAATCCCAAGCGCAAGCGATAGCACAGCCACCGCGGTAAAGCCTTTGTGCTTGAGTAGCATTCGCAAACCGTAGCGCAGGTCCTGAAGCATCTGGTCCTCCAATCACAATCATCGTTCGTCGTTCAATAACGAGGCTCATGGGTTCTATAAACGAGCCGAGAAGGACTCTGGAGCAACCCTCGTACCTGCCAAGGTCTTCACAACCGGCGCCGGAGATTCGCTCGTAACCGATACGATCGATGACCTTTACGAACGCATCGGGTCCGATCCTATTGAATCCCCCAAGTCCCCTCGGGATCGGCGCCATTTCGAAGGTGGGAACACGTTGCTCGGATGTGGGATTCCTACCGGGAGGTTGGTGCTCGAATTTTCAGGTGGCGACTAGCGCCCCGCTCAGTCGACCAAGGCGATGATCCGAAGCGGGCCTCCGCTGCCTCCGCGGATTTTCATCGGCATCGCGATAACCATCGCAACCTTCGCCGACAACCGATCGAGACCGGCTACATTCTCGAAAGCCGGAATGTCCTGCCCCATCAGAACACGGTGGCTCTCGAACAACTTGGACTGGCCGTAGTCGATGCTAGCGGTGTCGAGACCGATCGCCTTGATCTTCCGGTTCTGGGTAAGCCAGCGAGCGGCGTCGGGCGAAAGCCCGGGGAAGTGAAGCTCGGCGACACCTTCAGCGCCACGCTTATCGGTGCCGAGGTATTTTATCCGATCATTCCAGTATTCGGACCAGCCGGTTTGAAGCAGCACGATCGAGTCGTCGGGTATTCTGCCGTTCTGCGTCTCCCACGCTTCGAAGTCAGGGACGCTGATCAGATAGTCGCGATCCGCCTTTGCTTTCGCCGACACGTCCACCTTGATTGCCGGCCCGATCAGACGGTCCACTGGAAGTTGGTCGACTGACTGGCGTCCCTCCGCGAAATGAACGGGTGCGTCAATGTGAGTTCCGCCATGCTCGGCCGCACAGAACTGGTACGCCGAGTAATAATAGCCACCTTCGGCCATGCCCGCGGAAACCGTCTCAAGTTTGAACGGCTCGGCTGTTGGCCAATAGATCGTATCGGCGGCGAAGTCGTGAGACAGGTCGACCCAGTGACCCGAGCTTAGGAGATTCCGGGTGGTTGAGTCCGGGCGTGCCGAGCAGCCGTACAACAGACAACAGAAAAGTGTGACGATTGATAGAGCCTTCATTGCTAAGAACCTCCGTAGTGGTTGTTTCTGTTCAAGGGACCTGACCTGACTATCCATCGTCGTGTTGGGCCGATCGCGTTGGAACGTGAGACTATCACATAAACGGACGATACAAAACTGACGGCAATCCGTTGTTACGCGGGCCAACCGGGTGGTGTGCAAGGGAGATTCTATAGAGAAGTGACCGCAGAATACTCGTAGCCCAAGAGTCAGTTCTTGTGTCCATCCTGAAGCTTCTTCAGCTTCTCGAGGCCGTTCGTGTTGTTTGGGTTCAATTCAATCGACCGTTGATAGTTCTTGAGCGCCAGCTCGTTGTTTCCGTCAGCTGCGTATGCCTCCCCGAGACTGTCGTACGCGTTGGCCGACTCCGGATAGTCTTCGACGTTCAGCTTGAAGACCTCGATAGCGTCCTTCACGCGCTTTAGCCCGGACAGCAGCTCGTAGCCAAAACGGTTCATCTGCTCCTCGGTCAAAACCTCGGTTGCCGCGCGACCCTTTCGCCACTCGCGATACTCACGCAGTGCCACCTCGGCGCCGCCGTCCAGCACCCTTTTCAGCAGCACCCTGCGCGGCGATTTGTACGACTCATACTTGATCCACGCAAGCGCCGGTTGCTGTCCGCCGACGGCTTTATCGATGAGCTCAGGCATGAAGGACAAGCCGTTTGAGCTGTTGGCAAACACCACTACTCCAAGCTTCTGCCGCTCGAACGCCACGAAGTATGCCTTGGCGTCGCCGTTGTCGCCCCAATGCCAGAATGAAACTCCATCCGGGGTGCTTTGCAGACCCAGACCGAGCCCCCACGAAATATTCGGTGATGGCTTAGTCGCGGGGCGGCCCGTTGTGTTGCTGCCGCCTTCGTCAACCTTGATCTGCGGGGTCAACATCTGTTTAAGGGTTTCTTTCTTCAGCCCAGTGCCGTTCAGAAGGGCGGCGATGAACCGCCCGTAGTCCAGAGCGGTTGTGTGCAGACTGGCGGCCGCGTTCGAGGTCGGTTTGAGCTGCGGCGAAGGTTCACCGATCGAGTTGTGCCGGGACGTCTTGAGGGCGTCATAGCTGTCTCGCCACACATAACTGCTGCTGGTCATTCCCAGCGGCTTAAAGACCATCCGAGTCATGAAGTCATTGAACTGCTCACCGGTGAGGTGTTCGATAACCTTCGACAAATAGACAAACCCCTCGCCCGAGTAGCTGAACTTTTCACCCGGGGTAAAGAAGATCTTCAGGACCGGGTTTCCTCCTCGCCAGTTTGGGAAACCGGTCGTGTGCGAAAGGACACGTCGCGCGGTGATCAGGTCGAGCCGCGAGTCCGGTCCGACATCGTAATTTCCCGGCAGGTACTGGTTCAACGGCTTATCCAAATCGAACTTGCCCGCGTCCACCAGTTTCATGACGGCGTAGGCGAAGACCGGTTTGCTCAGCGACGCGGCCTCGAAAATGGTGGTGTCTGTTACTGGCTCTTTCGTCTTCGAATTCTTTACGCCAAACCCGTGATGCCAAACCACCGCGCCGTCGCGCACGAGAGCGATTGAAAGGCCGGGCACATCGGCCTGTTTCATCAACTCGGGCAGATCGCGTTCAAGCCGGCCGGTTATCCGCGTCAGGTTCTCGTTGGTTCGAAGCGGCGCAGTTGTTTGTAGCGGGTGTGGGCCTGCTTGTGCGAATACGATGCAAACGGCTGCGCACAGTATTGCCGGTAAACCAGCTCGGGTGTTGGTCAAGAGCGATTCGATGGCTGTTGTTTTCATAAGAAAAAACCAAGTTCCGTGAGTGTTCTATGCACGAACCTCGATTGGCAGGGATGCCGAAAGGCTCGCGCAAAGACGCCAAGATCCGCCAAGACGCGGAGATTGGGATAGACGCGGCTGACAGATTACGGTCACTCGTATCGCAGCGCTATCATTGGATCAACCTTGGTCGCCCGCCTCGCGGGAAGATAACTTGCCAACAGCGCGACGGATGCCAACAGCACCGAGATCGCCGCAAACGTCAGCGGATCGGTCGGGCTCACTCCATACAGCAAACTGGCCATGACCCTCGTTACCCCGAAGGCAGCTACCAATCCGATCACTATCCCGACCAGAGTCAGGACCATCCCCTGTCGTACAACCAGCGCGAGCACGTGCGAAGCCTGCGCGCCCAATGCCATTCGCACCCCGATTTCGTGAGTGCGTTCCGACACCCCGTAAGACATCACACCAAAGATCCCCACCGCCGCCAGCAACAGCGCCAACCCGGCGAAAACGCTCAGTAACATCGTGCTGAAGCGTGCGCCCGACACCGAGTCCGAAAGCAGGTGTTCCATAGTGCTTATGTCGGCGATCGGCTGGTCCTTGTCCAGCGCCAGAACCTCTCGGCGTATTGCATCCGCAAGTGCGAGCGGTTCAGACTCCGTTCGCACCACCAGCGTCAGCCCCGAATAGGTGAGCTCCGGATAAGGCCAGTAGGTCATCGCTCGCGCCGGAGTCTCCAAATCCTTGTGTCTCACATCGCGAACCACCCCGATGATTTCGTTTGGGACGTTCTCCTTCTTCATAGCGATGGTTACCCGCTTGCCGATCGGATCTTCCCCAGGGAAAAACTCGCGCGCCATCGCCTCGTTGATGATCACCACGTGCGTCTCCTGAGCCAGTTCCCGCTCGGTGAAAGTCCGTCCCTGCAACAGCGGAATCCCCATCGTGCCGAAGTAACCCCCATCGACTACACGCACGTCGCCCACCAGATCCTGACCGGGGGGCGGCGCCGGGCGGCCTTCGACCTCGATGCTGGTCGCCGCTCCGCCGCTGCCAAAAGGCAGTACGCTTATTGCTCCGGCCGAACGAACCCCAGGCAGCGACTGCAAACGCTCCACAAGTTGTTTGAAGAAACCTAGTAGTTGACTATCCTGACCGTACTTGGAGGAGGGCAAAAGAAGCCGCACCGTGAGAAGGTTCTTCGAGTCGAAGCCCGGATCCACCGATTGCAAGCGTGCGAAACTCCGGATCATCAACCCCGCGCCGATAAGCAACACCATCGCCAAAGCGACTTCTACAACAACGAACACGCTACGCCAGCGATGACTGCGCCCGCCGGTTACCGCTCCCCGGCCACCCTCCTTCAACGACTCGTTTAGATTCGGCCGCGATGCTTCGAGGGCTGGAGCAAGACCAAACAGCACTCCAGTCAAGACCGAAACAGCCATTGTGAACCCGAGCACCCGGTAATCGATCCCGACATCCTTCAACCCGGTCAGGTCCTTGGGGGTCAGAGCAAGCAGCAAGTCGACTCCCCACATCGCCAGCCACAAACCCAGCAATCCTCCAAACGCCGCGAGCACAGTTGACTCAGTGAGCAACTGGCGAACGATTCTCCCTCGCCCGGCGCCAAGAGCGGTGCGAATCGCTATCTCTCTCTGTCTGGTGGCCGCGCGCGCCAGCAGCAGATTTGCGACATTTGCACATGCGATTAACAATACAAAAGCGACCGCTCCCAACAATACCAGCAACGCGGGACGAATCGCACCGACCAGCTGATCTTGCAAAGGGACAAGGTTCACGCCCCAACCGGTATTAAAGTCCACATACTGCTGTTCGAGATGTGCGGCGATACCGTCCATCTCGGCTTGCGCTTGCCCTAGCGTTACTCCCGGTTTGAGTCGCGCGATCGCCATGATGGAACGACCGCGACGCACTCGTGAGGCCGGGCTCAATCCCAGGGGCATCCACAACTGCGCCTGTTTTCCGGTGAGGGAACCTTGTCGAATAATCAACTGCAAACCCGACGGTGCGATGCCTACGACGGTGAAGTCTCTGCCGCCGAGCTTTATGGCTTTGCCGACGATCCCCGGGTCGCCACCAAAACGGCGCTTCCATAACCCCTGGCTCAATACGACTACCTGATCCTTTCCCGGTTGGCCTTCGTCGAGGTTAAACGTCCGACCGAGCGCGGCACTGGTGCCAAGCAGATCGAAGAAGTTAGGCTCAACCAGCTGTGTCGCCAATTCCTCGGGATCGTCAACCCCGGTCAGGTTTGTGCGAGAGTCGAACATCGCTGCCATCGAATCGAAGACCGTGTTTTGATCACGCCAGTCCTGGTAGTTTGCGGGGGAGATGACGTTCTGGTCACGGCCCCGCGGGCGGTTGTTTTCCCACACCATGACGAGACGGTCCGGATTACGGAATGGAAGCGAGCGAATCAGAACCGCGTTCACCACGCTGAAGATTGCGGTGTTTGCGCCGATACCCAGACCCAACGCAATTACGGCGACCAATGTGAATCCCGGGCTCTTGGCGAGCATTCGGGCTCCGTACTTCAAGTCTTGCCACAGTGCTTCCATTGATTTCCTCCCATTGCCGATACGCGATTGCCGATTGCCGATTTGCGATTGAAGATAGATCACGCTTCTTCTTTCAATCGGCAATCGCCAATCGGCAATCGTCAATCTCTTTATTCATATTTCAGCGCTACCATCGGATCGACCCTCGTCGCGCGATGCGCGGGCACAATACAGGCAAGCAGCGCGACGCCCACGAGTATCAGCGCGATGACCCCAAAGACCCTCGGGTCCGTTGCGCTCACTCCGAACAGCAGATTCGCCATCAGCCGAGTCAGCGCCACAGACGCAAACAAGCCGAGAGCCACCCCTACCACGGTCAGCTTCATGCCCTGCCTCAGGACGAGTGTTATCACGTCGGCCCGCTGGGCGCCCAGCGCCATTCGCAAACCCACCTCGTGTGTGCGCTGGGCCACCGAGTACGACATCACTCCGTAAAGCCCTATGGCTGCCAGCACCAGCGCAAGGCCTGCGAACAACCCGATCAACTGCAAATTGAAACGCGGCTGCCAGAGAGCGTCAGCAATCACCTGTTCCATGCTCATGACATTGGAGACCGGCATGGCGCGATCGAATGTCCTGACCGTATCCTGGACCGCGGCCGCCAGACCGCGCGGTTCGACCGTCGTGCGCACGACAATCGTCATTGAGGTGAACTGCCTGGCCACACCGCTGTAGAACCCTCCACTCTGTTGGAACGGCAAATAAATCTCATTTGACGGCGCATCCGTCCAGCTTTCCTGTTTGACGTCCTTCACCATGCCTACAATGGTGAGCCATTCCGGCGTTTTCGTCGTGCCGCGGGGATCGTCGAGTGTGATCCGTTTGCCTAAGGGGTCTTCGGCAGGCCAGTAACGCCGGGCCAGCGTTTCGTTGAGGATTACCACGCCAGGGGCCTCAGGAGTGTCGCGCTGGGTGAAATCTCGCCCGGCGCTCAACTGGATACCCATCGTTCGAAAGTAGTCCGGGCGGCTCACGCGAAAGGCGGCGACGATGCTCTCTCCGGGCGCCGCCAACGGACGCCCTTCGATTGCGAGCGTAGTTCCCCATACATCACCGGCAAGCGGCAGATGATTGACGGCGCTAGCCGACTCGACGCCGGGCAGGGCGGTCAGCCGATCCGTCAGTTGCTGGTAAAAGGCCTCGCGCGCCGGCCCTACGTATTGCGAAGCGCCAGCCAGCGACGTTGTCATCGTTAGCAGCTTTTGAGGGTTGAAGCCGGGATCAACCGATTGCAGCCTTACGAAGCTGGTCATCAGCAGCCCGGCGCCAATCAGCATCACCAGCGCCAACGCGAGTTCGGCCACGACCAGTGTTTCGCGCAACCGGCGGCGTCCGCCAGTCGTCCCGCGCCCGCTCTCTTTGAGCACCTGATTCAGATCCGGTTTTGACGCGCTGAGCGCCGGGGCAAGACCAAAAAGCACGCTGGTCACCAGCGAAACCGTGAAGGTGAAGCCGAGCGTCCCCGCATCAATCTTGACCTCGTTCAACCGCGGCAAACGAACACTGAAGCTGGAGCTGTTGCCCGACAGCAGCGCCGTCAGCAATTCTACACCCCACTCCGCCACGAGTATCCCGACTGCCGCACCGCACAAAGAAAGCAGCAGGCTTTCGGTCAACAACTGTCTCAGGATGCGCCGGCGCGTTGCGCCGAGTGCGACTCGCACCGCGGTTTCCTTCTGCCGGGTTGCCGCGCGCGCCAGCAGCAAACAAGCTACATTCGCACAGGCGATCAACAACACAAATCCAACCGCGCCCGAGAGGATCAGCAGGGCCGGACGAACGTTGCCGACCACTTTCTCGTTCAACGGGTCTACCCGGATGTCGAGCCCGGTGTTTTGGTCCGGGTAGGCGTGGGCGAGTTGAATGTTGATCGCGTCTATCTCAGCTTGAGCCTGGGTCCGGCTTGCGCCGGGTTTGAGTCGGGCAAACACTCGCAATGAATTGCCGCCGCGGCTGGTTGCGCGATTGCTCAAATCGAGCGGGGCCCACAACTCGGCGCGCGTCGACCAGAACGGAGGGAATTGAAACTGTGGCGGCATCACGCCAACCACGGTATAGGGTTCGCCGCTCAGCGCAAGAGGTCTTCCGACGACCGAAGGGTCGCCGCCAAACGCACGCTGCCAGAGCTTGTGGCTGAGCACCAGCACATGATCTTTGCCGGGCTCGAAGTCTTCGGCTCGCAAGGTCCGACCCAACAAAGGCTGAACGCCGAGCAAATCAAAAAGACCATCGCCCATCCGCAGCCCGCTGACGGCTTCCGGCCGGTCATCGCTTGCGAGGGTGCCGCCCCATGCCTCCGCGGCCGCCATCAACTCGAAGCTCTGGCTACTGGCGCGGAGGTCCATAAAGTTCGCCGGAGAGACCGGGCTTCGTCCTTTGTGCAAGAGCGTGACGATTTGTTGAGGATCGTGATAGTCGAGCGGACGCAACAGGACGCCGTTGACCACGCTGAAAATTGCCGTCGTCGCGCCGATACCCAACGCCAGCGTGATCACGGCGATCAGGGTAAAGCCAGGGTTCTTTACTAACATTCGGGCGCTGTAACGCAAGTCCTGCCAAAGTGTTTCCATAGTCCCCTTATATTGCCGAATGCCAGGGATTTCTCCTTCAATCGGCAATCGGCAATTGCCGATCGGCAATCAGTTCATTCGCATCGCAGTGCGATCATCGGATCGACTTTCGTTGCGCGACGCGCCGGCACAAAACAGGCCGCCACGGTCACCGATGCAAGCAGCAACGGTATCAATGTAAAGGTCAACGGGTCGGTGGCAGAGATGCCGTACAGCTGGCTCGAAATCACTCTAGTCAACGCGAAAGCCAACACAACGCCGATCGCCACGCCAGTCACCGCCAGTAACAAACCCTGCCTCACCACGAACGTAAGCACATCCAGACGCTTCGCACCCAACGCCATGCGAATGCCTATCTCGCGTGTACGTTCGGTTACCGAATACGACATAACACCGTAGATCCCAATCGAGGCAAGAATCAACGCGGCAGTCGCGAACGCACCGAGCAGCAACGTGTACAGCCGAGGCTCGGCCACGAGATCCGACAGGTGCCCCTCGACCGTTGACGCCTCGGAAACCGGAAGGTCCTTGTCGACTTCCCAAATCGCCTGCTGCAGGTCTTTCTTTAGGGTCATCGGGTCACCCCTCGCAGCGCGAATTACTAGTGCTGCTCCCAGCCAGGGGACCTGCTGATATGGAACGTATACTTCGGGTTTTGTTGGCGCCCCCAATTCCTCTTGTTTGATGTCCGCCGATACGCCAACTATCTCGGGTGTCAATCTGCGGCCAAGATACCCAATCACAATCCTTCTTCCGATCGGACTGCCCTCCGGGAAGTACCGCCGCGCAAGAGCTTCATTGATGATTGCGACGCTCGGAGCTCTGCTGTCATCCCGATCATCGAAATCGCGACCGGAGCGAACTTGAGCTCTGAGCACCCTGAAGTAGTCCGGGGCGATTGAGCTGTAACGAACGGTGGCATCGCCGGCCGGCAACGTTTCGTCAGCGATGTTGAATTGAAAATTGAGAAAGCCGAACCACGGCGCCGAGCTCAACGCGACGTCTTCTGTGCCGGGAACTTGAGAAACCCGTTCGAGGAGCCGCTTATAGAACCGCGCCTTAGTTTCATTGTCGGGATATCTGGCTGGCGACGCCGGCACCCACATCGTCATCAGACCAATCGGGTCGTATCCGAGATCAACGTGTCTCAACCTGACGAAGCTTTGGACAAGCAGCCCGGCGCCGACAAGCAAGACAAGAGCAATAGCAATTTCAGCGACGACCAGAGCGCTGCGAGTTCGCTTGTGACCGGCGCTCGATCCAGAGCGGTCGCCTTCTTTCAGCCACTCGCCAACATCGGGCCGTGACGCCTGCCATGCGGGGACGAGGCCAAACACAATCCCGGTGAGGGCCGAGACGGCAAGGGTCAACAACATGACCATTCGATCGATGCGGATCTCGACCGGGAGTTGGAATGCCTCCCTGGAGGGCAGAATTCCGATCAGCAGGTCCAGACCCCACACTGCAAACGCCAACCCGATGGCGCCGCCCGCGATGCCAAGCACCAGGCTTTCGGTGAGCAACTGCCTCATGATCCTGGCGCGGCCGGCGCCGAGCGCGAGCCGAATCGCCATCTCCCTCCGCCTCGACGCCGCGCGAGCGAGCAGCAGATTCGCGACGTTTGTGCACGCGATGAGCAGGACACAACCGACCGCACCCAGCAGCACGAACAGCGCAGTCCTCACGCTACCCATCACATTGTCTCGCAGCGGCGTCAGGTGCGCGGTCCATCCCCTGTTTGCTTGCGGGTGCTCGGCCTCCAATCGACTGGCGATGGTCTCAAGCTCAGCTTCGGCGCTTTCAATCGACTGATCGGCTCTGATCCTTCCAACAACACTGAAGTAGCGATTGGACCGGTTGCGCATCTCGCCTGAGTTGCGCGCGAGCGGTACCCATACGTCGGCGTAGCTTGGAAAGTTGAAGTCGGGCGCCATCACTCCGATCACCGTCGTACCGCCGTCAGCGTTGTTGAAAGTCTTTCCAACGACCGCCGGGTCACCGCCAAAGCGTCGCATCCAGAGCCTGTGACTCAACACTACAGTTTCGGGCGCGTGGAGCTGCCCGTCTTCGGCGGAGAAGGCACGGCCCAGCAGCGGCTGCACACCAAAGGTTTGAAAGAAATTGAAGGACACTCGTGCGCCACTGAAGACATCCGGTTGATCCGCGTCTTTTAAGCTGAATCCGCCGCCACCAGATAGAGCGGCGAGTTGCTCAAACGACGTGCTCTGATCCTTCCAGTCCCAGAAATCCGCCGGCGATACTCCATCGACCTCACCTTGCGGATTCAGACTGTTTACCGAGCCTGCCGAAACCAGCCGAGTCGGGTCCGAATAGGGAAGCGGTTTTAGCATCATCGCATTGACCACGCTGAAGATCGCGGTGTTGGCGCCTATGCCCAGCGCTAACGTCGCCGCAAGCGTGAGCAACATGCTTTCGACGAGCAACTGGCGAATGAGGCGCAGACGCCCTGCCCCGAGAGCGGTGCGAATTGAAAACTCTTTTTCTCGCCCGACTGCTCGCGCAAGAAGCAAGTTGGCGACGTTCGCGCAGGCAATGAGTAACACGAACCCGACCGCCACAAACAACATCAGAACGGCGGGCCGGGCACCGCCCACGACTTGCTCGAGCATCGGAACCACGCCTACCGCGAATCCGCTGGTTGCTGGGTAACTCTTCGGATACGCCAGCTGGAGCCGCGCGACTATCGTGTCGACCTGGACTTGCGCCTCGCCCATCGAAACGCCGGGTTTGAGGCGTGCCATAACAGTGTAGTTATCACTTGCGTGATTGCTTCTGTCTTCGTCGTCCAGGGCAAGTGGCCGTATGACATCGACCCGTTCAATCCCCGCGACCGTAGGCAGCATCTCCTTATCGAGAGAGAGGCTCGCAGGAAGAACGCCTACAACTGTCGTCGGCTGGCCATTGAGCGAGATCGTCTTGCCGACGAAGTTAGGATCTGCGCCGAATCGACGCTGCCACAACCGGTGGCTGATGACGGCAGTGGGCGGCTTGCCCGGTTCGTCTTCGTCCGGCAGCAGGGCGCGGCCCTGAACAGGTTGAATATTCAACAATGAAAAGAAACTCGAGGACGCCCGAATGCCTTCGACTCGCTCAGGAGCACCGGCGTCGTTGAGGTTGATGCTTCCGCCGTTGGCGATCGTCATCTCTTCAAACACATCCGACTGGGCTTTCACGTCGGTGTATTCGCCGGGCGAAAGCCAGTCCTGCGGGATCTCCAATCCCGGATAGTGGTTCCAAAACAGAACCAGCCGATCCGAGTCCTTGAATTGTATCGGGCGCAACAACAGCGCATTAACGATACTGAAAATCGACGTATTGACGCCGATACCCATGGCCAGCGTCACAATCGCAATGGCGCTAAACCCCGGATGCTTCCGAAGCATCCTGAATCCGTAGCGAACGTCTTGCCATAAGTTTGTCATCGGTTTCCTATTCGTACCGAAGCGCTGTCATGGGATCGACTTTCGTCGCCCGGCGAGCCGGCACGAAACAGGCTGCCAGAGCCACTCCCGTCAGCAGCGCCGAAATCCCGAGGAAAACAAGAGGATCGGCGGCGCTCACGCCGAAGAGCAGGCTCGCCATCAATCGAGTCAGTGCGAGAGCCGCGATTCCGCCGATCGCTACCCCGCTCACAACAAGGACGGCGCCCTTCTTGATCACCAATCCCAGGATGTCTCGCGGCAACGCACCCAGGGCAAGGCGCACTCCTATTTCCGGCGTCTGTTGCACGACAAGGTAGGAAAGTACGCCGTAGATCCCAAGCGAAGCGAGAAGCAATGCCAGCCCGGCATACGCGGACAACAAGATCATTCCGAGACGGCGCGACCCCGTCTCCCTGGTGAGTAAATCCTCCATCGTTCCAATGTTCGAGACCGGTTGATTCGGATCGATGGTTCGAATTACCTGGCGTACTGCTGAAGCAAGAGTCATCGGATCCCCGGAAGTGCGAACAACAAGATCGCGAGGACCAAACCACGGGTGCGAAGAGACCTGGCGATAGGGCAGATACATTTCCGCTTTTACGGGCGCATCCATGCCCATCTGACGGACATCGGCGACGATCCCAACAATTGTCATCCACGGCGCGCCGGTTGTGCCAAATTTGAACCGCTTGCCCACCGCATTCTCGTCGGGCCAATACGCGCGCGCCATCGACTCATTTATGATCGCGACGGGTCGGGACTCCGGACCATCGAGGTCATCAAAGTAGCGGCCTTCGCGCAGGCTGATCCCCAGAGTCTGGAAGTACGCCGTGCTGATCTGGCGTTGGATAGCGTTTGGTACGAGGCCGGGTTCGGGTTGGCGGCCTTCGAGGATGAAACCGTTTGCGCCTCCCTTCCATGCAAGAGGTACTGAAGTGGTGTATCCGGCCCCAACGACTCCCGGCAGCGCTCCAACCCGTTCGAGCACCTGGTCGTAGAACGCGACGCGCCGAGCATGTTCTTTTGCAACGTACTCGCCCAGATCGCGGTACTTGTTGTCGGGCAGCGTGGTTCTCATCGTCAACAATCTCTCCGGTCGAAATACGGCATATTGTCCGTGCAGATTGAAAACGGTTCGAATCATCAACCCGGCTCCGATCAGCAGCACCATCGCCAGCGCTACTTCAACGATTACCAATGCCCCGCGGAGCGTGTTCCCTGCGGCGCCTGTGCTCGCGCGCCCTCCGCCCTGTTTCAAAGCCTGGTTCAGATCGATTCTGGAGGCTTGTACCGCCGGCGCTATTCCGAAAACAATCCCGGTCAGCAGGGACACCGCCATCGCAAAGCACACCACGGGCAGATCGAAACTCAAGTCGGTCAAATAGACCATGCCGTCGGGAATCAGTTGCCTCAGCAGTGTGAAACTCCACACCGCCACCAGCAATCCGAGCGCTCCGCCCGCGCCAGCAAGCAGAACACTCTCGGTCAGCAACTGCCGGATAATCCGCCACCGGCCGGCACCGAGTGCTGTCCGAACGGCTATCTCCTTGCGACGCGCGGTGGCGCGAGACAACAAGAGACCGGCTATGTTGGCGCACGCAATCAGCAGCACAAATCCCACCGCGACCAGCAACATGATAAGCGGTTGACGCACCTTTCCCGCGAGTTGTTCGCGCATGGATACCACCGCTGAACTCAGGTTGGCGGCATCGTCAGGATAGTCACGCGCGATTCGCTGAGAGATAGTCAAGATGTCCGCGTTCGCCTGTTTGACGGAAACGCCTGGTTTTGTTCGAGCTACAATCGTCAGGTAGTGATTATCACGATCCGCAATCTGGCGAGGCGTTAAAGCGAGAGGGACCCACACACCGATATCGCCCTGCAAAACCTGGAAGTCCGCGGGCATCACTCCCACGACGGCGAATTTCTCGTCGTTGAGCAGGATGTCGCGCCCGACAATAGCCGAGTCGCCGGCGTAACGACCTTGCCACAGCCCGTAGCTGAGAATTGCAACTCGTGTCGCGTCGGGGTTGTCTTCTTCGACAGAAAAGTTTCGGCCGATTATCGGTTGAACACCGAGCAACGAAAGAAAATTGGAAGTTACCCCGTGACCGAGAATCCTTTCCGGCTCGCCGTCGCCGGTGAGATTGAAGCTCTTCCAGTTGAGCGGAGCCATGTCCTCAAACACCTTGTTCTGCGCTTTCCAATCCATGTAGTTGGCAGCGGCCACATCACTGCGTGGAAAGCCGATCGCCGACGCATCTTCCCAGACCATCACCAGCCGCTCCGGATCATGAAACGGCAACGGCCGCAGGAGCACCGCGTTTACCACGCTGAAGATCGCCGTGTTTGCACCGATACCGAGAGCCAGCGAAACGACAGCGATAGCCGTAAAGCCCGGATTCCTGATAAGAGTCCGAAACCCGTAGCGCAGATCCTGGGAAAGCCCTTTCATCTTTTTCCCTCTGAGTGTGATTTTGGATTTTAGATTTTGGATGATTGACCATCCCGGTACGTGGGCAATCCAAAATCCCAAAATCTAAAATCTAAAATCGACGATCCGGTACACGGGTAATCCAAAATCCAAAATCCAAAATCGACGATTCCGATACGTAGGTAATCCAAAATCCAAAATCTAAAATCCAAAATCGTCTTCATTCGCATCTCAGCGCGACCATCGGATCCACTTTTGTCGCCCTTCGGGCCGGCACAAAACTGGCCCCCAGAGCCACTCCGGCCACTGCCAGCGAGATGACCGTGAACGTAAGCGGATCGGTTGCTCCAATCCCAAACAACATACTGGACATCACCCGCGTCAACGCCACCGATGCAACCAACCCCACACCAATGCCGGCCATCGCAAGCAGAATGCCTTGTCCGACGACAAGCCTGAGGACATCGTTTGACTGAGCCCCCAGCGCCATTCGAATTCCAAGCTCCTGGGTTCGCTGGGTTACTGAATAGGACATCAGACTGTAGATTCCGAGTGCCGCAAGGGTCGCCGCGAGTCCTGCCATCAGTGCCAGCAAGATTACTATGAACCGCCGCTGCGCGACTGAGGCGGACACCAATTGCTCCATCGTCGCCACGCTGTAGATCGGCAGGTCTTTATCCACGGCCCAGATCTCGTTGCGCACCGCTTCCATCAGAGCCTTCGGATCGATGGGAGATCGCACGACTAGCTGCAGGTCCGAGTTTGTCCACTGCGCTTCCGGAACGTAGGCCTGCAAATCGGGCGGTGTGTCCAACGCATAATGACTCACGTTGCCGGTAATACCGACGATGGTGCGCAGCGGGCCTTCCATGCCCCCCATTCTCACGCGCTTGCCGATCGGGTCTTCTCCTGGCCAGATGCTCTCCGCGGTAGAGACGCTGATCAAGACTACGGGGGGCGCGTTTGGCGCATCGTGATCATTGAACTCACGGCCGGCAAGCAGAGGAATTCGCATCGCGCGCAGGTAGCCGGGGCTGACCACATAGCGCTCGACACTGGGCGCCTCCTCGGGATTTGCGAGCGGCTTTTCCTCAATGTGAAACCCGTACATGTCCTTGTTGCCGCCGAGCGGCAGATTACTGACAACGGCCGCGGCCTCCACCCCCGGGAGGTGGCCTACGCGATTGATGACTTCATCGTAGAAAGCGCGAACGTCCGCCTCCTCTGCGTATCTCGTTCCGTTCGCCGAGACGTTCATGGTTATGACGTTGGACGGCTCAAAACCGGGAGTGACATCGAGCACCCGCAGGAAACTTCTAACCAGCAGTCCGGCGCCAACCATCAGAACCAGCGCCAGGGCGATCTCCGAGACAACCAGCAGATTTCGCAGGCGATGCCCGCCGCCGCCCCCAGCACCCCGAGCGCCTTCCTTGAGCGCCGCGTTGAGATCGAGCTTCGAGGCTTGAAGCGCCGGCGCAAGGCCAAAGATGATGCCGGTGAGCAGCGAGAGCGCGAGGGTGAATCCGAGCACTCGCGCATCGACGTTCACTTCGTTGAGCCGGAGAATAGTTGGCGGGCTGAACGCGGCCAGCAGCTCGAGGCTCCACCAGACCAGCGCCAGCCCCAATGCCGCGCCAAGCAGGGAGAGCATTGTGCTCTCGGTTAACAACTGCCGCACTATTCTGCTGCGACGTGCTCCGAGTGCTGACCGGATCGCAATCTCTTTTCGACGCTGTGTCGCCCGGGCCAGCAGCAAGTTGGCGACGTTCGCGCAAGCGATCAGCAGCACCAGACCGACCGCTCCGAGCAACAGGTACAATGCCGGACGCACCGCCCCCACGAATTTATCCAGCAACGGAATGATTGTTACTCCCGCGAAAGCGTAGTCCTTCGGATGCTCGACGATGAGATTCTGCGAGATTGCGTTCATCTCCACGCCCGCCTGTTCAAGGGACACCCCGCGTTTGAGGCGAGCAATGGCTTGAATGTGCCGGCAGGTGCGACAGGCCCAGGGGAGGGTTTCATCGTAGCCCAGCGGCGCCCACAAATCGGCCGTTTGGTACAGGCGCGCCGAAACAAGATCCTCAAAACCCCTGGGCATCACTCCGGCGACGGTGAAAGTCTGTCCGCCAAGCGCGATCGGCCTCCCGACGATATCGGCATCCGATCCGAAGCGGCGTCGCCACAGCCCGTCGCTCAGGATGACTACGCGCCGGGTTGCCGGGGTGTCTTCCTGAGGCAGGAATTCGCGGCCCAGAGCTGGCTTTACCGCGAGGGTGCCAAAATAGTTTGCCGACACCCGCATCCCTTGCAGCATCTCAGGCTCGCCCGCGCCGGTAAGAGTGATGCTCCAGTCTCTGACGACCGAAATACTCTCGAAGGTCTGGCTTCGTTCGCGCCAGTCTTTGCTTGTCGCGTAGGAGGTAGTTGAACTCTTGCCGTCCTTCTCGCTCTCTTCGAGCATTACCAGCCGGTCGGGCTCGGGATACGGCAGCGGACGCAGCAACACCGAGTTGATCAGGCTGAAGATCGCGGTGTTTGCACCGATCCCGAGCGCCAGCGCAATGACTGCGACGATGGTGAAGCCGGGTCTCGTGCTCAACATACGAAAACCGTAGCGAATGTCCTGGGTAAGTTCTTTCATGTTATCCCCCTACTGGGATTTTGGATTTTAGATTTTGGATTTTGGATTGCGGACTGCTCCCGGTTCGATAAGGGTCCCGGCACCTGCGAGAATTTTGGATTTTGGATTGCGGACCGCCCCCGGTTCGATAAGGGTCCCGGCACACGGGCAATCCAAAATCCAAAATCTAAAATCCAAAATCCTTTCATTCGTATCTCAACGCGATCATCGGATCTACCTTGGTCGCCCTTCGCGCGGGCAAGTAACACGCGACCAATGCCACTGCGACCAGCAGCAATGCCACCATCACAAAGGTGCCCGGATCGGTTGCGCTCATACCAAACAACAGGCTTGCCATCAGCCTGGTTAAGGCGAACGAAGCGCCCAAACCCGTAGCGACTCCCAGGAGAGCCAAGGTCATCCCTTTCTTCAACACCAGTGCAAGGATGCCGGAGCGAGGGGCGCCCAGCGCGACCCTTACCCCGATCTCAGGTGTATGCTGCACTACGAAGTATGCGAGCACTCCGTAGATACCAAGAGCGGCCAGCAGCAAAGCCAGAGCCGCGAATACCGTCAACAGGGTCATGCCTAAGCGCCGGGAAGCTGTTTCCTCGCCCAACACCTCATCCATCGTTCGAACGTTCGAGATCGGTTGATCCGGATCGATCGCGTGAATTTCGTCGCGTACCGCGGCGACCAGGTTCACCGGATCCCCTGCGGTGCGCAAGACCAGATCGCGCGGCGCAAAGAACTGATGGTCCTTGATCTGTCTGTACGGCAGATACATCTCTGCCTTGACCGGTTCGTCGACTCCCATCTGCCGGATATCGCCGCACACCCCGACGATGGTGATCCAGGGTATCGGTTCATCGGGGTCGCCGAGTTTGAAGCGTTTGCCGAGCGCTTCTCCCTGCCAGTATTGGCGGGCCATAGTTTCGTTGACGAGGGCGACGGGGATCGCCAGCTCGTTGTCCCGATCCTCCAGACTACGCCCCTGTTTTAGGGGTATGCCCATTGTCTTCAGGTAATCCGAGCTCACCTGGCGATGATTTGCGTCGTAAGATAAACCACCCGCGCGCGCCTGATCCATCGTCAGACCTTCCGGATAGAAGCCGCTGGTGCCGCCTTTCCAATCGAGAGGAACTGAATTTGTATAGCCTGCCGACACGACACCGGGCAGGGCGGTCACGCGCTCGAGGACCTGGCTGTAAAAGGCGGCGCGATGAGGCTGGTCGCGATACTTGCTGGAGGAGAGTTGAGTTCGTAACACCAACACGTTTTCGGGACGCATAGCGGAATACGGAGCGCGCAGGTTCACGAATGTCTGAATCAGTAGCCCGGCACCCACCAGCAACACCAACGCCAGCGCGACTTCGGCCACCACCATCGAGCTTCGCAACCTGTTGCCTCCGGCGCTCAGCCCCGACCGGCCGCCGCTCTGTTTCAAAGCTTCGTTCAGGTCGACTCTCGCCGCCTGAACAGCCGGCGCAAGTCCGAAGATAACGGCAGTGGCAAGCGATACCAACAGGGTATATCCGAGAACCTTCATGTCGAGACTCAGGCTTGTCGAAATAGCCAGCGAGTCCGGGATCAAACGGCTCAAGAACGCGAAACTCTCCAGCGCCAGCAAAACCCCTAGCGCCGCGCCGGAGATCGACAGAACCACCCCCTCGGTAATCAATTGCCGGATGATTCTAAGGCGGCTGGCGCCCAGGGCCGAGCGCACCGCTATCTCACGTTGCCGGCTGGCTGCGCGCGAGAGGAGCAGGTTGGCGATGTTCGCGCAAGCGATCAGCAAGACGAAACCCACCGACACCAGCAGCACCAACAGCGGCCGGCGAATGTCACCCGCCACCTGATCATGTAGAGGCATCACATAAGCCGATATGCGGCCGGCTGCGTTGGGATGGTCCTGAGCGATCTGTCGCTGGATCGACTGAATCTCCGCGTTTGCTTGTTCCGTCGAAACCCCCGGCTTCACCCGTGCGACTACCTGAAGGTAATGAGAGCCGCGTTGTGCCAGTTGGTCTGGCGTGAACGCCATCGGCACCCACGCCTGGATATCGCTTTCAAGAAACTGAAATCGAGCGGGCATCACACCTACGATCGTGTGCTTTTCACCACTAAGGAGCACCTCCCTGCCGATGACGGCTGCGTCGCCGCCGTACCGTTGCCGCCAGAGCTTGTAGCTGAGCACTACCACCTTGTTGGCCTCGGGCGTGTCGTCGTCCGGGAGAACGGTACGGCCTAAGACCGGGTCGGTGCCGAGCAGCGAAAAGAAACTACCAGTAGCCGCATACGCTTCGATCCGCTCGGGCTCGCCGTCGCCCGTCAGATTGAAGCTCCGTCGAGCTACCGCGGCCATGTCCTCAAAGGCGTCACTTCGAGACTTCCAATCGGCATAGTTAGCCGGCGCGGGAGTGTTTCGGGGGAAACCGGCGAACGACGCATCCTCCCAAACCATCACCAGCCGTTCCGAGTCGTGAAACGGTAGTCCCTTCAGCAATACCGCGTTCACCACACTGAAGATCGCGGTGTTCGCCCCAATCCCAAGCGCCAGCGAGACCACCGCGATCGCGGTGAAGCCCGGATTCTTCGTCAGCATCCGAAATCCGTACCGCAGGTCCTGCCACAAAGTTTCCATAATTTCATCCGTTCTGATTTGCGATTGCCGACTGCGTGTTCGAGAACCAAGTCGAGTAAGCCGAAATCGGCAACCGCAAATCGGCAATCGCAAATCAATTTCATTCGTATCGAAGCGCGACCATCGGATCAACCCTGGTTGCGCGGCGTGCGGGCACGAGACTGGCTCCAAGGGCCACTCCTGCAAGCAACATAGGAACCACCGCAAATGTCATCGGATCTGTAGCAGTAACGCCGAACAGCAGGCTTGACATCAGTCGGGTTAGCGCGAATGCGACCACCAGACCAAGACCAACTCCAGCAAGAGCAAGTGTCAGGCCTTGCTTCACCACCATCTTGAATATGTCGGGCCGCTCCGCTCCGAGCGCCATTCGGATCCCTATCTCTCTCGTGCGCTGCGTGACCGAGAATGAAATCACACCGTAAAGCCCGACTGCCGCCAACACCATTGCCACGGCGGCAAAGACTCCTAAGAGAATTACTGACAGTCGCCTTTGCGCCAGCGAATTCTCAAGGACTTGTTCCATTGTCATCACTTTGTAAACGGGTTGGTCTTTGTCGATTGCTTTGACAGCGGCGCGCACCGATGAAGCCAGGCTCATCGGATCATTCGCCGCGCGCACCACCAGAAACATATTTGAATTCGATAACTGAGCGTGTGGCGCATAGAGTTGATCCTTGAATTCGACATCCAAAGCTTTGTGCTTCAAGTGCCCGACGACTCCCACTATCTCCCGCCAAATCGGTTTGCCTCGTTGAAACTCGACGTGTTTCCCAATTGGATCTTCATCGTGGAAGTAGTGCTGGGCCAGTGTCTCGTCAATGATCGCCACGGGACGAGCCTCCCGGTTGTCCTGCTCGGTGAAGAAACGACCTCGGAGCAACGGGATCTTCATCGTTTGAAAATACTCCGGCGTCGCCGATCTCAAGTCCGCGTGAAGCTCATCTTCGCCGGGGGCGATCGTCCGACCCTGAATGTTGAAGCTGCCTGAGTGGACCGAACCGCTCAACGGCAAATCGGAAACTGCGCCAACCGATAGCACGCCGGGTACGGACCTGATCTCGTCCAGCACTCCATCGTAAAAAGCTTTTACCCGGTTCGGCTCGCCGTACTTGAAAGCGGGCAGCGACACCTGCATCGTCAGGAGACCTTCAGGCGCAAATCCCGGGCTGACATTTTCCAACCGTGCGAAGCTCTTTATGAGCAAACCGGCGCCAATCAGCAGCACAAGGGACATCGCGACATCGGCAACGACCAACAGCGCGCGCGCGCGACGTCTGCCTCCGGTCGACCCGCGTCCGCCCTCTTTGAGCATACTCTGGAGATCGGTCTTTGAGGTCTGTATTGCCGGTAACAGACCGAAGAGCAGCGCGGTCAGGAGCGAAACCATGCCGGTAAATCCGAGAACTCGTGCATCAATGCCTATTTCCTGGGCTCTCGGGATATTATTCCCCCCGATCGCCACCAGCAGATCGATACCCCAGCCGGCAAGAAACAGGCCCAGACCGGCGCTGATCAGCGATAGCAGCAGGCTCTCGACTAGCAACTGGCGTACGAGGTGGAAACGGCTCGCGCCAAGCGCGGCACGAATAGCGATCTCCTTTTGTCGCGTGGCTGCGCGGGCGAGCAGCAGGCTGGCGACGTTCGCGCAGGCTATCAGCAGCACGAGTCCAACCGCGCCCAGCAGCACCAGCAGAGCCGGCCTGATGCTGCCGACAACGTCTTCGCGCAGCGGCGTCACCCCCACCCCCCAGTGTGGGTCCCCTGAATAAAAGGCGGGATTGTTCTGCCGGATTGTGTCTGCGATCACATCCATCTCGGACTGAGCTTGTTCAGCCGTTACGTCCGGTTTGAGCCGGGCAATAACGCTGAGGTACTCACTCCCGCGCTGATCCGGAGCGAAACTCTCAGGAGCCAACGCGAGCGGCCTCCACAGATCATCGCCCTTCCACCGAAAGCCGGCAGGCATCACACCGATGATCGTAAAGCTCTGGCTATTGAGTGTGATGTTTTTCCCAACAAGATCACGATCGCCGGCGAATCGCCTCTGCCAGAGACTATGGCTGAGGACTACGACGCGGTTTCGCCCGGGCTGATCCTCTTCGGCAACGAACGCGCGACCAAGCATTGGGCGGACGCCGAGAGTTGTGAAAAAGTTAGCCGAGACGCGTCCGTCCTGAAGCCGCTCAGGCTCCCCCTGCTCGCTGAGGTTCAACGCCGTGTTGCCTAAGTAAACAGCGGACATGCTCTCGTACGAGTGGCTCTGATCTCGATAATCAACGAAGCCGGGAGGCGAAACAGCGTTGTCGGCGCTGGACGTCGAGTCCCTGTGATTGATTTTTACCAGACGATCGGATTGTCCATAGGCCAGGGGTCTGATCAGCAGGGCATTCACCACGCTGAAAATGGCACAGTTCGCCCCGATGCCAAGCGCAAGGGCGAGCACCGCGATCACGGTGAATGAAGGAGTCTTGATCAACACGCGAACGCCGTAACGCGCGTCTTGAAATAAACCATTCATGGTTCTTCCTCCATTTTGCCCTTCAATACCGATCCTGGATCCTCATTCGTATCGAAGCGCGACCATGGGATCAACTCTGGTTGCGCGGCGTGCGGGCACATCAGGATAAGGAAGCTTGCGCAGCAGTACCGCGTCGTCGACGCTAGAGATCGCTGTGTTCCCCCTAGCCAAGCGCGAGCGTTGCCACCGCGATGATGGTGAAAAGAGCAGGTCTTCTCAGGAGTACGCGACTCCCATAGCGAATATCTTGAAAAATCGTTTCCACTAAGTTTGTCCACTGTCGATTTCCGATTGACTCGACGGTTCCGCCAAAGCGCTTGGCGATCTTTGCGGATCTTTACGGATCTTTGCGTCTTTGCGCGAGGTATTCAGTCCGGCCGCATAAACACGTTCGCGCAAAAAACGCCAAGACCCACAAAGACGCAAAGACGGCCCGAACAGATCAGTCGGGCAGGTGGACGAGAAATTATCCAGACGATCAACTCATCGTTGCCCGCCGGGCGACACAATCGTGACCGGTCCATTGACGGTGGAAAGCCGGATCACAGGCGACGCTTCGCCAAACTGAATCACGCTTGGGCGATCCCAGGTCCGTGTAGCTTGCTGGCACTGAACCGCCCTGCACTCAACCGGTGAATGCTTCGACGCATCGACTCGCACCGATGATCGATAGCTCTCTGGCAATTTGAGCGTTAGGGGCCCGTTCTGTGTACTTCCTTCGAGCTCGCCACCTGACCACTGACTGCCATCCAGCTCAATAGTCAACGGACCGTTTTGGGCTGTCAGGCGAAAATCTCCGCTGCTGCCGGTTACGGTAATCGGCCCGTTCTGAACGTCAGCCTTCACCTGGCCGTTGACGTCGTGAAAACTAATCGGTCCGTTCTGGTTACTAGCCTGGACGTTGCCAGAAAAGTCGCTCACACCGATAGGCCCGTTTACACCGGACAGGTCCAGGACGGCTCCATTGGGTGCCTGGATGATCAGGTAGCCGATCCAATCCTGCGAACTCGGCCCATCGACTGCTACCCGGCCATCGATGACCGATAACTTGAGCTGATCGAGGAGCGCTTTTGCCTCGTTCGCATTGTCGCCCCCGGCTGCCAGGCACGCGGTGATCGAATACTCATTGCGATTCCAGCCCTGGATGTGAACACCTCCGTTTCTGGAAGAGCGGACCTGGAGCGTGGAGATCGCAGACGCGGGAACCGACTGCACGAGTTGCGACCGTAACGTCTCGCCGTCACCGACTCGCAACCTAACCTGCTCGCAATCGGTGATCGCCTTTTCCCCGTCGGTGGAGATGGTGGTGCTACGGTGCCGTCTGTCCTGCGCACCCGCAGGTTCGAAGATCAAACAACAACCAAGAACGAGAACCGCAAAGAAGAGCATCGTCTTTCTCATCGTCTATCCTCCAGTCACTGATATGGCAGATTTACCTTTTCGCTTTGATGTAGACGCTCGATGCCGCATAAGTGTTAGCCGCCAGAAAGCTATGTGTCTCGAGGTTCAAAGTTGAAAGACCAATAGTGGCCGCCGGCCAGACGACTGACCTCACCTACCAATCATCGTGCCAGCGGTTGCTTGTCCGCTAAACGTTGACAGATAGGTGGAAGCCGCAGCGTTCAAACGTGGATAGGTGAGTCTCGTTGTTCGATTCCGAGAAAGGGTTTCCCAATGTCGGACCAACCTTCACATCGGTCTGTCCCAACTATGCCCGACTGGATCGACATCGAAGAGAACGTCCAGGTTGAACCGACCGTTCGAGCATTTTCGATGGAAGAATTCTGATTGAACGACAGACGAGGGGTTGCAGGCAACAGCTCGAATCCTAAAGCTCAACGAGGCGAACGAGTTCTTGAGCGTGAAACGGTTATTGTAATCGCGAACGGAATCTCTCTAAACCAGCATGGGTTCGCACGGAACCGGCAGCCGGCGATCTACCGATGCTCGGTTTCTACTCGTACCTAAGTGCCACCATCGGGTCAACCTTCATCGCGCGGCGAGCGGGGATATAGCAGGCAATCAGCCCTACTGCGATTAGCAGCGCAGCTACCACGACAAAGGTCAGCGGGTCCAGCGCCGGCACTTCGTAAAGCGCGCTCGATATCAAACGAGTGCCGAGGGCCGCTCCAGCGAGACCAATCACGACGCCCGCAGAAGTGAGCTTCAATCCCTCGCCGAGCACCATCCGGAAAACGCCACCGGCCGGCGCGCCCAGCGCCATCCGGATCCCGATCTCATTCGTTCTCCGCGCCACGAAGTACGACATCGTTCCGTAGAGGCCGACGCATACCAGCACCAGCGCCAGAAGCGCGAATGAACCGGTGAGCCGTGAGAACATCCGCTCGAACAACAACGCCTTGTCGATTCTCTGAAGAAGGGTGTCGATTTTCGTAATCGGAATGTTTGCGTCCACTTCGGCGACTTCGTTGCGCACCGCCGCGACCACGGACTCCGGTTCGGTTCTGGTACGAACCTGAAACGTCATGAAGCTTGCCGAATCGATTGCCTGCAGGTGTGAAAAGTATGCAGTCGGCGGCGCCGGTTCACGCAGGTCGTGGTACTTGGCGTCGCCGACGACTCCGATGATCTGGAAATCCCGGGGCTTTGCCGCGTTACCGAAGCTCAGAATCTTGCCCAGGGGATTGTCATCGCCAAAAGCGTTACGGGCCAGTGTCTGGTTCACAACAGCGACCTGGGGCCCAGCGGCGTTATCGCGCTCATCAAGAACGCGGCCGGTGAGCGTCGGTATGCCGAGCGTGGCGAAGTAAGCCGGCCCTACCAGATGCCGATTGAGATCAAACCGCTCCTTGCCGGTGGTCACGCCGGGAATTCTAATGCTTGAAGAACTTGATCCATCGCCGATCGGTCCGTGTGCCGAAAAGGTAACTGCGCTCACTCCGGGTATTGCCGTGATCCGCTCCTGCACCTGCCGGTAGTACTCGGCCAGAACCGCGCCTTTGTACCCGTTTAGCCCGGGCGCTACCGAAAAGAGAAGCAATCCCTCGCGCTCGAATCCGAGTGGAACGCTTTCGAGTTTTTGCAGCGTGCGCAAAAAGAGTCCAGCGCCAACGAGCAACACCAGCGACAGCGCGACCTGCGCCGCGACCAGCGCCTTGGAGAGTCTTGATCGCCGAGCCCCCAGCCGATTCCCGGCGCCGCCTTCTTTCAACACTCCAGTGAGACTCATCCGGGTCGCGCTGAATGCGGGCGCAAGACCGAAGAGTACGCCGGTGAGTACCGCAACACCAGCAGTGAAGATCAGCATGCGTCCGTTCACCTCGAGTGGAAGTGTAATGCTCTGTCTTCCGCTTGCCACCAACGCGACGAGCAACTTGCCCATCCAGAGTGAGAGTAACAACCCGAGCGTCCCACCAATCGCAGCGAGGAGGAGTGATTCGGTTAGCAATTGCTGGATCAATCGCAGGCGGCGCGCACCCAGACTCAAGCGCACGGCGATTTCTTTCTGACGAGCAGTTGCTCGCGCGAGCAGCAGGCCTGCCACGTTCGCACAGGCGATCAGGAGTACCAGCCCGACCGCGCCCATCAATACGAACAGCGGCTCTGAAAACCGTCTTCGAAGCTGGTCCAGTCCTTTGTTGCCAGCCGCGAGGTTCAACGCCGGACGATTCTCTTTCTGCTCATCTGAGGTGATCATCGCGTCTACGCTTTGGTTGAATATGACATCGATCTCTGCGCGGGCCTGCACCTCGCTCACGCCTGGTTTCAGACGGCCCATCACGACCAACCACCATGTGCTCGCATTCTCCCAGTGGGCCGCGGCGGCCGCTTCCGCATCGCTGCCAGGCTTTGGGGGCCCGCCGAAATCCAGCGCCCGCACCAGCCGCGGGAACATTCTTAATGTCACCCAGAGGTCATTGTCCTCACCGGGCTGAGTGCCGAAGAATCGCGGCGGCGCAACCCCCACGATCGTAAATGGAAGACTGTTGATCGCAATGGGCTTGCCGACTACGGAATCGTCGCCGCCAAGTTTGCTCTTCCAGAAGTTGTAGGAGACAACGGCAACAGGCGGGGCCGTCGCCACATCGTCGCTTGGGAGAATCGGACGGCCGAGAACAGTTTGGACGCCAAGCCCGCTGAAGTAGTTCCCGGACACCGGCTCGCTTGCGGCTGAGTGTGGCGTGCCTTCGAACTGCACGTTAAAGCCGTTTATGTTCGCCGAAAAAGCAAATACGTCAGACAAGGTGGTGCTCTGCGATCTGAGCCCTTCGAACATCGGATAGGGGACGGACTCGCTCAGCCACCCGCCGCTCTCCGGATCCTTGCGGTTGCTGCCCTCGAGGTCTTGTACTATCGGGGGCCAATCCTTTGCCGTCCACCTCACCAGAAGGAGTTGTCGAGGATTCCGAACCGGTAGCGTCTGGAGCATTACCGCATCGAGAACGCTGAAGATCGCAGAGTTCGCGCCGATGCCAAGAGCGAGCGTGACCACTGCAACCGCGGTGAACCCTGGATTCTTTCGAAGCATTCGAAAACCGTAGCGAAGGTCCTGTATGGTTGTTTCCACGATGGGCAATCCTCTCTGATCCCGGAAGGCTTCTTTTGTTTGTGTCACGCCGCCAAAGCTGCGTCTTGCGGCCCTGCGGGCTTCTGCCGGGTTCATTCCTCGGCCGATGTTCTCTTCAATGAGCATCTCCAGATGGCAGCGAAGCTCTTCGTCGAGATCGTCGTCGAAATCCCTGGCAAACAATCCGCGAATCCGGGATGCGATTTCTCGAAGCGTGGACATTGATAGCCTCATTAATTGTCGTATATCGCAATGGCCGCATCGGGTGAACGACAGTGTTTGAGTTTGTGGCGGCCTCTACGCGCTGCGAAGCATGCGTCCGATGATTGCCGATATCCGCTCCCAGTCTTCGGTCTCGGTTGCTAGTTGCTTGCGGCCCGTTCTGGTCAGTGAGTAATACTTTGCGCGACGGTTGTTCTCCGATGAACCCCACTCGGCCGTGATCCAGCCTTTTTGTTGTAGTCTCAGAAGCGCGGGATAGATGGTTCCCTGGTTCAACGACAAGACGCCTTCGCTGACTTGTTCGATGCGGCGAGCGATCCCATAGCCGTGCAGCGGTCCGAGGGCTTCGAGCGTCTTGAGCACCATCAAGTCCAGGGTGCCCTGCATGATTTCTGAGGTGGCTTCCTTCACCGTGCTCCTCCTGTGGTTTTTCAACAGGAGCATACTCCGCTTCCTGTAGAATATCAACAGCAAAGTGCGAATTGTCGTCAAGAGCCCGCAAACCGTTCCCGGCTTCATTGGGGCGGAGTTGGCGACGAAGCTCGGTCTTTGGAGGGGCGGGCAGACCCGGCTGAAGCCTCTGGCAGCTTCTACAGTGTTTGTTAAAGGTCTATTGGGAATGCTTTATTCGCAGCGCAGCGCCACCATTGGATCGACACGCGATGCTCGGCGCGCCGGAGCATAGCAGGCGGCCAACGCGACAAACACCAGCAACAACGTGACTCCGACGAAGATCATGGGATCGGTTGGGCTAACATCAAACAGCAGACTGGCAAGAGACCTCGTTAGAAGCAGCGAGCCGACGGTTCCGATCGCAACTCCCGCGGCAGTCAGGAGCATTCCCTGGCGAAGGACCGAAAAGAGAAGCGCGCCGGGTCGCGCCCCAAGCGCCAGACGTATCCCAAATTCATTTTTGCGGCTGCCCACAAAAAGTGTCATGGTCCCGTAGATGCCGACTGCGGCGAGCAGCAATGCCAATGTCGAGAAAGAAGTCAGTAATAGATTCATCAGGCGCTCGCTGTTGAGTGTCCGACCGATGACATCGTTCATCGACCTGATCGAGTACACCGGGATGTCGGGATCCAAGCCGGATACCGTGGCCCTCACCGTACCAACAACCTGATCCGCCGGCCCTCCGGTTCTAACAAGAAGCTTAGCCCACAGCGGCGGCGACTGGGCCAGCGGAACGTAGATATGAGGCTGCAGCTTCTCCGACAGACTCTCTTGTTTGATTCCACCAACCACACCCACTATGGTCATCCATTGCATATCACCAGTGGTCTCAACTCGCTTTCCAAGAGCGTTTCCGTCCGGCCAATACATCCGCGCAAGGGTTTCATCCACTATCGCGATCGGTTCCGAGTCGCTTGTGTCTGATTCCAGAAAATCCCTTCCGCGCAACAAAGGTATCTCCATTGCCCGAAGATTCCCCGGGGTCATCGACACCAACTGAGTCTGTACCCCTTCATCGCCGGGCGCGGGTTCGTGTCCTTCAACGATAAAATTGTCCGTGTTGTCATCGCCGGCCATTGGGATATTCGAGGTAATACCCGCCGCGCGCACCCCCGGAAGATTGTGAAGTCGATCTAGCAGATCGTTGTAGAACGGAAGGGAGAGTTCGGGTTTTGGATACTTGCCAGCAGAAAGAGCAACGGACATCGTCAACAGATCCTTCGGGTTGAATCCGAGTTCGACGGATTGTATGCGCTGGAAACTCTTCAGAAGCAACCCCGCGCCGATCAGCAACACGAACGAGAGCGTGAACTGGGCCGCAACAAGGGCGCTGTTTGACCGGCTTCTGGAAGTGGCGGCGCGCCCTCCTTCGTGCATCGCCGCAACCATCCCCATCCGATAGGCCCGCAGAGCAGGCATCAAACCAAACAGCAGTCCGGTCAGCACCGCGAGGACTGCGGTAAACGCAAGAACGCGTCCGTCTACGGTTACCGCTTCGATCCTGGGTATGCCGCCAGTGGGCATCGTGTCGATCAATCGCACACCAAGCCACGCCAGGATCACTCCGCCCGCGGCACCGATGAATGCCAACACCAGACTCTCGGTCAGGAGTTGCCGGGCAACCCGAGACGGGGTTGCACCCAACGCGAAGCGCACCGCGATTTCTCTGACCCGCGACGTGGCGCGCGCCATCAGCAAGTTCGCGACGTTCGCGCAAGCGATCAACAACACCAGTCCTACCGCGCATAGCAAGAGGAATAGAGGTGTTTCGGTCGCTCCGACCATTGCCTTCTTCAGCGGCGTGACTATTGTTCTCAACGCGGATCCCTGGTCGAGCGGCACTCTGCTCTCGCTTATGTCCGGGTGCTGGCGGGCGTAGTCCCAAAGCGTGGAGGTGGTTTCCGCCTGGGCCTCTGCCGTCGAGACACCTGTCCCGAGCCGCCCGATCCCTCTCAGGAAGTACGGCGCGGGCCTGGTTGGATTCAAGGCAAGCGGAATCCATATCTCTGTTTCAACGCGAGGAAAGGTGAATCCCGCGGGCATTACCCCAACCACCTCTGTCGGTTTGCTGTTCAGACTCAGGGTTCGGCCAATGATCTTGGAATCGCCGCCAAACCGTCGCTGCCAAAACCCGTAGCTGATAACACACACGCTATTGTTGCCGGGCATGTCCTCGCCGGCGCGGAAGGTTCGACCGAGAATCGGAGGAAGCCCGAGCACCCCAAAGAAATCTGCGCTCACGTTGACGATGGCGACCCGTTCGGGACTGTTGTCTCCAGTTAGATTCGCACCCCCGGTTGAATAAGCGGCCACCGCTTCGAGTGAACGGCTGTTATCGCGCAATGCGGCGAAACTTGCCTGCGAGAGATTCCAGTTCTCCAATCCAAGCTGACGTTGCGATTGGACCAGCCTGATCAGGCGATCGGGTTGCGCATATGGCAGCGGGCGAAACAGAATTCCGTCAACGAGACTGAAGATTGCGGTGTTCACCCCGATTCCAAGCGCGAGCGTAATCACAACGATCGCGGTGAACGAGGGGTTCTTTCGCAGCATCCGCAGCGCATACCTTGTGTCCTGCAAGGTCTGTTCGATCATCGATCCCATCCGCGCGTCTCTTACATGCTCTTTCACCTGGTCGACCCCTCCGAACTCCATGAGCGCCTCTCGCCGGGCTTTTGGAGGAGCCATGCCGGCGGCTATCTTTTCATCCACCAGCATGGCAAGGTGTGCGCGCATCTCGTCGTCGAGGTCACGTTCGAGGCGGCTTCGGCGAAACAAGTTTGACGCCAGTTTGCGAAGGCGAAAGATCACAGGCATGTTCAGCTCCCCAGGGTGAGATTCGACAAGAATTCTGTTTCCGCCACGAGTCAAAACCGGTGACCAACCAACGGACCGACGTTTCACGGACGTCGTCTGGCGTGTCCGAAGGCTGCGGGCACGCGGGTGCTATGAGGTCGCTTCGAGAGCGAGAAAGATCGCGCCGGCTATGCGCTCCCAGTTCGCGGTTTCTTTTTCCAACTGACGCATTCCGACCTTGGTCAGTTTGTAGTATTTAGCTTTGCGGCGGTTCTCCGACTCGCCCCACTCTGAAGCGAGCCAGTTCTTCTCCTCCAGCCGATGCAGCGCGGGGAAGAGCGAACCGGGTTTGGGGTGAAAGGTGCCCCGGGTGATCTGACTGATGCGTGTCGCGATCCCTAGCCCATGGTTTGAACCAAGCCCAAGCGTCTTGAGGATCAATAGATCGAGAGTACCCTGAAGAAGATCGTCCGTACCTCCTGACATTCCGCACCTCCTATAGACTATCTACGGGAGAGTACGCTTGCGACCTATAGAATGTCAATAGGAAGAAGCGCGGGGTTAGGCGGCACGATGATTGCTTGTGATCAATAATGTGAGGAAGATGAACCAGCGAAAACCCGCGCAGCCGATCCAATTCGGTACGGATACGGTAGATCTTATGGAAGAGATGCTGTTTCAGCGAGCGGCAAGCGGGATAAGGCCGGTGCTCTATCTTTCGTCCTACACTGACCTTGAGTGCAGCCTGTTGATGCTCCTGGATGGCTCGGGTGAGGCTCGCTGGTCATCGGAGCACGTGAAATGCGCCAAGCAACTTGGCCACCACTCGGTCATGAACTAAAACCGTTGCGACAATACGCCCCACAAACTACTGGTGAACTGAGCAGGATTGCCGCAGGGGCTATTCGTACCTGAGAGCATCTATTGGATTCAGGCGGGCTGCTTTCACTGCGGGCCACATTCCGAAGATCAAACCCACTGCGCATGAGACGAAGAACCCGAGCAGAACGGCCCATAAGGGGATCACGGATGGAAGAGTCGGCGCAAGTTGTCTGAGCGCCAGGCTTATCACCCAGCCGGCAAAGATGCCAATCAGTCCGCCTACCGCCGTTAAGGTTATTGCCTCGGTCAAGAACTGCCAGACGATGTCGGCCTTCCTTGCCCCAATTGCCCGGCGCACGCCGATTTCCTTCGTCCTTTCGGTAACCGAGACCAGCATGATGTTCATCACTCCGATCCCGCCGACCAGTAAGCCTGCCGCCGATAGTGGAAAGACGATGAAACTCGCGACCGCGGCGAACTGCGAGATCACTTCGAATATGCTGCCCGGGGTGCTGATTCCAAAATCGTTTGGCTTATCGTTGGCCACGCCTCGGCGGCGTCGCATCAACTCGGTTATTTCATCAACCAGCTTGCCAAACTGATCCGGCTTTGCTTTGACGTTGATGGTAATGTCATCGATCTCCGGGTGCTCTCGTTTGATCGTCTCGAACGGGAGGATTAGTTGCCGGTCTTCGACAGGGTCGCCGCCAAAGAGCCCGCCGGGCGCTTTCTCCATCACCCCGATTACACGATAAATCTTGCCATCTACCTCGATCTCGCGGTCCAGCGGATCGAGCGCGCCAAACAGAGTTTCGGCGATCGCGGATCCAACGACCGCCACCTGAGACCTGTGATCTTGCTCGGATTGAGTTAGGAATCGCCCGCTCCTGATGTAGACGTTTCGAACTACGTCATAGTTGGACCATACCCCGAAGATCAGCGGCCGATTCGCTTCGACGCCCTTGCGTTTGACGACAGGCTGAACCCCGCCCGGCCCGAACGATCCGACGACCAGCGTGGGGCTCACGCTTTGTGCCGACGGCAGCTCAGCGATCGCGCGCGCGTCGTCGATCGTCAGGTCCTTGCGCGAACGTTCGGATTGCGACGGACGGCTAAAACGGATCCCGATGTTGTCCCACTTGGTTACGAAGACGATGTCCGGACCGAAGCGTTTGGTTTGTTCCAGGACAAACTCACTGAGCCCGGTCAGGAAGGATGAGATAGCGATCACCGTCATTGTTCCGCCGATCACCCCGAGCATCGTAAGCGCCGAACGCACCTTGTGTGTGCGGAGCGTGTCGAACGCCATCAAAACGTTTTCGCCAATCTCTTGAATGTGCATAACTGAGATATAGGACCTATATGACCTATTTTCCTAGTCTGCTCTCAGGGCGGTAATCGGATCGAGTCGCGCTGCGCGGTTTGCCGGATAGAGCCCGAAGAACACCCCGACCAACGTCGATACGGAAATCGCGATGACCGGTGCCCACAGAGGGATCGCTACCGGGACCGGCACAAAATGCCCCAGGATCGCCATGCATGTGATCGCAAGCAGCAATCCGATTAGCCCGCCGATCCCCGACATCATCGCGGACTCGACCAGAAACTGCATGAGTATGTCACGCCGCGTCGCGCCAAGTGACTTGCGTATACCAATCTCACGTGTACGTTCCGTCACACTTGCGAGCATGATGTTCATTATGACTATCCCGCCTATGACCAGCGAAATGCCGACTACCGGAAACGCCACCGCAGCGACAACATTGACGATGGATCCCAGCAACTGCTCGGTAGCTTCATCGGTTGCGATAGAGAAATCATCGGGTTTGCTGTAGTCGAGTTTGTGGCGGCTGCGCATTACAACCCGCACCTGATCCTGGACCCTCTCCGCCTGGACATCGGAGCGCGAACGAATGATGATCCGAAAGGTCGGGGAACTCCGCTTGCCGAATGCCTTAAAGAAAGTCATCAGCGGAAGCTGAACGAAATTGTCCTGTGATTGGCCGAGCACCGAACCGAGCTTTTTAGCCACACCTATGACGGTATAAGTGTCGGGGCCGATCTTGATCTCTTTTCCAATCGGGTCGAGTTGCGGAAACAGCCCGTCTGCAACCTCTGATCCAAGAAAGACGACGTCTTTGCGACTCTCGTCGTCGAAGTCGTTTATGTAACGCCCCTGGGCTACCTCAATGCTCGAAAGCAACATACCGTTCGGGGTTACGCCTTGAACGCCGACGCCGTCCAAAGTGATGTTGCCGTACTTGACTGACTTCGACCCGCCATCCTGCGCGCCAATTTGATCGGCCGTGGTAACCAGTTCACGCAAAGCAGCGAGGTCGTCGACGGTGAGGTCGGGGTTTCGGCGAAAGGCATCAAGGAACTTCTGGAAATCGCCGAAACCGGTGATGCTCGCCTTCTGTAGCGTGAAGACGCCGGAACCCAGCGTGGCGATCTTTTCCTTGATATACACGTTAGCGCCTTCAATTACCGTGGCTACTGCGGTGACTACCGCCACTCCAATGATAACGCCGAGCAGGGTGAGAAAGGACCTCAGCTTGTGTGCGAGTATCGAAGAAAAGGCGATGGAGGCTGCTTCAAGAAACTTGTTCATAGGATCGAGGCACCGCGCCCGACAAGATCGGATTATAGCAAGGCAGCGCGGCTCTTCCTAACGATGGAAGCGGCTGGCAGGCTTGGCGTCACCAATGAAGTGAACCGATGAATCGATACGAATGGGGGTGCGAAAAAACGAGGGCAGCCAGGGCCGGGAATTCGTCCCGTCGCTAGCTGCCGTGTTCTGATTGGTTCGCGCTCGGCGAGTTATCTTCGCTCGTCGCGATTGATCCGGCCGTCGAGAATATGCAACACGCGGTGAGCGTGCTCGGCGATGTCGTGTTCGTGAGTCACAAGGATGATGGTGTTGCCCTGCTGGTGAAGCTCATCGAAGAAATTCATGATCTCGCCCGATGTTTGAGAATCGAGGTTTCCGGTCGGCTCGTCGGCCAGGATGATCGAAGGATTGTTTACAAGAGCGCGAGCGATGGCCACCCTTTGTCGTTGGCCTCCCGAAAGCTCGTTGGGTTTGTGATTCATTCTGTCGGCAAGGTCAACGCGCTCAAGAGCGCGTTTTGCCATTTCGATTCTTTGACCGCGCGGCGTACCGTTGTAGATCAATGGCAGCTCGACATTGTGCAGAGCGGTCGCGCGGGGAAGGAGGTTGAACGTCTGGAAGACGAACCCGATCTCTTTATTCCTGATGTGAGCAAGCTCGTCGTCATCCATGTCTGACACCAGCTTGGTGTTGAGAAAGTACTGCCCCGACGTCGGGGTGTCCAAACATCCGATCAGATTCATCAGGGTGGATTTCCCGGATCCTGACGGGCCCATAATCGCCAGGTATTCGCCTCGCTGTACATCGAACGAGACGCCCCGCAGGGCGTGGACTTCTTCGGCCCCCATCTGATAGGTCTTCCACAGATCCGCGGTCCGTATGACGCTGTCGCTTCCTACCGCAACCGCGCCCAGATAGGCCAAGTCCTTATCGAACACAGCTTCTTCGATCATCATATCGTTACCCTTGTTTGTCTCTGAATGGTCCCCCATCCACCCCTATTAGCTCTTTGTCTCAGTCTTTTCCGGAGCCGCTTCCCGCTTGACTTGATCGCCATCTTTGAGAGAGCGGAGTGTCTTGTAAGGACCGATTACTATTTCGTCGCCCTCGTTCAGCCCACTCTTGATCTCGATCTCCTGATCACCTTTGATTCCCGTAGTGATTGGAGTGAAGTGGCCCCGCCCTTCCTTGGTGAACACGAACACGCCTTCTACTTCCTTCTTTTTCTGTGAACCGCTTCCCGGTTGTTCCGCGGGCTGCTGGTCCTTGGGCGCTTCGCGTGGAACGATCGCCTGGAGCGGCGCGGTCAGCACCTCCGAAACAGTAGCAGTCGTAATGACCGCGGTCGACGACATTCCCGGTCTCAGTTTATCACGCACTTCAGGAGTCGGGTTGAGCTTGATCTTGACGATGAAGTCTTTGGCTTCTTGAGTATTTGCCGACTGCGCGATTGTCTGCCCCGATCGCGTAATCGCCGAAGCACCCTTCTCGATGACTTCACCATCAATCTCGAAGTCACCCAGCGCATCTACCTTCACTTTCGCCTTCTGACCAACCTGCACGTCGGCAATATCGGTTTCGTCGACTTTGACCTCGGTATTGATCTGAGACATATCGGCGACGGTCAGCAGCGGAGTGGTCGAGAAACTGGCCAGGGCGTATTCTCCCACCTTTACTGGCAAGCTCGAGACAACGCCGTCAATTGGGGAGTACCTTGTGGACTTCTTAAGTTGATCGGATTGGCGAGCCAGATCCGCCTGACCCTGCTTGACACGCTCCTCGCTTGAGTGAAGATTGGCCTTCGAGCGCTCCACACCGAGCTCCGAGTCATGCACCAGCACCTTTAGCTGGTTTATGCGAGACTGCTGAGCCGCCACCACCGCTCGCGCCTGATCGTAGCGTGACTTGGTGGAGTCGAATTGAGACTTGGTGGCCACGCCGCTCTCAACGAGCTGCTGATAGCGATTGTACTCGCTTTCGGCGAAAGTGAGATCTGCCTTGGTACGCTCGAGATCGGCTTCAGCGCCTGCCAGGTTGGCCTTTGTCTGATGCACATTATTCTCGGCTTGCTGCACCGCGACCTGTTGGTTAGCCACGTCGGCTTGTGTCACCCGAACTGAAGCCTCGGCCGCGGTCACCGAAAAACTCGACTGAGTCGGGTCTACACGAACCAGCGGCTGACCCTTCTTAACCGGATCTCCCTCGCTGACAAATATCTGTTCGACGCGGCCCGGAACTTCCGCGGTCAAGTTGTAAAGGTGCACTGGACGGATGTCGCCCGATGCGGTCACCTTGGACTCGAGTCTTGATTTCCGCTCGACCTTTCCAACCTGGACGGGTTCGCCCTCTTTTTTCTGGACGGCCTTTGAAAGGATGACGATCGCGATCAGTCCGACAACCGCCGCCGCTATTATTACAGTCTTTTTCCTTCGACTAGTTCTTAACTGCATGGATAAGGATTGTCCTCCGAATGATATAAGCGAACTGGCAACCGACTCTTCTTACGCCCATGTCCTTCTTCAGGTTCAATAAATCTCGGTGGCTCGCCGCCCGGATATTCCGGCTGGGGTTCGCTGGTTGGTCCCACCTTTCCGGTCGATTTTCGGCTGCGTTGCTTCACATTATCGAAACGACTCCGGCGCGCGCGTTATTAACATCGAGGGCTTAAATCAGATGATAGCCAGTGAGGAGAAACGATGTCAAAGAAATACGTTTCATATGATCGGCCCGGCTGGGGGATTTGATCGGGAGGGCCGTCTCGAGTACAAGCTTCAAACCAGAACCAGGGAACCAAAAACTACAAACCGAGTTTGCGGATTCAAACTCGAGGTAGCGTGTGTTATCCTAAACCGTTCACATGGAAGACGAACCCAAACAATTGGACGATATCTGCCCCAACTGCGGTGCGACTGACAGCGAAACGGACTCCACCTTTTGCCAGACTTGCGGCTCGAAGCTGGACTCTGCGTTGCTACAGCCGCCGGCCCCCCCCGGCGCGTGCGACGTGGGCAGGACTATCGCTGGTCGGTTCATCGTGCAGTCGCTGCAGTGGACCGCTCCAACCTATAACGCATATGAGGCCGTCGTTCAAGACTCGTCTTCGTTGCGCTACACAATAATCGAGCAACGGCTGAGCTCTAGCGACCCGTTTGCGGGCGTATCACCGGTCACGGTGGCCAGCGGAATGGAAGGCAAGGTTTCGGGTTCGCTCGAAGATGCTGCCGCTGGCTTTGAGCGGTTTGGTTTGTTCAAGCCAATCGAGCACTCGATCGAGGGTAAGGACATCTATATTGTTCTCGAGCATATTAGTGGCCAGGCTGTCGCTCACTTTGATCAGACCGACGAAAAGGAGGCACGAGCGATTGGCGTGCAACTCTGCGCGCTGGCCGAGCAGTTCCACCGGCACGGATGGGTTTATAACGGATTTGAGCCCTACGGCATAGTGCTGGATCAGGGCAGGCAAGTGCGGCTGATCGGCTTTGACCGCGCGCGGCAGGCTGGTACCCTCGTCCCGGATGCGCCCATCTATCCAAGTCGAGGCTTTACCGCGCCGGAGTTGTTCTCATCCGATGCGGTATACGATGTCAGATCAGACGTCTATTCGATCGGTGCAATGTTGCAGTTCCTGCTAACCGGCGAAAGCGTAAGCGCCAGTGAAGGCTTGGGGCTCTATCCGGTCGCCACTGTCTTTCCGAACTTTGAGCGGCTTCTTTCGCGCGCGCTCGCAGAGAATCCCAGCGAGCGGTTTCAGAGCATAGCTGAGTTGCGCCAGGCGCTGACGGAGTTGAACCTGCCTGTGGTTCTTCAATCCGGTCACTTTACTGACGTTGGCCTGGTTCGCGAGTTGAATGAGGACAGCGTGCTCGCGTTAAACCTGACTCAATATTACGAATCGGTCCAGACGCAGATCGGGCTCTATATCGTATCGGATGGAATGGGTGGCGAGGCCGCGGGAGAAGTGGCGTCGCGGGTCACGGTGCGCGCGGTAGCAGAATGGATGACTGAAAAGTTGATTTCGGCGTCGTTGAAGTCGACGCGCGATGAGAAGATCGCCGCACCTACTCAAACCGGAGGGTTGCGTCTTGCGGTGGCCAACGGCCACGAGATGGCGACAACTGAGATGTTGAAGCAGTCTGTGGTCGCGGCGAACCGTGAAGTGATGGCGTACGCGGCGGCGAATCCGCAGGAGCGAGGGTTGGGTGCGACCGTAACGGTAGCGATGATGGTTGGCGAAGTGCTGACGATCGCTCACGTCGGAGACAGCCGGTGCTATTTGCTGTCGGGCGACGCTCTCGTGCAAGTGACTGAAGATCACTCGCTGGTTCAGAAGATGGTCAACACCGGTAATCTCTCTCGCTTTGAAGCGCGCAGTCATCCGTACCGCAATGTGATCTATCGCTCGATCGGCGCCGACGAACAGATCGAGATAGACATCATCCGAAAGAAGCTGACCAGCGGTGACATGCTGATGTTGTGCAGCGACGGGCTGAATGGAATGCTTGGCGACGATCAGATTCGCGACATCCTTCTGGTGAACCCCGACCCGACCGCAGCCGCTAAGGAACTGGTGGTTGCCGCCAACGCTGCCGGCGGCGAAGACAATACTTCGGTGATCGTTGTGCGAATAAGCTAAAGGAATCAGAACACGCCGGTCTTGCGTATTTGATCGACAGCCGGCGTTTCATAAGTCAGCCTTGAGTCTCGGGAGTCATCCCTGACTGTTTCCAAATCGAAGTTCGAAACATCAGCCTCGAATATCGGTCGAACTGATCTCGATTGTTGCTCAAGACGCTGGCCTGCGCCACTGCCCGAAATGCAAGGGTTCGCCTGATGCCACGAGATTCATTGCGACTACGCTCCGGCCACGCCCGGCCGAGCAGCTTCCTCAGTCCGGCGAAATCCCCGTCGACGGTGGCGTGGGGCACGGCGGCGCGCAGCGTCGCCAGCGCCGCGCGGAAGTTCGCCTCGGATCTGAAAGACAGCGGCGAGACCAATCCCGAGTAGTCGAACGCATCGGACTTGATTCGGACGCTGTGATCGAGACTGGCCGTGTACACGTCAAGCAGGGTTTCCTCAGAACGAAACTCGGATGATTCAAGTACGTTTCCCGACTGGCCGCGCCCTCCACCAATGCCTTCAGTGTAGTCCACCCGTACGTTCCGCAGCTCGCCCACCACCAGGAGCCTGATGTCGGCTTTGCTGAGACTCACTTCGCCGCCGGAGTGGAAAACCCGAATCTGGTCATCACTGACCAACATGCGACGTCCGCGAATAAGCTCCTGGCCAATCCTCATCTCTTCGTCGGGAATGATGGCGGCCCTCAATCCGCAGGTGCGAACCAGCGCGGTGATCATCTCGGCTTCCGCGCGAGTCTGGCTACGAGCGAGCGGAACGGGTTTGCCTGTGTCGATCAGCGCCACGGCTTCACTTACCTCGATCTGCAGCGCTGACGCAAGCGCTGTAACAACGCTCTCATTGATCCGCGCCGGAGAAGGTTCGAGGACGGTATTGAACGCGTGCTCGGCTGTATCGATGTTGCGTTGAAGCGGCACGGACTGGATGGTGGAGAAAGGCAGTTGCTCGCCGCAGTAGATACAGTCGCCGCGAGCGGCAGCAGTCGGCCGCCCACAACGCGGACAGGTGATTACGTCCTGGATCAAGTGCTTCTCGCTTCCGGGGCAATTGGGTCGTGAGGGCGTCTTTGACAGTATACACAGGAGACAGGCTGGTCGGGAGCCTAAATATTTACGATTTGATATTTTCTGGTATCTCGAATTCACTCTTGATCACACCACACCCATTCTCCGGACCTTGACACGCTTAGACTGACCATTGACCGCTCGCCATGCTACATTCAGCAATATGACGCTTCGTCGCGCGCTAACTCGAAAGAACATCATTATCGGTTCCTCGCTGCTCATTGTTGGTCTCGTTGTGGCCGGTTTCTTTGTCCTGCGCCGCGCGCCGCGCGTCCCGATGGAGCGCTACGTCCCGTCCGAAGCGCTGGCCTATGCCGAGATCGACAGCCTCACAGATATTGTCGACGGTCTAACAAGTACCACGGCCTGGCGCGAACTCGCTCCGGTACTCGGCCTATCGAGTCAGCTCCAACAGGTTGGATTTGTCACCGATCTCATCGGCCGCTCGGGCCTTGGCCCCGACGAAGCGGTGGTCGCCGGTCGCGCGCAGTATGCGATAGCGGTTACCGGCATCGAGTCCGATACAGGGGAAACCGGCGAGGGCCCATACCTTCATCTGAAACCCGCGTTTGCTCTGATAATCGAAACCCACACGACACCCGAAACAGCCGCGCGGCTTGTGCGTGAGCGTGCGTCGATCATCGCTCAGAGAATCTACGGAGAAGGGGTCGTTGAACACTCGGACGACTATCGAGGTTCCCGATTGCGGGTTTTTGAGGGACCCGGACCTGCTCACCAGTTGATAGCGTCATCCGCGGGCAGCGTGGTTCTGATCGCTAATCAAAACGACGCGATCAAACAATGTCTCGATGCCATAGCCGGCCGCCGGGGGACTCTTGCCGAAGACACGACGCTAAAGCTCAAACGCAGCGAAGTAGGAAGCGATCCGTCGGTCTTTGCTTACGTGACGGCAGCCGGGATCGATAAGCTCGTCGATTTGTGGCCGCTGTTGATCGCCGGCCGGACCGCCGAGCCCGAAAGCGTCAGTGTGTTTGCGGATCTTCTCGAACACCTGTCGAAGCAGGCCGGCGCCGGGTTGCTCTACTCATCTCAGTTCGAAGCGGGCGGGGTGACCGAGAAGTACCTGACCGTCTTGCGCCCCGAGATCGCTGAAGCGTTGACCCAGACACTAAAGGCGGCTTCGGCATCCGAGTTCGGTTCGCTGGCGATTATCCCGCGAGACATCGAGAGTCTTACTTTGCTTTCCGTTGAGAACCCGGCTGAGCTGCCGGAACGAGTCTTCAAACAGCTCTCGCCGGCTGTGGACCTTGTGGCCGGAGTTGCTCTTCGAGAGTTTGTGATCAATCTCAAAAAGCAGTACGGGCTCGATCCCGCGGATTCGGTAGGCGACGCGATCAGAAGCGAGATCGCATTGGTGAACCTGGGCGACGATCAACCGAGGGCGATGCTCATCCGGGTAAATGACAAGTCCCGGGTTGCGCCGATAGTCGACAGGTACTTGAAGCGCAACGCGGGGTCGCCCGCGAACGAACAACACAACGGAACCGAGATACTTATTTCGCCGGCTGACGAGCGGCGCGCCGCCGCGTTCGTCGGGAGCTATCTGGTCCTCGGCACTCGCGATCAAATTTTCAAAGTGATCGAGACGGGGGCCAGCGATGAAGGACAAGGCGGAAATCAGCGGCTAAAACAGGCGCTGTTGCTGCGTCCGGCGAACGCTTCGATAGTCCACTATCGGGAGCGAGTCGAAGATGCGGGGAAGCTCTTGCTCGCAGTCTCGAAGTTGACTCGTGTCACCGACGGCTCTCCGGCGTTGTTGGATCAAGAGGCGGCGCGGAAAGCGCTGGATCGTTTGCCGCGATCGATTAGCTTTACCGAGTTTCGCGACTCCGGAGTCTACACCCAGACTCATTCGGCGGTTGGCAATTTCAGCCTGATCGCGGCATTGATCGGGAGTGGTGGGGAGTGACAGCTTGGCTGGCAAGAACCGCCCTTTCACTTGATCCGTCTCAACCAGGATCAGCTGTCTATGAAAACCATTAGACTCTTATCGAGCCACGGAACCCCCTGCCGGCATAGTAAGATTGCGCACCGTTGTGATAGACGAAGACATGGTCGTAGCGACGATCGCCAAAGATGGCGCCGCCGCGTTTTCTAATTTCAGAAGGTGTGTTCAACCAGCTCGACGTTTTCGTATCGAAATTTCCAAGTCTCTGCAATTCTCGATATTGTTCTTCCGTTAAGATTTCGATTCCCATTGCGGCTGCCATATCCGCAGCGGTATCTTTTGGTTTGAATTCTTTTCTTGATTCCAGCGCTTCACGGTCATAACAAACATTTCTGCGGCCTTGTGGAGTTTCCGCTGAACAATCATAAAAAATGTATTCGCCGGCCTTTTTATCATAACCAACAACATCCGGTTCACCACCGGTTCTCTCCATTTCATTGAGTGACCACAGTTTTTCGGTATTAGCTTGCAGCTTTGCTTGTACTTTAGCCCATTCAAGACCTTTATGGCGGTTCATGTTTTTCTCAAAACGGGCTTTCAATGCTGTGATTAGTTCTTCACGTTGTTTTGCTTTCATGTCTTTACTCCTCGAATTTCTGTCTTCGTCTTTTTGCTCTGTTTCTGGGCTCGCCCGTCTTCTGCACGCGGGAGTTAGGCAGTGCTACCGCTGAAAACTTCACTGCGACTGAGCCATATCACCCGGGTCGACGCGACGCTTAAAAATCTCACGACGACCAGGCAAGTCGTACGCGAGTAGAAAATGCTTGGTGCCAAGCATGGTTTCGCTCCATGAAACATATAGAATGTTCCCGGCCGTTCTGAGTTCCTGAGTGTTAGTGTAATCAACGTACTTGTAGAGGGCGCGCTCAGCACTCTCGTCGTCGTATTTGATCCTAGCATTTAGGTGTGGAAATGCCTTTACCTGCACGCTTGTTTGCTTCTCAGCCAGTTCGACCTGAAAATCCCATCCGGCGTTTTCGTCGCCCCGTGAGAGGTGATCTCTGTGCTGGGCATGATGATAGGCCGCAACTAGCTCACGGTACTGGCGGTCGCGAATAACGATGGGAGGCCACCCGGAAATTAACACCCAAAGGCCCCCTGCTGCAGCAACAACAAGAATCAGCGTGATCACTATCAATTTACGCATGTCTTGTAGTCTTTATCCGAGCAGTGGGTCGTCACTGCACCACCCTGCCAAAAAAATGGTTTCAATGAGACTGAGGTCGCCGAAGGGAAATCTCACAATCGTCTCGCGTTCGAACCTGAGAAATAGAAAATGGAAAATGGAAAATGGAAAATGACAAATCACGAAGAACGGGGCTTTGTTGCTCGTTTGTACTAACGACTTTCGCTCATCATCCCTTGACGCTCTCGCCCCGGGTTGGGCCCAGCACCGCGGTCGCGGCTTTTCTTCGCCGGCGCCTGAGGATGCGACTCCGTCGGCGTTCGCGGACCTCGATCCGGTCGCGCACCTTTCCGTAAAACTTCGTGAAGTAGTCGTACATCGACCAGAGCGCAAAGACCACCACGATCCATAACATCGCGCGCCCGGCTCCGTAGCAAAGCACCCGGAACTCGTTGAGCGACATTGCGCCGTTGGCGGCAATGGTCACAATCGTGCGGCCCGACTCCTCAAACGAGGCGAACGGAACTTCGGAGTTGACACCGCGCGGCGGCTGAAGCCCAGACGGTCCGCCGGGCACGCTTCCAAGGATCAACAGCGTCACCGAGATCACCTGGGTCAGCATCTTGAACTTGGCTTTCTTCGATGCGCTGATGGTGAACCCTTCGGCGGCGGCGATCGAGCGCAACCCGCTCACCGCGAACTCGCGACCGATGATGATCACGATAGCCCACGCCGGAGCGAGCCGATTCTCGACCAGCGATACCAGCGCCGCGGAGATGAGCAACTTGTCGGCAATTGGGTCCAACAGAATACCCAGGGTTGAGACCTGGCCGCGCTTCCTGGCGATGTAGCCGTCAGCCCAGTCGGTGATCGAGGCGCCGATAAATAACGACAGCCCGATTAACTGTTGAGGTATACCCAGCCACTCGCTCGGGAACTTCGTCAACAGGACGACTACCAGCAGCGGCACAACGAAAATTCGCGAGAGCGTTAGCGCGTTCGGGAGGTTCACGATCTGGTTTCCTGAATCAGTTTCTCGGGCACTATCGCCAAACGTTAAGTCGAGGGCACAGGTCGGAACGGCACATAGTTCTTTTTTTACCTGCTTGACTATATTTTTACGCTGCTTCATTGTCAATCCACCGATGAACTCAAATAAAGGCGAAAGGGACGCGCAGCGTAAGCGGCAGCAATCTTTTTTTCAATTGTTCATCTGCGTTCCGATTTTCAGCATCTAACTCAGCCTGACGCCGGGAAGGGAAACAGGCGGGATCCCTGCGCTCCCAGGATCCGGCAGATAGTTTCGGATGCGCACACTCATTAACAATACAAAACTTACGCGCGGTCGAGCGTTGCTCCTGGTTGCCTTGTGTTCGGCGCTGCTGATCGCGGTCATCATTATTTATGTTGTCCGGGTCAACCGGAGCATTGCCGGTGAACTCGAACGCCAGTCAGAGGTGACTCGCGTCGATGTCGAGGATCACTTGCTGCGCGCGCCCTCGACCGACGGATTGACGTTGTACCTGAACTCAGCCGATGTGAGGGCGGTTCAAACCTTCGCGGGTGTCCGATACCTGGCGACCTCGGGCGGGTTGATAGCGCTCGATGAAGGCGGGAACGTCAAACGGCGATATACGACGCTCGACGGCTTGCCCGAGAACGACCTGACCGCTCTGTCGGTTTTTCGCGAGCGGCTGTTTGCGGGCACCGCCGGCGCCGGGCTTGTAGCTTTTGACGGGCAGTCCTTTACGGGCTACCGATTCACTAAACCAAAGGCTGCTCAGGTCAGCGTGCTCGTGTCGACCGAGAGTGAACTCCTCATAGGAACGCTTGACGGCGGGCTGTTTGAATATGATGGCCAGCGATTCTCGCGCCGGTTCAATTCGGCCACCGGAGCCGATTTCAGCCGAGTGACCGCGTTGTTGCCTTTTTCGTCCCGGCTGTATATCGGAACTCAGGACAGCGGGCTTTACATTTGGCGCGAGGCGCATATCGAACGCGTCGGTACGAATGAGGGACTGCCTTCACCACACGTGACGGCGATCAGTGGGCTGCCCGCGACTTTCAAGAATGATGGCGAGGTTGCGGTGGCCACTGACTTCGGAGTGATTGGACTCAATGACGCGAACGAGATCAAGTCTATATCGAATCGTCCCAATGTCACGTCTATCGCGGTGAGCGAGGGCCGATTGTGGGCGGGGCTGTTCAGTGGAGGGATTATTGATTTGAGCCCGGCCGTCGCCCGGCCGAATGCCATCGCTACCGGGAACCGCACAAATCGGTCAGATGTTGTGGGTCTTCCCGCCGCGGCGCCCGCCACCGTATGTGTCAATGACGGACATCTCTGGGCGCTAACCCGGGAGGGCGCTTTCTCCCGCGAAGAGGGAAGCACACGATTCGCATTTGAATCGGTCGCCGGAACACTGGTCGGAGACCGCGTGCTGACTGCCGGTCACATAACCACGCTTGCCATCGACGGCGCAGGCAGGTTGTGGGTTGGTTACTTTGATCGTGGTATTGACTTGACCGCGCCCGACACCAGCGAACGGCTCTCACACATCGAAGACGATCGCGTGCGCGAGATCAATTGCCTTGCTTTTGACCGAAGCGCCGATAGAATGCTGGCCGGGACATCCCGCGGTCTGGTGATGTTCAGCAACGATCTGAAGCAAAGTCTGATGACCCGCGAGCAAGGCGGCCTGATAAACGACTCGGTAGCGCATGTCTCACTTGCGGATATTGAATCACCGTTGTTGGCTTCGACTGGAGGCTCGCCGATTGCCGCAAGCGTGCCAGGACGAGCGATGGTGCTGGCGACGGCAGGCGGATTGACCGAGGTGATTGGAGGGAGAGCCCGATCGATAACGGCGTTTCACGGGCTCGCCAGCAATCATCTGTACACGGCCACCTCGATGGGAACTCGATTGTTTGTCGGCAGTCTTGCCGGGTTAGCTGAGCTCGAAGGCCTGCGAGTCGTGCGCACATACAAGACCTCGAATTCGCACCTGTCGCACGACTGGGTCACCGCGCTCGCGGAAGCCGACGGCACTGTCTATGTCGGAACAAACGGAGGCGGGGTAGACGCGCTGTTGCCGACAGGTGAGTGGGTCAACTTCGCGGATGAGCTTGGAAAGTTTGAGGTGAATCAGAACGCGATGCACTATGACGGCGAGCGATTGTACGTGGGGACTAGCGACCGGGGACTTTTGGTCTATAATACGCAGTCCCGAAGATGGACTCGCATCAGCGCCGGTCTGGCGTCGCAGAGCGTGACTGCAATAACGAGCGACGATCGGGTTGTCTATGTGGGGACATTGAATGGTCTGATGCGAATTGAGAAGAGAGTGGTGGGTGAGCCATGATCGAGATCATGAAAGAGACTCGTTCAAGAATTCAGATTGTCGTGGCTCGAGCCATAGTGCTAGGGGTCCTTCTTCTGCTCCCAGTTGCCGCTCGCGCGCAATCGGGAGTACTGATCCCGTCAAGCACCGAGAAGCCCGATCCCGCCGTCCTCTCGCTCGACGAGATGACCGTAAACGTTCTGATCGACAATCAGTATGCTCGCGTTCGAGTGACTCAAATCTTCGGTAATCGCACCGATCGAATCCAGGAAGGCCGCTATGTTTTCCTGATCCCTACAACCGCGTCGATCTCAGACTTTGCGGTGTGGGATGGGGACGTGCGAATCCCGGGCGTCATCCTCGAACATCGCCGCGCCGAGGAGATCTATAAAGACCTGGCATTGCAATCGATCGATCCGGGGTTGTTGAAGCAAGAGGGCGAGGACACCGCTAACACGGCATTCACCGTGCAGGTAGCGCCGATTCCCGCTTACGGCACCAAGCGGCTCGAGCTTGAGTACACCGAGTTGCTGTCAGTCGACAATCTCGAATCCTACTTTTCGTTTCCGTTCAAGCCGAGCGAGTACGGCACGCAGTCGGTTGGCCATCTCGAGATCAGATTGCAAATAACTTCGCGGGCGGCGATGACTGACCTTGCGGTTAAGAGCAAAGCCTACGGGTTGAGCTTTATAGAAAACTCCGCCCAGTACAAATCGGCTACGTTTGCGGGCAACGATGTTTCTCTGACCGAAGACTTCGCATTCAGCTACGGACTCAATGTCAAAGGCACGTCGTTTGACTTCCTGGCCTATCGAGCGCCCGAGCGCATCACCGCTGATGAGCTTCGCGATCCTCGACTGGCAGAGCGCGAGCCTGATGGATACTTCGAAGCCGGAGCGGTGTTTAACGAAGCCGGCCGAACTCCTGGGGATACTTCTCCGCCGCCGCCTCGCTCGATTTTGTTGATGCTCGATACGTCGTTGTCCATGCAGTTTGAGAAACTCGACCGGGCCTATGAGGCGGCCGAAGGCTTGCTGCGGTCGCTCACGCCCCAGGATTCGTTCAACCTGATGCTGTTTAACGACGATGTCGCAGTCTTCAGCAACAACCCGGTGGACGGGCGGCCGGATCAAGTCGAACGTGCGCTCGCTTTTATAAAGGCCAGCTATTTGTCGGGCGGAACGGACACCGGCGCGGCGCTCGATCGGGCAGCGAGCCTGGCGAAGTCGATGCCGTCGAGGAAAGAGCGATCGATCGTAATGATCACCGACGGAAACTCGACACTTGCGACCACGCGGACCAAGGCAATCGTCGATCGATTTCAAAAAGCCAACGACTCAGGTCCGAAGGCGAGACTGTATGTCTTCGGTATTGGCTCGGACACAAACATTCGATTGCTCGGTGAGCTTGCTCGGGCGTCCCGCGGGTACTTTGATTGGACTCGCGAGACTGACGATCTCTCGTTCAAGCTGAAAGCATTCGTCAGCAAAGTCGGCCGCGATCCGATCGATTCATTGAAGCTTCAAAACGCGGACGCCGCGAACTTCTATCAAGTCTATCCGGATTACGACGCGACTGCGTATGACGGCGCTAGACTGTCGTTCGTGGGTCGCTACAAACGGCCCGGCTCGGCGTCGCTGACGTTGATTGGGAATGAAGGCGGCAAATCCGTTCGCCTGTCAAAACAAGTCGAGTTGCCCGAACGCGATGATGCGCATCCTCACGTCCCTCGAATGTGGGCGCGAGCCCGAGTTGACGCTCTCCTTCGGCTCATTGCGCTAAACGGAGAAACCAAGGAGGCGATCGACGAGATCATAGCGCTCTCAAAGAAATACAAGTTCGTAACTCCGTATACTTCGTTTCTTGCGGCGCCGCGCTCGCTGCTGCGGCCCCGAGTGATCCGGCCCGGCGACCCGGTGCTGAGAGTTCGTGCCGATGAGTCGATCACCGAAGTCACCGCCGTCTTCCCGTTCGGTTTGACCAAGCGAATGACTTATATCAAGAGCGACGATGTGTGGGAGACTCGCTTCCTCGCACCGAGCGGGATGTCCGATGGGGTTTATCACTGCCGGCTGGTACTGGTGGACCGGCAAGGCCGTGCCTATCAGGAAGAGAAGAGCTTTGTGATAGACAGCCGCCCGCCGAAGCTACAGGCGACGTTGAATCAGACCGTCGCGCACGCTGGTGAAGACCTGGTGATCACAGTCCGGGCGGACAGCGATACTCGGGTGATCGCTGCGCGGATGCTTGGATCGCTCCCGGCGCCGGTGGTATGGGACGCAAAAGCGAAGGCTAACATCGGACACTTGAGGATATCGGCGGGATTGCCGTCGGGGAGTTACACGATTCAGGTGACCGCTGAAGACTTTGCGCACAATGCGAGCGCGGTGGAGTTGGTGGTTGAAGTGATTGGCGACTGAACGACTCGGCTTGTTTTTGGATGGTATGGAACGGCTATGAAGCTGGCGGAAGAATTGATCACACGGGTATTCAAATTTAGTCTCAACGCAGTTGGTGGATGGCTCGAACTCAGCCTACGCGGGACGGGCGGTTGGGGATCCCAAAATCCCACCAACGCAGTTGGTGGATTGTTGATACTCAGCCTACAGCGAGGGCGGCACGGGTGTTTGGAATCCACCAACGCAGTTGGTGGCCTGGAGTTGGGACAAGCGACCGGTCTCGTTTGTAGGTTTGCGGTCTGTAGGCTGAGTATGAACGATCCACCAACTGCGTTGGTGGGATTTGGAGAAAGCGGGCCGCGCCATCTCGTGGGCGCTGCTGTAGGCTGAGTATGAACGATCCACCAACTGCGTTGGTGGGATTTGGGAGAAAGCGGGCCGCGCCATCTCGTGGGCGCTGCTGTAGGCTGAGTATGAACGATCCACCAACTGCGTTGGTGGGATTTGGGAGAAAGCGGGCCGCGCCATCTCGTGGTCGCTGTTGTAGGCTGAGTATGAACGATCCACCAACTGAGTTGGTGGGATTTGGGAGAAAGCGGGCCGCGCCATCTCGTGGCCGCTGTTGTAGGCTGAGTATGAACGATTCACCTAAGGACATCAACGTGGACTGCTGCGGCGAATTCTCACAATACTATCCGTGGCGCCGCGGTCGTCCGATCCTGCAATAGGCATCTGGCCTCGTGGCAGCAGAATGACAGTTGTAACCACCGAGTCTCTCAGGGGAGCTAATGAGAAAAACAATCATACCGTTGATGATCGCGGTTGCACTGGTCGTGCCCTCTCGCGCTCAACAAAGAAAGTCGGATCTCGAGCAAGCCGGCCTGCTGGGTAAGGTGAAAACCGTAAAGGTTGAAGAGGCCCGGTTCTCAAACAAGTCCGGCAAGCCGGTCGAAGGCAAGCGCGTCCAGATCGAAACCCAAAACTACGGCGAGAACGGCATGCTTGTAAAAGCAATTCACTTTGGCGGCGGGCAGCGCGTGGATTATTTCTACAGTTATGACGCATCGGGAAATCGACTCGAGTTGATCCGAGACTCGATCAGTTCATCGCGCGTCAAAACGGAATTCAAGTACGACGACAGCGGGAACAGGCTCGAGGAAGAACAAACAGCCGACGGGGGACTCGTGGCCAGGACCGTGTCTGTTTACGACGCAAAGGGCTTACGCACAGAGAAGCGGCTATATAACAGACAGGGATTATTCGCCAGAAGAACCTATTCGTACGGCGAGAACACCCACCCAACCGAAGAAGCCGAGTACGATCCTAAGGATGGTCTTGTCGGCAAGCAGGGCTACGTTTACGAGCTCGATTCAACCGGCAATTGGATAAAGAGAACTACGTCAACGCTAGGCACCAACGACGGGAAGCCGGTCAGTGAGCCCGCGGCGGTTACCTACCGGACCATTGTTTACTATTGAGGCTAAAGCCGTGAGCGCCTGATATGGCCAAGAAGATCTACCTGGCAATCATCGTTTCGCTTTCGATCGGGTCAATAACGCTTGCTACCTTTGTGGCTCAGCGCACAACCCGAAGGGGAAAGGCACCTGTTCGTAAAGGACAGACGCGAAGAAAGCCGCGTCAGGCCTCAGCTCCGGCTGGCCCTGTTAGACCCGCTGATCCCAACCGCGCGCCGCAGAACCTCGTAGACGAGGCGCTTTACACCAACGAAGAGTTCTTTGGAACGCAAGCCTCGGTCGCTCGGCCGTACGCTGTGGCGTTCGAACGAGTCGGCGCGTTGCTCGGGAAATATCCGAAAGACCCCAGGCTGCATCTGTACGCCTCGAGACTCGCGGAGAGGCTCGAGCAGTTTGATAAAGCCAGAACCGAGATCAATGAGTATGCAGACCTCAGAAACCGATCGGCGGACGCGCTTCGAAGGCTGGCGGACTTCTATCATCATCGCGCGAGATTCGCCGATGAAGTGAAAACGCTTCTGGAGTTGGCAAAAGCACGGCCCGCCCCTGAACGGGCGCCGATCTACAAACGCGCTGCGGAATTGGTTCGAACCCGGTCTCTCAAAGAGTTCAAGCCTGCCGATTTCTTCGCCGAGCTTGTAGCCGCTGACCCTTCGAACATTCAACCCGTCAAGGACTATGTCGAGGAGCTGCAGCTCTCGAAGCGCTACCGGGAAGCCCTGGCGGCGCTGGCCTTTACCAGCCGCGGTTTCCTTCAGAGCTGGCTTACTTCCTCAAGACCCGCTCGCAGATTCTGGAAGGAAGCGGGGACCGCCGGGCCGCTGAAGATGTGTACGCTTCAACCTTTGATCCGAACTGGCCTCGCGCACTCGCGGGAGACTATTACGAACTTCTGCGACGGTTCGGCCGCTATCGAATCGTTCGGCGCTCGTTGCAGGAACGGGTGCGGGCGGGTGCGACCGATCTGGATACTGTAGGTCGTCTGTTCAGCATCTTTTGTTACGAAGGCAGCTACGAACAGGCTGCGAAAACGCTGCGCGAGCTCGAAGACCGGCGTGCCGGCAAGAAAACGACGCAGCCGGCTGCTCAGCCCCAGAATTCACAACCCTCGGCGGTCGCTTCTTCGTCGTGGAGCGCGCGAGAGCTCGAGACGGTAGCCGAGCTGTTTGCCTCGATCGGCCATTACGATCAAGCCTCCCGGTATCTGTACACGTTTTATCTGGTTGGCGGTTTGCAACCAGGAAGCGACTCGCGCGAAGAAGCTCTCTACCGGCTCTTCAAAGTAATGCTCGACGCCGCGGGGAATCCAACTCGAGTGGCCGGGGGTGACTTATCCTTTTATCGGGACGTTGCGCAGGTCGATCAACATCCCGGGTTTTTGAACGGCGTGCTCTCGCTGGTGCTTTCGGGCGTCAACCTGTCCGAGGAGTTTTCTAACGAAGAGCAAGCCGCCGCCGGTTACTTCAATCGCGCGTTCGCCTATCGGATTTTTACCTCATTCAAACAGGAGTACGCTGAATCGAAACACCTGCCCGAGATGTATCTCGGGGTGGTCAATGTGTTCGCGGCTCTCTTAGAGCATAAGCTTGCAATCGAAACCGGGCGCGAGTTTCAAAAACTCTACCCTGATTCACCGAGGTACTCCGATGTCGCGCTGCGGATTGCCGATTCATACGTTGCACTCAATGATCGCGCCAACGAGCGAGCGGTGCTGAGCGATCTGCTTGATCGATTGGCCCGCAATCAACCGAAAGGCCTTCCGCTGATCGCGGTCGCGCCAAAACACTGGAGCTACGGAATTACCCCGGGGTTTCGAGAACCTGATCGACAAGATCAAGTACAAGATCGAAGCCTATAGCGACACCTACGATCCAACCGAAGACAAAGCCGAGGCGGACCAAAACGAAGACAACGAGACGGACTCCGAGGTGACTGATGTTCGCCGGCCGGGCCGAGAGCGAAGCGTTTCGCGGGCCTAGCTACAGCAGCGTACTGGAGCGTTTCGTGTCATCGCTTGCTGCCGATGAGAAGAAGACTGAAACCGTCGCGTTGTTCTGGGGCGAAATCAAAAAGCATCCCAAAGAGGAAGGTCTATACGAGCGGTTTCTGCGCTGGCTGGGTCAGGCCCAGCTCATCAATGAGCAGTTGAAGGCTTACGACTCGGCAATCAGGCAATTTGATTCGAACACCTGGTACCACCGGCTGGGGCGCTGGTACGTGCGGCAGAAGCGCGGCAAGGAACTCACCGGGTACTCAAAGAAGCTGATTGGGATTTTTGACGAAGACGAGATCACCGAATATCTGCTGCGATTCGCGGGCTACGGCGCGACGGCAGGTGGTGATGCCTTGGATTGGGATGAGCGATTGGCGTTCGATTTGTATAGCGTCGCTCACGCACGCTTCTCCAGAAACCTCTTTTTTGTTCGAGGCATGCTGACATATTTGGAGGAGAACGATCGCGCGCGGTGGGAGAAACTCTCGACCGAATACTATTTCGCGGACCGGTCGATTCGCGAGCCCTATCTTGCGTGGCTGTCGAAACAAGGAAAGCTGCGTGACGCCTATGCTCAGGCGAAGACGCGACGGAGCGACGGGGGGCCGGGGAGAAGTGTCGCCCCATCCTCTTATTCGGTCTTCGCGGCAGACGCCGCCTTATGGCTGTCGCATCACGATGAAGCGCTCGATGCCTATCGCCAACTGGTCGCGCTTTATCCAGGAGAGCCTCAGTACGCGGACCGGCTCGCCGATTTGACGCGTTCGCTTGGTCAGCAGTCGGATAAGCTTTACGAAGAGTCGGCACACGCGTTTGCGCAAATGGCCGATATCTACCCGTCAGATCACATCTATCGCATAAAAGCGGGTGAGGTTTATGCTCAGCTCGGCGATTTCAAACGCGCCGCCGAGCAGTGGGACAAGTTGATTCAGCTTGAGCCCGGCGAACGCAACACCTACCTCGAAGTCGCAACCGTATTCTGGGACTACTATCAGTTTGATCAGTCTGTTCGCGTGTTCAAAGAACTGCGTGACGTAACCGGTGATCAAACGATTTATGCATACCGGCTTGGGGCGGTCTATGAAGGCAAGGGTGATTTTGATTCGGCGGTCTCCGAGTACGTCAAGGCGCTAAACGAGCCCGGCGAGGGACGCGATACAGTGTCCAAGAGGCTGGCGCAGCTCTCCAGGAGAGCGGGTCTCGCCGAAAAGATCGCGGCCGCATACGAAGCGCAGCATTTGGCCAATCCGAGCGACTGGCAGTTAGTGGTCGGATACGCGGTGTATCAAGCCGAGCGCGAACACCAACCCGACGCGCTCGCAATACTTCGCGCTGAGGTTTCCCGATCCAGCGACGTGTCGTTCCTCGAATCGGTTCGCGATCTATTCCGGGAGATTCTGCGACCGGAAGACGAGCAACAGGTGATCGCAAGACTGGTTTCCGTAGCGCGCGACGAACACGAAGCGATGATGTACCGATTGCAGCTCGCATCGTTCCTTCAGGGTCACGGACAAGTCGACGCGGGGATCGCGCTGATCGACAAGCTGGCAAGCGATTACCCGACGAATGTCGGAGTCGTCGAGGAGTCTGCGAAGTTCTACTGGCGAGCCGGTCTGTTGGATAAGTCGCTCGAACTGTACAAGCGCACCCTGGCTCGCTCGCTTGGAACCAATCGGCGGAGCTTCGCGCTGCTACTGGCGCGGAGACAAATCGACGCGAACAAGCTTGCCGATGCGGAGGCGACGCTGCGAACGTTTTATGGCGAGAACCATTTGGACGCGGAGGTTTTTGGCGAGCTGGCTCGAACGCTTGGAGCGGAGAACAGGCTGGACGAGCTGGCGACGCTTTATCAGGAAGCCTTCAAAGAGGCTCGGGAAGCAGGGTTGGGGGGTGAGGAAACGAGAGCGCGCGTCGCCGGTCTCCGCGCCGGAATGATTCGCACGCTCAACTCGCTGGGCAAGTATCAGGATGCGGTCGACCAGCACATCGAGCTTATCAATAGTTTTCCGGAAGACGCCGACCGTCTCGCGACGGCGATCGACTACGCCGAGCAACACAACCTGGTGGAGCGGCTCGTCGGGTACTACGAGAAGTTGTCGCGGGAGTCGAACAAGAACTATCGCTGGCAAGTTGTGCTTGGCCGAATCTACGACCGGCGAGGGAACCTGGCAGGCGCGGCGGATCAATATCGAATCGCGGTGTTGAACGAACCCCAGCGCACGGACCTGCGCTTCACGCTGGCATCGGTGCTTGCCAGACAGCGGCGCTATGACGAAGCGATTGCCGTGCTGCGTGAGGGCTGGACCCTTGCCGGCCGCGACCCCGAATGGCTGATCGAGGTCGCCCGAATTCAGGCCCAGCAAGGTCAGCGCGACGAGGTGGTCAAAACGATTCGGCAGGCGTTGGCGGCCAAAAAGAACGCAAGCGTCGAAGCCCAGGTGACAATAGCCGGCCGGCTTGCGGGATGGGGACTGAACAGCGAGGCCGTCCGAATCTACGAGCAAGTGCTGGCCAACCTGTCAAAGAAGCTCGAGGGAGACGACTACTTTCCCACTCAAAGCGTGACCGGTTACGTTAGTGTGCTGGTGCGTAGCGAACCGGCGGCCGCGGGCTATCAAAAGATCGAACGTTTGCGCGCACAGGCCTTCGCTATCGCACAAAATTCTCAGTCCTACAAGGCGAGGTCCATCGTCGAAGCAATCGACGGCGCAATGCGAGCCGATTTCGGCAAGGGGGTCATCAACTACGCGACAACGGAGGAGGCGGCGGCGCTTGCATCAGGGCTTCAAGCATCGACCGCCAAACTGACCCTGTATTCCGATGCAGAATCGGTTAAGCGTTATCTGGGAATAGCGCGTGCGGCAGGTCTTGTCGACGTCGAAGAACAATTACAGATTCGTCTCAAGGATACCGCGTTTGACGCGCGGCCAAAGAGTTCGCCCACGGTCACGCCGCAAGACTCCGCTTACTACAATGAGTTGCGCGCGCTGGTTGGTTTTTACGACCGACACGGAGCGTACGGGCACGCGGCCGAGGTGCTGACGAGCGAGTTCAAGCGCGATCCGTACAAGAACCGGTTTGACTATCACAATCAGATCGCTACGGAATACCGGTTGACCGGTGATCAGCCTCGCGAGCTGGAGTGGCTGCGCGCGGCCTATGCGGCGGCGGCGAGCGGCAGCCTGACTACCAACTACACCGATTGGGTCGATCGCTACCTCACGCTGATACATTCAGCCGGACAGCGAGGCGAGCTGCAGAGGTTGGCCTCTACCTACAGCGCGTATCAACTTCAACTGATCAATTTCCTCGTCGAGAAAAACGAGAAGCTTCTCGCGCTGGATGCGATCGAGAATGCAAAGCAATCTCAGGGTTGGGTGCGCCAACGTAGTGGGGAGGTCTGGGGAAG
>CAVTUR010000029.1:0-78891 GCA_963737945.1 Blastocatellia bacterium | reverse complement strand
GTTATGGAAGGCCGGTTACAATGTGTTGCTCTACGATCTGCGCGGACACGGTGAGAGCCCTGTCAAATGGTCCGGTCTCGGCACCTATGAGAAAGACGACCTGCTCTCTGCACTAAAGTTTCTTAAGAACAGGACCAACGAGAGCGGGCAGCCGCTGCTCGACGGGCGCGTTGGATTGTACGGCGTCGACATCGGGGGCTACATCTCACTCGTCGCCTCAACCCAGGATCCGATGATAAAAGCAGTGGCGGTCGATTCCGTCTATCCGGATGTCTCTCACTTTATGAATCATCAGCTCAAGAAGATTGTCGGAAGCGATAGCAGCATGGCGAATCGAATGGTCGACTCGCGTTCGGTTACCCAACTCACTGAGCTGGCGATGCAGCTCTATCTGATGAGACGGGAAGACTCGGCTCCTGCGGTTGATTCGGTCGCGACAGCGTCCGGCAGGAAACTCCTGTTCATCACCGGAAACAACAGCGGCAGCCTGGGGGCCATGACCCGCGATCTGTATGACTCTGCCAAAGACCAAAAGCAGATCGTTGAAGTCGCACAGTCGCGGCTCGTTCGTCTTTATGACAAAGCGTCCTCAGAATACGATGAACGTCTGGTCGCCTTCTTTAAAGAGGCGATACCGGTGGCGCCCGACAAACCCAATCAGGCGGCCCGCGCAAAATAGCGATTCTCGACGACAAAGGGTCAAGGAGCGGAAGTTCAGAGTCCAGGCTTTAGCCTGCCGTTCAGCTGATACAGCCGTGAAAATCGCGCAAGCTAAAGCTGAGCTCTGGACTCTGAACTCCCGCTTTCGCCCATTGTGATTACTCCCGTAGTTTTTTCAGCGTTACTCTCAACGCCAGGGATTCGCCTCGAGCTGCGACGAACTCTGTCGTAAATCTGGAATCGCCTTCCAACCCCTCGCGCCATTTCGAATCGGTGATCACAATCAAACTTGACTCGGACTCAAGTGCATCGGCGAGCATGTTCTGATGCAATGCATAGAATGTCCCGCCCCTCCTCGGCTCGCACAGTACGCGGCCTTCCGCGTAAAAAACCGGAGCGAACTCCTTCTTCAAATAGAACCCGATCTTTTCGCCCGGCCTCAACGCGGCGGCTGCGTCGAGTGACAGCGCTTTCAGACTGACCTCATCTTGCAAGATCGGAAACAAGAGGATCACGGCGCCAAGAACCACGGTGGCAACCACACCCGCCGCGCCTGCCACAAACACCCGCTTCTTCTTTACGACCAGCGCGACAACTGAGACCACCGCAACCGCCAAAGGCAACCCATCGAGTATCATCCGCCAGCCGCTAATAACGGCGGTCTCGCTCCGGACGAAAACACAAAAGCGATTCCCATTCCACACAGCACGAGGCCGGTCAGCCAGGCACCAACTCTTAACGTGCGTCCTTCTTCGCCGTTACAAAACCGCTCGACCTCAGCGCCGAGGATCACAGCCAGTGCAGGAAAACTCGGCAGGATGTAGCCTGGAAGCTTCGACTCTGAGAGGGAAAAAAACACAACCGGAACAACGGCCCAAATCCACGCCAACACCAGCAACGAGTCTCGGGTTTCCACCAGCGAACGCAGTCGTCCGATTGCGGGAATCAGAAAGAAGCTCCAGGGAGCCGTGCCGACGGCCGCAATCACAAGGAAAAAATAGACCGGCTGCGGGTGGCCGAATTCATTAGATGTGAAACGCTGGAAGTGATGCCGGACGAAAAACTCTTCGATGAAAGGCCATCCGTGACGCAGAATGACCGGACCATACCAGATCGCCGCGACGGCAAAAAACACCACAAACCCAACCAGCAGGTCCTGCCATCGAACCGAGCGCAGACGCCCCGCCAGCATCAGATAGATGCCAAAGATCGCAATCACCAGCACCAAACCAACGAGGCCTTTCGCGAGCACTGCGAGCCCCATAAACAGGAACGATAACGCCGAAAATCCAGACGCCACCCAGCCGCTGGCCCTCGTCGAGCGAAACGCAAAAAGCAAGGAAGCGGTGATCGCCCCTGTGAGAATCATGTCAGGGGTTGCTACTCGCGCATAAGCGATGAAGATGCCGCTCGTGGCCAAAACAAGCGAAGAAGCCAGAGCAAGGCCGCGCGTGGCAAGCCGCCTTAGAACAAAATAGACGAGGGCTACCGTTGCGAGCGCCGTCGCCGCCGTTGGCAGCCGGGCTGCAAACTCAGTCACGCCGAACAGATGATAGCTCGCCGCCGACATCCAATAAATCAGAACGGGCTTTTCAAACCACAGACACCCGCATAACCGCGTCGAGATATAGTCGGCGCTTGTAAACATCTCCCGCGCAACCTCCGCATACCGGGGCTCGTCAGGCCCTAAAAACCCAAGCCCCCCTAACCCGTAGAGGAAACCGAACGCTGAGGCCGCCAGAACTAAAACGATCGCATAGGGCGTGTGCTTGGCAGGGGGTCGAGGTTCCACTATTATCTTTGCTTTGCCGTCGAAGGCCGACCGCAGACTGGTCACGGTCGATGTGTTTTCGTTGGATGCATATTTGATTTCTCAGTGTAGGTAGCTGATCTGATTGGGTCAAGTCAGGCCTCGGCCGGCGAAAGCGAGCAAGGATTCTAATGATCAGAGTTGCCGTCATCGGCACGGGGGCCTTCGGTCGGGAACACGCGAGAGTCTATTCAGAGGTTACGGGCTCACACCTTGCAGCCGTCTGCGATATCGACGACTCGCGGGGGCGGGAGGTCGCTGAGAGCTACGCCACGGACTTCTTCAGCGACTATCACCAGGTTATCGGAAAAGTAGATGCCGCGAGCCTAACGGTTCCGACTGAGTCACACGCGGCTATCGCCTGTGACCTGCTAGCTGCGGGAATCTCCGTATTGGTCGAGAAGCCGATCGCCAGCACGCTCGACGAAGCCGATCGAATCATCAAGCGGCAAGACGCGGTGGAGCGGTTTTGCAGGTTGGTCACCTCGAACGCTTCAACCCGGCGGTGATGGCCGCGGCACGCATCTTAACTCAGCCGCTATTTTTCGAGGCACACCGGCTCAGCCTGTTTAGTCCGCGCAGCCTGGATATCGACGTCGTGATGGATCTGATGATCCACGACATCGACGTAGTGCTCTCATTTGTCGGCAGCGCATGTATCGGAAGTGCGCGCCGCCGGCGTTCCGATCCTGACGCCGCGAATCGATATCGCCAACGCGCGGATCGAGTTCGCCAACGGGTGCGTCGCAAACCTAACCGCGAGCCGGGTTTCAGCGGAGCGCGCCCGCAAGCTCAGATTCTTCCAGCCTGGCGAATACGTTTCAATCGACTACGCGATGCGGGAAGCCACGGTTGTGAGCGTTAAGCCACGGCCTGGCGGCAGACCCGAATTTGAAAGCCGTCTGCTCGCAGTAGAACAAGGTGAACCGCTTCGGCTGGAGATAGAATCGTTTCTGGCAGCGGTTGAAGGCGCGCCGGTTCTGGTAACCGGCGAAGACGGGCGCCGGGCGCTGGCCCTTGCGGTTGATGTGACCGAGAAGATTCGCGAGCACGCCGGCAGAGCGGGCGTGCCGTTTGCCGGGTGACCTTTGCACCATTGTAGTTCTCTGCATCTCCTCAGAAGCACGTTTCGTGTTTCCCTTTGACATCAGCGCCTTAGGCGCAGGTTGCCTTGCGCTCAGCACCGGCAACCACCGGGCACAAAGCCGCCAAAACCAGGAGCCCGAAAAAGAATGCTCAAAAAACATTCGTCACGTGTCAGCCTTTTCATCGTCGTCCTGTTAATTTCGCCCGCCGCATCTCGCACAAAAACGCGAGCGCGTTTCACATCGACTACACCGTCTCGATCGCCAGACGTCGAAGGCCAGCTTGTTTCACGTCACCACCGATGTGAAAAACATCACAGAATCCGCGGATCGAGCTCTCGCTCCCAACGTGGGCTCCGGGTTGGTACACAGTCGAGAACTACTTCAAAAACGTACTGCGCTTTACGGTCACAGATGCGAAAGGCAATCGATTGCAACCGGAGATGATTCGAAAACAGACATGGCGGATCGAAACGAAAGGCCTCGATTCAATCCAGGTGGAGTTCGATTACAAGGCCACGGTGCTCGCCCTGAATCAGGCAAAGATCACCGGTGATTTTGCCTTCTTTACCGGTATCGAGCTCTTCCTCGAAGCGGCGGGGCACCGGGAAAGCCCCAGCACCGTGCGGTTTGAGCTTCCACAGGACTGGAAGATTCATTTCCGCATTGAAAGAGACCTCCGACCCGATGACTTTCACAGCGGCAGACTACGATACGTTGGTCGATGCGCCGACTGAGATGGGCAAGTTCGACGTCACCCAGTTCCAGGTACAAGGCAAGCCACACTATCTGGTCACTAATCCCGTCGGTGCCCTTGCGAAGGACAAGGCCGAGCACTTCACGACTATGCTCGCAAAGGTTGCCAATACACAGAGCTCGATCTTCGGCGGGCTGCCTTATGAGAAATATGTGTACTTCTACTTCTTCGCCCGACCGGAGTCGAACGCGGGCGGCGCGCTGGAACATCTAAACTCGTTTGTATCGTTCGCTTTCAGCCCGAACCCTGACTCGATGATCGGGACCGCAGCGCACGAGTTCTTCCACCTCTGGAACGTCAAGCGAATTCGTCCCGCCGGGATGTGGCCGTATGATTATTCGCGCGACAACGAGACACCGTTGCTGTGGGTATCCGAAGGCTTTACCAACTACTACGGCAGCGTCGCGCTTTATCGTTCCGGGTTGAGCACTCGTCAGCAGTTCCTTCAGAGCGTTGAACGGGCGATTAACGGCGTTGAGAACAACGAAGCCCGCGCGTATATCTCGCCGGCCGACTCTTCGGTTTCTACCTGGGTAGGCTACGACACGCCGGTAGCGTTCGGGATTTCATACTACACTCAGGGCCAGAACCTCGGCGCATTGCTCGACCTCTCGATCCTCCACGACACCAATGGAGCGTCGGGCCTGGACGACGTTATGCGCGCGCTCTATCGAGACTTCTATCAAAAGGGGAAAGGCTTCACCACCGAGGATCTGATTGGGATATTGAATCGCTTGACTAAGCGAGACTATCGCGGGTTCTTTCGTAAATACGTTTCAGGCGTCGAGATCCCTCCCTACGATGCCATTCTCGGCTATGCCGGGTACAAGGCTGAAACCGCCTCGCGCAGCACTCCGACGATCGGAGTCGGACTGGATCGAAGGAACGACGGGGTCCAGATCACGAGATTAATCGCCGGCGGGCCGGCCGCCAAAGCGGGCCTCCGCGTAGGCGATCAGGTATTGAAGGCCGAGGGGCAGGACATTGGACGAGACCCTCAGGTTCTGATTGCGAAACTGAGCGAGCTTGTCGGCCACCCGGTCAAGCTCGCCGTCAAGCGCGGAGCCAACGAACTTATGTTTGAAGTCGAGGTCGGCAGCAGCAACGATACCAGCTACAAAGTAGTAGAAATTCCAAATCCAACACCGGCTCAGGTAAACGTCCGTGACGCGTGGCTGAAGACCGATAGGTAGTCAATTGTGACGTCTCGTTTTATTGGAGGCTGATCGCGTCAACCGCGCGATCAGCCTTGCCAAACCGCCGGGCCAATACAAGCCTCGCACCTTCGCCGTGGAATGGGACGAGGAAGGTAACTTTGTTGATTGCTTTACGCCAGACTTCTTTCTGCTTGCGAACGAAACATACATAGTTTTGATTGCGCCCGATCGTAGAGCCTCCAACGGAAAGATCCGGAAGGGAAGGATGCTTCGACGGCAGCACCCGGAGATTAGAATCGAGTTCGTCAATAGCGGATATTGAAATCACCGGATCGAGATCGTCACATGAGCACCCAGAAGAAAGACGCCCCAGGACAGAAAGCGGGGTAGAACCGGGGAATTCACATCGATTTAAGCGCGGCGTCATTTCCATTTTGCCTGCCGACGATATGATTCCTGCAAATATTCACACCACATAAAGCACCAAGGCCGGCGCCGAAGTGAGATGGCACTAAACGGCGCGTAAGACGTTGGCATGCGGTGGAGCGGAACCACTCCCTCCTATTACCCTCCACCGCGCCACTCCTCAATCGTAACCCGCGATGAGTCAAAGAAGCCGGACCTTCCAGACAAGCGAAAGAATTCAACAAGATTTAAGACCGGAGTAACGCCCACCTAACGAGATCGTCCTATCGTTCCTCCGCGCACGATTTTCCTTGACGGAGGAAGACGATGATCAATCGCCAGTTGCTGAACCACAAAGTTCAGACTCTCACAGACACAGAAGTCGCAGAAGTTCTGGAGTACATCAACATCATGGAAGCGGTAAATCAGCAGGCCAATACCCCCGACCCGCTCGAGGAAGCCATTCTGACGCTTCTGCTCGAGTCGATACGCGAGGAACCCTCCCGACGACAAAAACCGCTGACCAACTAATAAAGAGCCGATCGTACGGCAACAAGCCCGCGATCCATTCGATCAGCAGAACCACCTGGCGCGTCGGGTGAGTACTCAACGGGTATCGAGGCTACCCTGCCAACAGAGTCGGCATAGGGGTCGGGATTTCGACATCGGGCGGTTGCTCTGAAACGAAACCACGTCCGGTTTATCCGTGCACATCCCCTCTCGTAAGAACCCGGGGGCCCTCGTCGTCGCCGAAAAACCGACGCTGGAAATAAAGCGCCACCTTTACAAGCCCTATCAAGACCGGCACCTCCACCAACGGGCCAATAACCGCAGCAAAGGCGACACCCGAGTTGATCCCGAAAACAGCTACTGCCACGGCAATCGCCAGCTCAAAGTTGTTGCTGGCTGCAGTGAACGCGAGCGTCGCCGTCTTCGAGTAGTCCGCCCCGACCTTCCTTGCCAGGTAGAAGCTGATAAGAAACATCACCACAAAGTAAATCAGCAAGGGTATCGCGATCCTCAAAACATCCATCGGAAGCTGAACTATCAGATTGCCCTTCAGGCTGAACATCACAAGGATTGTGAACAGAAGCGCTACAAGCGTGATTGGACTGATCTTCGGGATGAAATTGGTGTGATACCAGTCTCTGCCTTTCAACTTTATCAAAACGAAACGGGTCAGCATTCCGGCGATGAACGGGATTCCCAGGTAGATAAACACGCTCTCGGCGATCTTGCCGATGCTCACTTCTACGACGCTCCCCCGAAGTCCGAACATCGGTGGCAGGACCGTGATGAACAGCCACGCATAGACGCTGTAGAAGAACACCTGAAAGATGCTGTTGAAGGCAACCAGACCCGCCGCATACTCGGTGTCTCCCCTGGCGAGTTCGTTCCACACGATCACCATGGCAATACACCGGGCAAGACCGATCATGATCAGACCCACCATGTATTCCGGATAGTCGTGAAGGAAAATGATAGCCAGCAAGAACATCAACACCGGGCCGATGACCCAGTTCTGCACAAGGGAAAGCCCCAGCACTTTCCAGTTGCGGAACACATCGCCCAGCTCTTCGTATCGAACCTTCGCGAGCGGCGGGTACATCATCAGTATCAGCCCGATCGCGATAGGGAGGTTAGTAGTCCCGGTTTGGAACCGATTGACGAAGTGTTCTACACCAGGGACGAGGTAACCAAGCAACACCCCGACCCCCATGGCAAGAAAGATCCAGAGGGTAAGAAAGCGGTCAAGGAACGACAGCCGCCTAACAACGCTGTTGTCCATATCGATGCGCACCTGTCATTTCCGGTCTTCGCGCTATTGAGCCGCTCGATCGTGCGCCACAGCAACGGATTCAGATCCTGGATACAGCCTCTCGCAGAGCGAGTTTGGCATTCGAGAGATCGAGGCAACTATGGTAAACCTCGCATTCTTGACAGTCTTCCCAGGCTTTCAGGTTGGCCTTGAGTTGCGGCCTCCCATGAACAAGACCGTGCGAGTTGATGCGAACACTGAAGACCTTACCAGCAATCTCCTTGTTGTACTCGACGCTCGTCAGGTCGGGATAAATACGTCCAAAGCACTCCCTCATCACATCCTCCTATCATCAGCGATCACCGTCGCTCGCTGTATTGCTCATATATTTGTTTAGGCAAATATGACACCGTAGAGCACGGCTCACTCGAACCCCTTTGAGCTCAACAGATTCACAACGGGCCGGATGGCTCCAGATAGGACAAGATGTGAAGTTTGCCCCAAGATCCGTCGAGAATCCCCAGTTTCAACATTCGCGAGCGGTCTCAAAATCGCGGCTGGCGACGATCCTGAAGAAGAGTAGCCTGGATTCCCTGGGGTCGAGCCTGCGCCGTCGCTCTTTGAGTTTCAATCGCTGGTGCTACCGATGTCTTGAGTGAGCTTCTCGAGTCTAAGGCGATCGAGTTTTTCAAACGGAAGCGAGCAGAATAACTCGATGCGTCTTTGAAGCTGCATTGCCGCCTGCCTGAACTGCCGAACGATCTCCTGGTGCGTGCCGGTGGCAAGCGCCGGATCCGGAATTCCCCAATGAGCAATGATCGGCTGTCCAGGCCAAACCGGGCACGACTCGCGCGCGTTGTCGCAGACCGTGATGACAAAATCAAAGTTTAAGGCTTCGTACTCGTCCCAGGACTTGCTGCGGGCATCAGTCGCATCGATGTTATATAAATCCGCCAGTACATGAATGGCGAGAGGGTTGACCGTGCCCGTAGGCTGGCTCCCTGCGCTGCGAACCTCGAAGCGGCCTTGACCAACGCTTCTGAGCAAGTACTCGGCAAAGATGCTGCGCGCGGAATTGCCGGTACACAGAAATAGAACACGTCTTGGCGCACCCACCATTCTTCTCCTTCAGGGTTGGGGTGAGCCTCGCATCGACAAACCAAACCAACCGACAACGATTGCGAAGATCGCGCTCACAACAACCCTTCCGCTCGTTACATATGCCTTTCCAAATATGTCGGAGTATAAGATCGCTTGATACATAATGCAAGGCGTATATGTTCGCTGGTAGAATCTACGGCGTGACCAGGGAGAGAACGAAGTTCGATATGGACAAGGTGCTTCGCGCTCTGGCTGACAGGACTCGTCTGCGCTTGCTCAATCTTATTGGGAATGACGAAGTGTGTGTTTGTTTCTTCGTAGAGATTCTCGGAGAGAGTCAGCCCAAGATATCGCGGCATTTGGCGTACCTCCGCCGAGCGGGCATCGTTGGCGTTCGGCGCGAAGGTAAATGGATGCACTATCGAATAGTAGCTCCGGCAAATCCACACGCTGCGAGGATCCTCAGCGAAGTTCGAGCGTGCCTGGCTGAAGACGAGGAGATGCAGCGTGAGCGCGGACGTCTGGTCAGCGCGTTTTGTGCGCCGGACTCTCCCGTTCAACTCCAGGGAGCACCTAGACCGGCGAATTATGTGTCTGCGTGACGCTCTTCGATAACCGCTACCGACATTTTACTCTGGAGACCAATAGGAGGACACGGATGATGCAAAGAGTATTAGCCCTGTTCGTGGCGCTTGTGTTAGGCCCGAGCTTGCTTCTGGGCCAGTCTCCGCCAAAAGAGACTGTGCTCATCAAAGCCGGACGATTGGTCGATGTACGGTCTGGCCGAGTGTTGACTGATCAGGCGATTCTCATCGAAGGCGATCGCATAAAGGAAGTTGGGCCTTCTGGGTCTGTTCAAGTTCCTGCCGGGACCCGAGTGATTGATCTTTCAAACGCGACGGTCCTTCCGGGATTAATCGATTGTCATACACACCTCACGGGTGAGCCCGGACACAACGGTTACGAAGCGCTGGGGATTTCAATTCCCCGCGAAGCTCTATACGGGGCCAAGAACGCCAAACTCACTCTGGAAGCCGGTTTCACGACGGTGCGCAATGTAGGCGCGAGCGGATATTCCGACATCGCTCTGCGTGACGCAATCAATGCCGGCGACGTGCCCGGCCCGCGCCTCGACGCATCGGGCCCGCCCATCGGAGTGACCGGGGGACATTGTGACGAGAGCCTGCTTGCTCCCGAGTTCAATCACAAAGGCGATGGAGTCGCCGACGGAGTGCCGGCGCTCATGCAAAAGACACGCGAAATAGCCAAGTACGGCGCCGACTGCATAAAGATTTGCGCGAGCGGCGGCGTGTTATCGAAAGGAGATTCCCCCGAAGCATTGCAGTTCAGCGACGAGGAGATCCGCGCGGTTGTCACCGAAGCTCACCGGCTTGGCCGAAAAGTCGCGGCGCATGCGCACGGTGCGGCAGGGATAAAGCAAGCAGTGATGGCCGGGGTCGATTCGATCGAGCATGGCTCATTCATCGACGAGGAAGCGATCCGCCTCATGAAGGAGAAAGGCACATACCTGGTGCCGACGCTTTATCTCGGCGAGTGGTTTATGGACAACTATCAACGGCTCCATGTGCCTGAGTTCATGGTCGAGAAGGCCAAAGTCGTTTTGCCGGCGGCCCGGCAAAACCTCGCACACGCATTCAAGGCTGGAGTGAAGGTCGCTTTCGGAACTGATTCGGCAGTTTATCCTCACGGTCTGAATGGCCGAGAGTTCGCTGTGATGGTGAGGCTGGGGTTGACGCCTATGCAGTCGATACAAGCGGCGACGGTCAACGCCGCGGATTTGCTCGGATGGTCGGATCGAGTCGGTTCGATCGAGGCGGGCCGTTTCGCTGACATCATTGCGGTCAATGGCGATCCCACGTCCGATGTAACGGTACTCGAACACATGTTCTTTGTGATGAAAGGCGGCCAGGTTGTAGTAAAACGCTAGGGCTCTCAGACTCACGCTTATGTCAGGCTGCATGACTCGCCCCGTCGGGCGTGTATAATTGCTCTTCGTGTTGCAAAAGGCGATCCAGCCCGATCCGTGTATAAGGAGATGCAATGAAAGAGGCGAAGTCCGGCTCGAAGAAAAAGGCCGCAAAGAGTTCCGTTACGAAGACTACACCAACCGGTAACCCGGAGCTCGCATCAAGCGGCGGCAAGAGTCCATTAGCAACCGATGTGTCCGCTTCGGCGCCTCTCGCGCCGGTCGTTGAGCGTGAGCCGCAGTTGCCCGCTACCAGTGGCAAGACCGGCGTGTTCGGCGGGCCAAGGGATCGGGGAATCAAGCCGGAGGATAAGCTTGCGCTGCCGACTGGTCCGCACGGAGTTTACGAGCGAGTCCGCAGCCTAAACCCAAAGAGCTTCTATTGCGCAATGCGCTGGAACTATCATGTTGAACACCTGAGCCCGGAAGAAGTGAAGAGGTGGTGGGCGAACAGAAAACTACTCGTGACCAACACCAGGAACAACAACGCAGTCGTCGTTCGGGCTGTGGATTATGGGCCTCACGAAAATACCGGGTTCGTCATCAGCATCTCACCGGGTGCCGGAGATGCTCTCGGCGTCGAAGTCGGCGACGAGGTAGCCATTGAATTGGCGGATCCAAAGTCGCCACTCGGCCCGGTCTCATAGTCATAGTTTTTCGTTTCCGGTTTCTGGTTTGTAGTTTGTGATTTCTGGCTATGGCTGTTATGACGCGGGGCATCTCAAAACGAAACAAGAAACAGAAAACCAAAGACTACAAACCAGAAACTAGAAACCACTTTGTTTATGATCCGTTACCCTGCTTTCGACCCACCTGAATACCTCGACTGGCGGCCCGATCCCGAGGTGGTCGCTGGCTTCGAGCACACTTTGGAAAAGGACCCCAGGCGAGACGCGATCATAAGTGCGCTTGAACCTTCCAGCTTGCTTGCGCTATATGAAGGTCTGGTTCGCAACCGCCTACACGACATCGCGCTCAAGCGTTGGGTAATGCAGGGCGTGATCTCGAAAGCGTGGCTGGGAACGGGCGAGGAAGCGGCAACGATCGGCCCCGTTCATGCGCTTAACCGCTCGATCGCACACGACGGTCTACCATCCGACTTTATTGCGCCAATGATTCGCAACGCCGGCGGTTGTCACGAGATGGGTATGCCGATAGCGGATATGCTTCGCGGCTACCTTGGCACGGCCGATTCACCCACTCGTGGTCGCGATCTTCACATCGGAGACTTCAATCGAGGCGTGCTCGCTCCGATCAGTCAGGTGGGCGATCCGATAGCGGTTACTTCGGGTGTTGCGCTCTCGTTCAAGCTCAGGCGGGAGCCTCGCGTCGCTCTCACCTGGATAGGCGACGGCTCAACCAAGTCCGGCGCGTTTCACGAGAGCATGAACTTCGCGGCCGTGCAACGCCTTCCGATGATTGTGATCATTCAAGACAACAAGGTGGCGCTGGGCACTCGTTTGGATCAGCATCATCGCGGCGCATTTCTGGACTGGCCCGCGGCTTATGGTGTTGAAGGAGCGGCGGTTGACGGCAACAATGTTCTTGATGGCTACGCTGCAACCAGGTTAGCCGCCGATGCGTGCCGCGCCGGGAACGGGCCGGTGTTGCTGATAGCAGATACCTTCAGGATGGGCGGGCACGCCACGCACGATGAACGGGAGGCGCGGGCAACGTTTGACTCAACTCTGTTCTCACATTGGGGAAAACGTGACCCAATTGGGCTTTACGAAACTCATTTGATCGACGGCACTTTAGATCTTGTAAGCGGACGCCGAACGATAAACTCTGAGGATCTGCGCGAACGCAACGCTGAAGTCCTTCGGCGCATCGACGCGCGAGTAACCGGCGAGGTCGAGCAGGCAGCGCATGACGCCCTCGAAAGCGCCCGCGCCAACATGCCCAGGGGTGAATCGGCTGCCAAAGGCGTGTACGCGGAGGCTAAGCCACTTCTTAATCAAGCGGTCGCACAAGAAAGGTGAGTATGAGATCAACAATAGCCGTCATCGTCATTTCACTTCTTTTCGGCTCGGCTGCGGAGGCGCAAAAACGAAAGAAGAAGACGCCGGCGCGCTCACGCACCTCCGGCAGCGAGCCTGCGGCCGCGGCGCTCTCCAAGCCGCCAATCCTCGGGGCGACCGTAGTCGTCATCACCAAGAACGGGGACCGAATCGCCGGCGAAGTTCTCGACCTGACCGCCTACAGCGTTCGTTTGAGAGCCGATAACCTCGAGTCTACAATCGCCCTCGATACCGTAGATTCCTTGTCGTTTGGTGGCGCGCCGACACCGGCCGCCAATACCGATCAACCGGTTGGTCCGGTGCGCGCGGATTTTGCCAGGGATGCAGAATCCACCCTCGGCTTTTTTCAAACGATGGCGTCGAATTTGAGACCCGGAGTTGACTATACCGAGTACGGCCGCCAATTGACTGAGTTGCGCCGCGCCGCTGAACGATTGATCGGCAAGTACAGTTCGACCGACAACCCGGCAGAGGCCCGAGTCGTGTCGCTGATCGCCGGAGCGTTGACCGACTACACGTGGTCCAGGACTATTTGGACGTTGAAATTCGGGCGATCGAGCGATGGGACTGTAGCTGAAACGGACTCTCCGATCGTCGCCGATGCGGTGGCACTGTACCCCGATCTTCGGACAGTAGCGTTAACAGGAAACAGACTGTCTGTAGAAAGACTGCTCGCGGGGATATGGCGAAAGGCTTCTGAGAAACAGGACAGGGCTCGCAAGCTGATCTCATCATCGCGCTAAACCGGATCGCTTCATCGACTGGTCTCGCGCTCGACGTCTTCGTCGAAACTCACCCCGTTGGGCTCACGCTTCCGGTCTTCAAAGTTGTATTCCTTTTGAAACGTCCGGATGATCTCTTCAAGCGGCAGATCCGCGTAGGAGCCCCGTTGGTTCACATATTCCATGTGTCGATTCCCGGCCGCGTCGAAGGGATGGTATAGCGAATCCTTGCGTCCGTCGAACTCGAGCGGCAACAAGCCGAACTTCTCACACAATTCGATGTTAAACGCTGGAGTCGCCTTCACCCAGGTTCCCTCGAGCAGCAACTCGGTGTAGCCGTGCCAGTAGAAAATGTCCGTGCGCATCCGTTGACGGAGCCGCTCCGTCGATAGATGGTTTCGCACATCCGCGAATCCAAGTCTCGAGGCAATGCCAAGCGACCGGCAACAAGCAGCCAGGAGGACTGCCTTTGATACACACCAGCCGCGCTCGATCTCAAGAGTAGTGCTGGCCTTCATTCCGCTGATGGTCAGATCAATCTGATACGGGTCATAGCGAAAGCCATCTCGAACCGCATAAAACAAACTGACCGCCCGCTCTACGTCCCCGGCGGCGTCTCCCGCGTGTCGAGCCGTGAACTGCACAACCGAAGGATGGGTTGACTCGATCGTCTGGGTTGGTTTGAGTTCGGCTGTTTCCATAGGTCCCGAAGCCTAGCCAAGTAATACTCGATGATTCAGAAGAGGGAGGCGCATCGTCGGCGATCCCACAAACCAACTTCCCGCCGGCACCCCAACCTCCTATTTGAGCGGTCTTCGCTTCCGCTCAACGGACACATCCAGTCCTGTCTTCTTCAAGCTGCCCGCTTTGCCGGTGGAACTGACGCTGACCTCAAGCTCGAACTCACCGCCGATCTTCGCGCTGCACTGTACGCAGACGAGCGTGTCGGGAATGGCACGGAGTCGGGCTTCAGGAATTCTCGTTCCGCAGACTCTGCAATCACGATCGGTGGAACTCATCACATCGGTTGCCCCTATCGCCATACTCCTTATATGCTATTGGCGAAAAGCTATGATTTGCCATCACTGCCGCGCCGAATTGAAGATTGAAGGATACATCTCGCGAAGCGACGACTGCCCGCAGTGTGGATCCGATATCCACAGCTGTCTGAACTGCACCAACTACGACGCACACGCCCACAACAAATGCCGGGAGCCGCAGGCCGAATGGGTGACCGACCGCGAGCGGGGGAATTTCTGCGACTTTTTCATCCCAAATAGACTCAGTCCGACCTCAGCCAAAAGCCCCGTCGATGATGCGCGCTCGGCGTTCGACAGTCTGTTCAAGAAGTAAGTCTATCACGTCAGGCATTCGCGGGGCGGATAGTGTCGTCCGGGCCGAGCGAATATAGGCGAGCAGCTCGTTTGCGGCGTTTAGCGCAGAGATGTTTGCGCCCGTAAACAGCGGGTTCTTACCGAGGGGCGCCCGTTCGATGGTTGTCGAGATAACTGCCGCAATCACAATTGAAGCGGCAAGCTTTTGGTTAAGATCACCGATGATCTCTTCGAGGGTGAACGTCACTGCGGCGATCGGGGTGTTGAACGCAGCGGCGATGGCCGCGGCCGCCCCGACCGGAAGCTGGTTCATCTGCTTGTGCCGTGGGATCGAAAACATCCGGGGCGATCGCGTGGGCCAACGCCGCGCAAATCTGAACAGTCGGACCTTCACGCCCAAGGCTTCCGCCGGAGCCGACTGACAACGCCGATATGACTGCTTTACCTATCGCGGTCCGCATCGGGACTCTTCCATAGTTCAGCGAGTATGCGATCTTGACCTGCGGGATACCGCTACCACGCGCCTCCGGCGCAAAGTAGTGAATCAACAAACCGGCGGCCAGACCTCCGACGCTGGGAATAATAAGCATCCACGCCGTCCGGCTCGGCACCCTGAATCGCGATAGGGCTTCAATGCCCCGAAGCACGTCAGGTGTGATGATGACAGCAGGAGGTCGCCGAATGTAAGGACAATACTTTTGATTATGGACAAAATTTTGTCGGTTCTTCAATCGAAGCGCGCTGGAAGATTCGCGGAGATCAGCTTGATTCAGCTTGTGGTAGCTGACGGCAACCAGACCGCAAGCGACCGCGATAGTGAAGGTGCGGCCAGGCAAAACCGAGAACCCGCTCACTGTTTGGCGGTCACAGGCGTCACCTTCAATTGATTGGTGACTGTCCTTACACCGATAACGGTTTGCGCCACCCGCTCCGCCAGCAACTGTTCCGCGCGAGACCTCACGGTGCCGGCAAGAGTGATGGCACCATCCTCAGCCTTGATCTGCATCGTAAGGGTGTTGAATGCATTTGTTCGAAAAATCTCAAACTCGACGCGCTTCGCAACATCGGTATTCGAATCAACCGGGACCGCGGTTGCCGCGGGCGGCTCGCTTGTGCCTTGAGGGTTCGTCACCTCAAGATTGTTGGTCACACCGGCAACACCATCTACCGCCCGCGCGATCTGTTCAGCGCCGCTGCGTTGGGTTGGAGTCTCGACCGACCCCGATAGAGTGACCGATCTGTTTTCGACCATCACGTCTATATTCCTCCCGCCAAGCTCCCGGCTGTGGGCAAGAGACTCTAGAATCGCGACGCGAATCTCCAGGTCCTCTACGTGAACGCTCTCACTCGACGGCTGAGCGGCAGGGTCTACCGAGATCTCATTCTTTATGCCAGTGACGCCAGGAGTGTCGCGAGCAATTGCTCCCGCGAGGGATTTGACGTCTTCGGAGGGAACCTGCCCGGTCAGCAAAGCCACGCCGCCGGTGGTGTTGACCTTTATGTCAAATCCAGCAAGCCGCTTCGAGAGCCCCAGTGCGGTCTTTACTTTTCTGGACGTCTCGGGATCACCCGAGGATGAAAAGAGGGCACGAAAGCTCTCGGGCCTCTTCCAGCCGTGCGTGTAAGACGTAATACCCGACTCCCGCCAGGATCACCAGCAGACCGACAATTGCGATTGGCTTGCGCATCTTGATCAAACCCCCGCCTCCACAAATTTCAAATGATCATAGCACGCGATTCTAGCACGCCCGATAGCGAATCAGGACAATTGCGGGCAGTTTGCGACGCAGGCCTCGTGCCTCCCGCGGCATGTTGGGAGAATTGCGTCAGACGAACTCGAATTAAGAGTTCCTCTCACACTACGCGAGGATTTCGGACTTACGCTTAGACTTTCGACGAAACTGTGCCGGAGGACAAGCAAACTCCCGCTTGAACGCCCGGTTGAATGCGGCTTCTGAACCGTAACCTACCGCCGCGGCAACTTCCGCGACGCTGTCCTCAGTCGACTGAAGAATCTCCGCTCCCAGTTTTAACCGCCATTGGGCCAGGTACGCCATCGGCGACTCTCCGAGAAAATGGCGAAAGCGTTCAGCCAGTCTCGTTCGGGATAGACCGATGCGCCTTGCGAGATTCGAGACGGTCCATGGATGCGCGGGATCCTTGTGCAACAGCGCGAGAGCTTCTCCGATCACGGGGTCACGCACGCCTGCAAGCCAGCCGATCCGGTCGGGAGGCATCGCGTTGATGTAGCACCGCAAGGTTTCCACGAACAGTAGCTCCGACAGCTTGGCGAGCACCAGCCCGCTGCCGGCGTTCGAGCCGTTCGCTTCGCCGGCCGAGAATCGGATTGAGTTTTCGAGCCATTGGCCGGACGGTTCGCCTGCGACACCCACTTTTAGGATCTTCGGCAGGCCAGCCAGAAAGACCTCGCTCAGACGTGGCTCGCACGCCATAATATCCGCACACGAATCGCGTGATCTCACCGCCGCCGCCAAACCGGGCGAGCTTGAGACCCTGGGTTAGATTGCCCGCAAAGGTCTGCAAAGAGTCGACGGGTCGTTCGGGTAACCCGTTGCCCAACAGGTGCGCATCCCCGCGTGGGAACACTACTATGTCCCCGGCGGTCAACTCCTCCCGCGCACCATCTGGCAGCCTCGCATAGGCGCGCCCCTCGGTTAAGAAGTGATAGAGGATCAGGTGCCTGGCGTCAGGGGAAAGATAGGGAGCTATGTCAGTCGACCGGGCTGAGCTTATACACCAGGGAGCGGAAAACTCTGCATTGAAGAACAGCGCCCCCTCAAGCTTGACGACTCTCAATACCTCGGAAAGTACGTCCATCAGATAGAGCCCTCGCTGAATTGGCGTTTCGTGCCAAGAATACGGGACGCTCGATCAAGTATTCAAGACCCTGCTGACCGTATAGTAAACGGATCGCAAAAGCGCGAGTCCAAACAGTTACCGAAGGAGACGACAGCATGAATGCGATTGCTACAAAGAGACACGCGAGCAAAGACTTTGACGAACTCAAAACCCGCCTGAAGGCGACATGGATGACTGGAGACTACGACCTGTTCTCTCGATACATGGAGAAGGACGCGGAGCAGTTTTTCCGGCAGCTCGGACGTCGCGCCGGGAACCCGGTTGCTCGATGTCGGTTGCGGCGCCGGGTCAACTCGCCCTGATCGCGGCTCGGATCGGGCGCACAAGTTACCGGTTGCGATATTGCCACCAACTGGCTTGAGAAAGCCCGAGCCCGCGCAGCCGCCGAGGGTCTTGAGATCACCTTTGAAGAAGCAGATGCCGAATCGTTGCCGTACGACGATGGCCAATTTGACGCAGTCATCAGTTTGGTCGCCGCGATGTTCGCGCCTCGTCCGGATCTGGTCGCAGCCGAACTCACCCGCGTTTGCCGGCCGGGCGGTATGATCGCGATGGCGAATTGGACGCCGGTGGATTTGTCGGGCAAATGTTCAAGACGATTTCGAGGTATATCGCCGCCTCCGGCATGCCCGCGCCAGTTCTCTGGGGCGATGAAGCCACTGTTCGCGATCGCCTCAGTGAAGGGATTGCCGATCTGAAGTTTGCACTTCGCGTCTATCATGTTTGATTATCCATTCCCGCCGGATGGAGTCGTGGAGTTCTTCCGTGTCAACTACGGTCCAATGTGGCGCGCATTCGCATCTCTCGACGTGAACGCGCAGGAGAAACCTGACGGATGAACTCGTCGGCTTGTGGTCCGCACACAACAAGGCCACGGACGGTACCACCAAGGTCGACGCGGAATACCTTGAGCTTGTTGCGACCCGCGGTTGGGACCGGCTGCTGGTACCTCAGACCGCCGGCACTCACAGAATAGGAGGCGTCCATGAAACATCGCTCTGAATCGTTGGCTGATCGCATCGAGGAAGGCGCTGACGGTCTGGCCGCGTTTGCGGAAGGGCTCTCGGAAGCGGAGTGGGGCACGGCCGGTGTCGGCTACGGACCGCCGTTCGGTCGGTGTCATCGTGCACCACGTCGCCAGTATGTACCCGGTTGAGATTGATATTGCGAAAACAATCGCCAGCGGCAAGGCCGTTACTGACGTCACCTGGAGCGCTGTCGCCGAGATCAATGCCAGCCACGCTAACGAGTACGCCGGGGTAACAAAGCCCGAGGCGCTCGAACTCTTGCGCCGGAACAGCCGCCAGGCGGCCGCTGCGGTACGCGCGTTCACGGATGAAGAGTTGGATCGGGCGGCGCCCTTCTCGCTGAGCTTTGGCGCGCCTGTCACCGCACAGTTCGTCATCGAGGATCACGCGCTGCGGCACAGCTGGCACCATCTGGCGCGCATCCGCACAGCGCTGGGTAAGTGACTTCCTGCCGCATAACAAAAGATTGCCCGGGATAGAGGCGATCTTAGAGGTCGCCTCTATCCCCGGTTCAGTAAACGTTCCAGTAAGCGTTCCAGTAAACCTGCCATACAGGATTCTTTCTACTCATCTTGAATTGAAGCGCGAAAGCGCCGAAAATCAAGATTCATGCGATCCGCACCTTTCAAGACCAAAGGCGAAGAGCCAGGTTGCTCCAGAGGACACTGCGGCGCGGGCTGCTGGCCGCGAGCCAGCAAATTCGGGTCGGTGGCGTCTACCCGCCGCTGATCCGAGCGACCGGTAGAATGAAACCCGCTGCGAGGAGCACATGACTAGAAGACTCGATTATCGCAATAGCGTGCTTGCGGAGTACCCAGACGTCTACACGCCAGCCGCCGTTGCGGCGTTGGAGGTACTGGCGCACCTCAATCGCGACCGCCGCGAGTTGATGGAAAGGCGCACCGAGCGGCGACGGGCGCGCGAACACGACCGGCAGCGTATCGCTTTTTTGGAACCGCACTCGCTGATCCCGCGCACGCACATTCGGGTTCAGGATGCCCGTGCCGGAGACTTTGAGGGGAGTGAGATCCCGGAGGATCTTAAGCGACAGTGGATCCAGGGCACCGGGCCCGCCGCCAGGCCAAGGGCGTCCATCGAGAGCGGCTTGCGAAACATTGCCTATGCGCTCCTATCGGGCGCGGACGGCTGGATGTTTGATGGCGAGGACGCCCTTGGGCAAGTCGATACCATGTCCCTCGACAATCAGCGCAACCTCCGGCTGGCGATCGCCAAAGACCCTCGATTCCTCCGCGTCGCCGAAGAGGTTGCCGCCGAGATGAACCGTTGGGCGCAGGGATTTTTCGGGCGATCCATCGTCGCCGACTGGCGCCAACAGCTTGACTTCACCACGAAGATCTTCCGGGTGCGCGGTCTTCACCTCGACGACCGCCACGTGAGGGAGGAAGACGGCACGGGTTTCTCCGCTTCGATAGTCGATCTCTCGCTCTACGTGGTCAACAACCGGCGGACCCTTTGCGATTCCGGGGCGTCGATCGTCCTGTACCTTCCAAAGATCCAGACTGCCGAGGAGGCAGCGCTGTGGAACGACCTGCTTGCTGCGCTCGAACAGCACCTCGGGCTGCCGATTGGAACGGTTAAGGTCTATGTCCTCGTCGAGCAAATTGAGGCGGCCTTTCAGTTGATGGAAATCCGCGCAGCCCTCGGCCGTCACTTTGTAGGTTTCAATACCGGACGATGGGACTACATCAACAGCGTCGCCGACGCGATGGCGTGGGACTCGGATTTTCTCAATCCCAACATCGATGCCATCGGAATGACTTACGGCTATATGCGCAACTACGAGGACCGCGTGCGCAGGGCGGTGAACACCCCCGACCGGAACGGCCGCTGCGCCCTCTGGCAGGGCGGTATGGAGCCCAATATTCCGGTAGGCTCGGAAGCGGGGGTCGCCGCAGGCATGCGCAGAGCCAAGGCCGGAGGCGAGCGCGAGCAGCTCGCTGGGGCGAGCGGGAAGTGGGTGGCTCACTGGAAGATGGTGCACATCGTGCGGCCCGTGTGGGAGGACGTTGGCGCCGACAACCAGCTCGGGCGTGCGTTTCCCCCGCTCACATACACACAAGAGGACGCCGACGGATTGGTGCTGATCGAACCCGCGCCGCGAACCGTCCGCGGCGCCCGCGATCTGCTGAGCGTCGCGCTGCAGTATGGCAATGCCTTCGAGCGGGGATTCCAGGCGGCGGCCCTCAAGGCAGCGGATTTTTTCGGCAACGACGACGTGCTCTATCTTATGGAGGACATGGCGACCGGCGAGATCCGGGTCAGCATCCTGTGGGAGTGGCTCCACAAAAGCGCGCAACTCACCGAGGACGACCCGGAGACGGGCGCCAGGGCCGGCGATAATTTCGACCGGGCGCTTTTTGCCCGGCTCCTGGATGAAGAGTATGCGAAACTACTAGCTGCCCGCGACCGCGACGTGCACGACGATTCGAAGACGACTACCCTGCCCATCGCACGCGAGATAGTCGCGACATTTGTCACCAACGGCGTCAAGCCGCCGTGGTACATCGATCTCCTGAACCTGAACCTGAACGATCATGATCTCGCCACGGCCGGATCCCGGATCCGGACGTACATCGAAGCCTTCGAGCGAGATGGAACGCGAATCACGGAGAATCTCGACTTCGTAACCTGAATCAAGGAGCGCACCAATGAGATCGTTTGAACAAGAAATCAGTCAGACCCAGGGATGGTTTGACAGTCCCCGTTTTGAGGGCATCGTTCGACTGTATACCGCACGCCAGGTGGTCGAGCAACGCGGCACCATCGGTCACGACTACACAATAGCGCGAGAGGCGGCCGCGGCGTTCCACGAGCGCCTGCGCCAACTTTTCGCGGAACGCAAGAGCATCACCACCTTTGGTCCGTACTCGCCGGGGCAGGTGGTGGCGATGAAGCGGATGGGGATCGAAGGGATCTATCTCGGCGGATGGGCGACCTCTGCCAAAGGCGGCACGAGCGAGGATCCGGGCCCGGATCTCGCCAGCTATCCGCTAAGCCATGTGCCTGACGAAGCGGCGACACTTGTGCGAGCCTTGCTCACAGCAGATCGCAACCAGCAGTATCTGCGTTCGCGGATGACCGAGGCTCAGCGCGCTGCGACGCCGGCCCACGACTTCCGGCCTTTCATCATCGCCGATGCCGATACCGGTCACGGCGGTGATCCGCACGTGCGCAATCTGATCCGCCGTTTTGTCGAAGTGGGAATCCCGGGCTACCATATCGAGGACCAGCGTCCTGGCACCAAGAAGTGCGGTCATCAGGGCGGCAAAGTCCTGGTGGCGCAGGACGAGCAGAACAAGCGACTGAACGCCGCCCGCTTCCAGCTCGATGTGATGGGTGTTCCAGGTCTCATTGTCGCCCGCACCGACGCCGAGGCCGCCAATCTGATTGACGGGCGAGCTGACGAGCGCGATCAACCATTCCTGGTTGGAGCGACAAACCCAGACGTACCGGCCTACAAGCCGTGCTTTCTCGCGCTCATCCAGCATTTTCACGAGTTGGGAATTGCCGAACTCAACGGCCATCTCCTGTACGCGATTCCGCCGGGAGAACAGGCCATCGCTCGCGCCTGGTTAGAGCGTCAGGGCATTCTGGCGCTCGCTGCCGAAGCCGTAGCGTCTCTACACAAAGGAAAAGAGACCTCTATCGATGCGATGTTCGGGCGGATTGCCACCTGCTTCCTGACAGCGTGGGAGGACGAAGCGGTGCTGAACACCTTCAGCGAGACGGTTGCTGAAGTGATCGAATTCCGTGCCGGTGAAGGTGAACCGGTCGATATAAGCGTCGACGATTGGCGGCGCTTTGCCGCGCGCGCGTCGCTCTACGCGGCCCGCGAGAAGGCGAGCGCACTCGGCATCGAGGTGGACTGGGACTGCGAGGCGGCAAAGACACCCGAAGGTTACTACCAGGTGCGCGGCGGCATTCCATATGCGATCGCCAAGTCGCTCGCGGCGGCGCCCTTTGCCGATCTGCTCTGGATGGAGACCAAGACTGCAAACCTCGATGACGCGCGCGAGTTCGCCGAAGCGATTCACGCCGTGTTCCCGGACAAGATGCTCGCCTACAACCTCTCGCCGTCGTTTAGCTGGGACACGACCGGAATGAGCGACGAGGAGATGCGACGATTCCCCGAGGAGTTAGGGAAGCTGGGCTTTGTATTTAACTTCATCACATACGGGGGTCATCAGATCGATGGCCTCGCAGCCGAAGAATTCGGCACCGCCCTAAAGCAGGACGGGATGCTTGCGCTCGCACGACTTCAGCGAAAGCTTCGGATGGTGGAGTCTCCCTATCGAACGCCCCAGACGCTGGTCGGCGGACCGCGCTCTGATGCGGCGTTGGTGGCCACGTCAGGGCGAACGGCGACGACCATGGCGATGGGTAAGGGGTCGACACAGCACCAGCACTTGATACAAACCGAGGTTCCCAAAAAGCTGCTTGAGGAGTGGCTGGCGATGTGGACGCATCACTACAATCTGCCGAGCGGTCTTCGCGTTCAGATGCGGCCGCACCGCGCCGGTTCGGAGTTGCTCGAGCTGGGGATCTACGACACGGAGGAGGAAAAGCTGGCCAACGTCATCTTCGCCCCTATACACGACCGGCGTGGCCGCAGCATACTCTCGGTACGCGATCAGAACACATTTGGGGAGTCGCTGCGCAAGAAGCGGCTGATGACCCTCGTCCACCTCTTCCTGGTGCACCGCTTCAAGGCCGACTCGGTGCATTACGTCACACCCACGGAGGACAACCAGTACCAGGTGGCAAAGATGAGCACTCATGGCATTTTCCGCGAGGTCAACACCGAGATCGGGCAGATCATCGTCGCCGAGGTAGACCACCGGCGGATCTCCGAGCTGTTGGCTCCGGATCAAGAGGAGCTGGGCAAGCTGATTCGCAAGGAGAGATAGGGGGCACGGTAACCCGCTTGATGTGCGTACCGCGGAAAGAATCTGCGCAACCGCGGAGCCTAATTTGTTAGCAACAGCCTCGCCGATTCGGCATCCACGGGTCTTGAGAAATGGTAACCCTGCGCATATTCGCATCGCAGGGCTCTGAGATATCGGAGTTGCTCCTCGGTTTCAACGCCTTCGGCAATCACCTCCATATTCAGATTGTGGGCCAGGGAGATGATGGTCCGGACGATCTCCACATTCTCATCCCGCGCGTTCATCCGGCTGATAAAGGAGCGATCAATCTTCAGCGTACTTATGGGGAAACGATTTAGATGACTCAATGAGCAATAACCGGTGCCGAAGTCATCCATGCATACCTTTACGCCCAGAGCCTTCAGGTGACCCATCTCTGGCAGTGGCCTCCCCTGCACTCTTCATGACCACACTTTCAGTAATCTCCAGTTTCAAACTCCGCGCGGCAATCCCGGTTTCCAACAGTATCTCGCTGATCCGATCGATCAAATCAGGCTGCAAAAATTGTTTACTGGAAAGATTGACGCTGATTACCAGGGGTGGATCGGCTCCAACCTGTTCCTGCCATATTCGTGTCTGGCGACAGGCCTCGCCAAGTATCCAATCTCCCATAGGAATAGCCAGCCCCGTCTCTTCAGCCACCGTGATGAATTCTGTCGGGTGAATAAGACCGCGCACCGGGTGCTGCCAACGCAGGAGAGCTTCAAATCCCGAGACCCTTCCGGTGTTCAGCGACACGATGGGCTGGTAGTGGACCCGAAGTTCCTTGCGCTCGACCGCGCGTCGCATGTCAGCTTCCAGCTTCAGAAGCGCCACGGATTGGTCGTGCATACTCTTATCAAATATCTCGTATCGCGCGCTCCCTGACGCCTTGGCCCGGTACATCGCCGCGTCGGCATCGTGCAGGCAATCCTCCGGCCGATCGTACCGATGCGAGCTGAGGGCGATCCCGATGCTTGCGGATGTGTACACATCGTTTCCGCCGAGGCTGAACGGACTCGCCAGTTCCTTGTGGATGCGGTTGGCCACCCGAGTCGCATCCCAGACGGCGTTTATGTCATTCAGAAGGATAACGAACTCGTCGCCGCCAAATCGTGCGACCATGTCTTCGGGACGCAAGGTTGACGCGAGCTTACGCGCGATTTCGACGAGCAATTGATCGGCGATGACATGCCCGAGACTGTCGTTGATTACTTTGAACCGGTCGAGATCCAGAAAGAGCACCGCAAACATGTAGTCGGTGTGCCGTCTGGAGCGAGCGATTGCTCGTTGCAGCTGATCGATGAAAAAAGCACGGTTTGGCAGTCCAGTGAGGTTGTCGTGCGCCGCCTCATGCGCCGAGCGCTCCTCGGCGAGTCGCCGTTCGGTTATGTCGCGCATAACTATTGCGAAGCCGTGCAGGCGCTGTGTGTCGTCGTGAAGCGGAGTCACGGTTCCGGTGGCCCAGATGTGCGTGCCATCTTTGCGGACGTGCCATCGCTCATTGTCTGCCTGGCCGTCGGCCTTTGCTTTCTGCAGTTCCTTTTCGGGCTCGCCGTTGCCGATGTCATCGACCGTAAAAATACAGGAGAAATGTTTCCCAATAAACTCCTCTTCACCATAGCCTAAGACAAGGTCGACTCCAGTGTTCCAGCTTGTCACGCGCCCGTCGGTGTCGAGCATGAATACGGCATAGTCTTTGACACCTTCAACCGGCACATGAAAGCGCTTTTCCCATTCCCGCTGCGCGTTCTCAGCTCGCTTGCGTTCGGTGATATCGCGTATGTTGCATTGGATGACTTCTCTTCCGGCTTCCTGGTATGCGTTGCTGATAAACTCCACCTCGCAGCGAACCCCCTCCTTGGTCTCGAGAGGCAGGCCTTCGTATCGGATGTATCCTTTCTCCTGCAACTCCCGAAACGCGGCTTGACTCGCTTCCTTCTCATTGAAAAGACCGATTTCCCAGAGCTCCTTTCCCAGGAACTCGCGCCGCGTGTAACCCAACAACTCCTCCATGAACGGATTCACATCGGTAATCTTTCCAGTGACCGCATTAAGGATAAGTATCCCATCGCGGGCAGTTTCAAAGAGACGCCGGTACCTCACTTCTGAATTCTGCAGCTTCTTTTGCGTGTTGCGTGCCGTGCCGTCGTTGGTCTGATTGGTGGTCATTTGAGCGGTACCCTTTCGGCCTGTGCTGTTTGGCGAGCCTGGCTGTTCTTTCGCGCTGATATTCCTGGTTGTCTGCTTGAAACAAGCCCCTTGCTCTTCCTTGCCGTTTCATCAGGGAGCTTCCTTTAATCTCTAACGCGCATTTGTTCTGCGCGGTGGTTCACCATTGGCTAGTGTCTGGCGGGCGATGCGAGGCATCTCGCTTATCGTCACGTTTGATGGCAGGCGCGATGCGACTCAGCGCATCCGCATGCATCGGCCTCTTTGGGGTTGGGGAACCGCTCCTAAAGGTCGGACTTCAGCTGGCGAGTGTTCAGCGGGTACGCTTTCGGCATTTGGTGCGGATCCCAGGGGCTTGTTGCAGCCGCACGATTCTAGCCGGGCAGCAGCCGAAAGTAATCTGGCCAGACCCTGACGGTGAGGACGCTAGGGTCCATTTCGATATTCCCACTAGTGAACAACCGCTTCAGCTGCGGTTAACGGGTCATCCTGAAACACCAGACGACCCAAATGGCGGCCGGCCTATTCATCAGTGACTTACGATACCAGCCGTGGACGCGATTATAGCACTGGTCAGTCCCAAGAGTACAACATAATATTGATCGACCGCTGATGATGAATGCCAGACTCTCGGTGGACGGATGAACGCCCTGAACGCTACCGCGAGATGCATAGCCTAACGCTGGACATAACCAGGGAGCCTCCTAAAATGAAACTTACAACCTTGTTGCTGATCTTTGGGATGGTGCATGCGACTGCCAATGCCGGTCGGCATTTGAACGACGCCGGTGGTTCTCAGACACCATACACCCCGGTAACCGTCTACGATCCCGCGAGAGACCCCGAGCAAGATCTTCGGGATGCTCAAACCGAAGCCGGCCGGTCCGGGAAACGAATCCTGTTGGATGTGGGCGGCGAGTGGTGTTCCTGGTGTCACAGACTTGATACTTTCTTTGAGCAAAACACCCGACTGCTCGAGCTGCGAAACAGGAATTTCATCATGCTGAAGATCAATGTCAGCCCGGGGAACTCAAATAAACGGTTTCTGTCGCATTACCCAACCATCCCCGGATACCCACACCTCTTCGTTCTGGAGGCAAACGGCAAACTCCTGCGATCGCAGGATACAGGCCAATTGGAGCTCGGAAGTAGTTACAGCCTCGCCAGGCTGGAGGCCTTCCTAACGAAGTGGTCGCCTCAATCGAAGTAAACCCGACGCCGCCGTCGGCGGCCGGCATGGCGACACGTCCGATGAACTTGTGATAATAACATCGGCATGCGCCGTCTCACTTTCCCCCTCGTCTTTTGTCTGATTTCAGTGGTGTTTGCGGGAACAGCCGCGTCCGCGGGCGTAAAGCTGCGAGCAACACTACAGAAGTTTCGCGAGTTTTATTCGATCGATGATCCTCGGATCCCCGTCAGTATCAGGAATCAACTTGCAAAACCCGCCCGAACCGCGCAACGAGGCGGCGATCGGTGGACCATTGAGGCAGATGCCCTTGTTCGTACTGTCGGGTCCGCGGTCGGCCGCCGTTTCTGCTTCTCGAGCTCGCATTTCATTCGAAGACGGGTTACCAGTCGGCGGCCTCCACGCGATAGCGATCGCAACAGACGGGGCGGTGTGGGCAGGTGGCGACGAAGGGTTGGTCCGATATGCGGACAGCTCACATACCCGCCACGGACCAGATTCCGAACACGGCCGAAATCCCCGTGGAAGATCAATCGCGCAGGCCGGCTCGTCGGACTGGAACCGATGGCAATACTTCAGCGGTCGACGCTATTTGCCGTCCGATGAGGTCATCTCCCTGGCCGCCGGCGAAGCGGGATCCATTTGGGTTAAAACGTCGGACGGCATAAGTCATATAGAGTTCCGCCGCCTAACACTCGCCGATAAAGCGGCGTACTTTGAGCGGCGCATAACCGAACGCCACAAGCGGCATTACCTTGTCGCCGATTCGGAATTCTCCGAACCGGGCGCACCCGCTACGAGCCATCAATACCCGAGTGACAACGATGGGTTATGGACCGCGATCTACGTCGCGGCAGAGGCATTTCGATATCGAGTGTCAAAGGATCCACATGCGCTTGATGCCATGCGGAAATCCGTGGATGCCATGCTCCGGTTGGAAGCGATCACCGGACGCTCGGGGTTCCCCGCGAGGTCATTCAGAAAAAAAGACGAGCCGCGACATCAGGACGGAATATGGCATTTCACGCCGGATGGCGAGTGGGAGTGGAAAGCGGACACCAGCTCGGATGAGATTGTCGGTCACTTCTTCGCATACTCGGTGGTCTACGATCTGGCTGCTAACGAGGATCTCAAGATACGGCTGCGCGGAGCGGTGTCTCGGATGGCTGATCATCTGATAGATCACCAATACAACCTGACGGATCTGCACGGCGGGCCAACGCGATGGGGTCGCTACGACGCCGCATACTTTGAGACTGAAGATGGACGCGAAGAAAGAGCGCTGCGATCGCTGGAACTGCTTTCGCATTTGAAGGTCGCTTACCATATGACCGGAAACGCTCGCTATGACCAGGAGTACAATAAGTTAATCAACGAGATGGGATACCACAAGAACACCACCACCTATTTGAAGCTTCGAGAGGAACTCAACTACTCCGACGAGGAGCTTGCGATGCTCTCGTACTACCCTCTTTTTCGGTATGAAAAGAGCGCAGAGCTCCTGAGGGTTTATCGCGTAGGGTTGGAACAGTGGTGGGCGAACATTCAACGCGAAGACAACCCTCTTTGGATATTTATTTACGACTCTTGCCATCCGGGCAAACGTGTCGGTCTTGAGGCGGCCGCACGAACGCTGTATCGAATACCGATGGACCTGATCAGATGGTCGGTCAAGAATTCCAACCGGCGTGATGTGCCGCTCGATACGTCCGCCGAGCGACATGACAAGGTGCAGACCTCTCGTCTGCTTGCCCCGGACGAGAGGCGGGTGATGAAGTGGAACGGCAATCCGTTTCAGCTTGATGATCAGGGGGCGGGTCGCGGAGAGGATGATGGTTCGTTTTTCTTGCTACCCTATTGGATGGGGCGGTACCACGGATTTCTTACGGGTAGGTGAGGAAGAAGGAAAGGAGAAGGGGAGAAGGGGAGAAGGGGAGGAGAGGAAAAGGGAGAAAGGGGAGTCGCCAGCTTAGCTGGCGTGACGTCGATCACTAGCGTACCAACAACGACCACCAAAAGAAAGCCCGTGCACCCTTTCAGAATGATGGAAACACTCCAGGGTGTTCTCAGCCCTTTGTGCCCCTTTGGCCTGATGGTAAGACCCAAGGCTTTGGGTTGTTTATCATACTGACCAGCATAGAGATGACTTCATCATAGGTTTTGAATAGAGCTCTCCCGTCTTCGCGCCTCAAGTATTCGCAACGAACCGAGAACTCAAGCCAAGTCTGGGTTTCGGCGGATTCGCCTTCCGCGTCGTTCAGTTTGCTCACAAATGCGGCTTCGTAGCGGCGTTTTCTCCACGCCTCAGCGATGTTCGAGCAAGCGGATCGCGACGCTCTACGAACTTGGTCGGTCAACGAGTAAGTCTCTTCTTTGGGAAATCGTTTGCTGACTTCGAAGATCTGCATCGCGGCCTCAAAAGCCTTCCGATAAACCTCCAAATCCTGATGTCTCAGAATCTTCTCTCAAAATGGCCCTCCCTTTCTCCCTTTCTCCCCTTCTCCCCTTCTCCCCTTCTCCCCTTCTCCCCTTCTCCCCTTCTCCCCTTCTCTCCTTCACGGTCGCTCTACCCGGCTCCGCTGTTTCAATTCAATCAACGCGTGGTCAGCCCGGAGTAGTTCATCCGGGTTGCTCTGAATCTTCGCTACAGCTTCAACGATCTGATCCACATCCTGCTCGCTTCCAAGCAGTAATTGATGCGGGAGCCAGACTGATTCCAGATAGGCCGCTCGTTCGGCGACGGGACAATGAGTCTTCGCCCATGGCAACGACTGAGCGTCGAGGGTTTGGAGCGCTGGGAAATCTCGCGGGTCGACGTTAAACAACGCGCTGCGGTAAATCGGTTCATAAAACAGCCCATCTGAAGGAATCCCTTCGGCTTCCAGCGCGGCGACGAACCTGTTGCGCGAGGCACCTGCGAAAGCTGCCGGGTCATACTTGAAAACGAATTGATAGATGGCCTGTGTCGTAAGTCGGTCATCCCTGCTGAGCAATGAAATTCCAGAGAGACGCGACAGGCCTTCTGAAAGCCGGGCTGCTCGCGCCGCGCGAAGCTCGGTCTGCTCGGGCAACCGCTCCAGCTGAGCCAGCAAGATCGCCGCTTGAAACTCCGTCAGTCGATAGTTGAATCCCAGTATGCGATGTTGAAACCGATCCGTTTGACTGGCCCTCCCGCAATTCACATAAGACTGGCAGAGCTCAAAGACTTCATCATCACCGGTCGTGACGACGCCGCCCTCGCCTGCTGTCATAAGCTTGGTCGTTTGCATGCTGAATGACCCGGCGTCGCCAATTGATCCCGCGCCTCTGTCTCGCCATTTTGCCCCGTGGGCGTGAGCACAATCTTCTATGATTTTCAAACCGTGTCGCGTTGCAAGCCCGGTGATGGCGTCCATATCCGCCATGCTCATAGCGAGATGCACAGGGATTATCGCTCGTGTGCGGGAGGTGATCGCCGCCGCCGCCGCGTCCGAATCTATGCAGTAGGTCGCGGGTAGAACATCTACGAACACCGGGATCGCGCCCAGTCTGAGAACGGGCGCGGCAGTGGCTTCAAAGGTGTACGCCGGAACGATGACCTCATCGCCCGGAGAGATGCCGGTTGCTTTCAGCGCGATCTCCAGCGTGACCGTCCCGTTGGCCGCGCACAGCGCGTGTTTGACGTCTTGATGTGCAGCAAACAGTTGGCCGAAGCGCTCGGCGAGATGATTTGGGAAGGGGTAGCCGCCCCAGTTGCGGGCATCGAGAACGCCGAGGATTCCGCGCTTCTCCCTTTCATCAAACTGCGGCCACTCGGTAAAGGGCGTCGCTCGCACCGGCGCGCCGCCGGCAATTGCTAGTTTGGGCATATTCGTCTCGTTGACTCAATCGGCTACAGTTGAGGTCTCGGCGAAGGGCCAGCGCTTTGTGCGCCATGACCAGATGAAAAAGAAGCCTACCCCAAGAACCAGCGTCCCCAATCCGAAAAGTATTATGTACAAATCCGAAGTTGCAAAGATGAACACCCAACCGATTAGCGCGATCACACTGGGGACCGGATAGAGCCATATCCGATACGGCCGAGGCATGTCCGGACTGCGTTTCCGGAGCAACATCACCGCGAAAATCTGGCCAATGAACTGAATGAGAATCCTTGTGGTGATCAACGCATCAATAACCAGTCCAAGCGAAAAGAAGCTGCACGCAATCGAGATGATTCCGATGACGATCAGCGAAACATAGGGGAAGTTTTTTCTGGGATGAAGACGGCCAAAGAATTTGAAGAAATACCCATCCTTCGCCGCAGCATAAGGAATGCGAGAGTAGCCGAGAAGCAGCGCGAATACCGATCCAAATGCCGTCCACAGGACCATGGCCGTAAACACCGTCGCTACTTTCGCGCCGTAAATCTTTTCCATGAAGATTGAGACAACGAAGCGGGAGGCGGGCCGCGCGTCATTTGGCACAAACTCGCGCCACGGCACCACTCCTATGACCGAGAGATTTATCGCGAAATAGATCGCCGCCACCGCGAGCACGCTGATGATGATCGAGCGCGGGATCACCCGGCCCGGGTCTTTGACTTCATCGCCGATATAACAGATGTCGTAGTAACCCAGGTAGTCATAAACACCGATGCGGGCCGCCGCGCCCAGCCCAAACAGAAACCCAAGGGAGAACTTGAACGCGCCAGGCGGGAAATCAAACGCCACCTTTGCATCGAAATGCATCGCGCCCGTGGCGATCACGGCGCCGGTGGCGAGCAAGGTACCGATCCAGAGGCTCACGGTGATTTTCCCGATCGAGCCTATCTTCCGATACAGCAGCGCGATGTTTATCACCCCCACCGCGGAAGCGATCAGTGAGGTCTGAAGCCGAGTTACCGACGGCCAAACATAGCCGGTATATTCAGCGAAGCCGATATACCCGGATGCAATCTCGAGAGGGCCGCTTAGGATGAATTGCCAGATAAACAGAAATGCCATCAACCGGCCGTAAGTCTCGCGCCCATATGCTTCGCGCAGATAGAGGTAGGTCCCACCGGACCCGGGCATGCTTGCGCCAAGCTCACTCCACACCATGCCATCGGGTATGGCTATGAGAACCGCTACGAACCACCCTACCATAGCCTGAGGCCCGCCCAGCGCCGACATCAGAAGCGGGATCGTGATGAAAGGGCCGATCCCGATCATATTCGACATGTTGAGGGCAGTTGCCTGCAAAAGGCCGAACCGCCTCAGTAGGTGTGAGGGTTGCTCTTGTCCTGGTGTTTGTGTCGCTTGCATTTGACTCCCGGAAGTTGGCTGGGCACCCGCCTCAATGCGTTACAATTAACACCCAGCTCTCAGTTTGGGGCCAAGTTTTCGAACAGACTCAAGTTGGTGGATTCCAGTCTCACTTCACTTCAAACTCATACAGATTCTCGGACAGCCGCTTCCCGTCTCTATCGAAGACCTCCGCGCGGAGCTCGTACTTTCCCGCACTCGATGCGTTCCATCGCAAGTCTTCAAGTTTCACGGATGAGTCTTCAGCGATGTCGACGCCCAACTGGCCGCGCGACGCCACAACTCCACTCGAGTCAACGATCTTCCAACTAATCCGCGCGCCGTCGATCGAGTACCAGTGATCGTTGACTATCCAAAGGCCGCAGTGGAAATCCTCTCCAACCCGCCACAGGTCCCGATCGTATTCGAGGCTTGCCAGCACCATCTGAAAGCTCCGCTGCACGGTGAAGTAGGATTTAGTAGGCCGCCGGAAATAGTCGAGCGCTGCCATCGTCACCGAAGGCCAGAAATCAATCGCGTGAAAGTGAAGGATCCCACCGGCGTCATACTTGCGCCGTCTCATTCGCTCGATCGCCAGCTGATGAAGCCTGGCAACGTAGGCCTGAGTCTGCGGTATGTACTCCTTGAGGGATTTGCCCGACGGGAGACCCCATGCGCGCATCGCTTCGTCGATCTGCAGCTTGCGAAAGATCCACTCCTCCCGGTGGTCTTCTATCGGCCAGTGGTCGGGAAGGAATTCAATCAAGGTTTCGTAATCCGGCAGCGCCGTCGCACCGAGCTCTGAAATAAATTTCTCTTCGGTCGTGGTGTACTGCCAGATGCTGCCGCCGTACCACCCGTAGTAGATATGACCGTCGCCGTATCTTCCCGTGGAACGCACAACCGCGCGGTGCTCCTGGTCCTCGGCGTATAACCGGCCAGCGAGGTGTTTCGTCAGCACTCGATAATTCTCAAGGTCTTCCTCATCGCTTGTGGCCCAGATCGCCACGCACGGGTGATTGCGGACCATTCGAATGTGAGAGTCGTATAGACGTGCCGCTTGCAGCGCGAATTCCCTGTCGTGCGGATACCAGGCTTCCAGATAGTCCTGCCACACCAATATCCCCAGCTCGTCGCACCGGTCATAGAACTCCGGGTTCTGGAAGTGGCAATGCAACCGGATCATATTGATGTTCATGCTCTTCATCAGATCGATATCGCGCGCGTATTTCTGCCGGGTCATCTCGGATAGAAACAACTCGAGGTAGTAGGAATTGGTGCCGCGAATAAACAACCGGTGACCGTTGAGATAGAAGACCCAGCCGAGCTTTTCTATTTCGCGTATCCCCACCGCTTGCGAGCGAGAATCAGAAACCTGTTCATCAACCAGGACGCGGGTCGAGAGCGTGTAGAGATTCGGTTTGCCGTGGTCCCACGTCCACCACAATTGCGGTTTGTCTAGATGAAAGCTAACCGAGAAGCGCCGCGCCCGGGGATCACCCAGACGTGAGAGGTCGACCGTCGCCTTCAATTGCTCAGGGCTCGAGAAATTGCGAGGCGCCAGAGCAAGCTCTAGTCTGCCGTCCAACTCCTCGGCATTCAGTTCAACGTCCACGTCAAGATCCGCTGAACCGTCCGGATTCAGCGAAGGCCGCGTCACTACTGCCTCGATAACAATTGAGTGGTTAGCGATGAGACTCACGCTACGAGTGATGCCCAGAGGAGTGATGTCATCAGGTTTTTGGTCGACCGCCCCGTACGAACCTTTGATCGTGTAGGGTCGATGACGCCAGTAATAGTCAACCGGCGTCCATACGCGGACCGCAAGAGTGTTTTCGCCATCGAAATTCAGCTTATCCCCGACCTCAAACTCGTAAGGATCAATGTAGCCTTCGTGTCGCCCGAGCGGTCTGCCGTTGAGCCAGAGATCGGCATAGTAATCCGTGGCACCGAATCGCAGGCGCAGTCGCTTGCCCTTCATAGCACCGGGAACTCGAAAGCTCTTGCGATACCACCACTCCCTAAAGCTGATCCATTCGGCCGCGTGGGTATAGTAGGCGGGGTATTTGAGAATTTGAGTGTGAACTGAGCCCGGCACCTGAACCGTTTGCCAGGTTGAATCATCAGTCTCGACTTCAAAAAGTCGCTGTTTTTCGCCGTCGCCTTTTTCCGCATCCCTTAGTTTCCAAGGCCCGTCGAGTGAAAACTCAACTGAACCGGACTTGTAGGTGTCCCTCACCGGCTCATCTTCAACGCGGTAGACGGCCGTTTTCGGAGCGGCGGTGTAAGCGGGAAGTTTTGCCAGCGGCTGCGGATCGAGGCTATGCGCGAGAATCGGCTGAGCGAATCGGCGGTAGCAGGCACGAGCATCGAGTAGAGTTTCGTTGCCTTTCCACATCGGAAAGGCGATGGCGATTTGTGATGACCACGCCTTGGCACGCTCCAAGTCTTCCGGCCGTTTGACCGCCGCAATTCCAGTCTGTGCCGGTCGTGGTTGACCAGCGCCAAGCTCCCGTGTCGCGTAGAACTGTCGAGATCCGACGCCGAACCATTCGAGCGCAGAATCCAACTCAATAAAATCCAGCGCGCCGTAGTTTTCGGCCGGATTGTAAAAAAGGACATGCCCGCCAGGGAGGTCAACAAAATTCTGCGACGGAGTCACAAGGCTTGGCGCAACAATTTTCTTATGAGGAGGATTGTCGGTATCCCCGTCGGGCCAGCCGATTTCCGCACCGCCGGCCCAGTGTGTAAACGGTTCATAGGGGAAAGCCGATATCGCCGAAAAATAGAAGCCGTAGTTCCCTACTCTTGCTTCCGTTCGCGCGCGCCACACCAAGACCGGACTGTTGGCGTACCATTCAAACTCCCACTCCTCGGCGGTTCTTGCGAGACGCGCTCCCTTTAGTCGGACTCGGGCGCGCAACGGGCCGGACTCTATTAACTCAACGCTCGTGAACCCGGAAGTGCGGGTCGTGTTCCCGGCGTCTTTTAGTGCAGTTCCCCAACCGCTGCTTCGAATGCCAAATCGCAGCTCCTCTTTGAGGTCCGGTGTCGTTTCGACGAGGTTGAGCATACGATGCTCGCCGGACGTGCGGTTGTAAGCCTCAACTATCGCAGGCGTCGTGTTGTCTTTCCCGAGATTGATGATCACGCCAAAACGACTATTGCCGAGCTCGAGACGACTCGTCCCCAGGCGACGCACGACGATATCCGTCAGATAATCCCCGCCGCGATCTCCGGGCTGTCGCGGCGAGGGCGTGACATGCGACGCCAGAAGCCGATAACGCGGGCGGCGGCCGGGTATCAGACTGGCCGGGAAGAGAATCTCGGCTGACTTTATCGAGCCGTCCGGGTGCAACTCGGCGATGATGACTTGAACTGGTACCTCACGGCTTTCCTGATCAACCACCCGCAGCTGTCCGGCGCGAGCCTCGCCCGGCGCGAAACGTGCTACGAAGCGCACCACCTCTGCGTCGCGCCGCTCAATACCCGTAGGTTCTTCGAGCTGTATTGTCCAACTCCGCCCCTGAGCCGCCGCAGTCACCGCAGCGCCGAGAATGGTTAACACCAGGGCGGCCTTCCTGATCATCAACGCATACTAGATTGGAATCCGCTGACGCACAAATCAATATCTCCATTACGATCTTTCGACATGTTACAATGCCACCATTGTGGCAGAGCTTCTCGAACAACTTGAAGAGATCCCTATCTTCCCGCTTGCGACGGTTTTGTTTCCGGGTGCACTCCTGCCTTTACACATTTTTGAGGACCGCTACAAGCAGATGATGCGCTATGCGATCGACAACGGCGGAGTGTTTGGGCTGAAGTATCAGGGCGATGCGGCGATTGGACGCGAGACCCCTCCAGACATCGGGAGCATAGGCTGCGTCGCAAAGATCAACGCGGTCGTACCGCTTGAAGGCGGGAGGATGAACGTGATCTCAACCGGTGTGATCCGCTACAGGGTCTTGGGATTGCGACAGTCAACGCCGTTCATTGTGGCGAGGATTGAACCGGTCACCGACGATCTGGAACCTGGCGACGACTTGAACCGGATCTTTGAAGACATCGTGGACATGTGTCGAAAATTTCTGGAGGCCGCCCAGGCTTTGGATGAGCCCAATGCTCCTGTCAATCAGGATCTTCCGGAGGAACCGGAGGCTTTTTCTCTGGTGGTCGCCTCCGCTCTGCCGATCGACAACGATGCGAAGCAAACACTGCTTGAAATGACCTCTACCCGGCTGCGGCTGAGCCGTTTGAGACCATATGTAGCCTCGGCGCTGTCCGATTACGGTGATCGAATAAGGATTCAGCAAATGGCAAAGAGTAACGGGCACGGACGCATGCCAAATGAGTCGTAAGAGCCTACTCTCAGACAGGATTACCGGTTGGTCCTATGGATTCGAGAGATGTTTGAATATCTCGGGCAGAGCTCCGATAACCACATCACCGACGACCTTCAGACTTTCGCCGCTAATCTTGTCCAGCGTGTCGAGGTTTGTGTGCCAGTATGAATGGTCGGGGCCGTAGTTGAAATCAATCAGGTCAACAACCGGTACACCCGCGTCCTTGAACGGCAGATGATCATCCGAGATGTATTGCTCGCTGTTCAGGAAAAACTTTTGGTATCCAAGCGCGTAGGCGGTTTTCCAGATTGCGTCCACCATCCAGCGGGTTGATTCGCCCTCCCGCTTGATATCGAGATCTTTGTCGCCGATCATATCAAACAGCACCAGCGCCTTGACCCTGCTTAGCGTGCCGTCGGCTGCCAACTTTGACGCAAGATGTCTGCTGCCGTATGTGTTGTCCCTGCCGTCCATCGCGCTCCACTCGACCACCGCTTCCTCTCCGTCAAACAGAACGAACCAGAGCGTGTACTCGGGTTTAGTCTTCGACAGCACGCGAGCTGTTTCGAGAACCGCGGCCGCGCTGGACCCGCCATCATTGGCGCCTAGAAAACCGGCTTGACGTTTCGTATCGTAGTGGCCGGTAACCAATACGATTCCGGGCTTTTCACCTGGTATCTCGGCGATGATATTTTTCATCGGCACGGCGCCCCGCGGCGTCTGTCCGACAAAGGCGTCCTCGCTAACCTTCAGACCGAAACTCTTCAGCTCATTCTGGATATAGACCTGAGCTTTTTTGATGGCGTCAGAACCGGAAGGATGCGGGCCTAGCGCCACAAGGTTCTTTACATGATCGTAAGCGCGAACCGAATCGAACTCGGGTGTCTTTACCGCGTGCGACGTCACGGCCGGACTCCCTGCTGCGTTGTTTGACTGAGCGTGACACCCACAGGGCGCCGTCAGAAAGAAAACAAACGAGATCGTGATTGCAGTTTTTTCATTTAGTCTGATTCGATTGAGCATCGAGTGGGCTCCGGTCACGCCTAAGTAGCAGTCGGGCGCTAGACAAATTTGAGTTGGGCGAGATTCTTCGGCAGCCTATCATCGGCGCCCGGCGCCCCAGCCGACCGAATGCCTATCCTATGTTCTCCGGCGAGCTGCTCCAGGGTCACTCGCTCAGTTTTGATGAAGGTAACGTCTCGCAAATTGACCAGAGTGACGTCAGTACACAAGCTGGGATTCTGGCAGGAGAATGAACTTATCACTGCGTATTTTGTTTCGGGCGCCACCATCCTCGAGTCCAAGGGCTCGGTCATCACTTGCTGCATCGTCTCGCCGTTGGTGAATCGGATGTAAAGCCTGAAGAGTGGATCGCGTAGCTGTAACCCTTCACTCATAAGACTCCTCTAACAGTACGGGCGGTGAACATCAACTAGTGGCGGTTTGGCCACCGGCGCTCGATGTCGCGGAGCCGGACGTTTCAGTGGAATCGCAAGCCCTGGCGACATCGTCCACCACTTTTGACACAGCCGACACGACGCTTTTGACCGCGTCTCCAAGCATGTCCATTTCCACTTGTATTAGCGTTGATATTTTCAGATCAAGAGGTAACGCTCCAAAGGCTTGCCTGACATCATCGGCTGCACTCCCTGGACTGGCGCCCGCCGGCCCGGCCTTGCTTTCCCCTGTCTGATTAGTAGATTCACTCATCCCTTCTTTACCTCCAATGCCCTGGTTGTCGCCCTTTTGACCGCCATCGGACAGTGAATTCAGGCTACATCAAAGGCATATGCGGGTCAAGCGTGCCGGCTTTTGAGAATGTCCGACAAACTGAAGTTTGTCGGACACTCAGACTGAGGCGTCGGGCGATGGCGCCCAGTGTCTAGTTCGGGGGATCGAATGGGACTCCTGTGACAACATTGATTTGTTGTTCGGCGGCGTCATAAAATGTCGGCTTCGCCAGCTGCCGATTCATTTCGTTGACATGAATGCCGAGGTCGAAAGAGTTTGTTAGACGCTAGCGCGCACGACCCGTCTTTACAGAAAAGCCGCCGCGTGACCGGTCCCGTCAGACGCCTGATCGAGAAGCTTACGGGTTCTTTGACTGGCAATATCGAACCCGAGCTGCCCAGACGCGGCAAGCGCGTGTTTGTCGTTACTCAGCACATCATATCGTTCCTGCTCCTGATGTACGCCATCTTCGCCCCTCATTCGATCGCTCTCACCCAGGGTGGGTATCTGATAGGAATGGGAGTCTGGGCCGTTCAGTTTGCCGCAGTTCGCAGTCTCGGTCAGAAGAGCACCCGTCTCGACATCGCCTTGTTTGGTTTCTTCGCCTGTTGTGTTGTTTCGTCGTTCCTGTCCTATGTTCCACTTGTAAGCATAAAGGGTCTAAAAAGCCCCGCGTTCTTCCTGGCGTTCTATTATGTAAGCAACCGCGTGAGGAGCCTTCGCTTTGCCGCACTTCTGGGGCTGGCATTGATCCTCTCTTGTCTGGTCAATGTCGTGTACAGCGGGGTGACCCTGGCAAAGGGAAAAGGCCTTCAGATCGACAGCATCAACCCCGATAGCCCGTTCGCGAACGATGTCATCAGAATTGGGGACACAATCATCGAGGCCGACAACCAGAGTGTGAACTCGCCTGCGGATCTGGTCCGAATCGTCGACTCTCAGCGCGGCCGCCTGCGAATAAAGCTCCAGCGCAAAGACGCCCTCGAGGAAACCTCGATTCCCAGACAGGCGATCAAGGATGCCGGCGGCGAGGGCTTTGAGCGTTTGGGCATCACCACGTCGCCCGGGAGAAACTTCCGCATCACAGGATTTTACAGCCACTACGAGACCTATGCCGAAGTGCTCCAACTCATTGCGGCACTCGCTATCGGAATGTTGATCGCAATTCCGAACAAGAGATCCGGAACAGCCCTGTTTCTGAGCCTTGCGATTCCGATTCTTGCTGTGACGCTCATCCTCACCTCGACGCGCGCGGCGCTGGCAGGTTTGGCTACGGGTGTCGTAGTGATGGCGCTCGCTACCAGCAGAAGGCGCGTTCTAACAATGGCTATCGCCATAGTCATAGTAGTGCTTCCGCTCGCGCTCATGGTCGTCGAGCGAGCGCGCGGCATATCGGTGTTCGATCCGGAAGAGGGCAGCACCGCCTATCGGCTCGAGGTCTGGCGAGAAGCCTTCGGCATCATAAAGAACAACCCACTGGTGGGAATCGGAAAGGGCAGCGAGGGAAAACTCAAAGAGAGTCTTGGACTGTACGACTACGGCAAATTGCCGCCGGGTCATTTCCACTCGACACCGGTTCAGATCGCCGTGTGGTGGGGCTTGCTCGGCCTGATCTTTTACTGTTCGTTCATGACCATTGTGGTTCTTGAAACGTGGCGGCTGATAGGGAGAGTGAAGTCAGACCGGCGATGGCAACTGTCCGGAATCGCCCTGGGTGGACTAGGCGCGGTCGCGGCGTTCAATGTCAGTTCGCTGGCACACTTCAATTTTGGTGACGGCGAAGTGGTTATGGCATTTTGGCTGCTGACGGGACTTGTGTTTGCAGTTCAGCGGATCGCTCACGAAACCAGCGACGACGCAGGATTAGACAATATGTCAAACCGGCCAGCAAAAGACAGTTCAGGTAGAAGTCTACTCCCAGAACCAACAGCAGCCTTTGAACCGAGCGGCCGGGCAGCAAAGGCAAAACCAGGTTAATCAAAGCCGCAACAATAAGCACCCGGATTGCAACCCGACCCTCCGGAGTCTTTCTATTGACAGCAAAGTTTGCAAGACACGCGACCGGCCATAGCAACGCTATGAAGTAGATCTTCGATGTGAGCGGACCTAACATCAGTGTCAAGCACAACATCAACGATATTTCCAGGGCAAACGAACCGGCCAGATCGAGATCATATTGTCGAACTCCGGCCCGCTGGCCGCCGGCTCCCCTCCAAACGAGCACTCCTACTCCGGCAAACAGGGCGATGCCGATGACTACCCAGGCGTCAACGACCACCTCTCGAGAGATGGACGCGACATTGACGGCAGGATATCGAACGTCCCCATCTACTCGCTGCGAGTAGTCAATCGTCGACAGGTAGCGCCGCAGTTGTCCCTTTAGCGAGAGGTTGATTGGACCGTTGTCTTCGTGAAACTCCTGGCTTGCGACAACGTGCCCGTACCACGATCGCAACAACTCGCTGTTACCGCGAAACCCAAAATAGATTGAGGGCGCCAGGTTGAACACCGCCAGGAACACACAAACCGAGGCAACAAGCGTCCATCGGCGCTTGAGAACAAAGTAAGGCAGAAGCAGGACCGGAGTCAGCTTGATGGTTAACGACAACGCCATCAACACAGCACCGGCACGGTCCTTCCGCTGCAGCACATAGTAGAGCGAAGAGAACAAAAGAAACGTCGCCGCCAGATGAGCGTTGCCATAGTGAAGCACCATTACGAAGTAAGGAATGACGCTGAGGGCAACGATCGCGCACAACGTCCGCGACCCTCGCAACAAAGGAAATACGCGAACGATGATCATCACACACCCTATGATTTCCAGCGCGGAAAGCATGTACCAGATGTACGCTGCGACGGTGTACGGCAGAAGCCAGAGAGGGGTCAGGGCGACCAGGAAGAAAGGAGGATATCTGTAATCCATCACCCGGCCCGTTGCAAAGTCGGGCGAATAGAGATCAGTGCGGCCGTTTATGAGCGATTGGCCTGCGGCATAATAAACGGGAAAGTCGATCAGGTTGCGAATAAACAGAAGGCCCAGAATCGCAATCGCGATCGAGCCCGCAAGAATCAAAAGGGTGCGTGTTGGATTCTTCATTCCCGGGTCAGGACATAAAAGGGGATTCTATCAGCCGCGTCCTAAAGATCGAAGGTCATTGGGCTCCGCCAATCCGTTGTAAACCCGTGCTATCCTGTCAGCTGCATGAGCGACGAGAAAAGCGATACGCTTCGGCTCAACAGCCCCGAAGCGGGAAAAACCAGATTCGGTCCGGCGGCGGTTCTGCGCCACCGTTACCAACTCGACAGCGAGTTAGGGCGCGGCGGGATGGGAATCGTTTATCGTGCGACGGACCTGGAACTAAAACGGCAGGTGGCAGTCAAACTTCTTCCCGATAGAGTCTCATCGGCAGAGGCCCGCGAACGCTTTCTGCGAGAAGCCCGAGCCGCCGCGGCACTGAATCATCCAAACATCGTCGCGGTATATGACGTCGGAGAAGATCAGGGCGTTCCATTCTTCGTGATGGAGCTGGTAGAAGGTTGCAGCCTCGGCCAGATTCCGTCGCGCGATTTTCGTCGAGTCGTGGAAATCGCTTTGCAGATATGCCAGGCGCTCGAACACGCTCACACTCACAACATCGTTCACCGGGATTTGAAGCCGGACAACGTATTGCTCTCGGGCACCGGCGCTTCGGGTAGCGTCAAGCTTGCCGATCTTGGGTTGGCGTTTACTGTCCGCGACTCGCGGTTGTCGGGCGCGGGTTTGCTCGTAGGCACACCCGCCTATATGGCCCCGGAACAGATCCTGGGCCAAAAGATCGATGGGCGGGTCGATTTGTACGCGTTGGGTGTGCTGCTATACGAAATGACCACCGGACGGGTGCCGTTTATCGGCGCCGATCCGCTTACTGTAGTCTCGCAGCATATTCACGCCCCGGTAGTCCCACCTCGCGCCTTGCGCTCGGACATACCGCTCGCCCTTGAAGCGGTGATTGTACGGCTCCTCGCAAAAGATCCCGCGCAACGATTTCCCAGCGCGTCGGATACGGCGCTGGCGCTCCGCCGCGTTCTCAAAGCACCCGATTCAGGCTCAGACGACGAGTCGGCGGCGGCAGTCGCCATACTCGACGCCCTCTCGCGCGGCCGCCTTGTCGGACGCGCGGAAGAGTTGGCTGAAGCGCGCGAGCTTTGGCGGCGAGCTCGCGAGGGGCGGGGTCATTGCCTTTTGTTGAGCGGGGAGCCAGGGGCCGGAAAGACACGCCTCGCCCGCGAATTGGTTGTCCAGGCCGCGGTCGACGGAGCTGTGGTGCTGAGCGGCGCGTGCTACGAGTATGAGGCCACGACTCCTTATCTTCCGGTGGTCGACGCGTTTCGGCGTTGGGTTCGCGAACAAACGCATGACGAAAAGCTCCAAAAGGTCTTAGGGGATGCGGCTCCACAGTTGGCCAAACTTGCTCCGGAGATTGAGTCCAGGCTCGGTCCGTTCCCTATCGTTGCGGGATTGCCTCCGCATGAGGAACGCTTGCTCTTTTTCGACGCAATCGTTCAAGTCTTTACTGAACTCGCAGGCAGCCGCGGGTTGCTCTTTTACATAGACGACTTGCATTGGGCGGACGCGAGCACGTTGTGGCTGGTCGGTCATCTCCTTCGCAATTTGCGCGAGACGAGCGTGCTGGTTGTTGCGTCCTATCGCGAAATTGAACTCGATCGAGCGCATCCACTCGCGAAAGCGCTCGTCGATTGGAACCGCGAACGGCTTATGACCCGCATAGTGTTGCGTCGGTTTGGCGCGGACGAGACTCGCGAACAGCTTGGCGCGTTGCTCAACGAGCCGGTGTCCGAAGAGTTTGCCGAGGCAGTGCACCGCGAAACCGAGGGTAACCCCTTCTTCGTCGAAGAAGTTCTCAAGGCGCTGATCGACCAGGGCTCGGTTTGTCGCAAAAGCGGGCAGTGGATACAGGGAGAGGTTGCCGACCTCATCATTCCTCAGAGCGTTAAGGAGGCGATCGGAAGCCGGCTTGATGGCGTTAGTCCCGCCTGCAACGAGATCCTCCGAGCCGCCGCGGTAGTCGGCAAGAAATTCACCTTTGAAGAACTTGTCGCCGCGGTCGGCGGCGAGAACGAGGAGACCCTGTTGGACGCGCTCGACGAGGCCACGTCGGCCCAGCTACTAGCGGCGGAGAGCGGCGAACTCTTTACCTTTACTCACGATAAGATTCGCGAAGTGCTCTACGAAGAGCTGAATCCGATTCGGCGTCGACGTCTGCACCGGCGCACCGCCGAAGGACTCGAACGTCACCGCGAGCGTACACTGGTCGCTGTGGAGACGCTGGCTCATCACTACATCGAGGCCGGTGACCATGAGCGCGGACTCGGTTACGCAAAACAGGCGGCAAAGGCGGCGGAAACCATCTTTGCGTTTGACGAAGCCATCGCTGCCTACGGCCGGGCGCTCGAATGCGCGGAGTCTCTTGGTTTGCAGAATGAGCAGGCGGTTCTCGAAGAATCGATAGGAAATGCCTCATCCGTTGGCGGCAACCAGATCTCCGCAAGCGAGCACTTCGAGCGCGCACTCCTGCTTGCGCGCGATCCGCTGCAGCGAGCGCGTCTTCAGTGCGAAGCCGCAAGCGCCTTGGTCGTCAACGGAAACCCTCGCGGGCTCGACCTCTTGCACGATGCGTTGACAGTATTGAACCCGGAGACGCATCCGATGGAGACCGCCAACGCGCTCACCGTCGAAGGACGTTTCCATCATCTGGCCGGGCAACATCGCAAAGCGATCGAGCTGATCGAGAAAGCAGCCGCACTCGCCGCGCCCAAGGCTGAAGGAAGCAGCCTCTCAGTTTTCGAGGCGTCGACGCTCACCCTGCTCTATCCATATCTGGCCGGCGCCCACCAGCACCTGGGACGATTCGCGGACTCGGATCGATGGGCGCGTCGCGCAATAGAGTTCGGCAGGAAACATCGAGTCGCCTTTGCCGAAGCGCTCGGTACAGAGTTTCTTGGAGAGAACTCGTTGAATACAGGCAACTGGGAAGAAGGACTCGAGTATGCGACGATCGAGCGCGAGATCGCCGGCAGGATTCATTCACGCGAACGGAAAGCCTGGACCCATTTGTATGGCGGACTTTGCGCGTGGCAACTTGGCGACGCGCAGCGCGCCGAGCACGAATTCAAGGAGGGCTTCGCGCTGGCTGAGGCTGTGGGTGAAATGCGGGTAGCCTCGCTCCTACTGAGTTATACCGCGATCACCTTTACCGAACTGGGTGAGCCGGACAGGGCTTTGGAACTGGGATTGGAGAGCCTCGCTCGCGCCAAGGCAATTGGGCTTCTGTATATGCAGACAGAAGCGCATCGATGCCTTGCGTGCGTGCGCTTCAAACGTCGGGAGCTTGACGAGGCTGTCCGTCTTAGCGAACGAGTTCTCGAGCTGACCGCCGGGACCGATTCGCGGTCAAGCCGGTTGTGGTCGGGGCCGGTTCACGTTCGAGCGTTGCTGGCGCTTGGGCGTCGCGATGAGGCTCGAAAGCAGCTGACGACATATGCGGAGATGGTAGCGGATTGCCAATCACCGCACTTCAGCCGGGAAGTCACGAGACTTGAGACAATGATTGGGTGAGTCAGACCGGATTCAGGAACATACCGATATGGCAAAATCATCTAAGCTCGATTGGAAGGGCTTGCAAATGAAATCTGAAGGTGACGATACTGGTTTATCGAAATGCTAAAGACGGCGATGCTCTCGCGGCTGCCGCCAACGGCGTCCTTGAGAACTACAAAGCGAACAAGGCGGTGGTTGTTAAGACCGATTCCGTTCCGAGAACCAGGGACAAGCCCGCGGAGCACTTGATCGTCGTGACCTTTGGTCGTCCTGATTTCATTGAGGTGGCTTTCGCCAGGTTCAGGATGCACGATGGCGTTGGCAGCGCCGTGGTCTATTCACACCGAATCTATGGAAACGCGGGACAAGCGATGAGCTTGTGGTTAAACAAGAATGGACCTCCCACCGAAAGGGATCTGATGAATTGGGACGCGATGCCAAACCTGCTTATTTCACGATGAGGTCGATTACAAACATTTTGCGCATCCTTAGTCCCGAGAAGCCGGATCCGAACCCAGGCGTTGCCGCTTTGAGGATTTGCGTATAGGTCAACCGGCGAACGCCGATCAGGCCTAACCCCGGACGCGCAAACTGGCATAGTCGACCGCCGGCGTGCCATAGGAAAGGGATAGCCCTTCGACTTCCGGCCTCGCAAATCGGTATGTCTGCTCGTGAAAGAGCGGAAGCAGCAAGGCTTCACGCGCGATAGTGTCCTCAATCTGGCGATAGATCGAGTGCCGGATCGTGGGCGAGATTTCGGCTCGTGCTTTCTCGATCAGACTATCTACCTCGGGAGTGCCACAGAGCCGTCCAAGCAATCCCTCTCGGGAATGCAGAATGTAGGCAAAGGTGTCGGCGTCCGGGTAATCAGCGTTCCACCGCCCAACGACAACGTCAACGCTCGCCTGACCCGCCGCTTCAATCCACTCTGCCATGGTCTTATTGACGGTTCGAATCTTGACACCCTGGTTGGCAAAGGCCCCCGCCAGTTCGCGAGCAAGTGCGGCATATTCACCGAAAAACACCGGATTGAGAGCCGCCGTCAATTCGATCCCGGATCGCCGCTCGAGGTCTCCACTTGTCGCCGCAATACGTCGCGCGGCGGGATCGTGACCGAGGAGACCCGGCGGAATCAGACCGTGTGCAGGTACGGCAAGGCGGCCGAGGGTCTGGCGGACAAGCAGCGGAACATCAACGGACCGCACCAAACGCTGCCGGAGTTCCTTGTCACGCAGCGGACCATCTTGCGTATTGAATGTCGCGTAGTAGGTCATCAGACGCGGCGTCTCACGGTAGCTCGAGGCGAAGGCGGGGTCGCGCCGCAACGCTTCCACATCGGCAGGCAGCAGATCAGAAGCAACCGAGAACCGTCCGGCCCGAAACTCCGCGAGAATATCAACAGGCAAGACCCCAAAGCTGAACATCAACCCATCGCTCATGGGATAACCCTCGCGCCAGTATGTTCGGTTGCGTTCGAGGTCGAGTCTCCGGCCAGGCTCAAACTTCACCACACGAAAAGGCCCTGTCCCGACACAACCGTCCTCCCATCTCGAGCCGAATCGGTCGTTTCCCTCGGGGACAATAGACGCCCCCACATATGAGATAAGTGCCGGAAAGAAGGGGATTGGTTCGTCGAGCTCGATAGTGAACTCGGTCGCCGAGTGTATACGAAAGCCTGCGAGGTCGCCCGCCTCGCCGTTCAGCAGCGCCTTCGCTCCATGAATCGGGGAATAGAAAAAGCGGCACTCGCTGTCGCGGTTTTGCATTAGCCGCTCAAAGGAATAGCGAACGTCTCGCGCGGTGAGCCGGCGGCCATCGTGAAATCGGACATCATCGCGCAATCGGAAGCGATAACGTCTGCCGCCTTCCTCCGCGCGGAACTCGGCGGCAAGCCACGGAAGGATGCTGCCTCCCACATCGCGGGTCAGACACTCGAAGATACTTGTAAGGACCTCGCCCTGCTCCACAGTGGATGACAATGATGGGTCAAGGCTGGTGACCAACCCAGCGATCGGAACCTGTACGATCCCTCCACTCATCCTGACCGTATCGGTAATCTTTGTCTCGCTTTCCACTTTGCCGAGTTCGGAATAGTTCGCATAAGGGGCGCTGCTTCGAAGCTTCAACCCACGTACTCTCGGACTGGCCAGCCGGTGATCTATGTCGTGAAACAGGGGCAGGACGGTGCCGGACTCCAAAATGAGATTTTCGTATTTCCGGTAGAGTGCGGCTCTTGCGCTCGGCTGACTCTCGGCACGTGCCTCTTCGAGAATGTGATCCCCCTCAGGGGACGCGATATAGTTCCGGTAAAGACCTACGTGCGAATGAAAGAGGCTGTGCGTGAAATTATCCGGATCATCATAATCGGCATTCCATCTCCCGACGCGCAGGTCTAGTCCTTCGTTGTGTTGATCGGATTCCAGAAACGAGGCCATTGTAGGTGTCGCGATCTCAACTTCCACTCCGAGTTCCGACCAGATCGAGAACAAGGTAGTCAGCAGCGATCCGTAACGATCCTGAAGCAGGGGATGGACTGATGCCTTGAGGTGAAGCGGCGTAGGCACCTCCGCAGCGCGTAGCATGTCGAGCGCCTCCTCGCGCGTCAGCGTCTGGCGGCGCTTGCCGGGATCGTGCCCGAGCATTCCCGGTGGGATCAGACACACCGCAGGTTCCGCGAATCTCCCAAGCGTTTGCCAGACCAGATCGCGGGTCCGCACTATTCCGGAGAGGGCTCTGCGCACCATCAGGTTCCGGGCGAGCGGTCCACTGCGCGAGTTGAACAGTACAAAGTAGGTGTTCTTGCGAGGAGCTTCGACAATTCCATTGCGGAACCGTGGGTCTCGCATGAACGCCTCCAGGTCTTGTGGCGCCAGGTCACGCACCAGATCGAGTTCCCCCGCGCGCAGGCCACCTGCCATCGCCCCGGCGCTAAGACCCGCGCGGAACTCTACAGCATCAAGGAGTGCGGACGCACCTTTCCAATAGTGCTCGTTGCGCTCGAGTACGATGCTCCCGCCGCGGAAGGATGCTAGCCGAAAGGGGCCAGTGCCCAACAGAAACGAACTGTCGACCGGACTCTGACCCTGCTCCGGGGTTCGAGTGATCCCCGTCTTATAGTCAGACAGCAAAGAGGGATAGATCGAGAGCGGCTCGTTGAGTCGGATCTCCAGCGTGTTGCTCGAGTGGACCACCAGACCCAGGAGGCTGTCCGTTTGCTGCGCGGCAAAATCAACGACGCCGCTGATCGCCGCCAAAGCCGCCGGGAGATCGTGTATAGCTTCGCGAACCGCGCGTTCGAATGAGTCCTTGACGCCCTCGGCCGTAAGCGGGTGCCCGTCCTGAAAGCGCGCGTTGTTCTGGAGCGTCAACAAGAACGACTTCCCTTGTTCACCAAACTCCCACTTTTCGCAAAGCGAAGGAACCAGATTTCCTTCCTGGTCGGTCGTCAATAGAGTTTCGAAGACGTTTGACAGGATCTCCTGCTCCTCAAGGAGCTCGATATTGATGGGTTCGAGCGCTTCCACCGGGCTGGCCATCGCGACGACCAGCCTTCCGCCTCTGGGGATCTCTTCCTGCGCCGCGCCCTCCTTTGTGCCGGGGCCCAGTCTCGCTGTCTCCTCCAGGTACTCATTTGCCTTCTGGGATTCGCCGCGGAGATTGGCGAGCGTCGCCGCCAGTGACAGCAAGTGCCTCAGGCTCTCGGTGTCTCCTACTGCTCGCGCAGCCTCCATCCCTCGATGAACCCAGCGTGTCGTCTCCTCCACACGCCTGGCTTGCCATGCGGTCTCCGCGGCCAGCATCAGCGCAACCACGGCGCGCGGAGATTGACTCTCGCGCTCAAAGATCTTGATTGCACCCTCCGCCTCCTTGAGCGCGCCGTCGACTTCTCCTGACATGCGATAGGACTGGGCAAGCAGCAACCGCATTTCAGCTTCGATGGATCTGTCGCCTTCCCATTCATCGTCAAGGAACTCAAGTGCGGTCTTCGCCGAACGGGTCGCCTCTTCCGCGCTGTAAGCATCGAGCGCATTCTTCGCAAGGCGCAAACCATACTCGACTGTTTTGTCAGGCACGTCACCCTGGGAAAAGTGATATACCAACTGCGGGTAGACGCGCTCCAATCGACCACTGTGACGCTTCTCGATATGCTCGGCGTACTTGCGATGGAGCGATCTCCGCTTCCGGCGGGAAACCGATGCGTAGAGAACATCGCGAACGACGGCGCTCGAGAAGGTCAAACGATCACCGCGCGATTCCCTCTCCTCCTCAATCAAGCCATCTTCCACCAGCCGATCAACAGAATTTTCGACGTTGTCTTTTTCCCCTGCCAGAGTCTCGAGATCCCGAAAGTCAAAGGTCTTGCCGATGACCGATGCGATCGACAGAATCTCTCTCAGGTCCTCTGGCAGTCGCTCGATCCGTTTCTCAATCGCCTGCTGGATAGTCGCGGGAAGGGTGTCGGTGGAAAGGTCGTTCTCCGCGGAAAGGCTCCAGGAGCCGGTGTTGTCCTTGGTGATTCCACCCGAATCAAGCAGCGATCGAACGAGTTCCTTGGTAAAAAAAGGATTCCCTTCGGTCCCTTCATACAGTCTCTCCGTCAGGCCTTGTGAAAGTTCCGGGCCGCCAATAAGCGTCTCCAGGAAGAGCTTATGATCCGACGGTGAGAACGGTCCAAGGGTGAAGGAAGAAAAACGCCGGTCGCCGCGAAAGCTTTCAAGCATACGAGTGAGCGGGTGCCGGCTGTCCACGTCCGTCGAGCGATAGGTCCCTACGATCAGGGTCGGTGTTGGACCAAGGCGGCGAACGATGTATTGAAGAGCTTCGATGGAAACTTCCGCCGCCTGAAGATCCTCAAGGAAAAGAATGAGCGTCCGCCCCCCGGCGATACGAGTCAGAGTTCGCGCGAGCAACTCGAAGATGTGCGTGCGGTTCTCCGGTCCTTGCGATTCACCGACCCGAGTGAGCTTTGACTCGCCGGTGGCCGCCGATCGAATGTCGCTGATCTCAGTGAGCATCGGAAAGAGCGAAACAAGGTCAGATGCCAGGTCGGAGAGGTCAATCGACCCGGCCGACGAAATACCAGCGTCCCGCTGCCGGAAGTATTCCTGTATCGCCTCGCAGAATCCCTGATACGGAAAGGCGCCGTCCTGCTCGACCGATCGTCCGTGAAGCACAAGGAGATTTCGCGCCTTTGCCAGGCCTTCAATCTCATCCAGCAGCCGAGTCTTGCCTGCACCGGGATCTCCGCCCACTATGACAAATTGGCACTCGCCGCTGACGGCGTCATTGAGGCGCTTCTGCAATTCGGCCAGTTCTTTTTCTCGCCCAATAAACGGGGAGAGTACAGGACGTGGAAGCGTCAGCATCCGGGTGAGCACAACCGATTTGTTAAGATCACTATCGTGGAGTCGTGATTGACTTCGACGGAGCGCCTCTGCGACCTCACTCGCGCGCTGTGGCCTTTTCGCAGGTTCCTTGGCTATGCAGGAGAGCACAATTGCTTCCAGGTCCTCATTGATAGACGCGCCGAGGGAGCTCGGTGGCTGCGGGAGCTCGTGAACGATTCGATAGAGAATTGACTGTAGCTCGCCCGAGAAAGGGGGCTCACCCGTCAGGCATTCGTAGATCACTGTACCCAGAGAATAAATGTCTGACCGATAGTCGACACCGCTGATGCCGGAGACTTGCTCGGGACTGAGATAGGCAAGCGTTCCGGCGATGGTTCCGGTCTTGGTGATGCGGCTTTCAGCAGCGGCTCTCGCAAGCCCGAAGTCCATTATCCGGACTCTCACTCGACTGCCATCCTCGCGAGCAACCATGATGTTTTCGGGTTTGATGTCGCGGTGAATGACCCCACGCGCATGGCTGTAGTCGAGCGCTTCCGCGACCTGTACCCCGATGTCGATGACTTCACCGAGCGTGAGTGCCTGCTCCCGCAGGAAACCGCGAAGATTCGTCCCCTGTACAACGGGCATTACAAAGAACAGGGATCCTTCGTGCTTGCCAAAGTCGTAGATCGGCACGATGGCCGAAAAATCCATCTGTCCAACGAGCTGCGCCTCGCGCTGGAAGCGCTGCTCTGCTTCGGCGCTGAGCATTGCGGGAGGAATGAGTTTTATGGCAACCTCGCGATTTAGCAGTGGATCGTGAGCCTTATAGACGACCCCCATGCCTCCGCGACCGAGTTCTGAGATGATCTCGTACCGACTGGAAAGCTTATCTCCAATCATTCTCCCCCCGATGTCCAAAGTGTCATAACCGAAACGCAATAATGAATAATCAAGAATACTCCTTCGTTCGAGTCGATCTCGCTCGCGAAGCAATCGTTGCCGAACCGGCGCCAAGCCTGGTCCAAAGCGATGAGGTTGATGCCGGCGCGCGAGGAGAATATCAGAGCCGCTAATACGGAGACAAGAACACGGAACCCGCGGCGGAGCGACCCGTAGCGCCGTGCGACCTTTCACCGGCCGCCGCTATGGTCGCGCCGGGAGGGAAATGCCGGCCGAAGGTTGCAAACCTTATTCTCACAAACCAATGCAGATAGTGCTGCACTCGAACTTACTAGGTCTGCGAATGAGTGAAGGTGTGCGGAAAAGCCCGTTGTGTTGAGCGCTGAGTCACGATTGCTGTTGTCTTGGCGATTAGCGCTGAACTAGAATGCCCGAAACGTTTGGCGAAACTCTGACAGTATTGGCGTAGAGGTGTCTTTCTCAATGATTCACTCGGCAATGAAGCACACCGCCAATCAGAGGCAAGGTTCAATGCGCTGGAGGACAATTCTGTCGGTAAGCTTTGTCCTTTTGCCGGCGTTCACCCAAACGCCGGCTTTGGGTCATCTGACTTGGCAAACGCGACGCAATTCAAGTCTCGCTGCGACACGGCAGAATTCCGGAGCCTTGGCACCGGGTTCCTTATTAGAAGTCGAGATCGTTGGTGGTGAAACACTGTCGTACCGGTTTGAGGTCGCAGCAGGTCAATACGCACGAATAGGTATCGATCCGCGAGGAGCGGCGCTAAAAGTGAGGTTGGTGGCCGCCGATGGCAAGATACTCTTCGAAACATTCCTCCCGGCGGGGCTCGATCCCGAGCGATTCTCAGTCGTCGCAGCGACCGGTGGTGTTTACCGGGTGGAGGTGACAGGCGCAACAAAGGGCAAGACCCTCTATGCCGTGGGACTCGAGGAACTCCGGGCCGCTGAAGAAGCCGATCAGAAGATAATCGAAGCAGAGCGACTGAGCCGTGCGGGACGCTCGGCGCTGGCCGGTCGAACGGCCGCGTCGCTGATGGGAGCACTCGAGAAGTATCGATCGGCGCTCGATATCTGGAAAGGGTTGGGGAATGATCGCGAACGTGCAGAGACTCTGCTTGCGATGGGAAACATCTCGCACAATTTGAGTCGGCCCACCGATGCGTTTCGCTATTACGGTGAGTCACTGGCGCTCTGGCGGTCACTCCGCGATCGACGGAAAGAAGCTCAAACGCTCAGCGCGATTGGGTGGACCTACCACAACATAGAAGAGCTGGAAAAGGCGCTGGATTACTACAATAAAGCGCTGCCGATCAGACGCGAAACAAACGACGTCAGGGGCCAGGCTCAGACTCTCACCACGATCGGGCAGATCTACGCGGCGATTGGCGAGCCACAGAAAGCTATCGGCTACTACAACGAATCGCTCCCGCTCGCGCGAGAGGCAGGTGACAAGATTCAGGAAGCATTTGCGCTAAACAACTTTGCGCTCCTGTACGTCCAGTTGGACGAATATCAAAAAGCGTTGGACTGCCTGGATCGCGCACTGCCCCTTTGGAAAGAGACGGACAACCGGTATGGAGAGGTGGACGCTCTGACCAGCAAGGGAATGGCTTATGATAGATTGGGCGACTTCGAGAAATCGATCGGATATTTCGAGCTCGCGATTGATATGTCGCGGCGCCTGGGGTACCGCACTGGCGAGTCCAATGCGCTTCACAGCATCGGAGCAGCCTATTGGGGTCTGGGCCAGCTCCAGGGATCTTTCGACTCCGTTCATAAGGCGATCGACTATCTAATCCAGGCTCTAGCAATCAAGCGGAGCATCGGACAAGACAAAAACGCAGCCAACGTTCTCAATACTCTCGGTTTGGCCTACGACTCGCTGGGAGAGAGGGATAAGGCTCTTGACTACTTCAAGCAGGCCCTGACGATAGATCCCCATCGGCCGTGGGTGGTCCAAAACATTGGTCTCAACTGCTATTACCGGAACGAGTACGACAAAGCGATTGAGTACTGTACACAAGCGCTTCAGAGCTTTCGCGAGCGAGGCGACAAGACCGGTGAAGCGAGAGCCCTTCGAGTAATAGCGCTGTCACAAATCCATCTGGGCAATCTTAACGAAGCGCTTTCGAACAGCGAAGCGGCCCTCGCCATCGTTGAATCGGGTCGCTCAAAGCTCGTCGATCTCGACTCTCGTACTTCCTACAGGGCGGTCACCGCCGACTGGTATGTACTGCAGATCTGGGCCCTCTCCTTGATGCATCTCAAGCACCCTTCGGCGGGCTATGACATAAAGGCTCTGGAGACGACTGAGCGTGCGCGAGCTCAGGGTCTTCTGGATCTGCTTGCGGAGGCGCATATCGACATTCACGAGGGCGTCGAGACCGCTCTCGTGGACCAGGAGAGGATGATTGAGAGCCGAATTAATGCGAAGGAGCAATATCGGATGCGGCTTGCCTCGTTGAAACAGACGGATACTCAGCGCGCCGCAGTCGAGAGGGACATAGCCTCACTGCTCGCCGAATACCAGGAGATTCGCAGCACGATACGTTCAGTGAGCCCGCGCTATGCCTCACTGACCCAGCCCTCGCCGCTTAGCGCTAAGGAAATCCAGCGGTTGCTTGATGACAACACGATCATCCTGGACTACTGGCTGAACCCTGGCTCCTCACTCCTGTGGCTGATTTCATCGACTTCCATTACTACTCACGTGTTGGCGGACGCCAACAACATAGACTCAGCGACGCGCCGGGTATACGAGTTGCTGACCGCTCGCAATCAGCACCCTGCGGACGAGCCTCCTGATCAACGCGCGGCCAGGATAAGGAAGGCGGATGTGGAATACAACGAAGCGGCGGCGGCATTGAGCGAGATGCTGCTGGGACCGGTTGCTTCTCAGCTTGGGAACAAACGGCTGGTGTTCATCACGGAATCCGCGCTCCGATATATCCCGTTTGCTGCGTTGCCGGCTCCATTGCCGGCCAACCTCCGCCGGCAGGAAGGTACCGGTACAGGCCGCACCCAAATCCTCAATCCGATCCCGCTAATTGCCGATCACGAAATCATCAACTTGCCTTCGGCTTCCGTGCTTGGTGCCCTGAGAAACGAACCGGCCGGACGAACTGCAGCGTCTGGAGGAGTCGCAATCATTGCTGACCCCGTTTTCTCCGCAGATGACCCACGGACTAAGCAGCCCGCCGGAACAGCGGGTAACGCTTCTTCATCGCGGGAGCCAGATTACCGGGCCAAGGCTGACGCGTTCCTCCCTTCCTCGGCAAGCCAATCGGGGGTATCGATGTTTAGAAGACTTCGATTCAGCCGCGAGGAGGCAGACGAAATCGCGTCCTTAGCAACCCACGTGAAGAGTTTAGAAGCGGTTGATTTCGCGGCCAACAAAGACGCTGTAACAGCCGGGCTACTCAGCCAGTATGGAATCGTGCACTTTGCTACCCACACCCTGCTAAACAGCCGGCGCCCTGAGCTGTCCGGAATAGTACTCTCGCTGGTCGATAAGAATGGCAATCCGCAGGACGGCTTTCTGCGGCTTCACGAGATCTATAATCTACGGCTAAACGCCAGCCTGGTGGTGCTGAGCGCGTGCCAGACCGCGCTCGGAGCGCAGATACGTGGCGAAGGCCTGGTTGGGCTGACGCGAGGGTTCATGTACGCAGGAGCGCCGCGTATCGTGGCGAGTTTGTGGAGCGTAGACGACCGCGCGACCGCGGAGCTGATGAAGCGATTCTACAAAGGGATGCTGGTGGACGGCCTGCGCCCGGCGGCGGCGCTCAGAGCGGCCCAGATTGGATTGCTTGCCGAGAAGGGTTGGAACGCTCCTTATTATTGGGCCGCCTTCACTCTCCAGGGAGACTGGAAATAGAGCCGACCGGCTTTGCGTTCGAACATCGTAGGTGAAACGTTTTTGCACTTTCGGTCAGTAAGAATGATGGCTACCGTTTCGTCAATCGGCCCGATTGCTTACGATGCCGCCCTGCCGGAACCCGGAGTACCTGAAGTGATCGAAGCGATTCCGAAGAAGTGGAGCTTGACCAAGGAGGGCTTCGACAGATTCTTGTCGTGCCTGAATCCGGAAAGGGAAAGCGCCGGTCGTCAGTACGAACTCATTCGATCAAAGCTGATTAGCTACTTCGATTGGCGAGACTGCCCGTTTCCTGAAGAACACGCCGATGAAGCGATTAATCGCGTGATAAGAAAGCTGGATGCCGGCGAGGAGTTCCAGGACATCGCGACATACCTGCTCGGAATAGCCCGGATGATGCTCCTGGAAATCGCCAGGACGAGAGAAAGGCAGCGCGCAGCTCTCGATCAGCCCTCGATGTCTCGATCAGAAGGCGATGAATTCAATGAAGGTGATCCACGGGTGCACTGTCTGGAGCAGTGCCTTGCCGCGCTGCCTCCGCGCAGCCGGGAACTCATAACCGGGTACTACCAGGATGACGGGCCCGCGAAGATCAAGAGACGAAGAGAACTGGCCGAGCGGCTGGGAGTCGGACTCAACGCATTGAGAATTCGTGCCTGCCGCTTACGCCTGAAGCTGGAAGGGTGCATGGGGCGATGCCTTGAAAGCCAGGGTATGAGTGAAATGTTCCGGTTAGCCGCCGGTAAGAAGTGACGCACTAACGAAAAGGACTAGTAAGACGATGGAAAGCGTCGAGGACAAATTAATAGCACAGTTCTTGCTCGGAGAGCTGAGTGAAGACAAGCGGGTTCCACTTGAGGAACTGATGTTCAAAGACGATGGTTTCTATGAACGGGTGCTTGCGATTCAAGAAGAGCTCGCCGACGATTATGTTCAGGGTAGAGTTTCCGCAAGGCAACGCACCCAGTTCGAGAATCACTTTCTTCGATCTCCGCTCAGGAGAGAACGCATCGCTTTTGCGGCGACCCTTACCCGCGCTATGGCTGGTCAGGCGCCAGTCGCGCCGGTCGAAGCATCGGGTTCACATTGGTGGAACGCGTTTTTGGCATTTCGACTCGCGCCAAGCTCCCGCGTTATGCTCGCGGCTTGGGTGGCGGTTCTGGTACTGGCGGTCGGCTCCGCTTTTCTGTATGTTGACAATCGCAGGCTCTCGGGCCGCATTGAACAAGCGCGCGGAGAACGCGAGGCGCTGATCGGCCGCTCGCGCAGCAACGAAGTAGAGGCAGAGCGCAAGAGCCAGACGCTCGAAGAAGAGATTGCTGCGTTGCGTTCCCGCGGCGGCGAGATGGAAGCTGCAATCCACCAGAAGGAGCAGGAGCTTGCGACGCTCAAGCGCGCAGCGCAGCCTAACCGGCCGGCACCATCAATTGGCGAAATCGCTACCTTTATCCTCTCTCCTGGACTCACTCGTGGAACCGACGAGCCGGAGAAGATATTGATTTCCGGCACATCGCGGACGATCCAACTACAGTTGGCCCTTGAGAAACCGGAGAGCTATAGAGGCTACGTGGCGGAGATAAGAACCGCCCGTGGCAACCTGGTTCTTAGCAGGAGCCTGCCGGCCGCCCAGCAAACCTCCTTCGGCCAGGCCGTCTCGTTGACCGCGCCGGCCAGCCAGTTACCGATTGGCGAGTACGAGATTGCATTGAAGGGGGCCTCTGAAGGCAAACTGGAAGCGGTCGGGTATTACTACTTCATAGCTCTTCGACGCTAGAATGCATAAGGCCGAGTCAAGACTCGACCTTTTTCACTCGAACCCACACACCTCCTATCCAGAACCAACTCCTCTCCTCTCCTCGTCCTGTACGTAATGCAGCCCTCAGGGCTGTCGGTCTGAACGTACGATGACGCTTCGGCTCGGCACTCCGACTGCGGTTCCCCGATTTCTTTAGTCCCTCGATCTCCGATACACACTGCCGTTTCAAATCACGTCAATCGTATTGGGGCCAACCCATGAAATGTTTTTCTGGGGTCGATCAGTATGGGTGAAGGTCGACACCAAAGGCGACGTCGATCTGGCGAAGACCTCTACCCCACGGGAGCCAATGAGACACGAGCAATCACCCACAGGACTAATTTTCGCGGCGCTGACGATTGCACTGAGTTTTTCGACTATCTCGACCGCCAGCACGCGGACCCTGGAAACGCGTTTTGCTCTCTCCGCCGACGTCAGGAGCGAGTTCAGCACGAGATTTCCTTTGCCTGGTGCGGGCCGTATCCTGGTCGAAGCGGAATGGAAGTCGGCCGCGGCTACGGCGGCGCCGGTCTCGCTGACGCTTGTTCTGATAAGGCCCGGTGGAGGCATTGTAGCGCGCAAGAGCGGCGCGAGCATCCTTGCGCTTGAATACCGGACAAACGAGCAAGAGCTCCAGAGCTCACCCGGCGGCACTGACGCGAAGTGGACCGCCAAGATTCTCAATAACGCTGATAGAGACCGCATCGAAGTTTCGGGCACTTTGAGAATCACCGTTCCTGCCACAAGTCGTGTCCTCGAAGATACACAGTTCACATTGCTCGGCTCGGGCAATGCCCAGGAAATTCCGTTCAACATTCCGGCGCCCGGCAGGATCGACATCGACGTGAGCTGGCTGCTGGATGTCGCCTCAACGCCGCAGGCCGGCCAGATCCCGCTAACGATAAGTTTGATTCATCCCGGCGAGTCAAAGACGTATGTCCGTCGACAGGGCGCGAGCCCGGTCAGGTTCGACCATCAGGTTACCGACGACTCCCTTGACCGCGGCGCTAGGTGGATCATAAGGGTAGAAAATGACGGGAAAGCAAAAGTCAAAGGCAGGATCAAGGTGACCTACAACCCGAGTCTGTGATCGAACAGATGACGACTCTCTAGTCTGCCACAGCGCACCGGCATTGGCGGTGTGCCAGGGGGAACCAAAACAATGAAGAAGAGAATTAGCGCGATAACACTGGTCGGAACGATTAGGGCCATGCTTCTTACGTTTACGGTTGTTCTTTTGTCCTTCGCTGGCAGCTCAGCGCTTTCAGCGGACAACAAAGACACTATCGAGGACGTCGTCCGCTCCGGGCGTACCGCTAACGCTGGCCTCACCCCAATGCTGACGGCGCTCAGCGAGACACGGGCAATCGCCGCGCGACTCGAGCGCGACCGCGCTTTCTCGGGCCGCGTGCTTGAGGCCGCGAAGAAGAATGACCGCCAGGGCCTGGCCGCAATCCTGAAAGCCGAAGCGCCAAGAAGCCAGATTCAGGTGCAATCCATATCCGACTTCAGGATTGAGGCCATAATAATCACCGACGGTAAACAATACTACGTTTGTATCGGCGACGGCTGCAAACATCGGAGCGGCAAGGCCAGCCCGGTAGTGTTTGAGGAAGACTAGTTCACGCGGAGGTAGCACATGAAGATGCGTCTCAGAATAGTTGCCTGCTTGGTCCTGCTTGTCTGCGGGCTGTGCGCGGCCCAGACACCGAGGCCAAATACGCCACCACAACTCAGCCTTGTGCCCGTCGCGTTCGTAAGCGTTGGCCTTGACGAAATCGCAAAGCCTTTCGGTTCGCCAACCGGATTGGCTTTCACGACCCCCGAATTCTTCGTCCCGAGAAACGGCGAGAAAACGTTCGACTTTCGGACCAGCGGGGGAAATGTCAACGTCCACTTCTCCGACGCACTGCCGGCGGGGATCCCGACGACCGCGTTTGAATGGGTGCAGCAAACCGCACCCGCACCCAGCGCTGTCGGCAGACTCCGCTACAACGGCTGCTCCTCTTGCCCAGCGTCGTTCACTCTCGGCGTTAGCGCTTCAAGCAATAACACGGTCAGGGCGTCGGTAAGACTCAATCTCACTGCTTCAACCGGCATACCCCGCCTGCTCGGCATCACCCGCAACGGTGGCACGGAGGTCAAGCCCCGGTTCGAAATCAGATTCGCGGCGGGCACCTTTGACCCTTCAGATAGCGAAGTAGTGGGCGTCTACGCGGGTAATCTCAAATACAAGCTTCCCACCGAAACGGGTAGTAACCTTGCCGGCGGAAGCATGTTCGTGCTCATCCCAAGGCTTAAGGCTTCACGCAACGTGCAAGTGTTGGTGCGCAATCCTTACGGGTCAAGCAACACGTTGGCGGTGCAGTTGCCGTTGCAGCAAGTAGAGAACGGTCCGCTTCAATTCAACTGCATCAACTGCTCCACCGTTTTTGGGGACGCAAAGATTCACGATGAATTTTCAGTCAAGCACAACAACATCGGGCCGCTTGACTCGCGTGGAACCGATGATATTCCGATCGCGCCGAAGCGCGCGGGGCCTACCCCCTGCGATGAACCGGACTTCATCTATCACACCGCTGTTGTGAAATGGATCCACGACGACGGGTATTCGGGCGACAGTGCACAGCAGGGCACGGTAGTCGTAAACAACCATCCCCCGACAGATGAACTGCTGCGTTCTCCTCAAAACAAGGTTCAAATCGCGTGGACCTTGAAAGCGTTCAAGGGAGAACACTGGTACCAGGTGATGTTCGGCGTGATTGATGTAGTTGGCGTCTGCTCGAATCGAATTGTTCAGTAAAAAGAGCGGTCTGGCTCGCTGCCGATGCACACTTCACTCCCAGGGGAAACTAAATAACAGGAGTTCTTATCTCATGCGATTACACGCACACCCGATGCTCTTCCACGCTGTCCGTTTACTGGTCATCTCAACCGGGATCCTCGCGGCCGAGGTGGCGGTCCACGCCGCCACCCTGACTGTTACCGTGAGTCGACCCGGGGTTGCGAACAAAGGCACCCAGCCAATCGCCAAAGCCCAGGTATGCGTCTCTTCCAAATCAGGCATTCTCAGCAGCGACACCAACGCACAGGGTACCGCGGTGTTTAACAATGCTCCTCAGGGACAGCTCACTATCACTGCGAGCGCAAGTGGTTTCGTCGGTCAATCGATACAGTTCACGATGGGAACGTTGGACAAGACAGAGTCCTTTCTGCTGCAGGCAGGAAGCGGTGGCCCGCTGTGCACGGTAACGCCCCCACCTCCGCCGCCGCCGCCGCCATTGACTCTTTCTTCTCTGGTTCTCAATCCGACAGCCGTCAATGGACCCCTATCGTCCGACGGCACCGTCACGCTATCCGGTCCGGCTCCAACCGGCGGCGCTTCGGTAACACTGTCCAGCAACCACACCTCTGTCGTGACCGTTCCCCCAAGCGTCTTAGTGTCAGCCGGATCAAACAGCGCCACATTCATTGTCTCAACCAGCCTGGTTTCGAGCTCCCAGTCTGCGATCATCACTGCGAGCGCTGGCGGAACTACGCGGACGGCCACCCTGACGGTGATCCCTCAATCGCCACCACCGCCACCACCACCGCCGCCAGCGCCGGCCAATCTCACCGTGATTGTAACGCGCGCCAACAACACTCTAATATCCGGCGCCGCGGTCTGCTTAACATCCGGTTCAATCGCTCGCTCGGCAGTAACCGGTATCACCGGACAAGTGACACTCAGCAACATTACACCGGGTCAGATTACCCTCACGGTGAGCTGCCCGGGTTTCACAGGGCAGTCCCGTACGTCAACCCTGCCGCCATCGGGCGGTACCACGCGGTTCATTCTTTCAGAGGGCGGAGGCGGTCCAGTTTGTGGTGCAGCCCCTCCGCCTGTTGCGACTGGCCCGCCTGTCATCACATTTTTTGATTGGCATGTAAACAGGAAGACGCCTTTGTTCTTTGAGATCGTGCTCAACTTTTCGGCGGCCGACTCCCTGGGACGTCCGGTTATTCCTACGCACTATCGTGCGGGTGAGAGTTCCGATTTGAGTAGCGCGCCGTGGATTACCCTTCGACCCGGAGTGCCGTTGCTTCAGTTGGGATACCGCGGCAGCAGCCTCACTGCGTTCGGCCAGCGAACGGTTCATCTTCAGGTGAAGACGGACAATCTCATCTCGGCCGTCGTATCAAAGTCCGTCAACCTTCAGCCAACCCAAACGACTGAGTTTCGACTGACGGGCCCGGATCTATCCGGCATGCTCTCCTTCGCACTCGATAAGGGATTTCCCATCCGAACCAGGACGGTGTCCGTCACACAGAGCGTATGCGCCGCAATAGACTTCAATCTCAATACCCGCAGTTTCGGCGTGATAACGGGAAGCCTGAAGGATCGTGCGTGGGAGAAAGTCGTCGAGGCAAACCTACTCGAGCTGTCCACCAAAAGATTCACACCTGGTTGGCGAGTGAGGAGCATCGAGATAGGCAGATCAGACGATACGCCGACGGCGGTGCAGCAATCCATTACCGGTGCGGCCGATGGCGACGGGTTCAGAGTGACAATACGCCTCAATGCGCCGCGCGACCCGAATGCCGATCCCACATTTTGCCTCTCCAATGGCTTTCCGCTTCGAAGCATCATCCTGGAGGGTCCGGCTGATGACATGGCTCTCGATCAAGCAAAACGGTGGAAGAATATGTTTCCCCCAAATTGAGGCCGAGATACCAGCGCGAGTCTGAGCGACTCCCGATAGGAAGAGATTTCAGGCATTGACGAGGAAAGACTACCGGTTGCGCTCTGAATAAATACGTGGTTTTTGAGGGACCAAACTGTGAAGATCAATATCCCCAAAATCTTTCCACCAGTCTTGCGAGCGACCACGGTTATCGCAGTCCTGTTTCTGCTTCAATGCGCGGTTCAGGCCGCGGGACCTTCCGAATCCGCGAGCCTCACTGTCCTGGTAACTCGCACGAACGGCGCTTTGATCTCGGGGGCGTCAGTCTGCGTAGCGGCGAGCTCAGGGCCCGTACGCTCCGCATTGACCTCAATCGCAGGCCAGGTAACCTTCAGCGACGTACCGGCAGGCCGGGTGACGATCACCGTGAGTTCCCGCGGCTTCACTGGACAATCACATACTTCAACCTTGCCGGCAGGAGGCGGATCTGCCAGGTTCATTCTCTCTGAGGGTAGCGGCGGCCCGGTCTGCACTGTCATCGCCCCGCCGCCTTCGAGAACTACCCCGACGCTGGTAGTCACTTCGTTCGATTGGCACGTAAACAGGCGGACTCCTCTGTTTTTTGAGATCGCACTATCTTTTGCCGCGACCAGGACACCTGGCGGCCCGCTGATCCCTACCCACTACCGCGTCGGAGAGAGTTCAACCCTGAGCGGTGCACAATGGCTCGCGTACACTGGCGGGGTGATCACGTTTGAGCTGCGGTATCGCGGCGACAGCCTGACTGCATACGGCCAAAGAACTATTTACTTTCAGGTGAAGCAGAACGATCTCACATCGCCAATCGTGTCGAAGTCCGTCGATCTTCAACCAGTCCGTTTGAGCGAGTTTCGCTTTGAAGGACCCTCCCTCTCGGCGCTGCTGGATCTCATGAACGCCAGCGGCTTCCATCCTGGCGTCAGGACCGTCTCCGCGACGCAGAATCACTGCCCGGAAATTCAACTCGAGAACCTGAGGATTGGTATTTCAAACGGATATCTTCCTGACCGAGCCTGGGAAAAAATTTCTCAGATTAGCCTGACCGATTCCTCCACCAAGAGGTTCACTCCGGGATGGCGCGTCAAGTCTATTGAGGTCGGAGACTCGCAGGAACTGGCTCGGGAGGTCGCGAGAACTATCAGCGGTCAAGGCGACGGCAATGGGTTCAGGGTGACAATTCATCTTAGCGCCGGGCCCAAAAACTTCGGCCACGACAATCCCTGCTTTCAGAACTTCTTCCCGCTTCGAGCCATCGTTCTGGAAGGACCCGCCGACGATCTGGCGCTCGATCAGGCAAAGCGATGGAAGAATATGTTTCCGCCGAATTGACACCTGACGGGAGACAGGGCCGGTACGTCTTGTCATGCGAATGATCCCAGAAAAGGAGAAATGTCATGTTGTTACACAGATTTTGTCAGCGCCTGGTTCAATCTTCGGCTTCCGCGGCAAAGCATGTCCCTGGCGTCGCCAGACCAATCACGTCTGCACTGTTCGTGATCTTTGTCCTCGGCGCAGGCGTTTCGGCGTCAGCGACGATCAATTCGATATCGAGCGATTGGTGCCATAGCTGTTTGCCCGGAGCTGTGCACCGCATCGTCGCCGGCAAACAAATGTCGATGGTCGTGAAAGGGCAGTTCGTCGATCTCTCAACCCGTGTTGAGATTTCAGGTTCAGGGGTCGGCGTAAGTTTCGGCGATCGGGTTGGCGGAAGCAATAGTTCGATTGTAGTCAGGTTCAATGTCGACCCGGGAGCTGCTCTTGGGGACAGAACCGTCAAGCTGCGTTATGCAATCGAGACAAGTGGACCGGACACATTCCAGGTAAAAGTCGTACGCGGCGGCAGGGTCGACAGGATCGAAAGGCTTTTCACCGGGCGACTGGTTCCAGCTAACGCGATCCCGGTCAATCAGAGAGTGACATTGGTGTTCACCGGAACCAGGCTCGGCAATGCCAGTTTGGCTACGAATCTGTCCGTGAATAATCCTCACACGCTTGCGGGATCCACCGAGACGAGATGTGAAGTGGAGTTGGAATTCACTCGAACTGGAACGATCGATGTCAATTTGGTTGATGCTAGTGTAGGGCCACAGCCAGGCAACCTGCTGTTTAAGTTCTTTTATGACGGTGCCAAACAGGTAACTGTGGTTGGCACGCCCAACCCGACCACCGGGGGCACTCTGATCCCTCACATCCCTACGAGTGGCGGCTCGACTGCGCCGACCACGTTTGTCGACGTTGCTCCGCGTGCGAATCTCATAAATCTTTTCCGAAGGACCGGCAATTCGATAACCGTTGGTGGACAAACATTCCTGCAGGTCGAGGACCGGTGGTGTTCGGAGAACGCAGTAGCAGTTCCGGCTGCGGGCAGAAACAACTCCAAGGTAATCACGGTGCCGGATTTGGAATGGGGAGTGTCGAACGTAGGAACCGCCCAGGTCGCCGTTGGCTTCGACTCGGAACTGAGCACCAACAACCACGTCCTCCAGCCCGGTCATGTTGATGCTGGAGCTTTGGGCTTGGGAGCGACGCGAAACTTTACCTTTCAAAGAGCTCGAAGCCGCGTTCGGGTAATCAGATTCGGCGCGCCGAACAGCCCGGGCTGCTTTGTCAATCCCAGCGATCCTGATTTCTTCGAGGACCCGCCGTTCACTGTGAAGGTTGATGTTGGGAATGTTGTCCCCGAAGCTGCGACTAATCGCTTCAATAACTCCCGGAACTACTGAGAGGCAGGATCAGAGCAAACACGAGCAATGCGAACACGATCTTTCACGTCTCGAACAGCATCGCTAAGACTGTTGGCGGTTCTATTCGCCGTGGTTGTGACCGTGGCCATCAAAGACCAGGTCACAATCATGGCCCAATCCAACGCTCCGGAATTGGCGATCACCGCAAGTTTTGGGGATGGGCGTTCGGTTTCGCCTCGCGACGAAATCGTTTTGACGCTGAGCCGTTCGGTGACAGTCGACGAGGGTCGTCTCGCTGTTCTTATTGGCAACACCGATATCTCCGGCCTCCTCACATCACGCGCAAACTCTCTCATCTATTCGCCGCGTGTCGTCCCGTTGCCGATCGGAGATAGCAGCGGTCAGCGTATACCTGGTTGATTCAAAAAACAATTGGAGACAGGTTCAGCTATTTACCCTGCGGGTCGAGTTAGCGAAGCAAGCGACGAGCGATACGGCATCCGCCGGACCAGCCCCGCGCAGTGATGCCGGCGCACCGTCGACCGGCGCGGCGACAACGGCGCAGAGCCCTCGCAGACACGGCTTCGATAGATCCACCTTGACCCCGTCGATAACGATCGGAATGAAGTCACAGGCGGCCGAGACCCACTTCCCCGATTCCAATCGTCCGCCGAGGCCGACGTTTGCCGACCTGACCCTGCAGGGCAGCGTGCGTTCGGACATGGCGCGGGGCAGTTTCAACTCGCAAACCCAGCTTGACATTGTTGGCTCAAGCTTCCGACAGGAGGCCCTCAGGTTTGGACAACAAGGCAACACCGCACCGCAAGTTGACCTGGCCAGCTATCTGATGCAATTCCAGATTGGCAAGACCAAAGTCGGTGTCGGTCATCTGGCATTCGGCTCGAACCGGCATTTGATAAACAACTTTTCGAGCCGCGGAGTCTCGTTCACCACACCGGTATCGAAATACGTCGATCTGAATCTTGCCGCGATGAATGGGACCAGCGTCGTCGGCTGGAGCAACTTTTTCGGCCTGAGTAAGAGTAATCACCAGTTTGTCACAGGCTCTGCTGGCTTTGAGTTCAAGCCCGAACATCGCGGTGAATTGCGATTCGAACTGAGCTTGCTCGACGGGAGATTGCAACCGGTCACCAGCTTCAACCAGGGCGCCATTACCGACGTGGAGCGAAGCAGGGGCGTAGGGCTGAGACTTGTGGGTGCCGCGCCGTCACAGCGGTGGCGATTTGACGGGGGGTTCACCAGAAGTCGTTTTGAAAACCCGGCTGACCCATTACTCTTTCAAGGCTTCAACGTGGCTGATGTTCGCGAAGCTACTCGTAATGCGAGCTACTTTGATGGAGCTCTCAATGTCGTGCAAAACGCCCGCTTGTCCGACACAAAGCGCGCCACGCTGACGCTGAACTACAAATACGAACAGGTTGACCCGCTGTTCAAGAGCGTCGCCGCCTTCGTCCAGCCAGACCGGATACAAAACGAACTGGATCTTGTCGGCAACATCGGCGATGTAACTCTCACCGTCACCCACATCCGTTTTCACGACAACCTCAACAATGTGCCCTCCGTACTAAAGTCACTCAGCCGGCGCAGCGCATTCATATTCGGCGCACCGCTTGGATCAGTGCTCTTGAATCCCGCCAAACCCTCGCCCTGGTTGCCTCGAGTGTCATACAGCTTTGACCAGGTTCATCAGTTCGCAGCTTCAACCCCGGTCAACGGCGGCTTTGAGGCGAGCCTGGGCTCCGTCCCGGACCAGGTGAGCACCAACCAAAGCGCGTCGGCCGATTGGCAGATCAGGACGGTCAGGTGGGGTTACAGGTTCAATCGCTCTTTCCAGGACAACCGGCAGATCGGTCGAGAACTGGCCGACTTGCGTAACATCACCAATGTGTGGAGTTTGGGGATACAGCCAGTCCAGCAGATCAACGTCAACTTAGACTTCGGCTTCGACAGCGCGCTCAACATAGAACAAAAGCGAACGGATCGGACGCTGCGAATTGGGCCTACGGTCAATTGGACGATCTCTAAGAACATGTCATTCGCGGGGTCGCTGTCCGCAACACGCATCGGCAACCTAGCGGGCACCTCTCGCACGCGTAGCGCCGAAACGGACCTTCAGTGGTCCTACCGTTTTGCCTTAGACAAGGGACACAACAAGAAGATCCAGGGACAGTTCTTTATTCGATATTCCGATCGATATGCATTTTCTCGTGATACAGTCTTCGGCTTTAGCAATCTCACCAAGCTGCAGACCCTCAACGCCGGAATCAGCTTCACATTTTTCTAAGGAGTTGGAAGTTGGCCAAAATAGTCACTGTCATCTTCGGAGTGTTGCTCTTCGCCGGCAGCGTGCAGGCACAGCAGATCGGCGTCAACCCTACCGGTGTAAACGTCAATGCCCACGGAGCCACAACGGTTTTTCTCACTTACGGCCCAATAAGAAACTACACGCCCGCCGAAGCATGCTGGGCGGGCGAGCTGGTTCCCGCGACTCCCGCCATTGGACTCAAGCCGGATCCTGCGACGATATTCGGATGTCTGCCCGCGCGCTACGACCGTTCGACCACAAGCCAGATTTCGGCGTTCACCGATGTAATGTCGATTCCGCCGTCAGTGGCCCTCAGGGCTTATCAAGCGGCTGTTGCCGGAGCCGACTCGCGATTCTTCTACGTGCGCCACTTCGTTAGCACCACAGGCGGACCCGATCAATTTGTAGCGGTGACTTGCCGGCTGACCGGTGGCGGGGCGCGTACGCCTTTCTCTTTGACCGATGTGAAACTGTCATTCGCGGCAGACGCCACGGTGCTGATGGTCAAGCCCGGCGATCCCCTTCCAAAGATCAAAGCGGACATAAGCTACACCGGAACCGGCCGGCTGAAAGGCCGGTGGGAGGTCGTGCTGCCAGGCGAAGAACCCCCATCAGAAACAGACTTGCTGACCGAGGCGACTCTGCCTATCGAGCGCCGGGCCCTTCAGCGTCGCTTTACTCAAGTCAGCCGCTTTGACGTCTTCCTGCCTCCGGCGGGCAAGTACACGCTGGCTGGACCGGAACCATCCCGCATTCCGTCAACCATCGAAGGACCCTACCTGCTTCTGCTCAGAATCGAGGCTTCGGATGACCGAGAGGGAGACTCGGATCTCAATGCTGTCGGTGTGGGCCCGGCAGTTGTGCACAGCGGAGCGGTCGCGGGGTTTCCGCTCCCTCCGCTGCATTACTTTGTCGGTAGTGGGACGGTTGCGCCAGGTACGGTCACATTGACGTTGTTATCGCCGAACGACGGGGATGTCAAATCACTCGACGCGCCGGTAGACTTCACATGGAATGAGCAGCTGTCAGCCGCCCTCTACCGCATCGAGTTGTCCGACAGCAACGGCCAAATAGTGCTGACCGCGCTCTCGCCCGCCGGTCTGAGAAGCTACAGCGCTCCCTCGTGGCTCAGAGAAAGGCTTCTCGATGGTGCAGTGCGGTGGCGGGTGGTTGCGCTCGACGAATCCGGAGCTCAGATTGCTGAAACATCCTGGCGCAGCTTGAAGCTGAATGCCAGGTAGGTGCCCGCGTCTCGCAAAGAAGCTATTCGGCACGCAGTGCGTCCACCGGGTTAACCGATGCGGCTCGGCGCGCAGGTATGAAACTGGCCAGGAGCGCCGAAATGCCGAGCACAACCGCGACCGCGGCCAACGTTGGCACGTCCCACGAACTAACGCCAAATAGCAGATGGCGCAGCAGGGTCGCCGCAGGCACGCAGAACACCAGCCCCATTGCGACTCCGGTGAGGATCAACCACCCCGCCTCTTTCAGGATAAGCCGATAAACGGATTTTGGCTGCGCGCCCAGAGCCATACGAATGCCAATCTCGCGCGTCCTTCGGCTCACCGAGTAAGCCACTACGCCATAAAGCCCGATCACTCCCAGCAGCAGTGCGAGGACAGCAAAGCCTCCCACCAGCCAGGCTGAGGAGCGATGGAGATATGCTGTCTGCGAATCATTAATCCTCTCACTCATTGTCGATTCACCTATCGTGCCGATGCTGGGATCGATCCGATGGATGGTGGCGACTAGCTCTGGAAGCAGCGACTGCTCGGTCTGAGAGGTTCGAGTGACAACAGAGAAAAAGGTCTCGGGGCTCTGGTTGAATGGGACATATATGGCCGGCCAGATCTCTTCATCCAGCGAACCTTCCCTAATATCTTCGACGATGCCGACAATTTCCATTATCGAACCAGGCGAGAGGGAGGTATCGCCAATCTGCTTTCCGATAGGATCTTCGCCCGGAAAGTATTGTTTCTCGAGCGCCCGGTTGATGATGACCACATTGGGTTTCGTCCTATCTTCGGCATCGGCAAAATAGCGGCCGCGAATGAGCTTTGCTCGCAGGGTCGTGAAATAATCGGAGCTCACGCTTCTTTGATTGGTTTCGTTGTGTTCGCCGCCATAGGGCCGGCCTACGATCCTGATCCACGTTGTGTTGCCGTTTCCGCTTAGGGGTAGCCGGTTGGAGAGGCCAACAGATTCCACGCCCGGAAGGCTTGCTATCCGACTCACCACACGTCTGCCGAGATCAACAACCTGTTCGTCGTTTCCATAGTTAGCGTCGGGCGCCGCAACCTGCAGGGTAGCCAGGTGGTCGGGCTCCAATCCATTTTCGACGCGGAGCAGATGATAGAAGCTCTTGGTAAGTAACCCTGCGCCCACCAGCAGGACCAAAGCGATTGCCAGCTCCACCACCACCAGGTTGGAACCAAAGCGGCGCCACATCGTTCCGGCAGACCCGCGACTCGCTTCGGTCAGATCCCCCCGGAGGTCCGACTTTAATAGCTGTAGCGAGGGAATGAGCGCGAAAAAAGCTGCGACGAGCACCGCAGTCACCCCGGCGAAAGCTGCAACACGGAGATTAGTGCCGATGTCCTGCAGGTACGGCATCCCTTCCGCCATGTTCGCAGGAATGAGCCTGACAAGAAGACGCATCGTCCACCCCGCGCATATGAGCCCCAGCGCGCCGCCAATCACAACCAATACCAACCCTTCCGTCACAAACTGACTAATCAATCGAGCGGTCGCCGCTCCCATCGCCCTGCGCACCGCGATCTCTCGCCTGCGACTCTCGGAACGGACCAGCAGCAGGCTTGCAACATTCACACAGGCGATCAACAGCAGCAACCCCGCCCCGCTCAGCAGCATCAGGAGTATCGGACGAATGTCCCCAACAATTGACTCGCTCAGCGCCTCCACCGCCGCTCCCTGGCCGCGGTTGGAATCGGGATACTGCCTTTCGAGCTCTTGTGCAATCGCGGTCATTTCGGCTAACGCCGCCTGGACTGAGACGCCATCCTTCAGCCGACCAATACCATATAGACTGTGGCAGCTTCGCCTGAGGTCACAGGAGCCGGCTGGATGAAGGGTCGTCCAAAACTCCGCCCGCCCTCTGGGAGCGAACTGAAACGTCCGCGGCAGAACCCCGACAATAGTGTAGGAGATATCACTGAGTGTAATCGACTGCCCAACTACATCCTCGCTTCCGCCAAACCACTTCTGCCAGGCGGAAAAGCTCAGCATCACTGTGAGCGGCGCTTCCGGCAAGTCCTCACCCTCATAGAAATCGCGCCCAAGGATCGGAGCAACGCCAAGCGCGCGAAAAAACCCATCGCTAACACGAGCGCCCGGCACTAATTGGATGCCGTCAGCAGTACTCAGCATGTAACCTCGGCCGTTCCATACCTCGAGTGAGCTGAAAACATCATTCGTTTTCTTCCAGTCAAGATAGTCGGGATATGAAAGGTTTGAGCGCGGAATCAAACCTACACTCTCATATACGCCAACAAGTCTGGCCGGATCCTTGTAGGGCAGCGGTTTTATCAGAGCTGAATCAACAAAAGCGAAGATGGCTACGCTGGCGCAGATGCCCAGGGCGAGTATGACTATCGCGGTGCCGGCGAAACCGGGGCTTTTGCGTAACTGTCGGACCGCGAAGCGAAGGTCCCATAGCAGATTTTCGATAAACGGGATCGTGCTGCGCTCCCGGTATGCTTCTCGCGTAGATGCCACACCTCCCAATTTCATCAGCGCAGAGCGACGCGCCTCATCCGGAGTCATCCCGGCACGGATGTTGTCATCGATGTGCATTTGGAGATGGCTTTCAATCTCATCTGCGAAGTCTCGATCTCGCGATTCCCTGGAGAACAGCCCGACAAGTCTCAAAGTCCAAATTCGCAGCAGTCTCATGCCCGGGTCCTCCGTAGTAGCGAGGAACCGCGCCAGGATAGTGGTCATATGCTCCCAGGCTTGGGATTCCTTATCGAGCCGTTTTCGGCCTGCGCGAGTGAGCCGGTAGAACTTGGCTCGGCGGTTGTTCTCCGAAACACCCCACTCGGCGGCAACCGCGCCTTCCTGTTCCAGCTTCAGCAGCGACGGATAAAGAGTTCCGTAGTTGACGGAGAGGTGATGCCCGCTCGTTTGTTCGATTCGGCGTGCAATTCCGTATCCGTGAAGGGGTCCGATCGTCTGAATGGTCTTGAGAATCATCAAGGCGAGGGTCCCTTGCCAAACATCCGCTTTGTCGCTCATAGGTCTCCTATTGGTAAGTAATAGGAATACTCGCATGACTCATATCGGAAAGCAATAGGAGATTTCCGCGGGGCGGCTCTCAAGTGCGGTGGCGACGCGAAGGCGCTCGATACGTTGGCTCGCTATTGTTGATACTTAGGCTACATGGAACAGCAAGCCCGTTCCCGGAATCCCACCAATAGAGTTGGTGGATCGTTCATACCCTGCCTAAATGGAACAGCAAGCCCGTTCCCGGAATCCCACCAACGGAGTTGGTGGCTTGAGTTTTGACATTTTCCCCGAAGGGGATCCTGTCCTCCAGCCCAGGGTTGCTGTACTCGGCTACCCTGGGAAAGACGGCGCGCGAGCTACCCAACCCCAACGGGGTTGCGGCCAAGCTTCCCGGCCCACCCAAGGTTTGTCTTGATTCGTTCTCTTTTATTGAGTTCAGGGCCTCTCGACATCAGACCGGGCCGCAACCCCGTTGGGGTTGGGGAACTCGCCGTCGTCCCTTCCCAGGGTAGCCGAGTACAGCAACCCTGGGCTGGAGGACAGGATCCCCTTCGGGGAAAATGTCCAAACTCTGACGACAAACTGAAGTTTGTCGAAGTGGCATAAGTGAAAGGTGTCAAGTAACTTCGACTGTCGATTGCGGGTCCGCGCCCAAAATCGTGACGCTCACCCCCGGGGTCTTTCTTGTTGATTAATAATAGCTATCATGGTATATCTCATCTGAGATATACCATGATAGCTAAGAGTGATAAGATTCACAGCCTTTGGGACATGGCGGTAATCGCAATGCTTCATGAGGGCCCGAACCATCCCTATGAAATGCAGCGGTTGCTTCGAGAACGCCATAAGGACGAACTGCTGGTCCTCAAACGCGGATCGCTATATCACTCCATTAACCGGCTTCTGCGTTCTCGACTCATCGAGGCGGTTGAAACTGGGCGCAGCGGCCGACGACCCGAACGCACCACCTATCAGGTTACCGCCGCGGGCGAGCAGGCACTCACAGCCTGGCTCCGGCAGATGGTCTCAGTGCCGCAGCACGAAAGTTCTGAATTCATTGCGGCCCTGAGTTTCCTGGTCTATCTCGATCCACAAGAGGCCGTGTCGTTGTTGGAACTGCGCGCGGAATCGCTTGCCAATGCAATCCAGGGGTTGGGCATTGCAATTGACACCCTGGTCAAGCGAGTGCGCCGAATCAACTTGATCGAGAATGAATACCTGATTGCCATGCGGAAAGCCGAGCTCGAGTGGGTCCGCGCACTGATTGTAGAACTAAAGACCGGTCGATTTACATGGGACTTACAGGAAATAATTGAGGCGATTCGGACCGCGAAGAGAGCCTCGTCTGAAACTCCCTGATCTGCCGCCAACGCTACGGAGATTACTTTTCAGCGCGGTTTTGCAGAGCAGCCTCGGCCAAAAGGCCAGACCCCGAACGCTGGATTTCAATTGAAGGGACGGTGAACCAGAATGAAGATGATTGTGCGCATAGCCGCGGTTTTTTCTTTGCTATCGGTACTGATGGTCGCTTGGACGCGAGCTTCCCAACCGTCAATACAGGAAACCTCTTCCAAAGATCTCAAAATCACTATGCCCGGCTCGCCATTCGGGATTGCCGCGGGTTTCTTGTATGGGTATCAGGGAGTCAAGGCATACGACTTCATGCCTCAGGTTCGCCGGCTCGGATCGGGTTTCACCAAGGTCTATCTGTTCTGGAACCAGGTTGAGCCGGAAAAGGGTAAGTACGACTGGGCTGCGGTCGACAGGTTTGTCGGTCAATTAAAGGCCCCCGAGGAAGGATTGCTGGCGCTTTTCTCGAGTTCGATGTGGGCTGTCAGGCAGCCCTCGTCTCTGTTGCCCCCTTCCCCCGCGCGAAATCCAGACGAGTATTATCGATTCGTGTACGACGTGGTGAAGCACTGCCGCGGACGGGTTCGCTACTGGCAAAACGACTCGGAGCCTAATAATCCGATCTACTGGTCCGGCACAAAAGAAGAGTTTGTGGCGCAGCTGAAGGTGTTCTACAAGGCCGTAAAGGATGCCGACCCTTCTGCCGTAGTCGTAGTCGGTGGTTACGACGGACTCTTCGGTCCCCCAGGTACATTCCAGTTTCCAAATCAACAGGCCGGCCTGAGCTTCTTTGATTATGTGCTCAAGGACGGACGCAACGCATTCGATGTTTTTGATCTGCGTCTCTACGCGGACCCTTATACTATCGTTCCCCGCGTCGAGTTCATGCGCCAGAAAATGACCACGCTCGGATACGACAAGCCCATCATATCCACGGAGTACGGGGGTCCAGGTTTATTCGAATTTGCGGAAAATCGGAAATACATCCCACTGGTTCTTTCCTGGTCGCAATCTATGGCAAAGGGAGATGGGCAGAAACGATCCCCTTCGGGGAAAGATCCGATCGAAGATCTCTATGACAAAATGGCCACGCTGGCACCCGAGACCCAGATGTTCATGCAGGGATGCCCGCCTGAGCTGGATGCGAAGTACCAGCGCATCCAGGCCCGTGGGGTCGTGATGCGCAACGTATTTGCGTTGTCGGCGGGCGTGCAAAAGACGATTTACTGGTACCTTCCAGCGTTTACAATTGACGGTAAGCTTCGCTACGATCTGATGAGCTTGATGTATGGAAAGATCGGCATGCTTGGAGTTCAGGACGACACGCCTCAGAAACCCACGCCGACTGCCGAGGCATTCGCGAGAATGGCAAAAGCATTCGCCGGGGTTCAAGCAGTTAGGCGGATCATCGTGCCTGGCAAGCCCTCGATTTTCTTCTTCGAAGTCGATCGTGGAAAGCGTGGACCGGTGTTTGTCGTTTGGGACCGGCGCGACGCCTTCACCGGCGAGGATGCCCCGGCTATATCCGTTGCTTTAAAATGGGCCACTAAGACCGCCAGCGCCGTGGACGCGTTGGGTCACGTCGTGCCGGTTCAGCTCGGAAACAATCAGCTGGAACTGCCTGTCTCGGTGACCCCCATATTTATTTCCGGGTCGTAAAGATGTGTGAGTTTCCGCGCTGAAACCACTGCCGCCGGCGCGCAGACTGGACAGTCTACGCTACAACTGCCGCCGGCCCAGACTGGGCAGTCTACGCTACAACTGCCGCCGGCCCAGACTGGGCAGTCTACGCTACAACTGCCGCCGACGCAGACTGGACAGTCTGCGCTAACAACTGCCGCCGACGCAGACTGGACAGTCTACGCTACAACTGCTGACGACGCGCAGACTAGACAGTCTACTCTACAACTGCTGACGACGCAGACTGGACAGACTACGCTACCACTGCCGCCGGCGCGCAGACTGGACAGTCTACGCTACGCTTGCGCGGATCTAGACTCGGCCCAACCGGACGTTAGAACACGAGCGTCTGAATAGAATGCGGCAGGCTACTGACTTCCGCGGCGTTGCCGTCGACCCATAGGTAATAGGAAGCTTTCTGATCGCTTTGGTTCATCACTACGACCGAAACTTTTCCGTCGGGATTGATAAAGGCAGTTGAAAGCAACTGGCTTCTGCTTGGTGAGCTGGCGATTCTCTTCGCGCCCGGGCGGAGGAACTTTGAAAAGTGCCCAATGTAGTAATACGAGTTTGTGTAGATTAGCCGACCCGTTTTCGTGTCGGCGTGTACCGGGGCGAAGCAGAAATTCTTGACGTGATTTGGCCCGCCCGTTTCATCCAGCAATACGTTCCAATCCGTCCAGCCGACGGCACCGCTGTTGAAGTCGTTGATCATCGAACGTCCGTACTGTTCGCCCAACCTCCAATCGTTAATCCTCTGAAGATTAAAGGTATCGGCGCAGCCCTCGGTGAAAATCAGATTTGTGTCCGGGAACGACTCGTGCACGAGTTTGACGTTGTCAAACATCGGCTCGCCGCCGCTCCATGGCTCATACCAGTGATAACCGATGCCCCACACATATTGCGCGGCTTTGGGGTCAGTCAGGATGGTCTGGGCTCTCTGGTAGACGAGGTCACGGTTGTGATCCCACGCAATTATCTTCTTATCACCCAGCCCTTCCCTTTTCATCGTCGGGCCGAGATAGTTTTTCAAAAAGTCTCTCTCTTCCTCAGCGGAGTAAATACACGACTCCCACGTTTGCGTAGCCATCGGTTCGTTTTGAATAGTAATTCCCCAGATCGGTATGCCTTCACTCTGATAGGCCTTGATGAACTTGGTGTAGTAGTTGGCCCAGGATTGATAAGACTCCGGCTTCAACTTTCCACCATGGAGCATGTTGTTGTTGTCCTTCATGAATGCCGGTGGACTCCAGGGGCTGGCAAAAAGACTGAGTTTCCCTCCGGAAGCCGCCAGCGCTTGTTTGATGAAGGGAATTCGAAACTGCTTGTCTTGGCTGATGCTGAAGGACCGCAACTCCTTGTCGCCCTCGTCTACATAGGTATAGCTGCCGCTCGAGAAGTCGCAACTGTGGATGTTGGTCCTTGCGAGCGTATAACCGATGCCGTTGCCGACATCAAAATAGGCTCTTAAGACTTCCTGCTGTTTAGCTTGCGGCAATTTTGCAAACGTCTCCGCGGCAGCATCGGTGAGTGCGCCGCCGATGCCCAAAATCGTTTGAAAGGTCTTAGCCGGATCGACAAATACACAGATCTGAGTCTCCAGGGGCTGTCCCATTCGTTTGAATGCCAGCGTGTCAGTAGCGGAGAGACGGTAATCACTGTTGCCAGCCGTGGTATAGACCGCTATCTCTTTTCCTTCGATCGAAGGCAGCTCACCGGCTTCAGCGGGTTGAGTATATCCTGCCGACGATAATTGGCTTTTGGCCAGCACCAATGCCGAAGAAGAAGCGGCCAGGAAGCGACGACGATCTATTTTCATAGTTGATGACCTTAACAATTCAGCTCACAGCTATGCACTTCAGGTTTGGGTGGCGCAGCTTGGACGAAATGATCTGAACGTCACCAGAATACGAGCAGCTAAAGCCTCCAATATTGCCGTTTGACCGCAGTTGCTTTGCGAGCCAGTCAACAGCGTCATAACCGCCATTGGCGTCGTTGCCCTGAATCGCGTAGTCGCCTTCGGATGCGAATCGCCCTCGTGTATCCTGGACGGCGACGACGTAGCCCTGCGCGCTGAACTGCTGCGGTGCGGCTCGCGATTGGCGATAGCCCGCCTTGTTGTACGGCGTGCGTATCAGGATGACTGGCAGTTTCCCTGTAACGCCTTCGGGAAAGTAGAGATCGGTCGCGAGCTTCACACCGTCGCGCATCGGCACTTGCGCGTCCTGTTCGATTCGAACCTTGTATTTTGGCGGCGGCCACGAGTAGCGGCGTTCCGGCTGCGCGGATTGTGGAAGCGCCGCCGCGCCAAGTGCTGCGATCAATCCTGCTGCTGCGATCAGCGTTAGTCTCTGCATTGCCGCCCTCACTGTCTCTGGCCCGCCGCAGCCGATTCCTTTTCAACCTTCGCATACATTTCTTTGTAGCTGCATTGTTTCTCTCTCCAGTTGGGGGGCTCAAACGTCGTAAGATTGCGGCGAGCGTATTCCAGAGAGTTAGGCCACTGAGATCCGGCGCTCCTGGACGTTCTGTCGGACCAGATTGCGATTGTACTACCGCGAGAAAGCACGGGCAATCGCCGCGAAGCTACGGCCGCGTCTTAATCTTAGTGACAGCCGCAGGTATTGTTTGTTGTGTTGCGGTCCATGACAGTGAAGGTTTTGCCCATCGAAAAGAGCTGTATCGAGGCAGTGCCTTTGTTGATACTGCGGTCGATCTTGGCTAGTACTCTACGGTCCGACGCGTAATGCTGCAGAGTAATAGTATTGCCTCTCTCGGTCAGGACGCCCGTTCCGTCAATAACAACCGCTTCTACGCATTTGACGAACTGATATTCACCAGTCGTCGAGTTGATCCTCAGCATGTCGTTGCTGCTGTCGTCTTGAAGGCATATGTCAAAAATTGTTGGTGTTGTTGTTACGTAGGTCTGAAAATGCACATCGTGATCTCCCAGACTACTTGGGAACCAGGAGGAACTATCGACGCCAAAATACAAATCTCCGCCGGGGTAGAAATTGCCTGCCGCTCCGCCCCAGGTACCTTTTTGCTGGCCGGGGCCAGGTGATGGAGCCCCTTGATAGCTTACGACAATAGCATACCGCTCGCCGGCTGTGATGTTTATCACCTGCGGGAAAGTTATCAGCAGGGAAAGTGGGGCACTATTTGAGTCTAAGGTCGTGTCACCCAGGATGGTTGCACTTGGTTCCCCAGTACTTGTTACGGTGTGGATAGCGACATGCAGAGGGAACGGGCTGTCTTCTGATGGGATGACATGAATATTTACGCCAGCCAGAGTTCCACTCAGTCCAGCGGTGAAAGTCTGTGCAACGAAGGCGCAGCACTCATTGATCGAAGCCGCCAAATCGTTCGGCGAAGTAAACGATTGGTCAACGATAGTCTGCGCCATTGCTGGCTGTGCCGATTCACACAGCATGAGAAGTAACACAGCGACAATCGCCAATGTATGAAGCAGGTGTTTCATCATAACGCTATTTGACATTGATCCAGCCTTTTTGCCGATCATCAATCATCCCTTCCAAAGACGGGAACTGCAGGTGAATAGATTGCCCAATTAGTAGAATCCGATCGTCATCGTTGCGGACGGTGCCTCAGCCCGGAGCCCAATTGTACTTTATCTTGGAGGCCACGTGCACCCCGCTTCTGTCTGTTAGCTCTTCTTGCGGGAGGGACTTCACTTTGGGGAAGAGTTCTCCCTTGTCGCGCGGCGGTTCGCCCTCGTAGAGAGTGAAATCAATCTGGTCGGCGACAACCTTCTTGATCTCAGTTATGAAAACCGCCGAGAACCATTCGCGGTTGTTCGCTCGGCGCTGTCAGGCCAATTTTTGATGCGCCGGCGGCTGGCGCATTGATGAGGCAGCCCGGCCACCGTAAGCTGTCAAATCTAAATGCCGAGGGCGGGACTCGAACCCGCACGGCCCTTGCGAGCCAGAGGATTTTAAGTCCTCTGTGTCTGCCATTCCACCACCCCGGCAAGGCTCTGATTTCAATTCTTATGATCGCTGAAAGCGTCGACAGCGGCCTCTCCCGCGCTAGAAACTACGAAGCAGGGAATGTACCATAAACCCGTTTGGCAGGCCTAGAGTAGCCCTTGCAACAGGTAGCCCCCTTAGTACTCTGGACCAGAATTACGGTGACGTATTTGTCAGGTGTCCCATCATAGGCTTAAGCCGCTTCGAGTTGTTGCATGTTACCGAGCTTCTTCATTAGCGCAGATAGATGTTTTCGTGTAAATGTCCAGCGGAAGGATATGCTATTTGGCTGTAATGTGCCTGGAACGACAGTATGCGTTCCTCGAGCTCATTGAGTGAGGTGAACGCGTTGGGAGTCACAACCCTCCGCTGGACGATGGAGAAATAGATCTCAATCTGCAGTGCCGTTGGTCTGTTGTTTGTTGAGCTTCCGCTTGACGAGCCGTACTTGCCCTCGACACCCTGCAAAAAAGGATCCGGTGTGGTGTTCACTCGCGTGCCGTCGCCCGCAAGGGTGTTCGCGGCAGGGAAACATCGTTCCGCCATTCATGTTGTACTGCGTCACCGCATTAACAGTGCTCGCCGTAAGCGTGCCGCCCGCCGTGCCATCTCCTGAGATGCCTTGTCTTAGGTTTTGACTTTTGCTTCGCTCAACATTTTCACCATCTTCGGATCGCGATGGTCGAAAAAGAGACTGGCCTTCGTGTCCAAGGTCGCTATCGCATCCATCTCCTCAGTGCTTAACTCGAAGTTGAAAACGTCAAAGTTCTCAACGATCCTCTTCTTCCGAACCGACTTCGGGATTACGACCACCTCTCTCTGAATCAGCCAGCGCAGGATCACCTGGGCGACTGTCTTTCCGGACTTCCCGGCAATGGAGAACAGCAACTCGTTTTGGAAAATGTTTTTTCTGCCCTCGGCGAACGGCCCCCAGGATTCGATCTGTACGCCGTGCTCGCGCATGAACTGTTGAGCCTCGATCTGCTGACAGAACGGGTGAGTCTCGAGTGGTTGACCGCGGGGGCCAGCTCGTTGTGAAGCATCAGATCCATCAGCCGGAGCAACCTTGAACATTAACGAAG
>CAVTUR010000028.1:0-27070 GCA_963737945.1 Blastocatellia bacterium | reverse complement strand
ACCAAAGATTGCTTTCTGGATGACGATGTTCGCCATCACATCGAGCGGATAAAGCTGAGGGTGTCCGAGTGGCTCGACGTGATAAAGACCGCTCACCGGCTCGGCATCCGCACAACGTCGACAATGATGTACGGGCACACCGAAACCGAAGAGCATTGGGTTCGTCATCTGATGCTGCTGCGCGATGTTCAAAAAGAGACTGGCGGCTTCACTGAATTCGTGCCGCTGGGATTCGTGCACGAGTTCACGCAACTCTACAAATCAGGCGATGCCCGACCGGGCCCGACAGTCGCGGAACATCTTAAGGTTCACGCGCTGTCTAGATTGATGCTGCAGGGCTGGATCGACAACATACAGGTTTCATGGGCGAAGATGTCGCGCGAGGTAACTCAGGCTTGCTTGAGGGCGGGTGCGAACGATTACGGCGGAACACTGATGAACGAGAACATCTCGCGGCTTGCGGGAGCCTCGTCGGGTGAGTACATCGGGCCTGAGGAGTTTCAAGAACGCATTCGCGAGCTCGGTCGCATCCCGGCCGAGCGAACCACCCTATATCAAATCGTGCGGATGTATGGATGATCACTCGAAGGTTCGTTTTGCTTGAGCCGGCCACCGGATAGCAGTGACGTGACACCAAACTGAAGTACCTCTCCTTTCTCTTCGTAGTACAGTTCGCCAGGCCGACGAGCGAGCAGGAGCGCGTTCGATGATGCGAAGACTCGGACTCTATCTCGGTCGCCTTCCCGGATTCGACAAAAAGGGATTCGATAGACGTGAGTTGATTGAATGCGTGCGGGCGGCCGATGAGTGCGGCTACGATTCATTTTGGATGCCCGAGGCGTGGGGGCACGACGCCTTTCCGATCCTCACCGAACTCGCTCTTCTTACAAAACGCATTCATCTCGGCACCGGGATCATCAACGTGTTTTCGCGCAGCCCTGCTCTTATTGCGATGAGTGCGGCGACTCTTGACGAGATTTCCGGCGGCCGTTTCCGATTGGGTCTGGGTACGAGCGGCGCACGGGTGATTGAAGACTTTCACGGAGTCAAATTCGCCAGGCCCCTCGCGCGTCTCAAGGAAACAATTCAGATCATTCGTTTGCTGCTCCAAGGCGAGCGTGTCGACTTCAAGGGCTCGTGCTTTGAGTTGCGGCGCTTCAAGTTGGGTTTCAAAGCGCCACGCGGCGAGGTTCCAATCTATGTGGCGGCGCTCGCTCGGGGAAGCTTGCGCCAGGTGGGCGAGATCGCTGACGGATGGCTACCAACTCACTGGCCACGCGGGCGCCTTGCAGACGGGATTGCTGAAATCCGCGCAGGCGGTGAACGCCTCGGACGTGATGTCACTCGAATGGAGATCGCGCCTTTTGTGAACGTCATTGTGTCCGGCGACGTGGCTCGAGCGCGCAACCAGGCGCGGCTGCCGCTGGCTTACTACGTCGGCGGGATGGGCGACTACTATCACGCGTCGCTGAGTCGTTTGGGATTTGGCGCTCAGGTCGATCGGGTTCGGGAGTTGTGGCAGGGAGGGAGGCGCAGGGATGCTATGGCGGTAATCAACGATGAGATGATCGACAGCATAGCGATATGCGGCACGTTGGAACACTGCCGGGCCAGACTCGATGAGATGTATGCGTTAGGAGCCACACTGCCGATTGTTCCGATTCCAACCGAAGGAACCGTCGCGGAAAAGTGCCGGGTGATCGAGTCTCTCAGAAGTTGATTTTTGAGGCTTGGCGTTTTCGCGAAGCGGAGCCGCAACGAACGCCGCGACGCAAGGAACGTTATGCGCTCTTTAGCTTCAGCAACCTCGCTGCGTTGTCGTGCAGGATTTTCTGCCGCACCGCGGATGAGAATCCTTCCAATGAATCGAAGTCCGCAAGCCAGCGCTGCGGCATGATGAAAGGATAGTCGCTCCCAAACAGGATGCGGTCCTGCAAACGCCCGCGAGCTTCGTCCATTATCGCTTTGGGGACGTACTTCGGAGACCATCCCGAAAGATCCATGAACACGTTTGATTTGTGTCCGATGATCGCGAGCATCTCATCGTGCCAGGGCCATGCCGGGTGTGCCCCGATGATCGTCAACTCCGGGAAGTCCGCGGCGACGTGATCGAGATAGATGGGCCGCGTGTAATCGAGTCGCACTCCCATCCCGCCGGGAGTACCCGCTCCCAGACCGTTTGTGCCGGTGTGAAACAGCGCCGGCACTCCAAGATCGGTTATCTTTTCGTATAGCGGGTAGAACTGCTTGTCGTTGGGATAGAAGGCCTGAATGCCGGGATGGAACTTTGCTCCGATCAACCCCAGTTCGGTGATGGCGCGCTCCATTTCTTCCACAGCGCGCTTGCCCTTCCACGGATCAACGCAAGCGAACCCGACAAACTGGCGCGGATACTTCTTGACGACATCAGCTACTTCATCGTTTGTGAGCGGGGGTAGTCCGGTGGCGGTTTCCGCGTCCCACGCCAAAAGGACCGCGAGCATGTCCAGTTCTTGGTAGACGCGGGCAACCTCGTCCATCTCGCGCACCGGCACTTTGCTCCGGAAGAACGCTTCGGCGGGTTCTTTGAACGGCTTGACCGCGCCGTCGAGGAAGCTCGCGGTAGGAAGGTGGACATGCATGTCGATGGCGATGGGCATCGGTGGGTTTGCCAGTGAATCAATAGGGGATAGGACCTATAGGACCTATAGGACCTATAACTAATAAGACCTATATGGCCCTATCCCTTGTCTATTGACCCTTTACTGTCCAGTCCGGGCCACTGCCTGACCCGGCATCGGTTTGCGGGGCAGCTTTTTGTCGCGCATCGCGGTGTTGTAGACAAAGGCTGCCATGATCGTAGCCGCTTGCTTCATGTCGTCTTCCTGAATGCGATCATACACATCCATATTCGAGTGGTGAGTTCTGGTGTCGTACTCGATAGGGTCCTGTATGAACTGGAAGCCCGGCAGCCCCACTCCATCGAATGACTGGTGATCGGTGCCGCCGGTGTTCGAGATCGAGATAGTGGCAACGGAATTGCTCTTGGAGGTGCCAAGCATGTCCTTGAACGGCCCAAACCACGTTCTGAAGATCGAACTCACTTCAGGGTTTCCCTGGAGGTAGATTCCGCGGATCTTACCGGTGCCGTTGTCCAGATTGAAATAGCCGGCGAACTTCGCGTGTTCGGCTTTGATCTCGAACTGAGGTGGTGCTTGCGGCTGGGGAGTGGCGCCCGCCGCCGGAGGGCCGAAACGAGGCTCGGGCCCAAGCCGTTTTGCAAAGTGATCGGATACATAAGCGCGCGAGCCGAGCAGTCCCTGCTCTTCGCCGCTCCACAATCCAATGCGAATCGTGCGGCGCGGTTTCAACCCGAGGGTCTGAAGTATACGCAGTGCTTCCATGCACACCGCGGAGCCCGCCGCATTGTCGGTAGCCCCAGTGCCGCTGTGCCACGAATCGAAGTGCGCGCCGAGCATCACTATCTCATCTTTTAGATCGGTGCCGGGAATCTCGGCGACTACGTTGTGGCTCATCAAGTCCTGGTCATAGAATTTGGATGAGACATTGAACTCGAGTTGAACCGGCGCCCCGCGTTGGATCATCCGGATCAAACGATTGTAATGTTCGACTGCCACGACGACTTGAGGGACGATCGGCGGCGCATCCTTGTCGCGAACGGTCTTCTGTTGGTCACGAGGGACGTCGTCGGGATACGCAAGAGTCGCCGACTGAACGAACAATGTTCCGCCGTCGCCGCGACCCGGTTCGAGCACCAGACCCGCGCCTTCACTTTGGAGCATCAGCCATTTCTTGTTTTGAAGCGCCCGTTCGGCGCGCTGTTCATCGGTCATCCGGAAGTTTCTTCCGCCGCCGGGAAATCCGGCTCCCGGAGGATCGGCATCCGCCAGCCGAAGAAGATCTTCGTCGCTTTGACGTCGACCTAGCGGCTCATAATGGGCGTTTACCTCGCGTGCCGAGCTCAGCAGAACGATCGCCCCCTTGAGTTTGCCTTTGTACTTGTCCAGGTCGGCTTCGGTTTTCGCGTCGAAGAATACGGGCTGCGCGCGAAGTACACCGTTTGTGCTTGGAGACCACGCCTTCGGATAAGCGATCAGCGGCGCGTAGTTTGGTTTGAGCAGGCTTGCCGAAAACCCTTCAAGTGACCAGCCCCGGCCAAACGGCCCCCACGCTTCGAGGTGCGCGTTTTGCAGACCCCATGCCGGCGAGCTTCTGCTTGGCCCATTCTTGTGCCATTTTTAGACCAGGCGAGCCCGTTAGCCGCGAACCAGGGACATCGGTAAGATAACTGAGGGTGTCCATCACCTGGGAGCGCGTCATCCCTTCCTCTTTGATCTTGTCGATCGCCGCCTGGTCAAACTTCTCCTGCGGACCCTGCGCGCCGACCGCTGCGCTTGAGGCCAACGAGATCAAGATCGTTAGCAGAATTGCGGTGTATCTCTTTAACATTTCTTCCTCCGTGTGAGTTCGAGAGTTGTTAGTGTGAGAATGTTTTTTGGTCTGAGCTTCATGTACCAAACCGGCATCGAAGCGGTTACTGTTTTGTGGCCGCCCGGTTCAGCGCTTCTAGCTCTGGGAGCGGCGTGCTCGGCGGCCTTTTGGATCTGAGTGAATCGATGGCTGCGAGCTGAACCTGTCCACTGTTCGTCTGGAAGAACCGTTATGCTATTGCGACGGACGGCAGACGTCAACCTGTGTAGGGGGAGTCGAATTCATTCGATCTGGGATTGCTCAACTTATCCTCGCGTGTATAATCGCTTGGACCACCGTTCCTGGGTAATCATACGGTTTGGGCAGCGGAGAGCTGTCAGATGGCCTACAAACCCGACTACCTGGAACACCGCAAACGGCTCCGCGAGAAGTTTCTGAAAGCGGGTGCTGAAGCACTTCACGACTACGAATCGCTCGAACTGCTTTTGACCTATGCTATCCCCCGGCTTGACGTCAAACCAGTGGCCAAAGCCTTGATGAAGCGGTTTGGCAGCCTCAACGGCGTACTCGATGCCAGTCAGGATGAACTGGAATCAGTACACGGCGTGGGAGCAACATCGGCGATCCTGATTCGACTGGTCAAGGAGCTGTTTGCCGCTTATCTACAGGAGCGAATGGAGGCAAAAGACGTACTGTCGTCTCCAGGCGCAGTCGTTGATTTCGCCCGAGTGAAACTTGCCGGCCTTCCTCACGAGGCGTTCATGGTTATCTACCTGAACGTCAAGAACCGGGTTGTCGAGCACGAGATCCTGCAAGAAGGCACAGTCGACCGGGCTATTGTCTATCCGCGGCAGATAATCAAAGCCGCGTTGACTCACAAAGCAGCGGGGCTGATTCTGAGCCACAACCACCCAAGCGGCGACCCCGACCCGTCACAGGAAGACAAGCATCTGACACGCTCGGTCATCGAAGCGGCGCGCACGGTCGAGATCAGGGTGCTGGACCACATAATAGTGGGGAAAAATGGCTACTTCAGTTTTCAGGAGAATAGATTGTTGTGAAATATAGGACCTATAGGACCTATTGGACTTATCACTATGAACCAGGACAAACTAATCACTGCCCATGGCGGGTATCGTCAACTAAAGTCCTTCCAACACGCCGAGGTTGTCTATGACGCAACCGTCACGTTCTGCGATCGGTTCATCGACCGGCGGTCACGGACGCACGACCAGATGGTTCAAGCCGCGCGAAGCGGACGACAGAACATCGCCGAGGGAAGCCAAGCCTCCGGAACCTCGAAGAAATTCGAGTTGAAATTGGTTGGTGTGGCACGCGCTAGCCTCGAAGAACTCTTGTTGGACTACGAGGACTTCCTGCGGCAACGCGGATTGGCCCTGTGGGGCAAGAACCATCCGACCGCGCAGGCAGTGCGCCGCCTGGCCTATGAAAGGGATAGGTCCTATGCGACCTATAGGTCTTATATCGAAGATTCTCCCCCAGAGGTAGCCGCAAACACTTTGGTTTGCCTGATTCACCAAACCAATTACCTTCTGGATCAGCAACTGCGGCAGCTTGAACAGGAGTTTCTCAAGGAGGGTGGTTTTACTGAGCGGCTGTATCAGGCGCGGTCTAAGGCCAGGAAGAAATAGGACCTATTCGTCCTATAGGACCTATTCATCCTATTGGACCTATTCGTCCTATCGGACCTATTGTTCCTGCCACGCGATTGCTAACCCATCGATGCCGTGCTATAAGCGTTCTCTCTTTTTCTCGAAGCAACAATGCGGTTTGCCGAATAATTACAATGAATCGATTACCCAAGATATCACTCACCTGGAAGATCATGATCGGGCTTGTGCTGGGCATATTGCTCGGCTACCTCAAGCCTCATTGGGGGACGGCGGTAAGGCCGCTGTCTCTGCTGTTTCTGAATCTGATCAAGTCGATCATCGCCCCGCTCATTTTTTCAACTCTTGTCATCGGCATCGCAGGCACGGGCGACATAAAACAGGTCGGCCGCATGGGAGCCAAGGCGCTCATCTATTTCGAGATCGTGACTACCTTCGCGCTGTTTATCGGGCTCGCCGCGGTGAACATTACAAAGCCCGGCGTCGGCGTTTCGCTCGCCGGCATCGCCAAGCCCGAAGACAAAGCGGTGCTCGCTGGACGTGCCAACGCATTGGCGAATGAGGCGGCCGAATCATCGAAGCGTGCCGGCGAGTATGCGGCAGCCGCACAGGGAGGCGCCAATCCTGAATCCGCCGCCCTCGCCGTCGCTGAGGCGGCCGCCGCCGCGCAGAAGTCGTCCGATGCCGCGCAGGCAGTCGCAAAGGGGCTCACGGCACCCGAGCCTCCCGCCCCACCCCAAACATTTGGCGACCTGATCGCGCATCTCGCACCTGCTTCGATTCTCAAGGCGATGGCCGAAGGTGACGTGCTTCAGATCGTGGTTTTCTCGGTTATGTTCGCGCTCGCAGTCACAAGCATCGGGGCTAAGGCGGCGGCGGTTGTTAAATGGTGCGAGTCGCTTGCCGATATCATGTTTCGATTTACCGAATTTGTCATGAAATTTGCGCCGATCGGAGTGGGAGCGGCTATGGCGAATACGGTAGGTCACAGCGGACTGAGCGTGTTGCAGAACCTGGGCATGCTGGTCGGAACATTGTACGGCGCCCTCTTCGTCCTGATTCTCTTTGTTCTGTTCCCGGTTACCTTGATATTTCGCGTTCCCTTGAAGGAGTTCTTGCAAGCGGTCCGGACTCCGGCAACAATCGCGTTTGCGACTACGTCATCTGAATCGGCTCTGCCGCGCGCGATGGAGAACATGCAGAGACTTGGTGTGCCGCGACGGATCGTGGGGTTTGTCCTGCCGACGGGCTACAGTTTCAACCTCGATGGCACGACGGTCTACCTGTCGCTGGCATCGGTCTTTGTTGCGCAAGCCGCGGGTGTCCACTTGTCGTGGTGGCAACAACTCACGATGGTTTTCACGCTGATGCTTACCTCAAAGGGTGTGGCCGGCGTTCCGCGGGCATCGCTTGTAATATTGCTGGGTACGTTGAATTCGTTCCACCTTCCAGCCGAAGGCGTCATCATCATACTAGGGGTGGATGAACTGATGGATATGGCGCGCACTTCGGTGAACGTGGTGGGAAACTGTCTGGCTACGGTGGTCGTGGCCAGGTGGGAAGGGGCGTTCCGCAATGACGAGTGGAGGGCTGAAGAGAAGGATCTGGAGGAAGTCACTGGACAGACTGCGCTCGCCGCAGGTTGATCGGGCTTCGCCTTGACGTCCCGCGCCGCGAGACGAGCAGACTCAATGACGACGGCAAGATCCCTCAGGCTGAACCGCTGGGCGAGATCGTCAGCCGTCGCGACAACGCTAAATAAGCCGCGACGGCAAAGCTCGCCAGCCTATCTCGTCTCGCGTGAGCGACGTCTGGTTTCATGCATGCCGTTCCCGTAGTTGCGGCCGCCCCACGTCACGCCGTTGACCACCTTGCCCGTCACTCCGATGTAGGCGTCTTTGCTTGGCACCCCGTACTTCTCGGTAGCCACCCATAGTTTGCCGGTACCATCATCGATCTCATAGATTCCCGCACCCGCGGCCCCGTAAGAGCGAACCACGCGTCCCGCAACCGTCACTTCCTTGTCATAGTAGCGGCCGGGATCGTTGCTGATGTCGCCGATGCGAATACGCTCCGGACACCCGGTGAGCGCGAGCGATAACAGCGCAATTGAGATCCCTAGATAGATGTTTTTCTTCTTCATTGTTTCTTCTCCTCCGAGCAGCGCGAAATGAGGTGGTAGGGCGAAGTGGACGTGGCCGCACGAACCAAATCAGCCGACCGCCCGGCCCTACCCTTTCTTTGAGACCTAAAAGCGTGGAAAGGATGCCAGAGCCGGATCCACCGACCACCGACCACCGACCACCGACCACCGACCACCGCCCACCGACCACCGACCACCGCCCACCGACCACCGACCACCGACCCACCGACCACCGACCACCGACCACCGACCACCGACCACCGCCACTACCACCGACCACCGACCACCGCCCACCGCCGACACCGACCACCGACCACCGACCACTGACCACCGACCACCGACCACCGACCACCGACCACCGACCACCGCCCTGACCACCGACCACCGACCACCGACCACCGACCACCGACCACCGCCCACCGACCACTGCTGCTATACTCAACGCGTGGTGAATGTCGAAATACTAACCATAGGTAATGAGATATTGCTGGGGCTCGTCGCAGACACAAACTCGAACTACCTCTGCCGACTGGTTAGAGGAATGGGCGGCCGCGTCCGCCACATTGCCGTATCGCGGGATGAGATCGACGCGATAGCCTGTGATCTTAAGGCTTCACTGGAGCGCGGCGCCGATCTGATTTTCACATGCGGAGGGTTGGGGCCCACCGATGATGATCTGACGCTCTCGGGTATCGCGAAAGCGATCGATCGCAATCTCGAAATCAATGCGCCCGCCCAAGCGTTCGTAGAGCGCCGCTATCGTGAACTCGCATCCCAGGGTTATGTTTCGAACGCCGAGATGACCGAGTCGCGATTGAAGATGGCTCGATTGCCGGAGCGCGCTCTCGCGGTAGAAAACCCGGTTGGCGCGGCGCCCGCAGTGGTGGTTGAGATAAACGGTACTCGGATAGTCTGTCTGCCGGGCGTGCCCGCGGAGTTGAAAGCGATAGTCGAAGGTCCTCTTCAAAGTCTGCTAGCTCGAGTGTTTGGCCGGGGCAGCTATCGCGAGCGCGACCTGACTGTCCCTTGCGGAGATGAATCCGAGCTTGCACCGGCCCTGCGCCGCGTTGCTCTATTGCATCCCGAGGTCTACATCAAATCCAAGGCGAGCCGTTTCGGTGATGATGTCCGGTTCCGCATATTGATTTCAGCTTCTGCCGCGAGTGCCGAAGAAGCAGACCGCATGATCGCGAGCGCCGCCGCGGACCTGACGCGAACGCTCAGAGATGAAGGGATTCAAGAGTGACCGAGCTAAAAAGGGACGGCAGAATTGTTGGAGATCGAAATTTGAGAAATAGAAGATTGAGGATGCCAGATCGCAACTAGAAAATCACTTAGTTTGCCGCTCTCTTAGTTTCAGTCCTAATGAAAGCGCGAGCCGAGCGCGCTAGCTGGACCACCGGCCAGCTCGCGCAGTACAGCGCCGTCGCTGCTATCACAAACAGGAAGTAATGAATTGCGAGGGTATACCTGTACTCTGTGCTCAACGCCGATTGAACGCAAAGATAATACGCCGGTACTGCTAGCAACATTAAGAGCGCGCGACCGCGTCGGGCCACACCAAGTAACAGCAGTCCGGCGACAACTAGGGGAAGCATCGCGGCTGTGTCGAAGAGATTCTTCTGAAGCTGGTTGATCAGGGCGCGAGGATAGCGAGTCCACCCGTAAGGCGTTTTACCCAGATCGTACAGTTCGACCTTATCCAGCCGCAGGATCTCTCCGGGCGCGCCGTTGTTGCTCATCACCAGGCGCACTTCGCTTCGCGCATCGCTGGCAAATACCAGATCGATGACCGCCATTCGATCTTTGGGGTCGAGCTTGGTAGGCGTGTCATCGTCGCCCAAAAATGTCTTTAGCCTTAGCCGCCGTTCGTTGCCGGTGATGATCGCCGACGCGAGCGCAATGTCGCGCTCTGAGCTCATGACTCTAGCCGAGGCCAGTCCCTCGTCGAGAGCTAACGAAAGTCTGAGGAGGTAGTCGCGGTTTGGCTCGACGGTAATACCCTTCGATTCGAACTGCACGCCAAACTCAGACGAATCGCCGGTGATACGTAGTCGGCTGTCACTATCGAGTGAGGCCTGTGCCTGCGGCGATAGCAGCGAGCCCTCGGCTAGCAACGACGGCGCCAGGACAGACCACGCTGGCTCCCCCACTCCGACGCGTGCCGGCAAATGCATGGGCGGCGGCGTGGCCGAAACGACCGGCACCCTCGATGTATTGAAAGGCCAGTCGGCGGTGCTCGAATCGTTGTAGTTCAGCATGAAAAGCGCCCGCTGAAACATCACTCCGAGAAACCAACCGGGATTTGCACGAATCACCTCGAGACCTCTTGAATAGCGGGCCCTATCGCGCTCGACCCCGTCCGGAAGCCATGGACTTTGTGCGTATTCCGGCCGGTTATGCCACAGCGCATCCTTCGTAGCGGCGTCTATGTCTGAGCGAGGCATTCCGAAACGGTCCTCCCGGTCGTAATCGGCGATACCTACGACGAGATTCTCCCCGCCGGCGATCGAGATAGGAATGAAGTGATGAAACAGAATCCAATTGCGGATCGTGATTGGCGAGACTACAAGCACCGTTGCCACAACCAGCGCAATCGCATAGGCCAGGCGTTTGCCCCGGTCAAACGTCAGGAAAACAACCGCGGCCAAAAACGGCGCGAGCAGCAGCGCGTTGGCGCGAAGCCAGCACGAAACACCCACCATTGCCCCCGCAGCGATGATGGTTGTTATCCGGGGCCGTTTGTGGGCTCTGATGATTAGGTATATCGCGACAAGCACTGGAAGCACACAAAGGGTATCGGGTGAAATCCACAGCGAGTAGAAGGCAAAATGAGGAGAGAGCACAACCAGCAACGCCGCGATGATCGCTATCGCGGCTGGAAGCAACTCCGCAGCGATCAACAGGACAAGTACTGCCGACAACCCATCGGCGACTACTTGTAGAAGTCTCATTGAGGAGATTGAATCACCAGCCAGCGCGAAAACGCCCGCCATGAGAGCTGAGTATCCGGGTGGGTGCAGGATGAGACGCGCATCTCCTGGATCAACAGATTCGCGCGGGAAAAGGATGCCGCCTTCGTTGAGCATCCGCTGAGCCTCTGACTGGTAATGACGGGCAATGGCGGAATTCCACTCTCCTTTTTGAGCGAGTTCGGCGTAGCTGTCCTGCCAGCACAACAGCCTGACTCCCGCGGCTGATAGCAGGACGACTACGGAGATGATCAGGAGCTGAACGCCGCTCAGGAGCCGGCGATTGTTTCGATCAAGCTGAGCGCTCAGCCAATTGAAAAGGCCGGTGAGAGCGGCTCGCAGGATGGCGCGTTCCGGCGCAGAGCTTACAGCCGCTGTCTCTACAATCTCGACACTGGTTTGAATGTGCATGACTGCACCTCGAGCAAAGCAAGTCTCCAGCAGGAGACTCCTTCCGCCCGCTACAATGCAGAAATGCGGTAGCGTCAGTTCGGGATTGCTTGAAACAAGGCAGAAAAAGATTTAGTGACTTTTCTGCGCAACCGAACGTCTAAGAAGACAGGCCGCCGCATCTGCATCAAGCGATGGTCTCCAGGAGGCTCGCAGCCTGACGGCTTGGCAAGGCTTACGCTGCGGGCCTCTTCTTTGAGCAAAAGTTCAACTATCAGTGGGGTATTCTAACCCTGATGCCCTGTTCGATCATAGCCGGCAATGCTATGACCGGATTCTCACCCCCGCCGTTGAATGCGACGAATACCCGATCCGATCAAACCTCGCTGCATAAGAAACCGTTGCGACCGTTGGCAGTTATCACGGGCCACCGGCCCGGCCATCGCCAGACCTTCAGAAAGCCAGTCGCGGAGTGAGTTGATTACGCGCAAGTATTTGGAGTTTTCCCAGGTCAACGCACTGCAAACGGACGAGCTGTGCCGTTGCTCGCGCCCGTCGAATCCAATCAGACAGCAGGATTAGGGCTCTAAAACGATAAGCGGCGTCGCATCTTGTTCCGGCCACGGATAGAAGAGAGCCATATATCGAATAAACGTGCGCGACGATTCGGGATCTCCGGCAGCCCGCCGGATATGTGCGGTTGCCGCCTCGCGTAGGAACGCCAGCGCTTTGAGTTTCTCGCTACGCCTCGGGCGCGCTTCCGCCGGCACTTCGCTGGCGAGCTCGTCGAGGCCTTCGCGGATTCTGTGGCTCAATTCGCCGATACGCGGCGACGCGGCCTGGTGTTCATAGATCAGCCCGCTCTCCTCGGTCTCGATGTTCTTTATTGTGTTCTCGACGGCGGCGAGCATCTCGGCGTCATCCAGATCCCTGAAATCGCTTGCACCGATGTCGCGCTGCGCATTGATAATCGCGCGCTGGATACCTTCAAGAGCGAGCAACGCTCGATCACTGAGATTCAGATCGCGTGAGTCTTCGGAGGTCTCTTTGCGCCTCAACGCCATTTCTCGCTGGCTGGCGCTGATGCGCGCTTCGATCAGATATGAGCAAGACTCGGGGCAGGCGAGTTCGATCATCCGCTCGCGCGCGCAGCACACCGCGCAGATCTTTGTCCTGAGCGCGGGACACTGTCGTTTGGCCGGTCGCTTGTTACACCGTGGGCACGCTGGCATCCGGAACAGGTTACAGGTGACCAGCGACGGGTGACAAGGATTGACGACTAACCTCCAGGCTGAAGGCTATACGTGGCGGATAGCTTGTGATTGTGCGCGCCTTCCTTCGCTTTCACTGGAATGCTCACCCGCGCCTCTTTAAAGTAGCAGAGACTCTCCTTTGCGGCTTCGCAAAAATAAACCACAAATTCAGCCCTTATGATTGCTTCTCCTGCGCCGATCTTGATTGGGATGGTGACCGGAAAGTGCGGGTTGTTGAACGTCTGCTCGGCGCCGCCTGTAAGATTCACAACCTCGTTCTGAGTTGCGGCCACTGTCAGCGCAGATGGCGCTTGCGCATTCACCTTGTAACCCGCGGGCAATTCGAGCTGCAGAGTAAGCGTCGCGTCGCCAGGTTCGATTGACTGCAACGGTATTTCGATCAGGTCGCCGACAAACTGCCTGGCCTTCCGGGGCCGTAGCTTTTCCAGCCCCTTGATCTGAAGGGTCTCCAGGCGTCCTGATTTGAGATCGGCAACCCGGATCAGATGGTTATTCGTGTCGGCGACGTAGAGTTTTCCAAACGCCACGCTGACGCCTCCCGGCTCATCGAGCGTCGCGTGCTCACCGTCTTGCATTCCGCTCTCGCCGGTCCCGACGAATGTCTCCGATGTGCGATCCTTTGGCGAGACGCGTTTGATCTTGTTGTTGTAGGTGTCGGCCACGTACAGCAGGCCGTCGCTGTAGACGACCCCGAGCGGGTGCTGCAATCGGACGTGTCGAGCCTTTGCCGTCGCGGTCACCAAACTCGAACAAGTCTTCGCCGACGATCGTCTCGACTCGGCCCTGGGGATCCAGATCCGCTGAACGGATCGAGCTGACCTCGCTGTCCGCAAAATAAAGCTTCTTGCCGTCGCTTGTAATACCCGAGGGCTGCGCCAGCGCGGCGTCCGCCAGGGGTCCGTCGATTCGAGCTTCGCGCCCGCTCCCGGCGTAAGGCGCGATGCCGCCGGTCTTCGGATTCATTTGCCACAACTGATGCGGACCCGCCATCGCGATGTACAGGATGCCGTTTTGAATCGTGAGGTCCCAGGGCGAATTCAGCGGAGTATCTTTGCCCTGGCCGCCGAATGTTATGCGCCGCTGCAACTGCTCACCGGTTCCGGCGATGGTAGTCACCGTCCGCTTGCTCAGATCGATCGCTCGGATGGCGTGGTTTTCGGTGTCGGCGACGTAAAGCGTGTTCCCGTCCAGAGCCATCCCTTGAGGATGATTAAACGCCGCTGCTTCAAAGCCGCCGTCGGTCAGGCCAATCTGACCGCTGCCGATCACCTCCTTTACCGATGAGTCGTCGAGTGACACGACGACTATGCGATTGTGATTCGAATCGGCGATAAACAACTGCTTCGACTTTTCATCCGCGAGTACCTTACCTGGAAAGGCCAGCACGGAAGTTGGCGTGCGCTGACGTTCGAGCTTTAGATTGAGCGGGCGCCGGTCGATCATCTTCTTTAGCGTCAAACGTCTCGATCACTTTTGAGATGATCCCGTCGAGCTGAGCGTATACGCCTTCGCCGCTCATATAGGCAACTACTTTGCCGGCGGGATCGATCAGAAACAGAGTCGGCCAGCTCCTGGCTGTGTAGGCCTGCCAGATTTCCATATCGTGATCGTTGACCACCGGGTGTTCGATCTCGTATCGAAGGATCGCCTGGCGAATGTTTTCGGTGCCCTTCTCAGCGGTGAACTTGGCCGAGTGCACGCCGATGACCACAAGCTCGTTCGCGTATTTGTGTTCGAGTTTCTTGAGGTCGGGAATGATATGCATGCAGTTGATGCAGCAGTAGGTCCAGAAATCAAGCAGCACCAGCTTGCCTCTCAACTGGCGTATCGTCAAAGGGCGTTCGGTGTTGAGCCATTCCATCCCCTCCGGAAACTCCGGGGCATTTACCTTACCTTCGTACTCGGGCATCTGGGGTTTTCCCTCCTGAATAGCGGCGTGGGAGTCTGCCAGGCCGGACCAGAAGAAACTGGCGGCGATTAGCAGCGACAAGGACAATGTCAAAACCTTTTTCATGGTTGGGTCTCGGGATTCTCGGTTAATCAATTGGGTCCGGCGCTCCGAATCCAAACACCGGTGATTATATCAGACCGAGCACGTCGGCCAATTGTGGAGCGAAACGAATTCATGAAGATTGTGGTGTGGGGATGGAGTCAGGCGTGAAATAGGGACATTTGATTTGCCTCTTTCTGGACTTCAGCATTCTTTCTAGCTTTGTGAGTTTTCAGATCGGTGCCGGGCTTGCAATTCGACAATTCTCAAGATGTCGAATTTGATGATCCAGGTTTCGCCGTTCGCGCATTCACCTCTGTGTTTACGGTATCGCCCGTGCAGTTGGGTCACGCGGTAACGCTTAGTGATCAAATGTCAGCGAAGTCAAGCCAGACCCCTCTCGACGCTGTTTTGTGTTTTGTTGGGTTTTTCTCCATTGCCTTTAGAGAAGCGTGGGAATGGGTTTCTAACGAGATTTTCGAGCAACGACCAGCCGATCAGCAGATGGTCCCCAAGCAAATAACAAAGTGTGGCCTGACCCCTCTCACCTTCTCAAATCGGTCTAACTGATTTAGGCGGGGTTCGGATGGCATGGCGATGGCGGGTGTACGTCGTACACCCGGTGTGGTATTATTTGCGTCCGAACCCTAAGGAGCCGGCCATGTCAAATGTGATTGTTTCAAGAAAGTCAGCCACGAAAGCGAAAGATTCACGGCTCAGCATCCGAGCGTCGCCGGTCCAAAAAAGGGTCATAGCGCAAGCCGCTCGCATCAGGGAGGTGACGATGAGCGAGTTTGTGCTCGAACAGTCTCTCGCGGCGGCGCAGCAAGTGATCGCGGATCAATCGCAGTTCACTTTACCGAAGAAACAGTGGCGGGAGTTTTGCGCCGCTCTCGATGCGCCGCCAAAGTCTATTCAGGCGCTGCGTCGGCTACTGACGAAACCAGGACTGTTTGATGCCCAACGCTGAGCTGCTGAACGAACCGGTCCTTTTGTCGAGATCCCATGACCGGAGCGCTTTTGATTGTGGTGTCCGGGCGCTCAACGATTACCTCAAACAGTACGCGCTACAGAACCAGAAGAAGGGTGCTGCTCGAACCTATGTCGCGACCCGAGCTGGGCGCGTGGTCGGCTATCACACGTTGCCTTCGGTTCTGTCGCGTCCGACGGAGCGCCTCTGAGCATCAAAGCTGGATTGGCGAAGCATCCGATTCCAGTGATCCTGCTTGCCAGACTTGCGGTCGACCTAAACGCTCGAGGTCAAGGGCTCGGCGCCGCGTTGCTCAAAGACGCTTTGCATCGAACGCTGCAGGCGGCCGAGATTGCCGGGCTGCGGGCCATGATTGTTCACGCCAAGGACGATGCTGCAAAGCGGTTCTATGAAAAGTACGGATTCGAGCCGTCACCGATTGATGTCTACCACTTGTTCTTGAGAGTCTCAGATATTAAGAAGTCGATTCGAGAGTGACCAATAGATCTAAGTAATTCGTGTTGAACTAGTTCATGAAACCCTGCTTGCGTTTTACTGCCGTTAACCCTGATCAGCCAAGGCGGCGTCTCGAAGCCTCAGATCGGTGCCGGGCGCAATTCGACAATTCAAGATTCGACAATTCTCAAGATGTCGACTTTGATGATCCAGGTTTCGCCGTTCGCGCATTCACCTCTGTGTTTACGGTATCGCCCGTGCAGTTGGGTTACGCGGTAACCCTAGGTGGTCAAATGTCAGCGAAGTCAAGCCAGACCCCTCTCGACGCTGTTTTGATACTTATCAATCAGGGGAATCGAAGGCCTATCACGGGAGGATAACCAAACGAGGGCGGGCGCAGGCGCGATGGTTGTTGACCGAAGCCGCCGAACACATGGCTAAATCTCCGGGACCGCTGCGGGCGTTCTATCAACGAATAAATCGCAAACGGGGTCACAACGTCGCCATCATTGCGCTCGCTAGAAAGATGGCCGAGTTGGATTTCGGCCGCAGCAGAAAGCGCGCGGATACTCGGGTCAAATGGCAACGAAGTCAAGCCAGACCCCTCCTCGACGCTGTTTGGTAGTGCATATGCGCTTCTAAGTCTACCTCTGTCGATATTCTGGAGGGATCCTAAACAAATCATCTGGCGTGCCCTCGTTGTTGATTGCCACAGCCCAAAGGTCACCAGATTGGCTCGCGTGATCGATGATCTTTAACGGCAAACCAAACACCAGGAGTGCTTGGACCAATGTTGGTGTTGGGTGATCATCATTCCAGTAGTCTGCGGGCAGGATATTCCTCATCTTCCGACCGACTGCTTGCAACGCATTTGGTATGATTCCGTCTGATACCCAAATCTCCGTTCTTACTTTGCCCTGGGTTATCCTCACAATCTTGCTCGCCCTGAAGCCCGCTATCACATCGCTTTCACCCGTCGGTTCAAATCCTGCGGCAGATAACTCGGGCGTCGTGCTTTGCGAACGGGGAGTGTCAGGGTCCACTGCGTTTGAGGCGTTAGACAGCATACTTGCGTAAGAATGAATAGTATAGGTTTTCTCACTTCGATTTAGATAAACATAAAAATCCGTCTTAAACAAAAAACCGCGTTGCTGAACGGGGAAATCAATGAGAAGACTATCAGTCGCAAAGAAAACTCTGGCCCTCAATGATCCGTCTTGCGCTATGAACTCAAGGACCTGGGCCTTGTCCGAAATGGTGACTTCGAATCCGGGTACAACTAAGGCCACGGACAGTAAAGAGTTCAAAATTAGGTACTTCATTATTTGACGACTCCTCTAAAGACTTCCCCGTCGAGTAACTACATAGAGGTTCTCTTTACGTAGCAATTGTTAATCTTATCATTTGTCGCTGCCCAGCACTGCCCATCGGAAAGTCCGCCGCGGAAAAGTCGCGGTGTCGACCAAATGAGAGCCCACGTCTTTATCTCGGTCAACGCGCCCAAAATCCGATAGGTGCATGAATCTCTTGCTTACTCTGGGCGGCAGAGAGCTACCCAATCCTTCTTCACTATTTGCATCCCTTCTCCAGCCACTTGTTAATGCGTTTGAATGCCTCTTCATCGGAAAACGTACCGAGTCCGAGTTTCTCAGCAACCTTCGTATGGTCCCCTTGAAACAGATCATGTAGCTGCTTCATGTACGATGACAGGGTCAATAGGCTCGATAGAGTGGTCAGTATACCATCTGCTTTGCAAATAGACTTTATGGTTCGCATAATTGGTGAGCGCAATGTCCTTTCCAAAGAGACCGACGTGGCTATCAAGTGATGACATCATATAGGCTTCATCCCCGACTTCGGGGAACCCTAGCAGCCTGAGTGACATACTCAACTCCTCGGCGGAGAGATCGTCAGCATCAATAAATGTAATCCTATTCAATGCTTGGTCGATTGTCCCCAATCCATCTTTCTTGGCAGCTTTATTGATTTTCTTCTCGCAATCCTTATACTTATCTAAAAACGCTCTTGCTGAGTCTTTGGGCGTCAGGTTCTTGAGCTGGCCTCCGCCAGGAGGACCGCCGGTTGCGCTACCATCCCCCACCCATACGCACACTTGCACTGGGCGAAATCCCTTCCATTGCTCGCCGTTCCAATGTGGCCAGCCGAAGAAGGTCTGGCATTTCCACTCTAGGCCAACGGGGTCCGTTCTATTCGTCGGGTCCCCTCCAGCATATACATAGCGATTTAAGGATTGCGGATCTTCGACTGATCCTGATATTGGATCGACTTGCTCGAATCGGCCCGATCCGATGCTGAACTCCCTGTTCACTGCGTAGTCTGTATAGCTCTCACTGTCCCTCTCATAACTCGTGAAATGATGCTTTTCCTGCGTGCCACTCTCACCGAAGTCCTCGCCGAAAGGTAATGTCCCCTGACGACCTGACACGTTTCCGCTCGAATCAAGCACAAGCCTCATGCTCAAGCGGTCACTCAGGAAATACTGCGAGCTTCCGCTTGCGACCTTCGCAATCATTCGGCCGCCCGAGTAGACGTAATCTGTCAACACCGCGCCCGTGCTGCCGTTGTGCTCGGCCAAGACCTGCGATCCCTGCCATACGTAGTGCGTCACCGTCGAGCCAATCGTCTTCTTGTATCTCCGGTTCTGATGATCGTATGCATACGTCGCAGTCGAGCCGCCGTCCACGCTCACTATCCTATTCTCGCTGTCATATGTGTAGCTGTGAACGCCGTCGTTTGTGACATTCCCGGCCGCATCGTACGTAAAGTTGACAGTCGATTTCTCAGTCACGCTCGCAATTTGATTTGTCGGGATGCCACCCGATCCCTGAAGCGTGATCGATTGAATCTGACTCCCTCCGCTCGTCGCGTCCCACATCCCGGTCCGATTGCCCCACCGATCATACTCGAACCGCCGTTGAGCCGATGACCCGTTGCTTGTTTGGTTCGAAGTGACAAGTCTCCCAACGTTGTCATAGGAATAAGCCGCGCTCTCGGTGGTGCCGTTGATTGTGCTGTTGGTTATCGTCATTAACTGGCCCGCGTTTCCCGCCGTCGACCCCGAGCCCATCTGTCCCGACGTAGCCGAATAGCTGTAGGTCAAGTCCATTCGATTCGTGTATGGCGACGACAGTCCCCGCCTTCTGCGATGTCAACTGCATCCGGTTCGTGTCATAGCCGTATTGCTCGGTTACTCCATTCCCAAGCCCGTCCGCCGTCAACTGGCCGATGTTGTTATAGGTCACGCTGCTCAGCCAGGTCGGGCCGTTCCCTCCCTCCGCCAACCCGGTCAGCCTGCCAATCGAATCGTGACTCACATTGATCGCGCGGGTAGATGGATAAGTCAACTCTGTCGCCTGGCTCGCCTCATTGCGCGAGTAGCTCGTCGTGTAGGTGCGGCTGCCTATCGTGCGGATCGTGCTCGACACCCGGAAAGCGCCATCAAACGTGTACCGCTCTTGATAGTCACTTCCCACGTTCACTCTTACCACCATCCCATCGGCCGTCGTCCCATAAGTTGAATCGTAGTCATAAACATAGCTCACGGTCGGCGCGGTAGTCACCCCGCTCACAGTACTGTAGCTCACCTGCGTCACCCGATTCAGCCCGTCATAGGTGAGGGTCGAGACCACGCCCCGCGCATCCGTCTTCTGGTAGACGGCGTTGAAAGTCGTGTAGGTGTACTTCGAAGTCCAGTAAACGCCAGTCCCGTCGTTGATCGTAGCGCTCTGCTCGGGAATCTTCTCGAACAGCAACCGTCCAATCGCGTCGTATTTGAATTTGCGAAGCTGCCCGCCTTGATCCACCTGCGTCAGTTTGTCGAGATAGTCGTAAGTGGTATGAAACATGTGGTTGTGCGCGGGAGTGGTGGCTGATCGCATGACAACGACTCAGGTTATCGGTAAATCTGTAGTCGTTGGGCATCGGGATCCGCCGCGACTGCTCGCTCAACTGGCCGCTTTTGCGACCGCGTTGGTTGAGAACCAACTTCTCAACTGCGCAATTCGCTGAGCGAGTCGCGTCGGGAACGCTCGACTATACCTATAGGCCACGAGCCTGCTGTCGTAAGCGAGCGTCCCCGCCGCACGCGCCCTCTTGAGACTCGATCTCGCATCCAATGCGTGTCGCTCGCTTCGGCGAAGCTCAACACCGTTTGCGGTTAAGTGCACCGGAGTCTGAATCTGATTACGGCAGACTACTCCAGGTTTAACCGTGCCTGTTGTCAGGCAAGCCCGGGCGGGTCGCTTATGCGACACGAGCTCGAAGCTCAAACGTTAGTTGCCACCCGAGGCTTGCCAGTCAACAGGCACACCTCGATTCAAATCACCTGCCAACAAAATGCCGGCCTTAAAGGCGAGGCGTTCAAGGAGCATCAATGGGACAAATAATACCACCACGACAGTCCACGGACCACGAGCGGCGACACATCGGACTTGACCTGGAGAAGAAAGAGACTCAAATGCAGTGTCTGGACTCGACCGGCAAACGAATGGCCTCTCGCCGGTTTGCGTCAACAACAGCAAATTTCACCGAGCTTGCTGGAGGGCTAACACCCTATGACTCGGTGGCAATGGAGGTGACCACAAACACGTTCACCATTGCGCGGATACTGGAGCCGTCCGGGGCACGGATCACCATCTCTGACCCGATCAAGACACGAGTGATCGCCGAAGCAAAGATAAAGACCGATAAGATCGATGCCCGGGTGTTGGCCGAACTGGATCGAGTAGACTACTTGCCTAAGGTGTGGTTGCCCGATCCTGACACCGAAGAACTACGTCACCTTATGAGCGACCGCCAATCGCTGGTTGACCGGAGGACCAAGCTCAAGAATCGCGTCCACGCCATCCTCCATCGGCTGCTGATCAGCGAGCAGTTCGACAAAACAGACCTTTTTGGGGTGAGCGGCCGGCGAAGGCTGGATGAGTTCATCAAGGGCAGCGCGCCTGTGGTGGAGCGGTACCGAGTGAGGACATCGCTGGAAGAGATAGACCAGTTGAATGAGCGAGTTGAAGAACTGGAGACGATCATCGCGGGATTCATCACCTCGAGGCCGGAAAGACTCGAGGCGTTGGACAGATTGCTGTCGATCACCGGGGTGTCGCTGGTGGTGGGGGCAGGATTGATGGCGGCGATCGGAGAGGCGACACGGTTTAGTTCGAGAAAGAAGCTGGCATCGTACTTTGGGCTGGTCCCTTCGACTTATCAATCAGGGGATTCCAAGGCCTATCACGGGAGGATAACCAAGCGAGGCCGGGCGCAAGCGCGATGGTTGTTGACCGAAGCCGCCGAACACATGGCTAAATCTCCGGGACCGCTGCGGGCGTTCTATCAGCGAATACATCGCAAACGGGGTCACAACGTCGCCATCATTGCGCTGGCGAGAAAGATGGCCGAGTTGGATTTCGGCCGCAGCAGAAAGCGCGCGGATACTCGGGTCAAATGGCAACGAAGTGAAGCCAGACCCCTCTCGACGCTGTTTGACGCTTTATGTATGCAAATAATTACGGCTTTCTACCGAGCGCCGAAGCCAAGCGAGTCGCCATAGGCGCCGTCAAAATGGGCTTCCCGGAGTTGCTTTCACGGCTTTGCTCTTTTCGCCTCTCGATCTCCGGTCAACGCATGGGTTCTACGACTACGTTCTTGTCTAAGTCCATTCTGATCCGATAATGCTGCCCGGAGATCTGTAGCGGCGTTGGCGACAAAGCTGGATGCCAAAGCTCATTGGCTCGCTCCCACCTTGTATACTCAACGATATCATCTCCATAAGTATGTACAAGAACATGTATCTCGTAGTCTCGAGGCGGGGCGACACGCTCCAATTTCGCTAACAAGGCAGGAGAAACTGATAAAGAGCTTAGTGGGCGACCGTAACCGTAGAGCAGTATGTAACCCTCCTCGGGTTTTAACTCTCCTCCAATCTCGGCTCTTTTCCCTTCAGCCAAGCTTATCAACCCGTCACGTAGCTTAACTACTTTACTTGAGGAGTCGTTGGTCGCTCTGGCATCCTGTCTGCAGCCCACGCACAAAGACGTTGCAATCAGTAGAATACTACACACGGTTCTAAACAAAACCCAATATTCTTCCGCGCCACCGATCGTCCAAAGCATAAAATGTTTCCCCCTCTGAGCTTTCTTCATAAATCGCCTCTAGGGCGAGCGAAGTTCTGTTTTGACCCTTTCAATATGGGATGACGGTCACCTCTCAAATCGCTGATCAACAATGACTCCGCCGCGCCGGCTCTCACAAGGCGATAGTGAATTTCTCAATGGGACCAAAAACTCTTAGTGCTTAAGAATCTCTAAATCCTTGCTCCGCGCGCACAGTGCCGCGCAAGAGCCCTCGCTCTCAGGTTGCTTGGCAATTTCACGTCCCACTGCGTTGTTATGCAGATCCATCAGCTCGCTTGGACCCCGCTCCTTCCTGCCCCTTGAATCACATTCGTGAGCGGTTCCCCATTCCTTAGCAACGCGTTGATTTGTTCTTCGCGCCATTTCGCAACTCCACGTACAGTGCTTCACTGCGTTGCCATAATCATCATCACCATCCCCGAACACCTTAGCGACCTTTTGTGCTATTGCCTCCGCTTCTAATACCCCATCGAGAAACGGGAACGGAGTATTCATCGCGACTGTCTTTTCACACGGATTCAAATCCCAGAATCTCTTCAAAAGATCGAGTAGTCGATCTATTTCGCCTTCGTCGCCAATCTCGGGCTCAGGTTCTGTAACAATGGCAACTGGCCCTAGAGTATCGGTGAACCCGTCACCGCCGGGCATGCCCGGAGCACCACTCACGCAATTACGCGAGATGACCTCCCCTGTGTTTGTGTTATAACAAACTTCGCAACCCCTCCAATCGAAATAACAATCAACTGCGGAACTGATCAGGCCAAGTCGATCACTCCTACTGACTGGATCTCCCTGCACGTACGCATACCGATTCAATTCTTGAGGATTACCCATCGAACCACGGACAGGGTCAACCCGGTTGAACCTTCCCACGTTTTGAGAGTACTGCCGATTCACGGCGTAATCCAGTCCGCTCTCGCCATCGCGCTCATAACTCGTGAAATGATGCTTCTCCTGCGTGCCACTCTCCCCGAAGTCCTCCCCGAAAGCCAAGGTTGCCTGCCGCCCTGACACGTTTCCGCCTGAATCAAGCACAAGCCTCGTGCTCAGCCGGTCACTCAGGAAATACTGCGTGCTGCCGCTCGCAACCTTTGCGATCAATCGGCTGCCAGAGTACACGTAGTCGATTAGTACGGCTCCAGTGCTCCCGTTGTGCTCGGCCAATACCTTTGAGCCTTGCCAAACATAATGCGTCACCGTCGAGCCAATCGTCTTCTTGTACCTCCGATTCTGATGATCGTATGCATAACTCGCCGTCGAGCCTCCATCAACACTCACTATCCGATTCTCGCTGTCATACCCGTAGCTGTGAACCCCGTCGTTTGTTACATTCCCGGCCGCAGTCATAGCTATAGCTGTTTGTATCCCACCCCCACGCCTCAAGCTCTGTCACTCGACTATAATTGCTCAGCGCGCTCGTCACATAAACCCGAACCTTGTTCGTTGTAATCTGCGAAAAGGTCACCTTCTTCCAGACCTTGTTGTTTCCGGTGATGCTTCCTCCAGATACCGTCGCCCAACTCGAACCATTCCAATATTGAAGCTGAAAGTCAACAATCCCATACTGGCTGAATGTCATTGTCTCGGTCGGCTCGCTCGGGTTGCTGTAGTTGTCCTGCAAGGTGAACACGTCCAGCTCATCGATTGTCTTCGTCCCGTTGAAATCCACCTCTAACCAATCGGGATAGCTGTTGGAAGTCTTGTCCATCCATCCGCCGCCCGATCCCCATCCTGTCCCTCCGTCGGTCCCCGTTTATCGCCGCGGACGCGGGGTAAGAAGTGCTGAAAGTCGTGGACCCGCTTGCGCTCCCGCCGTTGCTATCGACAACGCCACGTTCTTCTTCGGGCCATAGACCGTCTGTATCCTGTTGGTCGGCGCTCCTCCACTCTGCTCCAACCCGATACTCTGGATCTGACTCCTCTCCGCTCCCGCCATCGTCCCACATCCGCGGTCCGATTTCCCCACCGATCATACTCGAACCGCCTCTGAGCGGATGATCCGTTTGAGGTTTGATTCGATGTGACAAGCCGCCCAAGATTGTCGTACGTATATGCGGCGCTCTCAGTAGTTCCATTGATCGTGCTGTTGGTTATCGCCATCAACTGGCCCGCGTTTCCGGCCGTCGACCCCGAGCCCATCTGCCCCGACGCCGCCGAATAACTGTAGGTCAAATCCATTCGATTCGTGTAAGGCGATGACGTCCCCGCCTTCTGCGATGTCAACTGCATCCGGTTCGCGTCGTAGCCGTATTGCTCGGTTACTCCGTTCCCAAGCGCGTCCGCCGTCAACTGGCCGATGTTGTTGTAAGTCACGCTGCTCAGCCATGTCGGGCCATTCCCGCCCTCCACCAACCCGCTCAGCCTGCCAATCGAATCATGACTGACATTGATCGCGCGGTTAGATGGATAAGTCAACTGGGTTGCCTGGCTCGCGTCATTGCGCGAGTAACTCGTCGTGTAGGTGCGGCTGCCTATGGTGCGAATCGTGCTCGACACCCGGAAAGCCGCATCGACCGTGTAGCGCTCTTGATAGTCACTTCCCACGTTCACCCTCACCAGCATCCCATCCGCGGTCGTACCGTATGTCGAATCGTAATCATAAACATAACTCACGGTCGGCGCTGTAGTCACTCCCGCCACCGTATTGTAGCTCACCTGCGTCACTCGATTCAGCCCGTCATAGGTGAAGGTCGAGACCACGCCCCGCGCGTCGGTCTTCTGGTAAACCGCATTGAAAGTTCGTGTAGGTGTACTTCGAAGTCCAGTAGACGCCAGTCCCGTCGTTGATCGTCGCGCTCTGCTCGGGGATCTTCTCGAACAGCAGCCGCCCAATCGCGTCGTATTTGAACTTGCGAAGCTGCCCGCCTTGATCGACCTGCGTTAATTTGTCGAGATAGTCATAACTGTAATTGGTCGCCTGGGTGAGCTGGCCGTTTGAAACATCCTGCTCGTTCACGGTGACCAGTCTCCCAAGCCCATCGGTTATGCGTTGGATCTGCCGGTTGACCTGATCGATCGCGGTTACGCATTTCCCGTCGTAAGTCGTCTGGATGGTCTGGCTGTCAGGCAGCGTCACGACAGTCGTTCGCCCAAGCGCGTCATAGGAATAGGTCGTCAAGGCGCCCGGAGTCCCGCCCGCGGGGAAAGGATTGGTGACGCTTGCGACCCTGCCCATTGAGTCGTAGGCGGTGTTCACCTGGGCACCGGCAGCATTTACTTGCTGAATCACTCTTCCCAGATCGTCATACACCGTCGAGCTGGTCACCGCCTTTTGTGTCCCGCCGTCATCGTAACTGAAGCTCTGTGATACCGAAGGCGTGTTGTCGTTGTAAGTCGCAGATTTCGTCGCGGTGGTCGGATAAGTGATCAGCGTCGGACGCATAGCCGCGTCCCGAGTATTGATTGTCGTAGCCAGACTGTTTGGATCGGTCGCGGTTTCGGTCGCCGAAGTGTTGAAGTCATAACTGGCACTCGAAGTCACCTGAGGCCCTCCGCTTGCCCCCTTGGTCACGCTCTCGGCCAGCGCGTAGTCGTTCGTGCCTCCAAACGTGGTGGTCTGCACGTTGCAGCAAGCCAGTTGCCGCTGAGTCACATTCCCAAAAATATCAATCTTCATCAGCCAGGTGGTAGAAGCCGGCGCGCTCACGTCTGTGAAGACGGTCTCCCCGTGTCGGCGCGCAGCTAAAAACGTAGAAAAATGAGCATCGGCCGAGCTTGGGTCACCTTAACGGCGGCGTATGAGCAGCGTGGTTGGCCAGTTTGTGCCGAAGGTACCGAAGATAATCGTCAGGTAGATGAGTGGCGATGACCTCTTGGATGAGCGGCAGGAAGTAATGCAGCGAACGAATAGGCCCCAGAGGAGGGTAGCTGGGATCACGAAAGATCCGACGCGCAGAGCCTAATAGAAAAGCCGCCTCGACAATCTCCAACGACACATTCTGGTGATAGAGCTTGAAGGCCAACTGACGATCATAGCGGCTGGTTCTGGAAGGCGTGTCGGGCAACCCGAGATAGAGATCTAAGAGCTTGTCCACATAGCCACGATCGTTTTGCTTCACGACACCTCCAACCTGGACGAAGTCATTTTGAGTTGTTGTCCTTTTTGTGACCCTTCTTTCTGCGAGCACCGACTCTAACTCGCTCTCGCGGATTCTAAAGCTCTGGCCTTCAATGACGGTGATGTCGGCGTGATGAGTGAGCCGGTCAAGCAGGGTGGCTATGCAGGTGGCGTTTGGGAAGACATCATTCCAGTCTTTGAATGCTCTGTTGGTTGTGATCAACAAGGATGAGCGTTCGTAGCGGCGGTTGATCACTTCGTAAAGCAGATCGGCGGAGCTGGAATCGTAGGAGAGATAGCCTACTTCATCAATACAGAACAAGCGGGGCCGGGCGTAGTAGCTGAACTTGCGCCGGCGTAACTGAGGTGAGTCGCACTGAAGATCCGCAAGCAGATCCGAGGCAGTGCGAAACAGGACACTGTGGCCAGCCATGACTGCCGAATGGGCGAGGTTCTTGGCGATCATCGTTTTGCCCAGGCCGTTGGCGCCTAACAGAATCAGGTTGCGTCCTTCATTGATGAAGTCCAAAGTCATAGCCCGTTCAATCAACTCGCGATCAATCTTCTTAGGCCAGTTCCAGTCGAAGTCAGCTATAGGCTTGAACCG
>CAVTUR010000027.1:0-23728 GCA_963737945.1 Blastocatellia bacterium | reverse complement strand
GCATTGACTCATCAAAAAAGTGCCTGAAATGGCTTCGTTGCGTCACGAAAGAAAAGTGCCCGAAATGAGCTAACAAGAAGTAGCCTCCCTCGAGAGAAATAGCCAACGGGAGGCAGCTCAGATGGGGCTAACGATGAACGAAAAGAGATCGGTCGCCGCACAGATGGCAGCTGGTTACCAAAGAGCGGGAAAGAAGCAGAAGGGGGTCATCTTGGGGCAGTTTGTCGAGCTGACTGGGTATGTTCGCCGGTACGCTTCGCGGCTGCTGCGGCGACACGGCAAGAAGACCAGAGTAGGAAAGACGACAATCATCGGCGATGTCACCAAGAACCCTGGTAGGAAGCGCTTGCCAGTTTACGATGGTGAGGTGATAGAGATGCTCAGAAAGATTTGGATGATCATGGATTGCATCTGCGGTAAGCGATTAAAGGCCGCGCTCGCCGATGTCATCCCGGCGCTGAAAAAGAATATGGAGATACAGATGAGTCCCGCTACTGAGGAGAAGCTGCTGCGAATCAGCGCTTCGACGATTGACAGGGTGCTGGCGGTTGATAGGAAGAAGCAGGCGCTTAAAGGCAGATCGGGCACGAAGCCGGGGACGCTGCTCAAGCACCAGATAAAGATCCGAACCTTCTCAGATTGGAACGAGCAGAAGCCCGGCTTTGTGGAGATCGATCTAGTTGGCCACGACGGAGGAAATGCCAGTGGGGAGTTCTGCCAGAGTTTGGATGTCACCGACGTGTGCACTACGTGGACCGAGACCCGCGCGGTGCAGAACAAGGCGCAGGTTTGGGTGTTCAAGGCGCTCACTAATATCAGGGAGGCGCTGCCCTTCCAACTCCTTGGTATTGACTCAGATAACGGCAGCGAGTTCATCAATCACGAACTCTTCCGCTACTGCGTCAAGGAGCAAATCACCTTCACCCGAGCCAGGTCCACTCGCAAGAACGACTCCTGTTTTGTGGAAGAGAAGAACTATTCGGTGGTAAGAAGAAACGTCGGCTACCGGCGTTACGATACTCCGCAAGAACTGGCGGTCCTGAACGAGTTGTACGGCTATCTGAGGTTGTATACGAACTACTTCTTGCCGACTATGAAGCTCGTCAGTAAAGAGAGGACCGGCAGCCAAGTTAAGAAGGTTTATGACGATCCAACGACTCCTTACAAGCGCGTGTTGTTTTCGTCTGATGTGAAACAGAGCGATAAAAAACGTCTTCGTAAGATTTATAGCACATTGAACCCGGCCCAGTTGAAGAGAGATATCACCAGCCTCCAAGAGAAGCTTTTGAGAATCGGTATGATGAAAGAACAACCGAAACGTGATAAACAACCTGACCGTTCACGCAAGGCGTCACGTACTAAGGCTAGGGCTCAGCCCGAGTCACGTTGACGAGTCCTGTTGGCCAGCTAATGTTACGACGAGCAACCATGAGTTTTTTGAGGCATCCGCAAACTCATCTCTCCGCTTTGAGAGTTGTGGGAGCGACCTTGGTTGGCGCTCCCACTCTCATCGTCGCGATGAGTCTGCAGTTGGCTATTCCTTGGTGGGTCGCTCTCCAGCGGAGCCCACCTCCGCTTCACCAACCGAGTGAGAATCTAATTGAACGCGTGGCTGTTGTGCAACGAATAGTTTCGGGCACTTTTTTACGTGACGCAACGAATGGGCTTTCAGGCACTTTTTTACGTGAGGCAACGGGGATGCCTCTTCACCTAAGGTCTTACGCAAAGCAACACCAGACCGAGTGCTCACGGCGGCGGCCACTTCGTAGACGTCGTCATTGCAATCAGCACAACTTCATTTGAAAAGGCCTGTCGGTATTTCTCTCAAAGTGGCGTTTGTCAAGGACCGCCCGAACACGAGGTCGTCAAGGCAGAGAACGATACCATTCGGCCTCAGATGATAGTTTGCAAATCCGAAAGTGTATGCCCTGGAATCTACGCACTCTGTTCGATTTTGGTGCGAATTTGCTCGTAAATGCTGTGAAAATCGGGCCAACCAGGGTTCGGAGATTGCCATCTGAACACGTGAGTAATCGAAGCCTCCCGGCCGGCTTTGGTTTCTTGGGAAAGGAGGTGACCCAAGTATGAATCGAACTATAGGGTTACTTACAAAAATGCTTCTCGTAGTCAGTCTCCTGTTTGGCGTCGTGACGCTTGTAGGGACGACAGCCGAGGCGCAGCACAGACACTGGCGAGGAAACAGAGGCCACGTGGTTGTGCGGCCCAGGATTTTTCTCTATCCGCGAACTTTCTATCCTCGGTCGAATCGGTACTGGTACAACAGGCCGTACTTTTTCCCGAGCCGTCACGTAACGGAGGCTCAGGGATTCCATGACGGGCGTGATGATGGAAAGAACGACGCCAGGGACCGGGAGAGATACAATCCCTACAAGCACAATGACTACAAGAACGCGCGAACCTCGGCGTATCTCGATGCATATCTTCGGGGTTATGCGGAGGGTTATCGTGAATACACAGGCTAACGACTGAGCCCTTAGCTAAGAACCGAACGGGTCCACATTGAATCGACGTTCTCTCAGACCCCGAACCCGAGCGTCGCGCCTTTGTTCGAAGCGATCAGTACAGCTTCATAAAAAAAGGCGTGCCCGCCATCAAGCGTTGGCGCAGAGAGCGATACCACGCGCCCTCGGACGATATTCAACAGCCGATTGACTTCGAGGCCGCCGAAAAGTTTAACGCTGCCTACTTACAGGTCGTCGAAGCTGTCGCCAACCGAGCCCAGCGTCCGCGTTGGAACAGCGACAGTTTCTTTAAGAGATTCAGCCGCGACGAGGCGCGGAAATAGCAGCAATATCAAGCCTGATCCCCTGCCGCGCGGGTTTACCCATCAAGGTGTCGCATCAAGGTTGACCACAAGACCGTCGCTGTTGTAAGCTCGCCTCGTTTTTGACGCGCCCACGTCTCGACCTCACACCGGGTATCTGTAGTTATCAAAACTTGGAGATTTCAAGGAGGACCCAATATGCACACAATATCAAGAAGACCCAACCGCAACTCCGGATTCACACTGATCGAACTACTCGTCGTGATCGCGATCATTGCGATCCTGATTGGACTGTTGCTCCCGGCCGTCCAGAAAGTGCGCGAAGCCGCGGCCAGAGCCTATGAATTCGACCACCTTCGGGCTGTGGCGTCGCGCGTACTCGATACTGTTGGCTGCGAAAATTGCGATAGGTCGTCTTCGCTCCAGGTGACGCTCGATCAGGTGCGGGCCCTTGTCGCCGGCGTGCGAAGTGGACAGCTCCCGGATCCCGAGCAGGTCTCGCGGCTGGCGCGGAACCTGTCGATGTACGAGGCCGAGCTAAGGCGGGAGCTTGCGGATCTCGAGAACCCCGCGCGATATCACCACCCGGGTGAGCTGGAGGCGTATCTCGAACTAAAGCACAGCCTCACCGAGACGCTCCCCAAACTCCAGGTGCTCGAGAATAATCTCACCCGCCTTCACCGTATCCTGGCGCACTGATCGAGTGCGCCTCTTCAGGGTTGGGCGGCTCGCCCCCGCACTGCTCTTGCAAAGGAGAGCCGCTGCTGCCTCCGAGAGTAATTACCATTACGCCCCGCACGGAGCGTGGGAGTAGTTATGCGACCACGCTCTCAGGGTCTGGAGCTTCATCCTCTTCCTCCAGACCGTGTCCGATTCGGAAGACATGACCATCGGGGTGCCGTACATGCATCTCGCGCAAGTGCCATGGCATATCTGTCGGAGGCCACGTGACTTCGAGCCCCTGCGCCTGGCAGTGCTCGTAGACCTTGTCCACATCATCCACCACGATGCACACCCACACTCCCTTGTCGGCTGATTGGTCACCTTCAGGGCCGAACGTTTTGAACTCACTCTTGCCGCGGCCCCCTTGACCATTCTCGCATAGGAAGATTTCGCATTCGCCCGAGCAGACCGCTCCGAAATCCGGCGGATCGCCCCAGTCCCACGATTTTTTCCACCCGAGCTTTTCAAACCATTCAAAGCTCTCTTTGATATTGGAGACGTTCAAGATTGGGGTCAGTCGGTTGGCTAGCATGGTCGAGATTCTATTTCGGAGAGGATGGGCAATGCAAGGATCGGGGAGTCGAGAGGTGGAAGGACAGAAGAGGGCAGAGGGTTGAGGAAGAAAGCAGAAGACTGAGCGGCAGTTTCGCGCCCAGACGCAAAGGACCGCCAAAACGCAAAGAACCACAAACACCAAACAGCGGCAATCACAAGAGCCCATAAGACGCAGCCGGACGGACAATCCATGCGCATTGAATTGGACCGCCTTGATGTGAGATTGTGGCTACGCAAGCAATGCTCACCTCGACGTTATCAACGAAAAGGAGCGATCATGCGATCAGCGAATATCATCTTCAGCTTCTTGAGCATCCTCGGCCTATTCCACCTCGTCGGCGAAAGAATCTCCGCGCAAACCAACGCCAGGGGCCGAACAGCTTCCGCGCAGACGCCCGCCGCGCCGGCTGCAAAACCCAAACGCGTTGTGATCGCCACCAGCATGATGCTCGATGGCAAGGGCCGCGTGCTGCGCAACGCACGCATCGTGATCGAGGGCTCGAAGATTGTTGAGGTCCACACAAATGATGCCGCAAAGGCTGGCCCCGTCGACTACGATTTGCGCGGCTTGACTGTATTGCCGGGGTGGATTGACGCGCACACTCACATCACCTGGAGTTTTGGCAAGGATGGCAAAAATGCGGGGCCGGGGTCCGCTACGCCGGAAGCTGCGTATTCAGCGGCTTCGAATGCATGGGTGACGCTGATGGCGGGCTTCACGACCGTGCAAAGCGTAGGCTCACCCAGTGACGTTCCGTTGCGCGACGCCGTCGCGAAAGGCCTGCTTCCGGGCCCACGAATACTGACGGCCGTCGAGCCGCTCTCAGGACGAGGCGAACAAACCGGCACGCCAGAAGAAATCCGCGCCTTCGTCAGAAAGCAAAAGGAAGCGGGCGCGGACGTGATCAAGATCTTTGCCTCGCAAAGCATCCGCCAGGGGGGCGGCATGACGCTCTCGCAGGAGCAACTCAACGCGGCCTGCGATGAAGCGAAGAACCAGGGTCTGCGCACGCTCGTGCACGCGTACAAAGATGCTGTCCGGGCGGCGACTCTTGCCGGCTGCACGCAGATCGAGCACGGAACCATGGCGACGGACGACGATTTGAAATTGATGGCGGAGAAAGGAACTTACCTCGATCCCCAGGCCGGCCTGGTTATCGAGAACTACATGCTGAACAAGGAAAAGTATCTTGGCACACCCGGATACACCGAAGAGGGATTTGCGGCAATGGAGGGCGTCCTTTCATTAAACCACGAGTTGGTGAAACGCGCGGCAAGGACCCGTGGAGTGAAGATCGTTTTTGGTACGGACGCCGTCGCTGGGTCACACGGGCGCAACGCGGAGGAGTTCGTCGATCGAGTGCGTGATTGCGGCGTGGACCCGATGACCGCGATGGTCTCGGCCAACTCGCTGGGAGCGGAGGCGCTCGGGATGGCCGGCCAGATCGGGGCAATCGCGCCAGGCTTGGAGGCGGATATTATTGCGCTCGACGGAGATCCGTTGAAAGACATCACCGCAGTCAGGCGCGTAGCATTTGTGATGAAAGGCGGCGTCGTTTACAAGTACGTCGCGCGATGAGCTACGTTCCTTGCGGAGGTTGCGAGCCAGCTACGCGAACAGAAAGGCCTTACGACAAGATGGGTTCAAGCAACAACGCAGAGATCCGAAGAAACGCAAAGTAGACCCCACAATCCAGCTTGCAATAAGACAGCTTTCAGGGTTTGCTTCCTCTCTGCCAAACCCGGGAGGATGACTCATGCTTCGACGCACCCCACTTTCATTCCTGATACTTGTCGCGATCGCCGTCGTGCAGGGTGTTGCGAAAGCACCGCCGGCCCGGCCCCAACAAATGTCGTGTTGCGACCCAGGTTTGTTCTCGGGTCTCCGGTATCGACTTGTTGGGCCGTCACGCGGCGGGAGAGTGACGACGGTGACCGGCGTTCCTTCTCAACCACAGACCTTTTACATGGGTGTGGCGAGCGGAGGGGTGTTTCGAACGACGGATGCGGGCACAACCTGGGTTCCGATCACCGACGGCAAGGTGCCGCTGGGCTCGACCGGATGCGTTGCGGTTGCCGACTCAGATCCGAATGTGATCTATCTCGGCACAGGCTCGGATGGCGTTCGAAGCAATGTCTCGACCGGGCGGGGTGTCTACAAGTCGACTGACGGCGGGAGAGACATGGAAGTTCATCGGCCTGTACAACGCCGGTCAAATCGGAGCCGTGCGCATACATCCAACGAATCCGGATATCGTTTTGGTATCGGCCGTTGGGGACGCGTTCAAATCCAACTCGGAGCGCGGTGTATTCAAGACGACTGATGGAGGCCAGTCGTGGCGCAAGGTGTTGTTCTTGTCCGACGCCGTAGGCTCGATGGATGTCGAGCTGCAGCCCGGCAACCCGGGCGTCGTGTATGCGTGGATGTCTCGTCTCGAACGCAAGCCCTGGACAATCATCAGCGGCTCGAGCGAAGGCGGGTTCTACAAAAGCTCCGACGGCGGCGAGCACTTCACGAAGATCACAACCGGCCTGCCCTCTGAATTGATTGGCAAGGCCAACCTTGCCGTCACTCCGGCAAATCCCGATCGCATATATGCTCTTATCGAAGCGAAACCGGGCGGTGGCCTTTATCGTTCGGACGATGCCGGACAGACATGGGCTCTCGTAAACTCGCAAGGATCGTTGATCCAGCGTCCCTTCTACTACACGACGCTCGGCGCGGACCCGACCAACGCCGACATCGTTTACGCCGGCGCCGAAGGGTTTTTTAAGTCGATCGATGGCGGCAAGACGTTCACTGTCTTTCGCACTCCTCACGGCGACAATCACGATATCTGGATCAACCCGAAGGACAGCCAGCTGATAATCCAGTCGAACGACGGAGGAGCCAACGTCTCCACCGATGGTGGTCGCACCTGGTCGACCCAAATGAATCAGCCGACGGCCGAGATCTACGGCGTGTGGCTCGACAACCAGTTCCCATACAAACTCTACGGTGCGCAGCAAGACAACACGACGGTCATTATTTCGAGTCAGGCCGATCCCGCCTCGCGCGACGACTGGCGTCCCGGACCTGGTTGCGAGACGGGGCCAATAATGCCGCATCCCCGGAATCCGGACATCGTCTACGGATCATGCAAAGGTCAGTTCGGTGTTATGAATCTCAAGACCGGCCAGCAGAAGAATTACTGGATCGGCGGGCAGTCGCTTTATGGCAATCCCGCAACCGATCTCATCTACCGTATGCAGCGAGTGTCGCCGATGGCAACTTCGCCCCATGATCCCGATGTACTCTACTACGGATCACAGTACCTGCACCGAACGCGCGACAAGGGCGTGACCTGGGAGAAGATCTCGCCCGACCTCACCGCGAAGCCCGAGTGTTGCCAGGGTGCGAGCGGCGAGCCGATCACTCGCGACATCACCGGCGAAGAGTTCTACAGCACCTTGTACGCGATTGCCGAGTCACCTCTGGAAAAGGGTGTCATCTGGACCGGAGCGAACGACGGCCCTTTCAATGTCACTCGCAACAATGGAAAGACGTGGTCCAATGTCACTCCGAAGGATCTTCCGCCCGGTGGCCGCGTCCAGTACATCGAGCCGTCCCCTCACCGCAAAGGATCCGCTTACTATGCGGTGTACCGCTGGCTGCTCGGCGACTACCAGCCGTACATCTATCGGACCGACGACTACGGGAAGACCTGGAAGCGGTTGACCGACGGTAAGAACGGGATACCGGAGGATTGGCCCACGCGGGTGATCCGCGAAGATCCCGACCGCGAAGGCTTGCTTTACGCAGGGACCGAGTTTGGGATGTTCATCTCGTTCGACAACGGCGCGCACTGGCAGTCGTTCCAGTTGAACCTGCCAAACGTGCCGATAACGGATATCAAAGTCCACCGGAAAGACCTGGTGGTCTCGACTCAGGGCCGCGCGTTTTGGATCCTCGACGACATCAGCGTGCTACATCAACTAACGCCGCGAGTGACAACGTCAGACATGCATCTTTTCAAGCCGCGGGCCGGATATCGCACACGAGTCAACCCTGACATTCTGGGTCCGACGATTGACTACTATCTACCTTCAGCGCCAACCGGTGCGGTAATAATCGAGATACTTGATGAAAAGGGCGGCGTGGTCAACTCCTACAACAGCGATGCCCCGGTGGCGGCTGGCAGAGGTCGCGGCGGCGGCGCTGAGATTCAACCGGAGGACTCCGACGCTCCAGCGAGCGAGCGGCGATCAGGCCCTGCGTCTCGGGTGACGAAGGTCGCCGGGCTTAATCGCTTTGTGTGGGATGTGCGCAATCAAGACGGTGTTACGGTGCCGCCGGGGCGGTATCAGGCTCGCCTCAAGCTCGACGCCAGTATTCTGACTGAAGTCTTCGATGTGCTGATAGACCCTCGAGTCGCGGACGACGGCGTTACGGTCGCGGATCTACAGGAACAATTCAAACACAATGTGCGCATGCAAGAACTAGTGAACAACGTCAACCAACTCGGGGGCAGAGTTCGCGACGCGCAGGCCAAACTGCGCAACAGTTCAGAGGCGGATGGGACAAGGCAAACCGGTTGAATGCGATCGCCGAAAGGCTGTTCACGCCGCGGGTGCGCTACAGCAAGCCCGGGCTTCAGACACACATAACTTATCTGGCCAGGATGACCGCCAATATCGATCAGAAGATCGGACGCGATGCGATCGAGCGCTACGAAGTGTTGCGAAAAGAGGTGGACCAGATTCGCGCGGAGCTCGATACCTTGCTCCGCTAACCCATGGTGGCCGAGGGTTTCATCCTGTGGCAAAGGTGAGATCTTCCAGAACCCTTTTGGAGGAATCGTGATCGGATTCATAACGGCAGCGATGGCGTTGCTTTCAATTTGCCTCGTGTCGGCTTCAGTCAGCGCGACTGAGCGCGACGATTCGAGGCGCAACGGCGATGTCTTTACGTTAACTCGAGCCGATGCCTCGCACTTCGCCGGTCTCGCGCTCAAATGCGTCGCCAGGGAATATCCAAACAAACTCGATCACACGATGACCGACGCCTCCGAGGTCCGGAGCCCGCGAACCCTTCATCCGGCCTTTTACGGATGTCTGGACTGGCACTCTTCGGTTCACGGACACTGGATGCTGGCGAGACTGCTTCGTCTGTTCCCGGACCTTCCTGAGGCGAACCAGATCAGGTCGGCGCTTGACGACAATCTCTCAGCAAAGAACATCCAGGTTGAGGTGGAGTACCTCAATCAGGCCAACCGGCAATCGTTTGAGAGAACCTATGGATGGGCGTGGCTGTTGAAGCTGGCGGAACAATTGCGTGGGTGGGATGATCCGGATGCACGGGCCTGGTCCGGGAACCTACAGCCACTTGTCGATGCAGTGGTGGAACGATACAAGCGATTTCTTCCGCGACAAACCTACCCGATTCGAACGGGCGTCCATCCAAACACCGCGTTCGGGTTGGCGTTCGCGCTGGACTACGCCAGGACTGCGGGAGACCGTGAGTTGGAGGCAATGATCGTAGAGCGTAGCAAGACTTACTTCCTGGCCGATGGCGCTTATCCGGCGGAGTGGGAACCGGGCGGCGAGGACTTTCTTTCCCCAGCTCTCATAGAAGCAGATCTAATGCTGCGTGTTCTCAAGCCGCTTGAGTTTCGGCGGTGGTTCCGGCGGTTTCTGCCAGGTCTTGTTACCGGAAAAACCAGGACCCTGCTTGTGGCGGCTACCGTTGGGGACCGGAGCGACCCAAAGATCGTCCACCTCGACGGTTTGAATCTCAGCCGAGCATGGTGCATGCGGCATATCGCTTCAGTGCTGCCGCCGCGCGACCCGGTTCGCGAAGTGCTCTCACGCGCGGCTGCAGCTCACGCTAAAGATGCCCTTACACATGTAGCGAGCGGCGACTACCTCGGGGAGCACTGGCTGGCATCATTTGCGGTGTACATGATGACTACGCCTTCGGTGCGTTAGCGCTCCCGGACATAGGCTGTTCATGAACGACAAGGCTCGCAGGCCCAACATCACTTGGGGTGCAAGCCCTCTAAAGCGAGGGCTAAAGCGAGGGCGGTTTGGTTCTACGTTTGCCCTTGTGGTGTGATATCGTGAACGGAATTGACAGAGGTGAGCCTATGAAAAAGATGAACCCAGGGATGCAAGTTGAGTCAATCGAATTATCACGCCGCTCCTTTCTTGCGACTTCGCTATTCGCTTTGCCGGCAGTTGCCCTGGCTTCCCGGGTCCCCGCTGTCAACTCCGAACAGAACTGGCCGGGGTTTCGCGGCAACGGCGCGCAGGGCATTGCCGACGGCTATCCAACGCGCGCGGCGTGGAACGCCGACCCATCCGCGGGCAAGGTCTCCGGAGTCCTGTGGCGTAGCGAGATTCCGGGACTCGGGCATTCAAGCCCGATCATCTGGGGTGACCGCATCTATCTCGGCACCGCCGTTCGATTGTCGGGCAAGGCTTCGCTTCGAATCGGTTACTACGGCGATGTCAAGGCCGCCCAGGACAATGATGAACAGAAATGGATGATCCTGTGCTTTGATAAAAAAACGGGGAAGAAACGTTGGGAACGCATCGTGCGAACGAGCAAGCCGGCAACCGAGCGACACGAGAAATCAAGTCACGAGAATACCACGCTGATAACCGATGGCCGGCGGTTGGTCGCTTTCTTTGGCTCGGAAGGGCTCTATTGCTTTGATCTGGACGGCAAGGAACTCTGGCGGAAAGACCTCGGAGTCATCAACAACAGCTGGCACGGCATTGGGTGGGGTTATAGCAGCTCGCCGGCCTTGTACGGAAATCACATCGTTCTGCTTTGCGATGATCCAACGGATCCGTTTGTGGCGGCGTTTGATCTCGCAAACGGGAAAGAGTTGTGGAGAACTTCACGCAAGGGCGCTTCTGTCGGGAGCTGGGGATCGCCCTTTGTTTACAATGACGGCAAGCGGACTCAGGTCGTCACCAACGGATGGCCGTACGTCACGTCCTACGATTTGCAAACCGGCAAGGAGCTCTGGCGCTTACGTAGCGGCGGAGACATTCCAATTCCGACCCCATTTGTGGCGGACGGCTTGATTGTTATTTCCAACGCACACGGAGGGAAGTCGCCGCTGTTTGCGATTCGCCCGTCGGCTCAGGGTGACATCTCGTTGGCGGAGGGAAGCACCACCAATGACTCGATCGTGTGGAGCGTCCCGAATGGAGGCTCGTACATTTCAACGCCCGTTGTGTACGGCGGGTATATATACCTTGCCAATTTCAACGGCGTGCTGCGGTGCTTTGACTTCAAGACCGGCGCCAGGATGTATGAGGAACGGCTGGGGCCAGACTCTCCCTGCTCGTCATCGCTGGTTGCCGCTGACGGTAAGATTTATTGCCCGGATGAACAGGGCGTGGTTCACGTTATCAAGGCCGGGCCCAAACTTGAAATCCTGGCTCGGAATGATCTGGGCGAGCCTTGCCTTGCCACACCGGCGATTTCTCAAGGTGTCCTCTATTTTAGAACCGCGGCGAGCCTTATTGCGATCGGGTAAGCTGCCTGCCGAACACTGGCTGGAGATATTGGCAACCTTCGATCAATCATCTCGAGAACTTTTGAACGGCCGGCGATGTGCGACCCTGGCTAGTTCTTTGTTTGCCTTTAACAAGGCCGAGAGAGCATGAACCGAAGAGAATTCATTCAGCACGCAATCGTCGCGAGCACCGGCACCACAATCCTCGGTGCCGGCGAGGCTCCTGCTAAAGGCGTCAAATGGCAGATCGGCTGTTTCAATCGGCCATGGACCAAATGGCCGTTTGATCAGGCTCTGAACGCGATCAACTCGGCGGGCTTCAAGCATATGGGGCTGCTCACCCGCACTCGTGAGGAACCGTTCATCGCCGCGGATGCGACGACGGATTATCTCGAAAGCCTGAAGAAGCGGCTGGCAGCGAGCGCTCTCAGCGCTAACATGGGGGCGCTCAGATCTCGCCACGATATCCCACTCGAAGACTCGATTCGCGAAGTGCGCAAGCAAATCGACAATGCCCGCTTCCTCTCGCTCAAATATGCGTTGTCGTTCGGCGCGGACAAGCCCGAAGAATACGCGCATTATGTTAAGGTCATGAGCGATGCGGCGGCCTATTCCGCGGACAAAGGTATCAAGCTAGCGATGAAGCCGCACGGCGGTATCAGCGGCTCATCAGCCGAAATTCTACGCGTGATCAAAGAAGTCAATCATCGCAACTTTTCGATTTGGTACGATGCCGGGAATATCATCTATTACACCGGGAAGGATCCCGTGGAGGAGTTTGATCCGATCGCCCGGCACGTGACCGGCTTCTGCGCGAAGGACTGCGCCGAACCCAAAGGCGATGTGATGATCCAGTTCGGAACGGGCAAGGTCGACTTTGCTGCTGTGTTCAGGAAGCTAAAGGCTGCGGGCTTTAACGGACCGGTGATGGTGGAATGCTGCAAGATCGGGCAGACAGCCGAGGAGACTACCGGCTTTGCGCGAGCTAACCGTGAGTTTGTGGAAAAAGTGATGGCGGGTCTGTAGTAGAAAGCAGAAAGGAGAAGGCGGAAGGCAGAAGCGCATGGAGTTCAGGCTTTAGCCTGGTTTGGCGCCGCAGGAGCGAAGTCAGGGCCAGGCTAAAGCCTGAACTCCATGCGCTTCTGTCTCTGCCTCCCGCCTTGCCCGCCATCGCGCGCCGACGTAGTATGAGCGACGACCAATCAATCGGTAAGATATGGATCCGCGACGGATTTTTTGGAGGAAACAAATGACGCGTGTGCGAATCATCGCCATTCTGCTCGTAGCCTTTATCGTTTTGGTGAGTGCAAACGGCCTCTCTCAAACGTCAACCGCAAATCAGTCAGGCACTGTTCAAAAGCCACAGTACCCCAACCTTCCGAGCGAGACGCCGGACAAACTCGTGCCAACCAATGACGGCTTCGACCACGTCAGGCGAGATGTGATGATCCCTATGCGTGACGGCATAAAGCTGCACACCGTCATACTTGTGCCAAAGGGAGCCAGCCGCGCTCCGATATTACTCACTCGCACGCCCTACAATGCCACCGAGCTCACCAGTCATTCTCAAAGCTCGCACCTCGGTCCGATCCTGACCGGTTATGACAACGCAACCGACGTGATCGTCGAGGGCGGCTATATCCGAGCTGTCCAGGACATTCGCGGCAAGTACGGCTCCGAGGGCGACTATGTGATGAATCGCCCGCTCCATGGTCCGCAAAACCCGACGCCGGTCGATCACGCCACCGACACCTACGACACCATCGATTGGCTGGTGAAGAATGTTCCCGAGACAAACGGCAAGGTAGGCATCCTTGGAATCTCCTACGACGGATTCCTGCCGTTGATGGCGCTGATCAATCCTCATCCGGCACTGAAAGTCTCTGTGCCGATGAACCCGATGGTGGACGGTTGGATGGGGGATGATTGGTTTCACAACGGTGCGTTCCGCCAACAGAACATGTCTTACATCTACGAACAGGTCGGCACGCGGGCGAACGAAGCAAAATGGTGGACGAGTCATTTCGACGACTACGATATGTTTATGCAAGCGGGGTCGGCAGGCGAACTCGGGCGGCGCCGCGGGCTGGAACAGATCGGCTTTTGGCGCAAGCTGCTCGAACATCCGGCCTACGACGCGTTCTGGCGCGATCAGGCGGTGGATAAGGTGCTGGCCGCACAACCGTTGAAAGTACCGGTGATGCTCGTACACAGCCTCTGGGATCAGGAAGACATCTACGGCGACATCGCCGTTTACAAAGCGCTCAAACCCAAGGACACCGGCAACGACAAGGTCTACCTGGTGATGGGGCCGTGGCATCACGGCCAGGAAATTCAGGAAGCCAGCACACTGGGCGCTTTGAAATTCGGCAGCGACACCGCGCTCACGTTCAGGCAGGAGATCCTGCGCCCCTTCCTCGACCACTATTTGAAAGATGACGCGCCGAAAATGGATGTAGCTCCGGTGACGGCGTTCGAAACCGGCACGAACAAGTGGCGTCGCCTGCCAGCTTGGCCAGCCGGTTGCCCGAACGGGTGTGCGATCAAACCAACGCCGCTTTATTTGTCCGCCGGTCTCAAGCTGAGCTACGACGCGCCGAAAGCCGCGGACGCCGAATTCGAGGAGTACGTCTCCGATCCTGCCAAACCCGTGCCGTTTCGGGCCCGTCCGATTCGGCCCACCGGTTACACCGAGGAGCTGACGTGGTGGCGGTGGCTTGTCGACGATCAACGTGAGGCGTCGGGCCGCCCGGATGTCGTGGCTTTTGTCTCAGAGGTTTTGGCGGCGCCCGTAAAGATCAGCGGCCAGCCTATTGCCAATCTGATCGCTTCCACCAGCGGCACGGATTCCGACTGGGTGGTCAAGGTGATAGACGTTTACCCGGACGAGGTCGCCGGTCAGCCGGAGATGGGTGGTTATCAATTGATGGTGTCCGCCGACATCTTTCGCGGGCGCTATCGAGAGAGCCTCGAGACCGCGAAGGCCCTCGCCGCGAACCAGCCGTTGCTTTACCGCCTCACGCTGCCCACCGCGAATCATGTGTTTCTGCCGGGCCACCGGGTAATGGTCCAAATTCAGTCGAGCTGGTTCCCGTTGTACGATCGCAATCCGCAGACCTTTGTGACGAGTATCTTCTGGGCAAAGCCCGAGGACTACAGGAAAGCGGTGCAGCGAGTTTATCATTCGCCCGGGCAGGCGAGCTTTATTGAACTGCCGCTGGTGACGACGCCGTGAGCGCCCGAACAGATAGAGCCAAAGCGAAGTCCTTTTTTGCCGGCGGCTGATGTCTGTTTGGCATTCTATCCCGCCGGATGTCCCGATGGAGGATCGACATCGTGAGCAAAAGACTCGCATTGGGTTCCGACATCGATGAATTGATCGAGCGGCTCTACGTGCAAAACGCCGGCCAGAACGAAGAGCTAGGCGCTTATTTCACCGCCCGCGCACAGGAACCCGACTTCGATTGGAATTCATTTGACGACCGCGCGAATCAGTTCCTGAGCAACAAGCTCGTCGCGCTTGATCGCGAGAAGGCTGAGTTTTGCTATCAGATCTGTCGTGCGCTGCGCGCCAGGCGAGTCGTGGAGGCTGGAACATCGTTCGGCGTGTCGACTCTCTTTCTCGCCGCCGCCGTTCGTGACAATGTCCGTGCTGATGGCGGGGAAGGCATAGTAATCGGCACGGAGTATGAACCGGAAAAAGCAAATGCCGCCCGCGCCAATTTCGCCGAAACCAGGTTGTCGGAATTCATCGATTTGCGCGAAGGCGATTTGCGCGAGACGTTGGTGGACGTCGACGCGCCTGTCGATTTCATGCTGATCGACATCTGGACGCCGATGGCTCGACCCGCGCTCGAACTGGTCACTCCTCGTTTGCGCGACGGCGCAGTTGTAATCGCGGACAATACCGCGCAATTTCCAGAGGCATATCGCGACTATTTTGAGTTCGTCAACGATCCGCGGAACCGGTTTCGCACGATGACCCTGCCGTTTGAAGGCGGGCTCGAATTCACGGTTCGCGGAGGTTGATGCACTTCTGCGAAAACCGAACCCCCGCGAGGACCGGATGTTCATTGGGGCAGGCTGTTGCGGTGTGCGCAACTTTGGTCGGGAAAAATGCGACCCGGGACGGAGCCGCGGGAACGGTTTTGGAATACACATTACGATTCCCAAATTGACGAAGGGTTTCCCGATGCTACTCAGACTCTTGCCGACGACTATCTGCGTTTTCTTTCTGGCGGGAACGACCTGGGTGGCTGCGCAGGCACCACAGAAGGCGACGTCCTCACCTTCGCGGGCTGACATTCTTCGCGGAGAGTACGGCCGTTATCGAGCCAACAATGATCTGCTCTCGTATGATCTTGACGTTCGCGTCGATCCTGAAAAGAAATTCATCAAGGGAAAGAACACGATTCGCTTCAGGATGCTAAGTGATGACTCGCGCATCCAACTCGATCTGTTCGCCAATCTCGATGTCGAAAAAATTCTGCTCGGCGCGACCGAGTTGAAGTACACCCGCGAGCTGAACACGGTGTTCGTCGATTTTCCTCGGATTCTCAAGAAGGGAAGTGTCGATTCGGTAGACTTCTACTACTCAGGTTATCCAAAGGAAACCGGACGCTTTGGCGGCATTAGTTTCAAGATGGATCCGGCCGGCCGGCATTGGATCACGACTGCGTGTCAGGGAGTTGGAGCAAGCGTCTGGTGGCCAAACAAGGACCAGCAGCGCGACGAAGTGGAGAACATGCGCATACGGGTCGCAATCCCAAGCACGCTGTCGGATGTTTCCAACGGCCGGTTCGTCGGAAAAGCCGATCTGGGTGACGGATACACTCGCTATGAATGGGCCGTCCACTACCCGATCAACAATTACTGTGTCTCGCTCAACATCGGAGCGTATGAACACTTCAGCGACAAGCTGGGCGATCTCACCATGGATTTCTACTGCCTGCCCGAGAATATCGAGAAGGCCAAAAAGCAGTTTGCACAAGCGCGGCCAATGATCGAGGTCTTTCAAAAGTACTTCGGCGTATATCCATTCAACAAGGATGGGTACAAGCTGATCGAAGTTCCGTACTCGGGGATGGAACATCAAAGCGCTGTGACCTATGGCAACCGCTTTGCCAACGGCTATCTGGAACGAGATTGGACCGGTGTCGGGGTCAGTCTGAAGTTTGATTTCATTATCATCCACGAAAGCGCGCACGAATGGTTCGGCAACAGCATCACCGCGAGCGATGTCTCCGACGAGTGGATTCACGAAGGATGGGCGACTTATGCCGAATGCGTCTATGTCGAAGCCATGTTCGGCGCGGTCGATGCGCTCAAGTACGTCAACGGCTATAAAGCGAAGGTCAAAAACCAGCAAGCGATCATCACCTCTCGCGGCGTCAACGCATCACCCAGTCAGGATCAATACTTCAAGGGGGCGCTGTTCTTAAACACATTGCGATCGGTTATCGATGATGATGCTCGCTGGTGGAAACTGATTCGAGATTACTCGCTACGATTCAGATACCACAACATCCTGACCGAGGATATGGTGAGCTTTTTCAACGACCGGACCGGCATGAATCTCACGCCCATCTTTGACGAGTACCTTCGGCAGGCAGCGCTCCCGGCGCTCGAATTGCGTTTCGAGGAAGGCAGCGGCACGGTTTCTTATCGCTGGAGAGCCGGCGTCAAGCAGTTTGCCATGCCGGTGAGGGTCGGCCGCAGGACGGACTGGCAGGTTATCGTGCCGGCTACAGAATGGAAGACGATGAAGACGGATATGAAGAAGGAAGAGTTTGAAGTCGCCACCGACCGCTACTACATCGATGTCATCAAGGATTAGTCGAGGGACGTCTCATGTGTAGAAACATCAAGACTCTGTTCAATTTCGAGCCGCCGGTTACCGAGGACGAGATTCGAGCGGCCGCATTGCAATTTGTCAGAAAGGTCACCGGGTTCAACAAGCCGTCGAAAGCAAACGAGGCTGCCTTCCACGCCGCGGTCGATGAGATCGCTGGAATTTCGGGCAAGCTACTCAACTCCCTCGAGACAAATGCGCCACCAAAGGACCGGTTGGAAGAGGCGGAGAAAGCCCGAGCCCGAGCTGCCGAGAGATTCCCTGCATGACTGACATTACGCGAAAGCGACTGTTCCATCGGCACTGTGCGGACGTTCACAACAACTGAAAGGAGATGCCATGATCGAACGAAGAACTCTCTAGCGGTCTTCATATTCTGCATCACAATTCTTGCCGCCGCGGGCATTCTTGGGTGGGGCAATCGGAGTCAAGCCTCCCCAAGAGTTGTATGGGAAAAACATTGCCGAATTGCAAGCCCGGCACCGTCGGCTTGGTTCTCCGGGCCCTCGTTGTGAATTACATATACGCGGGCAGGCGTCTGATCCTCAGCGGGCCGTATTACCTGTTGAACGATCAGTTGAGCGTCCGGTTGATATTGAATACGAGCGGTGCGGTCAAAGGCCGACAGGCGCATTTGCCGTTCGGTGGCGACTTCGCCGAGACCGGCCCACAGCAGCAGAAGCAGCACTTCACTAGCTATGAACGGGACACTCATAGCGGTACCGATTATGCGATGAATCGCAACTATTCATTTAGTGTAGGTCGCTTCCACTCCGCAGATCCCTTTCAGTCATCGGAGGGTGCTGCCGCACCGCAGAGTTGGAATCGATATGCCTATGTTATGAACGCTCCTGCAGACTTCATTGATCCTCTAGGTTTGCTTCGAAAGATCCCAAAAGAAGGGGATCCTTGTGGAGGAGGAGACTCTGGGGGCGGCGGCGAAGGGTGAGATACACAAATATCGGATTGTACCATTCGCGTTATGTTCAGATTCATTCCAGATTGGCTGGCCTATCACGCATTTATCCTAATATCTGAGTTCGGCATGGACGACTTTGCACCGGAGAGTGTCTTCCATATTGATTCGTCAGGAGCATGATTGTTCAGTGAATCGGCGGTAACATATCTGAAGGTGCTTTTTAACGATGTCAAGAACGTCGATCTACCCTTGGATAATAGCCGGTTCAGTCATCGCCTTAGTTGTTGCGTTATTCAGGTTGAACATGCCCGGCGTTACGAAAGAAGGGGTGGATGAAGCAATTAGAGGAGGCGTTCCTAGCGGTTCCACTAAGGATCAGGTGTATGAATTCCTAGAGGCTAACAACTTTGAGTTCTCAGGTTACGATGCGGGGCCGGATCCCTTCGTTGGTCTCCCGGAAAGTGAGCGACAGTGGAAGCGCTATATAATAGCGTGGGTTCCTGAAGATCCAAATCCGGCTTTCTCGACCTAGACAATAAACATTGTCTTTTACTTTGACCAAAATTACACCATGATCGATTATAAGTTGCAACAGTTGGATGATGTTCCGTAATACTCTATTAATATTGACTTGGCGGTGATGTGTTCGCGCTCCTGTTGAAAGCGAAAGACGCGGTTAATATCCGCAGAGAAGGAATGCCAAAATGCTCAAGATCCAAATCTCAATGGCTTCGTTACTGTTTGTGTTTTGTAGCCTAGTCCGTCCTGAACAAAAAATATCTGATCAGAACCAACTGCAATATAATGATTTGGTAAGAGACATCCTCGAGTGGTTTCCAGAAGATACGGAGACGATCACGGTTGCGCAAGGGGCATTCAAAGCAGAAGAGCTTGATCTCCAATCCGAGCCAAAAGACTTGACCCAGGCATTCCGCCATATCTCAGTTAGCAAATTCTTGACCCTCCAAGAAGGCAGGTTTTACCGGCAGATTCGTGGTCAAACGGTTCTTCTTTCAGTGGAAGGCAGTAGAAGGTTCCGCGAGCCCACTGCACTTGGGGGCATGCTGACGAAGGCTGCACCGCAATTTACTTCGAACGAGGCTTCATGGGTATTAGGGCATCGCTTGCAAAGTCATTGCGGAGCAATGCCAAAGAAACCACAGAGATCAAGGGTTGTCAGGTAATGCAATTTGATGAAACGCGGGAAGACTTCGGCGCTCGGGAGAAGTGGGCCAGGATCGCTCGGTAGAAGTTACCAGTGCCAGGAACAGGATTAGGAACAAGAAAGACAGTGAGGTATAGGCAACATCATCCACGCCGCAGGTGTGAACCACGCCGCGCGCGAGAGGTTATCGGCCGTCGTGAGTGGAGTGGGCAGGGGCTGTTTGTACGAAGGGTTGGAGCTTGAGGCGTAGATAGAGGAAGTATTCTTGGCTGAGGTGGGAGTCAAGGACTTCATCGATGACTGGCGAGAAGTAGGCAAGGGAGCGAATCGTAGGCAGGAGCGGGGCGTCGGCAGGACGGAAGAGGCGGCGGGCGGCCGCCAGAAGCAACGCGTTTTCGACAGCGATCAGCGGCACACTGCGTTCGTAAAGATTAGCCGCCAGGAGACGGTCGGCGCGGCGAGAGCGACCGGTTGTTCCAGGCGTTTTGCAGTAAGCAACCAGGACTCTGCGTATATACTCCTCACGGCTGATTGGATTATCTTCCACGTTCGGGTCCTGAACGCCAACCGATTCTCTTTCAACCCTGCGGATCGCGCAGAGATGGTCCTTTGATACGGACCGTGTTGCAGTAGTGGCGGAGGCGACTGAGCAGCGCTTCGACCATGGGACGCTGGCCCAGGAAGTTGTGCCACTCGTCATACTCGAGATTGGTAGTGATGATCGTGGAGTGGCGCGCGTAGCGCTCCTCCATGAGCTTGAAGAAGATGTTCGACTGTTCGGGTTTGAGGTTGAGGTACCCGAGTTCATCGATCGCGAGGACATCCAGTCGGGCAAGACGTTTCAAGAGCTGGCGGGTCGAGCGGTCGGCCAGCGACGCATACATTTCATCAAACAGGTCTTGCGCCCGAACGAACTGACAGCGGTAGCCATTCTCCAGGGCTTTGAGCAGAATGCCGCAGGCCAATCCGGTCTTGCCCACCCCAGTGGGACCAATGAAAACGATGTTCTCGGCCTTTGGTACGAACTCTAGTTCAGCGAAAGCGCGGATCTGCTTGCGACTGACCCCCGGCTGGCGTGGATAGGGAAAGGTCTCCAGGGACCAGCGCTCGGGAAGAGTGGCGCGGCGGATGCGCCATTCAACCGCGCCCTCCTGGCGAGCGTGCCACTGAGCACGCAGCAACCCGGCGACGAACTCGGAGTATGAGGGGTCCTTCTTGTCAGCTGCGCGCAACTGCTCGTCGTAGATGTCGAGGATGCGTCTGAGCTTGAGATTCTTGAGCAGTTGTTCCAGTTCTTCAGTCATCCTTGTTGTTCACTTTCCGAGCGAACGTCGAGCACGAAGTACTCACCGGCCACTCGCCGAAGGATCATGCGTTCGAGCCGGTCCAGATCGTAAAGACCATAACGCGCAGCTTCACCCACGGCTGCAAGCAGCGATTCGCGCGGATACTCACGCACCATTCGCAAGAGGTGGCGCAGCGCCAAAGCAACCACCTTGCCGGGGCGCCGCTTGAGGGCGGCCACATAACCGGCAAGCTGGGGAGCGGCTTCGAGGATCGCCAACTCTTCGGGATGTGGATCGCTGCGCTTGATGCCCTGGCCCCGCGGCGGACGATGCTCTGCCAGGGTGATCCGCTGATCTTGCTGATCGAGGAGACGGCGGTGGGTCACCAGGTTGCGGGCATCGAGTTGAATCTCGACCTTGTCTTTAGTTTCCCGCACCTCGACCCGGCGGCCAATCCAGGAGACCGGGACAGAGTAGCGATTGGTGTGCAGCGCAACGTAGCCCTCGACGTCGACCGTGCGTTGATTTAGCCGGTAGACCTCGGGGATCCAGACCGGCAGCGGGCCCAGATGCATCTGCTCGACGGCGAACAACTCGCGGGGAACGGCGTGGAGGTGCTTCTTGTAGGTTGAGTTGACCCGATCGCACCACTGGCGGGCCTGGAGATTGAGATCCTCCCACGAAGAGAAGGTCCGGCCAGCAAGAAAGTTCATCTCGATGAATGAGAATGGCCGTTCAACCCGGGCAGAACGGTTCGCATCACCCTTCTCGTGGGCCACGAAACAGAAGCCGAAGCGTTCGGCGAAAGCCGCCATCTCGGGAACAGGAATCATCTCGCGCCCACTTCCGCGTAAGACCACGACATGGGTGTTGTCGATCATTACTCGTTTTGCGAACCCGCCGAAGTAACGCCCTGCGTCGGTCAGAAACACCTTGCAGTCGAAACGCTGAAACGCCGGATATAACTGAAAGAACAACATCCGCGAGTAGCACAGCACCGCCGATGCGGTTTGGACGTTTCGTTTCTTGCCTCCCAGTTCAACCTGATGCGGCGAGGTGTCGTGTTGAATCTCTTCGCCCGGCTCGAAGTGGTAACGGCCGGCAGGAACGATTGGCGTTTGTCCTATTCCATGCCGGCGGCAGAAGGCGGTCAGCGCTTGATAGGAGATCGCCGCTTCTCCGGCGGTCAGTTCTTCATGGACCCGGACCAGGTTCCCCTTGCAACTCTTCAAGAGCTCGAGGATCTGCTGCCGGTAGGGTTCGGCCTTCTCGGACCTCTCGATCAGGGGTACTTCTGACGAGTTCGAACCAACGACTCGGCGCACCGTCTGACGAGAGATACCCATAACTCGGGCGATCTGGCGGCGGCTCACTCCCTGAGCCGCGAGTTCCAGAATCGCCGTCCGCTTCCCTTTGCTCAACATGCTGTTGCTCTCCTGGTATTCGCCTGGCCAGTTCATTGAGCTGAACCAGCGCGCGCTCGATCTGCCGCCGCGCCTCCACGCACTGCTCGAGATTCATCTCCAGGGCAGCGCGGCTCACGCGGCGGCTAGCCCGCTTGGTAATCGCTACCACCATCTCCAGATCGCCCATCAGCTCGGCGGCAGGCGTGGCCGGCGCTTGCTGCTCGACTTGCTCGCGCGCTTTCAGATACAGCTCTGGCTGCCCCAGAATCCGCTCTCGGGTCAGGCGCGATCCCTCACGCCACGCTCTGTACAGTTCACTCGCTTGTCGGGTGTTGAAACGATGCCGCGCAAACGCATCGGCCATCCGCAGGCAGTCGTCCAGGCTCACTCGCGCCACCGCTGCCAGGTGCTTGATCGCCACATGGGCCGAGAGCTTCCCCTCGCGCACCTGCTGCTGAACGCTTTCCGGAAGAAGCTCAACCAGCGCCAACCGCCTCATCACCCAACTGACGCTGCGATCAAACAGCCGTCCCAGCTCTTGAGGTCCGTAGCCGAACCGCTCTTCCAGTTCACCCAGCAACCAGCCCTCTTCCAGCGCCGTCTCGCGCTCGGACAGCCGCATCGAACGATCCAACACCAGAGCCTGGGCTTCGCTCATTGGCCAGACCACCGCTTCCACCGTGTCCCGGCCCAGTTGCTTCAGAGCGGCGATACGCTTGTATCCATCGATGACCAGGTAGCGGTTGGGCTGATTGGCTAGGGCCACCACAACGATCGGAGTTTGCTGCCCTGATTCGGCAAGTGAGGCCAACAGCCGCCGCTGGCGATCTGGCCGGCGTGCCCGCAGATGTTCAAACCGCTGCTCCAGTTGATGAAACTCCAATTGCATTGCTGAGCCCTCTCGAACCTCGTCGGGCTCTACTATGGACCAAACCGGATCTGGTCTTGCGTGCCCGGTTGGCCATGTGTGCCTGCAACTGCCGTGTGGTCAACAACATAAGCCTTGAACTGGTCTTGCGCCGCTCGAAGTACTAGTGTCCCCATAACCCCAATGAAATCAGCGCCTTTCACCCCGAACTGGTCTTGCGCGATGTCCCAGGGTAGTTTCGACAGCGGCGCTGGCAATCGCAGTGGCTCTGGCTCTGGTTGGACAGTGCTTCGCCCTTGTATTCGTCTGGCGATGAAGTAATCGGGATTGTGGGCTCGCCAACCGGCTTGTGTCTTCCTACGCCGTGCTGCTTGGCATTCTTGTTTTCGGCAAGCTCGTTGTCGGGCTCCGATTCGCGGATCCGGCCTGAACCAATGCCGGCATATTGTGCAGGGTCTCTTCCGGGCCTCTTGCATGGTGATTGATCATCACCACGTTCTTCTAAAAAGGTTAGCTCTGGACCTTTCTTGGACCTTCAGCTACCAGATCGCATTCTGGGAAGTTCTCTTGGGTGGTCTGCGAATGACTCGGCGGGTTACTTCTGATTAGCGAAACTCAGTGGACTATTCTTGGAGAGCATACCCGGGTCACTTCTCCCG
>CAVTUR010000026.1:0-209569 GCA_963737945.1 Blastocatellia bacterium | reverse complement strand
ATGTAGTCGTCTCGGAAATTGATGGAGAGGGGACTACTGTTGTTGAGCTGCGGGTCGCGTCTCAGGATCTCGGCAAAGTGATAGGGAAGCAGGGGCGCACGGCGCGAGCGATGCGAACATTACTTCGAGCAGCCGGGATGAAAATGCGAAAGCGATTCGTGCTCGAGATCCTTGAGTAGTGGTGACCAGCACGCCGCACAAACAATTGCGCGAGGAAGACGTCGTAATCGCGCGCGTAATTAAGGCTCGCGGCATTCGGGGAGAGGTCGCGTGCGCTCTCGAGACAGACTTTCCGGACAGGTTCTCGTCCCTAAAACAGGTGACGGTTTGGATGCCTGACGGCGTGCGGCTGAGCCTGAATATCGAGGATTATTGGTTTCACAACCAGCGCGTGATATTGAAGTTTGAGGGCTACGATACAATGACGGCGGCCCAGGGTCTGGCGGGCGGGCGCCTGATGATAGCTGAGAGCAATGTGCAGCACCTTGAGGACGGTCAGTTCTTTGAGCGCCAGGTAATCGGGTCGGAAGTTGTAACCTCCGACGGGACAAAATTGGGCCACGTCGCAAGGGTGATGCGGACTGGCGGGACCGATGTTCTCGTCCTCGCGGGTGCCGATGGTCAGGAGCACCTGATTCCATTCGCGGCGGAAATCTGCACCGGCGTTGATGTCGGAGCGAAACGCATCACGATCGAACCACCCGAGGGCCTGCTCGACTTGTGAGGCAGGATGAGATCTTGGATTCTGTGATTTGGGCCGGGCCTGATCGAGAATCCATTGACCCGGAATCCCGAAATCGAATGCGGTTCGACATAATAACGATCTTTCCGGAGATCTTCAGTGGCGTCTTTGAGTTTGGAATAATTCGGCGCGCAGTTGATGCGGGCTTGATCGAGATTCGTATCCACGATCTGCGCGTCTATACGCACGACCGGCATCATCAGGTTGATGACCGGCCGTTCGGCGGGGGGGCGGGAATGGTTCTGAAGCCCGAACCCCTTTTTGAAGCGGTTGAGGCTGTAACGAACGGCGCAACTGAAGTAAGGTTGACTTTGCTGTCGCCGCAGGGAGTGTTGTTTAGCCAGTCGATGGCGGAGGAATACGCGCGGATGCCGCGCATTGTATTGATCTGTGGCCGATACGAAGGAGTTGATGAGCGCGTCGTAGAGCATTTGATAACCGACGAAGTATCGATTGGCGACTACGTGCTATCAGGTGGCGAGATTCCGGCGATGGTTGTGGTCGACGCGGTGACGCGGCTGATTCCAGGTGCTCTCGGTTGCGAGCAGTCTGTCGCAAGCGAGTCGTTCTCCGACGGTTTGCTTGATTACCCGCAATACACAAGGCCCGCGGAATATCGCGAACTGAAGCCTCCGGATGTGTTGCTGAGTGGCAATCACGCGGAGATCGAACGTTGGCGCCGCCGCAAGTCTATTGAGAAGACTCTGCGCCGCCGGCCCGATTTGATTCACGATCGCCAGCTTTCGCAAGATGAGCTGCGAGAGATCGAAGAGATTTTGAAGGAAATTGGTGAGTGAGTTTAGAGGTGGGGTCGGCCCGCCACACGAGGTTTAGCTATGAATCCAACAGTACAGATTGTCGAGGAACGTCAGTTACGGAATGATATTCCAAAATTCCAAGCCGGGGACACCGTTCGCGTTCATGTGCGCATCAAGGAAGGCGACAAAGAGCGCATTCAGGCTTTTGAGGGTGTGGTGATCGCACGAAAGCACGCGGGCGTCCGCGAGACCATCACAGTGCGCAAGACGAGCTTCGGCATCGGAGTGGAGCGCATCTTTCCGTTGCACGCGAGCGTCATCGACCGAATCGACCTTGTGCGTCAGGGTAGAGTACGTCGCGCGAAGCTCTATTACTTACGGAAACTGCGAGGCAAGGCTGCTCGCATTCGGGAACGCGATACACGCGGTGAACGCGCGATGGCTGCCGCTGCCGCTGCCGCTGCCTCGGCTCGATCAGATATCGTCGAAGCGGGCGACACAACAGCGGACACAGACTAGGCGTAATAGACGAACGCGTACCGACAGCCAGAGACCCTTATTGCGCGCTGACGGCTATCCGTTTCCGGTTTTGAGTCGCGGATTCGCCGGTTTTTCTTGTCAGCGCAAACAGGTGGCGGCGATTCCTCCGCCAGGTTGTGCATTCGTCTCCGCATCGCCGTGGTCGCAGCGGATCTGCGAGCCAGGTGTCTAGGTCCCGGAAGAGCACAAATGTGAGTGTATGCCCATTCACCTTTGTGCTTTTCGTGTTTGGTCGTATCAATGAAAACGCGTAAAGAAATACTGCAAGAGTTCGTGGCGCAAGACCCGAACGATTCTTTCTCACGCTACGCTCTTGCTCTGGAGTTGGAGAAGGAGAGCGGGGCGCAGGCCGCCGTGCCGCAGCTTCGGGAGGTCATCGCGCGCGATCCCAGCTACGTTGCTGCCTACCAACAACTCGGGAGACTGCTGGCCCAGGCGGGCCAAATCGAGGCGGCGGGCGACGCGTACCGCCGAGGACTCGATGCCGCTCTCGCGTCTGGCGATCAGAGGGCACGCAGCGAGATGCAGGAAGCCCTCGACACACTCGAGTAATCGCTACTTTCTCACCCCTCTCACCCATACTGTTAAGCGCCAAAACTGCTTTGTGATATAGTGCCGGCGCGCTGGCAGAATTGCGCGAAACATTTCCGACATTGAGGACTGCGATGAAGAAAGCAATGCTTGCGTTTTTCCTGGCCTCGGTCCTTTCGCCCTTTTCGGCTGCTGGTCCGGCTCAGACCCCAACGATCGAACAATCGCTCAACCTAAAGAGCGTCGGTGTGCCGCGCATTTCTCCAGACGGACGGTACGTTGCTTACCAGATTCAGAAAACCAATTGGGAAGAGAATGCGTTCGAAACGGAAATATGGATGTCGGTGACCGCAACCGGGGAATGTTATCGCCTCACAAACGCGAGGAAGTCGAGCAGTAATCCTCAGTGGGCGCCCGATTCAAGACGACTCGCCTTCATATCTGATCGCGATGGCAAAAGACAGATCTACCTTATCGCTCCAAACGGCGGTGAAGCTGTTCAGCTGACTCATTCCGAGACCGGTGTGTCCACGCTAAGTTGGTCCCCGGATGGCCGCGGCATTGCATTCACCGCTGGCGACGCCGAAGGCAAGTCGCGCAAGGATCGAAAGGAGAAGTATGGCGAGTTTGAAGTGATTAAGGGCGACTACGTCTATTCGCACTTGTGGATGATCAGCGTGCCGTTCGAGGTCAATGACAACAGGCTCGAACCGGTGCGGTTGACCGAAGGCTCCAGCTATTCGGTCAATGGATTCTCGTGGTCACCCGATTCGGCGCGGATTGCGTTTAGCGCTGCAAAGGATCCCGATCTCAGTTCCTCGGCCACCAGCGATATATATGTTTTGAGCGTCAGGGATAAAGGGATAAAGCGGATCGTCGACACCAGGGGCCCTGACGGTAATCCTGTATGGTCCCCGGATGGACGGCAGGTTGCCTATCAGACCGCCAACGGGCGAGAGTTCTTTTTCTACGCAAACTCATACATTGCCGTCACGCCGGTCGACGGCGGGCCGCGGCAGGTGCTCACCGAGGCCTTCGATGAATCAGCAGGCTTGCTCGAGTGGGGGGCGGATGGCATCTACTTCACCGCGTTGCAGAAGACATCTTCGGTTCTATGCCTTTTGAATCCAGCAACGCGGAGGATCGAGCAAGTGAGCGGGCCGGCGAACTACAGTGCTTCTCAGTTTTCGTTTACCGCAGACTTCAAGCGCGTTGCATTCGTCGGCGCAGGCGCGAACGACTATCCAGAAGTTTTTGTATCCTCGGTGAAGCCCTTCCAGCCAAAACGACTGACGACGATGAGCGATCAGTTGAAAGACCTGCGTCTCGCGACACGCGAAGTGATTGAGTGGAAGTCGACTGACGGGACGGTAATCGAAGGCGTGCTGATCAAACCATCCGGTTTCGATTCGTCAAAAAAATATCCGCTGTTAGTCGTCATCCATGGTGGACCAACCGGAGTCGATACTCCCGTTTTGCGCGGCGACCGCTATTATCCGATCGAGATGTTTGCGGCGAAGGGAGCGCTAATCCTGCGGCCCAACTATAGAGGTTCAGCAGGCTACGGCGAAAAGTTCCGATCGCTTAATGTGCGCAACCTTGGCGTGGGTGATTACTGGGATGTGATCTCCGGAGTGGATCATTTGATCGCGCAAGGGTTCGTTGACCGCGACCGCGTAGGGGCCATGGGCTGGAGTCAGGGCGGCTACATTTCCGCGTTCATCACATGCAGCAGCGATCGCTTCAAAGCGGTATCGGTCGGAGCCGGAATCTCGGACTGGATGACTTATTACGTAAACACCGACATTACTCCTTTCACCCGCCAATACCTCAAAGCCACCCCGTGGGACGATGCTGAAATCTATAAGAAGACGTCGCCGATTTCTTACGTCGCGAATGCGAAGACTCCGACTTTGATTCAGCACGGCGAACTCGACAAACGTGTGCCCATTCCAAACGCCTATGAGTTACGACAGGCGTTGGAGGATCGGGGAGTACCGGTGAAGATGGTCGTCTACAAGGGCTTTGGGCACGGAATCGACAAACCCAAACAACAGAGCGCCGTGATGGAGCATAACTACGAGTGGTTTTCGCGGTGGATCTGGGGTGAGAAGCCTAACGAGGAAGGCAAGTGATCGCCTTGCGGCACTATCTGTGCGCGTAAGGCAAAGGGTCTCGTGCGCCGGCCTCGGCAAAGCCCTTCAATCTGAGAAGACAGCTGTCACACTTGCCGCACGCGACACCTCCTGCCCCTGGATCGTAGCAACTGTGCGTCAGCGAATAGTCGACGCCGAGCTTTAAGCCGGTCTGAATGATGTCGGCTTTGGTCATCGCGATCAGGGGAGTGTGGATCTTTACCCTGAGCCGCCCCTCGACGCCGGCCTTTGTTGCGATAGTTGCCATCTTTTCGAACGCCTCAATATACTCGGGACGGCAATCAGGATAGCCGCTGTAGTCGAGCGCGTTAACGCCGATAAAAATATCTTTGGCGCCCAGCACCTCGGTCCATGCTCAGCGCGAACGACAGAAAGATCGTGTTGCGAGCCGGTACGTACGTCACAGGAATGCCCGAGGCGATCTCTCCGGCCGGGCGCTCTTTAGGGACCTCGATCTGATCGGTAAGCGCGGACCCGCCGATCACGCGGAGATCGAAATCGACTATCAAATGTTTCTCAACCCCGGCGGCGGCGGCGACTCTGCGCGCGCTCTCAAGCTCGATAAAGTGACGCTGACCATAGCGAAACGACATCGCATAGGTGTCGTAGCCGCGTGATTGCGCGATTGCAAGCACGGTCGTCGAATCAAGGCCGCCGCTCAAGAGGATTACAGCCTTTTCTTTCACTCTCATCCGAATCATTCTAAAAGATGGGCGCCGGCTACCGCGAGGGTACTTCGCGTGATATCTTCTCACCTGAGACTGAGGACGCGAGATGAGCTATCAGACTTTTCATCACAATCGCAACTACGGGTGCCGAATCACCGAACTGTTGCTCGAGGGTCATCGATGCGTTGCGCTCGAGAACGAAAAGTTGCGCGTGACGATCATTGCCGACAAAGGCACGGATATTTACGAGTTTCTGTACAAGCCACTCGATGTCGACTTTATGTGGCGCACATGGGTCGGCCTTCGAGAACGCTCTCACTTCTTGCCCTCGAGTCCGCGTGCCGCCGGCGCGCACATGGATTACTACGAGGGGGGCTGGCAGGAGCTGTTTCCCAACTGCGGTAATCTCTCGCGGCATCAGGGTGCGGAGGTAGGTCAACATGGCGAGGTGCTGCTGCTGCCGTGGCGTTACGTCATAACAAAGGATGAACCCGACGAGATCGAGATTCGTTTCGAAGTCCGCACAGTAAGGACGCCGTTCCATCTGGTGAAGACGGTAAGCCTCCGTCGCGGCGAGGCGATCCTGCGCATCCACGAAACCGTCACTAACGAGAGCGGGCAGGAAGTAAACTTTGCCTGGGGCCATCATCCCGCATTCGGGTGGCCTTTTATTGACGAGAGCTGCCGGGTAGATGTGCCGGCGTGTCGCATTCGAACCACCGCGGAGTTCACGCCCTCTACATCGAGACTGTCCCCGGATCAGTTAACTGACTGGCCGGCAGCCTCAGGCGTCGATGGCGTACCGGTAGATCTTTCACGGATTCCCGGACCAGATGTGGCGGCGACCGACATGGTGTTTCTGGAAGGGATCACCGACGGCTGGTACGCGGTGACTAACAAACGTGTTGGGGTGGGCTTTGCGCTGCGATATCCGGCGTCAGTGTTCAAATACCTGTGGTATTGGCAAGTCTATCGAGGCGGTCGCGATTATCCGTGGTGGAGTGCGACTTACAATGTGGCGCTCGAGCCGTGCGCGACGTTGCCGGTGCTATCGCACGCTGCCGCGCGCGGCGAAGCTTTAGTGCTCGGTGCCGGGGAAACGCGTGAGATTGACCTCCTGGCGGTGGCGTTCGAAGGGGTCGATCGAGTTAGTAACGTTAGCTCTGACGGAGTGGTGAATACGTAGCGAAGGACCAAAGACAAAACAGCAAAGTGTTCTCTTTAGGCTTGTGTCTTTCGCAGTCGTAACTTTACTGTACCTACGGCTTCACTTGTTTGACGCGGTCGATCCCCGCACGGGCGGTTTCATCGCGCTGCCCGGATGCTTCATAGACACGCTGGTATGCGGCCAGAGCTTTGTCGTACTGCTTGTCGCTTTCGCAGACGTAACCCAGCTCCAGCAGCGCTGAGGTATTTGTTGGGGCAAGTGAGATCGTCTTCTCGAGGGCCTCGACCGCCGGTTTCCACTGCGAAGAGCGCGAGAGAGCGACGCCAAGGTTGTACCACGCGCCGCCGGAGTCGACGTGAGCGTGTGCAAACTTATCAAGCAGCGGAGCCGCTTTCGCGTACTGTTTGTCGATCAGATAGGCTTGCCCTAGCAGACCCCACGCCCGCTCATCATCACGAGCGACAATGAGGCGCTCGCCGACCGAGATCAACTGCTTAGCCACTGCCGGGTTTTGACGAACTTGAGAGAAGTAGATATCTGCCAGCAGCGTGAGCGAGTCGGCGTCTTTCGGATCGAGGGCCAGACCCTGATTGAGCGAGGCGATTGCCTGATCCGCGTGCCCCAGCTTGTTCTGCGCGAAGCCGATGTAATAGTAGTTTGTCGCGTTGGTCTTCATCTCTGCGGCGGCAGCGCTTAGCACGGGAATGGCATCGTTGAAGCGATTGGTGAAGATGTAGCATCGCCCCAACGCCGCGCGAGCCGTGGTGTTGACTCTTTGCTGCGTCTGATCCGAGAGAGCGACGTAACGAGCAAGCGCCGTGATCGCTTTTTCGTACTGCTTCGTCTGATAATAGGACATGCCAATGAAATAGTTCCCGGTCGCCTGCGCTTTGTCGTCCTTTACAGCGCTCTTGATGTAATTCTGAAAAGCGTCGATGGTGTCATCATAACTCTGAAGCTCGAAGTGGCTTGCGCCGATGTAATACCAGGACTGCCATGCATCGGGATTGGCCTTTAATACGGCGTGAAATGCCTGGATCGCCGGGCGGTACTGCTTCTGGTTGAAAAGCGAAACGGCGTGTTCCCATTCCTGCGCGAACGCCGATGTTGCCGATGCTACAATCAGCGCAAGGACTGCTACGAATGCATAAGACCTGGGTCGCATTTCTGCTCCTCCCGTTAGTATCGGGGTCGGGCTAGTGCTCGAGACTCCTTGTGAGATTCTAGCCGCCTCACGGTTGACGATTCAAGATCAAAGTTCTCACATTCCCAAAGCGTGAGACTCAATGCGGTTGCTTCACGTTGCCTGAGGTTAAGCGACCGGCGTTTTCCGCGTAACTGAGCCGCGCCCTGCGGTCACTTGCCAACGCCCGAGGCCATCCTGCACAATATCCACTTCTGCGGTGGATCCTCGCACCGAGGCCCTGACTATTAAGAAATAATGAGGTTGTCATGAAACCGATACTCAGATTCATGAAGGCCGCAACATCGTGTTTGCTGGTGGCTGTGGTTAGCTCCAGCACAACGGTGCTCGCTGCATCGGCCGGATACTCGCGTTACACCGGGCAGGACAAAAACAAACAGAGCGCTCCATCGGACGGCGAACAGAAGGCGCTTGCAAAAGTTGAGGCGGCACCGGACATAGCGGCCAAACTCCTGGCGGCGGGCGAATTTACCAAGAAGTATCCGAAGAGCACGCTGCGGTCGAAGGTGGTGAGCTATATCGCCCAGGAGGTCACCAAGATCGAGGACAGCGCTCAGCGAATCACTCAGCTCGAGAACATGCTGACCGTCTTCAAAGAGCCTGGCGATGGCGAAATTATCAACCCTATCCTCATTGACTTGTACTTCAAGGAAAACCGTCCCGATGATGGGTTTCGAGTTGCCGCCGCCTATCTCGCCAAGACCCCGAACGACATCGCTGTTCTGACTCAAGCGGCGCTCGAAGGTGTCGAGCAGGCAAAAAAGCAACAACCGAAGTTCGTTCAGCAGAGTTTGCAATTTGGCATAAAGGCGATTGAAGTAATTGAGTCTGACAAGAAGCCTGAAATGCTCGATGAAGCAAAGTGGGGCGAATATCACACCAGGTGGTTGCCGGTCCTTTATCAATCGATCGGGTTGCTTTCGATGATGATGGGAAACAAAACGGAAGCCAGGGCAAAGCTTGACAAGGCTGCTTCGCTCAACGGCAAGGACCCGTTCACCTTCGTTTTGATTGGGAGCATGCTCAACGACGAGTATCAGCAACTCGCGGAGCAGCATAAGGCGGCGCCACCCGGGCCGCAAAAGGACACGATTCTCAAGCAGGCTCTTGCGAAGCTGGATGAAGTGATTGATTTCTTTGCCCACGCGGTTGCCCTCTCGGAAGGGAACTCAGTATACCAGCAGCTTCACGATCAAATCCTTCAGGACCTTCAGGCCTACTACAAGTATCGTCACGGCGGGTCGGCTGATGGGCTGCAGCAATTGATCGAGAAGTACAAAATGCCGTAGGTTGATTGGCCGTAGTCAGTTGGCTTTTCATCATCGAGGATGATCGCCTTGGGTTGTGTTAATGGCAGTAAGCAAGGATGAGTTCCGTGCCGCGTTGAGCCGATTTATTAGCGGCGTGACGGTGGTTACCACCATAGGGAAAGACAACCGCCCGGCGGGAATTACCGTGAGCGCGTTCTCGTCGGTTTCGTTGGAGCCACCGCTGATTCTCGCCTGCATCGACAAACGTGCGTCCCTGCACGACCACCTGACTGAGGGCAGCTACTTCGCCGTGAATATTCTGGCCGAAGATCAGCAACACGTCTCTCGACGCTTCGCTTCAAAAGAGCAGGACCGATTTGACGGATCCAGGTATAGATGGGGCGTCAGCGGAGCGCCGCTTTTGGATGGTGCGGTTGGGTACATCGAGTGCCGGGTTGTGCACGCTTACCCCGGCGGTGATCACACCATCATCGTCGGCGAAGTTGAATCCACAAGCGTCGCCGAACACAAACCCCTGGCGTACTATCGCGGTGGCTACACTAATCTCCCCTAGCCTCTGCGATCTTCTTATCGAGTCCAATAATCGCTCCAGGTGCGCAGATTGACTCCTCTTCATGCCTCATGGTCTTCTGTGCTATGCTCTCCCGCACAGGAAGGGCGGCGAACAGGGTCGGACGTTCCCAGAGCCTGTACCGACCGACCTGAAGAGAGGTGGAGCGGTTGAATGCTCAAAAGCTCGCGCTCTTATATATTGTTTGCGCCCTGGCCGTGCCTTCCTTCGTCTCTCGAACTACTTACCTGGCTCCCGAATGCCTCACAGTCACCGTGAATAACGACGGCCACACTCGCGGAACCGGCAATGCATGGCCCCTACGACAATCATGGCTAGACTATGGAGTCACGGCGAACGGCTGAAGGGGAGCTTATCGGGTCGCCCCTGTGCGGATCGCGGATTGAAATGGACTTAACCGGTGCCTTAAGCAAATATCGCATCATTTCGAAGCTCGGCGCGGGCGGTATGGGCGAGGTGTACAAAGCCGAGGATCCAGCGTTGCTCAGGACAGTGGCGATCAAGGTGATGGCCAAAAAAGACGACGCGGAATCCGCCGGAGAAACCAGGTTTCTGCGCGAGGCGCGTGCTGCCTCTGCGTTCAATCATCCAAACATAGTAACGATCTATGAGATAGGTGAGGCCGGCGATCACGAGTTCATCGTGATGGAGTACGTCGAGGGCCGCAGCTTGCGCGATTTGATATCGAGTGGGGAGGTCAAACCAGAGTCGGTGCTCGAGATCGCACTGCAGACATGCGACGCTCTTGTTGAAGCTCATTCGCGAGGCATTATCCACCGCGACATCAAGCCTGAGAACATACTTCTGACGGTCCGCGGGCGAGTTAAGCTGGTTGATTTTGGGTTGGCAAAGACGGTTTCGGCACAACCGAGAAAAGGTGGTGTGACTGCCGCTGCGAGCCTGACCGAATCGGGAACGGTCATGGGGACGTTGTCTTACATGTCGCCTGAGCAGCTTCGTGGAGGGCGGCTCGACGAGCGAACCGACATTTTTTCGTTCGGCATCGTGCTGTACGAGATAATAACCGGTGACCTGCCGTTCATGGGCTCGAACTCATTCGAAGTTGCGGCCTCAATTCTAAAAGATCCGGCGTTCGAGATTGGCACCTTGCCCGCTGGGCTGCCGCGCGGCATCGAGAGCGTCGTGGCACGGCTGCTCGAGAAACGCCGCGAAGATCGCTACTCCTCATTTGGGGAGGTGAAGTGCGCGATCGAGTCTCTCAGAAACGAGACTCAGCCCTTGCCGAGCGAGTCCGGTGACAGCAATCGAACGGTCGAGCTGCGACCCGCAACAAGCGATCAGAGATCCGCAACCGTGAAGGCGGCCTTGCGATCCTCGGCGAAGGCCGCCGTCGCACCGACGATTCTCGTACTCCCGCTGCAGACCGTCGGGTCAGACGAGAGCAATTCGTACATCAGCATCGGGCTGGCCCACGCAATAACCACTGACCTCGCCAAGATCAAAGGCTTGTCGGTGCTGTCAAAATCGGCCGGCGCGGGCCGGGTGGACGAAGCCGGCCGGGGCGCAAGAGAGTTGGCCAGGGAATTGGGCGCGACGATCTTGCTCGAGGGTGAAGTGCTTCGGGCTGGTCAGGTGATCGGCGTGATGGCGAGGCTTACCGATGCCGAGACCGGCCACGTAATCTGGGGCTCCCAATATCGCGGAGACGCCGCGGATTTGTTTAGCATCCACGACACGGTATGCGAAAGCGTGGCCGAAGCGCTCAAGCTCAGCATATCGCGCGAGGTACGCAACCAAATCGCCCGAGCGGCTACGACCAATCTGGATGCGTTCGAGTTCTACTCGAAGGGCCGGGCCTTCCTCGAGCGTTACGAGGTTGCCGTCAATGTCGACTTCGCGATTCAGATGTTTGATGAATCGCTCAAGCTCGACCGGGATTTTGCGCTCGCCTATGCCGGGTTGGGAGAGGCATACTGGCGCAAGTATCAGGACACCCGCGACAACGTTTGGGTACAACCCGCGATAGCGGCGAGCGACCGCGCGCTGGCGCTTGATCCTGAACAGGCGGAAGTGCGCATCTCGCTGGGTATCATCTATCACGGCACTGGAAAGGTCGAAAAGGCCATCGAGGAATTCGAGCTTGCGGTCGAGCTGCGACCCGCTAACGACGATGCTTTTAGATGGCTTGGCCGTTGTTGGACACGCAAGGGGGAGACGGAACGGGCGATCGGTTGCTTCGAAAAAGCCATCGAGCTTCGGCCGGGCTACTGGGACAACTACAACAAGCTAGGAGAATGCTACTACACGTTTGGCCGGTATCGCGAAGCCGCCGAGCAATTCCGGCGCATTATTGAGATTCAGCCTGACAATTTCCAGGGCTACAGCAATCTTGGCTCGATGTATTACCTCCTCGGGCTCTATGAAGATGCAGCGGCGATGTATCGGCGTGCCATTGAGATTAACCCAAACGAGGACTCGCATACGAATCTCGGAACCACCTATTTCTATCTCGGGCGGTATGATGCCGCCATCCGGTCTTACACCGCGGCCGTTGGGTTGAATCCACGCAATGACATCCTCCATTGCAATCTCGGCGATGCCTATCTGCGGGTCGGAAGGAAGCAGGAGGCTGAAGCCCAATTCAAAAACGCAGCCGACCTGCTAAAAGAATATTTGACCACCAATCCGGACGATGCGGAGTCCTTGAGCCATCTGGCAATCTGCCAGGCGAAGCTTCAGCACCGGCAGGAAGCTCAGGCAAGAATCGAGCAAGCAATCGCGCTCGAACCGAACAACACTACGCTGATGTATGAGCAGGCTGTTGTGTATGCGCTCACCGGAGAAGTGGAAAGAGGGATAGAATGTTTGCGCAGCGCGCTGGCTCACGGTTACAGCCATTCCGAAGCAGAGCGCGATCCTGATCTGGAAACCCTGCGAGTGCACCCGGATTACCAGTCAATTCTGATGACTGAGATTTAGGAGTTAGGATGAAACGACAATTCTAGGGTCCAGAGTCACCGGGATCTTCTTCCCGTCTTTCATCGTTAGTGTTGCCGATATCTGGTAGTCAAAGACGTCTACTATGCCTGACGGTCCGGTCTTCAGGCTACCCTCCGTTGAATGGGCGTGCACGGCGGAGTAGGTGAAGGTTCCTCCGTTTTTGAACGGGTCAGTGTTGCCGGTCTTCCGACCTTTGAAATGGTTTATCGTCACATCCGAAAGGACTAGATCGGTAAAGTTCGTCACGACCCACTGAACCTGATCCGCATCGACTTTGAGGTTGAGATCCTCAGGCGCGACCTCGAAGTGGTAGGTGTCCGAGCCAGGCTTGAGCGCCAGATTAATTCCTACCGTATATGTCGTTCCGGCCGCCAACGGGCGATTGTCAATCGCATTGCTGTTACCGGTGGGTTTCGGGTCGCAGGCAAGGGAAAACGCGACCGCGATAGCTAGCAGACCAAACAGAGTTTTCTTCATGCTTGAGCCAAACTGTAATTTGAGATTCCGAAGACGGAAGGGATTCTATGTCAACGGAGAATTCTTGTCTACGAAATTCCAGCGTGCCGTAGCGACTCTATAAACTCGATCAGCGCAGCGTTGAACTCGTGGGGCGCTTCCAGGTTTGACAGGTGGCCGGCGCCGTCGAGGACGCGCAGCCTTGCGCCGCGAATACCGGCGCGCAGGCCTTCGGCCAAAGGGGTAAGCGTGTCTTCGGCGCCGACGAGAATTAGCGTTGGATAATCTATTTGCGCGAGGATAAGGGTCGAATCGCGACGTTCGGCCATTCCTCGCTCGGCGCCGGCAATTCCAGAGGGCAAGTTAGCTTCAATCAATTTGTTTTTATCAACATTTAGACAAAGTGCTGCAAACGCAAGAAAATTGCAAGATTCCCTTTAAGCCTTTACTCTCCCGCAACTAGTCGAGGTGATCGAATCGGTCTTGACATTCGTCGAAGGGCGGCAGGGTTGACTCGCAATATCGCGTGCTATACTCGGCGTCTTCATGAAACGCGCCACATTGAGCCAAGTATTTTGTTGTGCCGGGCGAGGTGAGACTCCTCGGGCCGGTGACTCAGTCGGGTGCACGGCGTTATCGCAACAATCAGGAGGTGGAATGACTTGGTTTTACGACCGGCGGCTCTGCATGCGCTTCTTCTCAGGTTTGTCTGTTATGGCACTTATTATTTCTCTGAGTGGTTCGCGCAACACAGCACTAGCAGCCGACGATCCAGCGGCAAGCGCCGCGAGTTCATCTGAGGGTAGTTCCTTCGAAATCCCTGGCTCATTCAAAGATTTGCCCGAGGCACGCGATTCGGTCACCGCGAAGCGTTTAGTTGGGGAACCCGCGTCGGTTGGCCAAAGCGACGCCGCATCGCAACTCGCGATCGATGTGGAGAAGGTCACTAAGACCGGGCCGGCATCTGCGCGAATCGCGAGCGACGCTCCGAAGGAAACACTAGCGGAGGGAGCTTCTTATGCTGACAGCGAGCTGGTGGAGTTTCACGCGACTGCGTATTGTCTGAAGGGGCGAACTGCATCGGGCATCAACACTCGTCCTGGCGTGATCGCTGCTGACCCCAGCGTGTTGCCGCTTGGTACGGTCGTTCATTTGCGAGCTGGACCCTACACGGGAACCTACACAGTGATGGACACTGGCGGGCGCATAAAGGGCCGCCGCGTTGATGTCTACGTTCCCACGTACAGGGAGGCTGTGAAGTTCGGCAGGCGGCAGGTTAAGATAAAAGTGATCGGAAGGAATTCCATCAAGCCCGGTGGAAAGGGTCTTCTGGCAGCAGGACTATAACGCCATTCTGCACTGTTGATATCTCAGATACAGAGCCCGCGGCCAAGCGAATCGCTAGCCGCGGGCTTTGGTTTGATGAGACGTTGTGATGACGGCGAAGGCCGGCCCTGTTTGAACTGAGCGGCTCAATAACTACTCCCTCAACGACGCATCCATCAAGCCCCGTCCTCCGGTCGCTATCGCAAAATATCGCACGAGCGCGTCACGATACCCGGAGATTCTCTCAAGCGTATCGACTGAAGGCACTGAGCCTTGCTCGGTCAGCAAAATAAATGCAACTCGGAGTTCATGGGGTGCGGCCTCGGCCGCAGGTATGCGTGGCCCCTCGCTTTTTACGATCTGGGCTACTGAAGCAGTCTTGCGGACGGCGCTCATTGAAAAGCCTGAGAATGGTGATTTTTCGCGCAGGAATTCAGTCAGTTGAGAGTTGGTTGCCAGATAGGGAATGTCTCCCACCTCGTCCGCCGAACCCAGACCCATTAGATACAGATCGAGAGATGTGAAGTAGTTTACGGCCGATTCAACAGTCGTGAACGTGCCGCCGCCGCTATCGCGCCAGGCATTGCCTTCCATCAACGACGAGAAGGTTCCTTGCGAATTGGTCCGGGTATCGACAAGAAAACTCCAGTGCGCGTTCTCGCGTCCCAGCAGGTCATCTTTGATGTCGAGCTCGGCGGCGAAGTGAACATACGCAAGCCATCGATGACCCTGCTCGTGGCACACTATGCTTATTGCTGAATTCAACCCGGCGGCGTGCGCTTGAGGGTCCGAAGGCCAGTTGGACGCGTTTCCCATCGTAATGATCGTCGATAGCCTCTCCGGGCTACCATAAGCCTGACCGCGATCAAAGTCTTTCAGGCCGATTCCGCTGATGTGATTCCTAACGTTAAAGGAATGGGCGATACCCAAACCGTTGTCGTAGTCAAAATCGGTCCACACAAACGCAGTGTCAAAGCTGTCGGAATGGTTGCGATAGAAGGCTTGTAGCAGCGCCGGGAGATCGATGCGCTTCTGCTTGCCAAAGACTTCAAAGAACGGGCCGCGTATTGTCTCCGCCGGTGGATTCGAGAGATCAACCCGCTGAGGCTCTGCCGCGAAGCCACCTGGCGAGATGCCCGCAAGAGCCGCCTGTGCCTTCACCTTTCGATAAGCGAATGCGATTCGTCCGTCGTCATACAGCACCGCTTGAAACGTGCTGATGCCGCCGCCAGAGGGTTGCCCGGCACCATCCCACGTGATGAGGTGACAACCTTCGAGCCGGTTGTAGTAAATATCCCCCGAGGTGACGACTTCGAGATCGGCCCATAGCGGCGCGATGCGCGGCAGATTCCCGGCTAGCATGGTTGGTGATATTCGGGCAGTGGTGTCGCCCTGCAGGAACGTGATGTATCCATTGGTCCCGACGAAAATCCTATCGTATGAAACGCCGAAGAAAGGGAACGGCGCTTCAAGCAGAGTAACGTCGCGATAGCCGTTGTCCCCATCGCCGAGCTGATTGTCCAACCCGAAGAAGTATCCGAGCCTGCTGCCGAAGTCTCTGCTAAACCCCACATCGGCTCTCGACAGGCGATAGCCATCGCCTTCCGGTGTGAAGAGTATCGAGCTTTTCTTCAGGTCAAACCCGTTTGCGGAGATCACGATTGTTCCGTCATCCTCAGCCAGAGCGATATCCTCCGCCCCAATACCGGCCATCGAGCTTTTGCTGAAGGGCTCGCCTCGTTTGCTGAGTTTGGACGCAGTCCTTTTGTGGCTGATTAGCTCGTCGGTCGCGCCCTGGGGGTCGTAGCCGCAAACGAATCGCTTGTCGAGTGCTCGGTCGTCCCGGTGGGGGAATATGGAGGAATCGGCGCGGCCTGAGTTGGATGGAGCGAAGAGTGCACCAACCGCCGCCGCGAGAAGGGCAACTGTGAGCAGTTGGGATCTTGTCCCTTGCCGTCGTCGCGACACACGCTCGTGGAATATTTGTTTGATGGACGTGTACACAGTCACTCCGGGTGCGGGGCTTGGGTGGCGACCGTGCTAGATTATATTGAAGCTCGGTGTCGCTTTACAACCAACCTTTTTGATCAAACAATCGTGTGCGAACCAATTCTCTGCTTGACAAACAAACGGCCATTGGACTAAAAGGGCACTAAGAGTTGGCCCCGGTTTGCGAAATGACGGTTGCGGGCGTGGCAGGCGGCGCATAGTCAGAGCTATACTTTAACCGAGAAACTTCTCCAACGTTCCAAAGCATCCAGCCAAGGAAGAGTTGTTTGCAAAACAGGAAGGTGCGGCCGTCGCCGCCGAAGGTACATGATGCCTTGCGTTTGCGGCGCGTGCCTCCTTGTCGCAAGTTTGGAGTGCAAAGTGGACGAAATACGAGAACAATCGCACAACCGGGTGTCCCTCAATCCGGACATGAAGAGCCCGCGCGCTCAGGAGTTCGAGTCTAAACTCGGGTCACTGATCGTCGGGCAGGAGCGCGCGGTCCGCCGAATATCCGGGCTCTATCAAATATACCTGGCGGGGATGCAGAATCCGGGCAGACCGGTCGGGACGATGCTGTTCCTGGGGCCGACAGGCTCCGGAAAGACTCGCGTGGTCGAAGCTGCAGCCGAGGTTTTGTTTTCTGAGACCAATGCCGTCGTCAAGATTGACTGCGCGGAGTTTCAGCATTCGCACGAGATCGCAAAGCTGATCGGCTCGCCGCCGGGCTATCTTGGGCACCGCGAGACTGCGCCCATGCTGACCCAGGAGAATCTGGATAAGTATCACACCGAGCAGGACAAGCTCACCTTCGTTCTGTTTGATGAGATCGAGAAAGCGTCCGACGCACTATGGCAGTTGCTTCTGGGTATCCTTGACAAGGCAACGTTGACGCTTGGCGACAACCGCAAAGTTGATTTCTCGCGGTGCATGATTTTCCTTACGTCGAATCTCGGTGCGAAAGAAATGAGCGAGTTGATCACCGGCTCGATTGGTTTTGCTCCGGCTCGCGGCAAGAGGATGTTGGAAGACGACGTCGATCAGAAGATTTATCGAACTGCGTCCGAGGCCGCAAAACGCAAATTCTCCCCTGAGTTCATGAACCGCATCGACAAGGTGGTTGTGTTTCGCAGTCTCAAGGAGTATCACCTCAAGCAGATACTCGAGCTCGAGCTCGGCCAGGTACAGAACCGCATTATGAGGGGTTCCGGCGAGAAGTTCATCTTCAGCTGTACCGATGAAGCTAAGAAATTTCTGTTGGACGAGGGCATCGATTTCAAGTACGGCGCGCGCCACCTGAAGCGTGCGATCGAACGCTTCCTGGTGTACGCCATCTCGAATCTGGTAGCTACCCAACAAGTGGCGACCGGTGATCTGGTGATCATTGACTACGATTCGGATACCGGGAAACTGACGTTCACCAAGTCCGAAGGCGGCGCCCTGATCGATCCCTATCGCGAAGCATACAGCGACATGTTCGACGATGCTCAACCTGAACGAGCGGCAGCCGCCGAAGCGAGCGACGGCGGGCTCGCTACAGCGCCGCTCAAGGCAATTGAGAAGTAGCGTAAGTTCGGATAGTATCTTGCAGCCAGACAAGCCCGGCGAGACGATCTCTGCCGGGCTTGCTTGTCCATCCAGCGATGAACCTCCTCGCCATCCTAGCGTTGCCATTTCTTGCCGCGTTGCCTGGTTATGGGCAGGATACCGTTAGCATAAGTCTATTTTCCTTGTTCAAGCCCGAAACGCTTCAGGTGCGGATTGCCTCTGGAGAGGGCGCCGTTCTGGATGTTGCGGGACTCGACGGTAATCGCGCACTCACTCGCGGCGAGGTTATTTGGATTCGGTTGTCTGGCAATCACCTCAACCTTGCGACTGGGACCGGGCGCGGTGCTATGAAACAATCGATGGTCACTGACCTGGCGCGCATAGTGCCGCAAGGCCCAACAACGCTCGAGCTCACTCTGCCCGGAAAAATCAGGCGAGCTGTGCGCGGAACGCTGTCGGTTGACGCCGGGATCGGCGGGCGCCGGACGTTGAGAATAGTGCTCACGACTGGCCGTGAAGATGCCGTTGCTTCGGTAGTGGCCGCCGAGACGACCCGGCGAGAGCCCGAAGCGCTGATGGCCCTCGCGGTGGTCGTGAGAACGTTCATGCGATCGCACCCGGGGCGCCACTCAAGCGAAGGATTTGATTATTGCGATACCACACATTGCCAACTGTATCGTGGTGAGCAGGATCTTTCGGACCGGATCGCCTCACCGGCGGTTGCGAATGCGGTCTCCCGGACGTCGGGGCAGATTCTAACCTACGAAGGGCGCCCGGTTGAGGCATACTACACGGCGTCTTGCGGAGGTTTGTCGGCGACGCCGTCGATGGTGTGGGGCGGTAGTACCAATTACCCCTATGTTCGGAAGATCTGTCATTGGTGTCAGCACTCACGATTCAGCAAATGGGGGCGCTCGGCGGACGCCGACCGTATTATTGACTCGCTTTCGGCGTTCATGGGATCAAAATTGTCATCCGCGACCGAACTGGTCGTCGGAGTTGATGACGCCACCGGTTTCGTCCGATCCATCACTGTGCGGGACGACGGCAAACGCGTTGTGTTGAGCACCGACTCATTTCGGCGCGCGATTGGACAAAGGCTGGGATGGAACACAGTGTTGAGTCCAACTTTTACCGTAGCGCGGCGGGGGACGATGTTTGTTTTTCGAGGGCGAGGCTTTGGCAGTCAAGTCGGATTGTGCGAAGAGGGCGCCATGGCTCAGGCGTCGGCGGGTCGCGGCTATCGCGAGATTCTGAGTTTCTACTATCCGGGAGCGAGCATCGGCGAACGAGTCTCTCATGAATGAACCTGCGGTTATGCTCCTCGGACTCAAGAGCGCGCTGCAGGGCCTGCTCGAATGGCTGAAGGCCTTCGGTCCTCTTGGATTGTTCGGTATATCACTCATCGATTCGGCCGGCATCCCGCTCCCGGGAGGCCCGGATGCGGTGATGATTTGGCTAAGCGCAAACAAACCGGTGCTGATGCCCTTTTACGCGCTGATTGCTACCGCGGGCTCAGCGATTGGTTGCACTCTGTTGTATCTCGTTGCGAGACGTGCCGGCGTAGCCGCGCTCAGTCGCGTGACTCCGAAGAAGCGCGAAAGGATCGAGAACTTGCTGGGCCGGTATGACCTGATCGCAGTGATGGTACCGGCGGTGCTTCCGCCGCCGTTCCCGTTCAAACCGTTTGTGCTCGGCGCGGGTGTCTTCAGACTAAAGACCTGGCGGTTCATAACCGCAATCTTCGTCGGGCGTTTGGTGCGATTCTTAATCGAGGGATGGCTGGCAGTCAGGTTCGGTGAGGATGCCGGCCGTATCATAAGACAGCACGGATGGAAGGTGCTTGTCGCGGTTGCGATTCTGGCAGCCTCTGGGCTCGCGTTGAGCTTCTTTCGTGCGCGCTCACGCCAGCTCAAGCCAGAGGTCCGTTGATCAGGCGCCGCTCGAGCCCGTAGCCCCGGGGTTCAATAGAGTAGACCAGCTTCGGCGATTAGTATCTTACGAACAGCGGCACGAGCGACCGTATTCCTGGGTTCCCGGCATCATACTACGGCTACTACGAGTCACTAGCGTGCTCAACCCTATGGAAATGGAACTTTTCCGTGCCTCGGGGCGTGTGGTAGCATTAACAGCTTGCGGAGGAGTGGATCTGCCTTACATGAGAAAGGTCGTTTTGATAATCGCGTTGCCGCTACTGGTTATTCCGGCTCTCGCGCAAACGCGTAACTGTCTGCGTGTGATGCCCGTTGACGAGGTGACGCGGCAGGCGATCCTGATCGCGCGTATAAAGGTTCATAAGGTCGAAAGGGCAAGGTATCGGGGCGAGTTCAACCAAATTGCAATCCTCTATCCTGTTGACGTGATCGAGGGGGATTTCACGCTGAAAGAGCTAAACGTTCTAGCGCGATCGAGCGTGCGCTGCGCTGAAGACAACTATGTTAAGGAAGATGAGATGCTGGTCTTCCTCGAGCCCGAAGACAGCTTGTTCCACACTGTGAACTACCAATACGGTCAATTTCCAATCGTTGCGGAAATCGTAAAGGGGTGGCGCGACGCGGCTAACAAACCAATCGATAAGCCATATGTGGAAGTGCGCCGCGAGATTCAGGCCTGGGTTACCGCCGCGCATACTCCAAAACCGGAAAGCGAGCCCCCGCCTACACCTACGAAGCCTGTGAAGCCACCCTACCTTCTACCACGCTAGGCAAATCAGATCGTTCCCGCACCCTCATAGTCTCTGCGCAAAACACGTTGAACGCCCGAAGCGTGTTGTCAGCGGTTCGGAATATAGGGATGCCTTTTTCTTCCAGCAGATTAGCCAGCGGATCGTAGAGGCGGCCGGCGTCAACAACGACTACCAAAGGCTTCGAAGTCTCGCGGTTGAGCCTTGTAAGGCGCATCGCAATCGAGTTGGCTCTTAGAGGTCACCAGCCGCGACGCCGGCGAGCGTAGCGGTCAGGAGCAGCAGGCGCTTGATCCCCAGTTCGCGGCCGGTAGGTTCGTACCACTCGGTCAGGCTGTGGCAGTTGCTGGAGATTCCACCAACCCCAAGAGTGATTGCGGAAATCCCAAGCGAGATCGGAATGTTTGAGTCGGTCGACGAGCAATCAAGCCGCGGTTCGATACCTAACGCCCGCGAGCATTCGATCGCAGATCGCACGAGTCTCGAATTGACAGGCGTCTCGCCAGAGGGGCGATCCCCGACCTGCTCGAGTTCGCAGACGAGGCTGGTGCCGCTCATCGATCGCTGAGAGTTCTCTTCGCGCACGGCAATTTCGACTACACGTTTGAGATACGCTTCGAGTTTTTCGATCTCATCGCTCGATACCGAACGCAGGTCGACCAGCATGCTTGCTCGTTCCGGAATCGCGTTGACCGAACTGCCACCTTCGATGATTCCGACGTTGTATGATGTCCGGGGAGCCAGCGGGGCAGGGTAAGATGCGAAGCGTGCGATCGCGCGCCCGAGCGCGTGAACAGGGTTGACGATGCCGAAGTCGCCCCAGGAATGACCCCCTGGACCAAGCATCGTTACCCGATATCGCCGCGACCCGAGCGCCCGTTGAGTGATCCGCTCGAGCCCCGGGCCATCGAGGGAAATGAACGCGTCAACTCCGGATCGAAACTCGCCTCGAGTGAACAGGTGGCGCACGCCGCGCAGGTTTCCTTCGCCTTCTTCACCGACAGTCGCGACGAAGCAGACAGTACGTTCGGTTTTGATTGCACCGGCGTCCAGCGCCCGAGCCAGAGCAATAAGACTAACGACACCGCAAGTGTTATCGCTGATTCCGGGTGCATGAAATCGTATACCGTCTCGCCTCACGCGAACGTTCGTGCCTTCCGGAAAGACTGTATCGAGATGGGCGGCGATAACTATCCGTCGTTCGGATGCGCGTCCGGGTCGCTCGGCGATAACATTGCCTTCTTCATCCGTTCGCACCCGAGCGAGACCGATCTGTTCGAAACGTCTGGCGATTTCCTGAGCGCGAGCTTCTTCCTTAAACGGAGGCGCGGGTATTTCGCAGATGCGGACCAGTTCCTCGTCAAGCTGGCCTCGCATCGCGTCTATGAATTGAAACGCGTGCTCGATCTCCGGAGCGCCGAGCAGGCTTTCTGTCGAGATAGGTTGGTCCGTGCGCGGCGCGTAGTTTTGCATTTGACAGGCTCTTAAGGGTCTCTTTCACGAACCACTAAATCAGCCGCGTGATCTCTTCGTTGGTGAGGACCGAATCGCACTGCTTGGCGCGACTGAATATTCGCTCGACGCGTTCCGTTGTAGGCTCGAAGCCGTTGCGCTCGAGCCAGAATATGACGTTTGATCTTCCGCTCATAGGTCCGATCTCGATCATTTGCACTCGGTTCAGCATTCCAGCAGGTACGCCGGAATAAACCATATCCGCAAGCCAATCATCGCCTTTGTTGAATGCTTTGATGACTGCCGCGGCATGAACTCCGGTTGCGGTGCGAAACGCGTCGCGACCGACGATCGGGTAGGAGATTGAAATCGGAACCCCGGTTGATATGCTCACCGCGTCACAGTACCGCGTAAGATTCGACAGATCGCGGTCGATGTAGCCCATCAGTTGAAGGTTCACGAGCAGTTGGTCGATTGGTGCGTTTCCAACTCGCTCGCCTATGCCGAGAGCTGTACCGTGCAGGCGGTCCGCGCCAGCCTCGTATGCGACGATTGAGTTGATGACGCCGAGCCCACGATCCTGATGGCCGTGCCAGTCGATCTTGATTTCGTCGGTCAACCCCATTCCTTGAATGACGGCCTTTACGTACGCCATGAGAGCACGCACACCATCGGGCGTGGCGTGACCCACCGTGTCGCACACGCAGATTCGTTTGGCTCCCGCTTCGATCGCGGTACGGTAGAGCGCCCGCACCGTTGCCGGGTTTGCGCGGGTTGTATCTTCGGTCACATACATGACCGAGAGCCCATGCCGAAACAGCGAACCTGACCGCTTCCTCGGTCGCGGTGAGCATCATCTCGAGCGACCACCCTTCGGCGTACTGACGGATCGGGCTCGACCCGATAAAGGTACAAGCTTCGATCGGCATGCCGACCTTTTGGGAAATGTCTATGATTGGCTTGATGTCGGCGAGAACGGTTCGCGCCGCGCAGTTCGGTTGGATATCGAGCTTGCAGTCGGCGATCTCCTGCGCAAGTCGCGTTACGTCGGAAACAGCTCGCGGCCCGGCGCCCGGTAATCCGATATCGGCGGCGTCTATGCCGAGCGAGTCCATAAGGTGAAGGATCTCGATCTTCTTGTCGATTGGAGGGTCGATGACTGAGGGCGATTGCAATCCGTCCCGAAGCGTTTCGTCATTCAGTTCCAGCGGTCTCGGCGCCGTTTCCGCGTTGCCCACCCGGTTCCAATCGTAAATTAACTCGCTTTTGTCCATTACTTTGTTCTTTTCGATTAGAGCAAAAGCGCAAGGTTAGCGTCAAGAGAATGCGCCCCTCAGTAGAGGTGTCATTCTGGTTGATGTTACCATCACGCTTGTCAGGGGGAGCGTCTGAAAACGAAACCGCAAACTGAGTCCGACCCGAATCCCCGAATCACAATCACGCCCGGTCAACTGATGCTGGTGTTTTGCGGACTCTTCTTGCTGAACCTCCTGCTGCGGGTGTTCTACATCCGTTACGATTTCGTAAACGGCGATGAAGGCGTGCGCGCGCTTTCTGCGGTTCGCATGCTTGACGGTGCACGGCTGTACGCCGATGTGGTCACCGACAAGCCGCCTGGAGCCTCTTTGTTCTACGCGGCCGTCTTCACGATGTTTGGCCGCAGTATGAAGGCTGTGCATCTGGCCGCGACAGTTTGGAACTTCGGGACGTCTCTTATTGTCTTTCTGATAGGCTCGCGATTTTACACCAGGCGAATAGGCGTTTGGGCCGCGTTTCTGTTTGTCTATTTCAGCACGAACTACTTCACTCAGGGACATGATGGCGGCGAACACGGAGTTACTGATGGCGCTGCCTTATGCGGCGTCGTTCTACTTTTTCATGAGGGCCGATTCCGAAAGAGAGGGCGGAGACGGTACTTTGCTTTCCGGATCAGCCGGGTTGGTGGCCGCCGGGTTACTGACCGGGGCCGCTGCGTTGTTCAAACAGATTGGAGTGCTAAACCTGGCGTTCTTTGCGCTCTACGAAGTCGTCGCGGTTTGGAAGTCGCGCAGGAAGCGTCTCGAGGGCCGCAACTGGTTGATGGCGGCCGCCCGGCGGGTGGTGACGCGGCTCTCGCTAATCGCCATAGGTTTTGCTCTTGTGCTTGGCTCCTTCGTTTTGTGGCTCAAGTCGATGGGCGCGCTCGGTGACTTCTGGCGGAACGCAGTCGTACTCAACAAGTTTTACATCGACTCCCAGCCCGCAGGTTTGTGGATGACGTTCCTGGTTGGCCGCGGGCTGGGATACCTGTTCTTCAACTTGGCGCTGTGGTCGCTTGCAGCGTTGACAGTGTGGCGGTTGATTCGAGAGCTCAAGGGAAATCGAAAGACCAATGCCGATGTGACACGGTCGGCGGAGGAGACACGCTTCGATATGGCGACAGCCTTCTGGTGTGGCATATCGTTATTGACCGTGATGATGGGTGGGCGATTTTTTGGGCATTACTTTATTCCCTCGCTGCCCGCGTTATCGTTGCTCGGCGCCCGAGGATCGGTCTTTCTCGCCGAAACGCTGAGACGCCCGGCATTCAGACGAAAGGGGCAGGCGGCGGTCGTCGCGCTGGTTTTACTTTTTTTGATCGGGTTTATTAGATGTCATCACCGGACGGCGGTGCTGGCTTACGAGACGTTGACGGGAACGCGCACGGGCTGGAGCGCCAACTGGGGGATGACGAAACGCGAGGACGAAGCGAAGGTCGTCTCACGGTTTGTGGGTGAGAGAGTTCCTCCCGGCGAGCCTTTGTACATCTGGGGCTACGCGCACGATGTTTTCTGGCTCACGCGTTGCCGCCCCGCGTCGCGATATCTGACTCCGTACTACATAGACGGCCGGTTCCCGGATGCTGAGGGAACAGTGACTTCATCCAGCGAAGAATTCAGGCGCGAGGCGGCGGCCAATCTGATCGAGGATCTGCGGCGAAGCAAGCCTCGGTTGATTCTCGATGTTGAGGGGAACTTCAAGGCATTGCCTCAGCCAAAGCTCGTTGAGTTTATCGAGAACAATTACCAGGATGCAGGGAACGCCGGGCCGAATGCCGGGCGCCCGTTTCAGGCGTTTGTTCTGAAGGATACATCAGACCCGCCGGAGATAGAAAACCAAGGCGTAAGGTAGACCCCACGATCAGACCTGCGTGGTTTAATAATCTCAGGCTTGAGATTTTGGGTTGTTCCTCAGTCTTCCTTTGATCCAGCCGTCAATGACAGCCAGCGACTCTCTTGGGAAAACGTGTCCAACCGGGAAGCTCCGATATTCTACTGAAGGCGCCCGTTTTGCCATCGCCTTCTTAAACGTTCGCGTGCGTTCCGGAGGATAGAACTCGTCCGTCTCGCCCGCGATTATCAACAGATCCGTATCGCTGTTGTGATACTTGTCCTGGTCCCAATCACCAGGTATGCCGCCGCACACAGCGATTACACCTCGTACAACTCCCGGGTGCGTGAACGCGAAGCGATAGTTCAACGATACCGATTGTGAGAACGCGAGCAAAAAGATCTCGCGCCGGTCGATAGCGTGCTGCGCGGTTGTTTCTTCGATTACCGACAGGAGCGTCTGATGATGAAGCCTGATTGTCTCGTCAGCTTTGAACTGCATCATCCAGCCGAATCCAATCTTCGGTTTGTTCGGCTGGCCCTCGGAGCGCACGAAGAACCCGTTTGGCCCTTGAACGGATGCGATGACGAAATCCCTCGAGTTGATCTTTTGCGTCAGAGCCATCATCGATTCCTTGTTGCCCTCGTAGCCGTGCAAGGCGATGACCAGCGGTCTTGGTTCAGCCCTCTCCGCGTCGGGCACGTACAAATCGTAGTACAAGTTGGTGTGCTGCTGGGTTGTTCGTTCCGTGATCATCTGATTGGCCTCGTTCTGCCGTTGTGACGGCTACCCGGCAATGCGATATTATCTGAGGCCATGAGCATTGAAAAGCCCGGGAGATATGTGATCTTTGGAGCGGGCGCGATCGGCAGCGCGATTGCGGGTCTGCTGGTACGCGCAGGATCGCGAGTGATCTGTGTGGCAAGACCCGCTTATGCCGAGGCCCTCAACCGAGGTATCGTCATCAAGGAGGACGGCGGCGAGCTGACTGTTATGATTGACGCAGTGACTTCGGCTCGCGATCTCTTGCCGGAAAGCTCTGACGTCGCTTTCATCACCGCCAAGTCTCAAGCTACCGCGGCGGCAGTCGAAGAACTCTTTGAACGGTATGACAGGACTCTGCCTGTGGTCTGTCTTCAGAACGGCGTGCGCAATGAAGAGATCGCTGGCAGCCGATTCCAGACGGTCTATGCCGGCCTCGTATTTCTCAGCGCCGTCCAACTCGAGCCATCAGTGATTGCGCTCCCCCAGGGCAGATCGGTTGCAATTGGCTGCTATCCAACGGGTGTCGACGATATGGCTCACCATATTTGCGGCGAACTCAGACGAGCCGGATTTGAAGCGATGGCCTCGGCACATGTGATGACGATGAAGTGGGGAAAGCTTGTGGCGAATCTCAACAACGCGACAACTACGATCACCGGACAATGGCTCGAGCGGGCGATGTCCGACCCGGATATGCGAAGGCTGATGCTTGCCGTGCGAGAGGAAGGCCTACGCGTGTTGGATGCGGCGGGCATCGCAGTGGAGCCGCCCGCCGATGAGCCTTCGCCGATCAGGATACGCGAGATGACTGACAAGCTCAGGGAACCTCCGAAACACCCGTATGATCCGACCGCGCTGGGTCCTCGGACCTATTCGTCGATGTGGCAGGACCTTCATCTGGGGCGCGGGAGTCACGAGGCCGATTTCCTGAACGGAGATATCGTCGCGCTTGGCGAGAAACTTGGCATCCCGACCCCTTACAACTCTACGCTGTTGGAGATCGTAAAGCGGATGTTCGATGAAGGTCTTGGCCCGGGCCTCTATGGCCCCGATGAACTGACTGATCTCATTCGTTTCAGAACCAGCGACGGACACGGCGCTGCACCCGAGGCCACGGGGCGCGATTGAGCGTCGGTTCTCGCGATGTCTCGATCCGCGCGCCTGCGCAACAAAATTACAATATTGACGTTGGTTGAGTTGCTGCTATAGTTCACTGCAGCTGCAGAAACAACCGGCCCCTAACCAGCTAACCAAAGAACCTCCGATTCATCCACGGCGCAAGGTTGACCTCTACAGGTGTCGCTTGCGTCGAGTTCACAGGTGGGGCCATGACACGAGGGAATAAGGTACGGGCTAGAGTTGCGACGCTGACGCTCGCTTTGCTGATACCATGCACGATCGGGTTCGGACAGAACAAAGCTGCAAAACCCACTGAGCATTTTGATCCGGTTGAGTTCATCAAAGGTTTTCGAATCGGTATGAGCTATGATGAAGTGCTGGCATTGCTACCGAAGGACTCAGAAAAGGACGCGCTTGCTTATGTCACAGGGGAAGAATCATTTCTGTTGGGCGTAGATATTCCTGGTGAGCAAACCTGGAGTGCTTCTTTCAAGTTCGATACGCTCGATCTGCCGACCCGCAGACCGGAGCAACTGATCGAGTTTAGTTGCAGCGCCCTCCTATCAACCCGAAGCGAATCGTTTGAAACGATAGTGCGGCGAGTGACTGCCGGTTTTGGTGATCCGGTGGAGTTGGACCGCTCGAGGGAGCGTTTTCAACAAGCTGGTTGGCGGGTGTCCGGCGGATCGGTCCTGACCCTGGAGTATCAAAGAATGCAGGGCAGCGCTGCCAACGTGAATATAGAGTTCACAATCAAAAAAAACCGCCGTCGCAATACGCCCGATCTGGACGCAATTGCGTAGACCAGAACTCTGAATCGATTCTCGACTTACACTCCTTTTTTCTGCTGCCGGGTAGCATATCTCCTTCTAAAACCTAGGGTTCCGAGACAGCTATGGAAGGCGCGAAACCCTCTCTCCCGAGCTGACGCTCCTATCCCCTTAAACCACAACATATTGTACTTTTCGATTGACACGTGCCTACCCATAGAGTACACTCCGAGACCGCTACGAGAGAGAAATACGATCAAAAAGATTCGGGCTCAAGCGTTTGTGGTTAGCTGGTTCCGGGCGCTATCATTGGTCTTCCAACTAGTGGCCGGGATCGTGCACGGTAGCGATCATCAAGTGGACAGTTTCGACGCTCTCTCGCCTCGGTGCAGCCCGGCCCGGCAAGAAGTTTGCAGGGTCTGAGCTGTAAAGAAAAACCACGCAAGCAGGCACATCCAAAGTCCCCGACTTTGCCCCGCGCGTTGCAGGGTGGCGGATGGTTTCTCTCAACGGGCTGGATCGCCCGCGTTGAAAATAAAGAACGGAATGGTAAGGAGACATTAGAATGTCCACCCGATCTGTTGGCGACATACAGAAGTCGAACGGCCAAACTCCAGTTGACGACTCAATCTCCCCTCTTGTTTCTCACGCCGATATACGCAAGTCAGGGGCTGTCGCTGATAACAACCAGCTCACTGAGCTTGGACAAAAGATTTTCCTGGACCGTTATGCCATGAAGGACATGAGCAAACGGACTCTATCGCCCGGCGATATGGTGATTGTTTGCACCGACGCCAAGACGGGTCAGCGAGAGATTGGAGTTGTCGCCGCGATGGATGAAACCGGAGCCGCGGGCGCGGATCGGGTAACGGTTGACCTGCGCGACGGCACAAGGTTCGAATGCCTGTCCGAGCACCTATCCAAGCCCATCGAGACCGACCCCGAGCAGATGATGGAGCGAGTGGCGCGAGGGATTGCCGCCGTGGAAGGCGAGCGCGCAGACGAGTGGTATCGCAACTTCCGATGGCTGTTGAACGGATGGAAGTTCGTGCCGGCCGGGCGAATCCTCACCGCCGCCGGCACCGATCAACAGCTCACCTTTTACAACTGCTATGTGGTGCCGTCGCCGAAAGACTCGCGCAAAGGCATCGTCGATACGCTTTCGCAGATGATGGAGATAATGTCGCGGGGCGGGGGTGTGGGGATCAACGTCAGCAGCTTGCGGCCTCGCCACTCTTATGTGAAAGGTGTAAACGGCCGCTCATCGGGCTCGGTCTCGTGGGGTGCGCTGTATTCGTTCGTCACCGGGCTGATAGAGCAGGGCGGATCGCGGCGGGGCGCCTTGATGCTGATACTGAACTGCTGGCACCCCGACGTGATCGAGTTCATCACCTCCAAGCGCGAGATGGGAAAGATCACCAACGCGAACATTTCAGTCGGGATAAGCGACACGTTCATGGACGCCGTCCACGCGAATGCCGACTGGGATCTCGTTTTCCCTGATAACTCCGATCCCGATTATGCGCAGACGTGGGACGGCAACCTCGAGAAATGGCAGGCTGCGGGGAAACGAGTCGTTGTGCACAAGACGGTGAAAGCACGTGCCATCTGGGATTCGATCATCGAGTCGGCGTGGAGTTCGGCCGAACCGGGGGTGTTTTTTATCGAACGCTCCAACAAGATGTCGAACTCGTGGTACTACGATGCGGGCTATCTGGGGTGCACAAACCCCTGCGGCGAGCAGCCGCTGCCGGGTTTTGGCGTATGCAACCTGGGTGCGATCAACCTCTCGAAGTTCGTCAGTGAAGGCGATGTAGCGTGGATGATCTGGGCAAAGCGGTGCGTTACTCGGTCCGTTTCCTGGACAATGTAATTGATGCCACGCCGTACTTCTTCGATGAGAACTACGCTCAACAGAAGGCCGAGCGCCGCGTGGGTCTTAACACGATGGGGCTGGCGGAGATGCTGATACGGCTGGGTATCCGCTATGGTTCTGAAGAATCCGTGCAGTTTATCGATCGGTTGTATCGCATTTATCGCGGGGGAGGCTTATCACGCTTCGTCGGATATTGCTTCGGAGAAGGGGCCGTTCCCGATGTTCGACGCGGACAAGTTCCTGCAGTCCGGGTATATGCAGAAGATGCCCGATGACATTCGCGAGGAGGTTCGAGAGAAGGGAGTGCGGAATGTTACCTTGCTGACCCAGGCACCCAACGGCACCATCGGTACAATGGTCGGTACTTCGACGGGTATCGAACCGTTTTACTTCTGGAATTACTTCCGCAAGTCAAGATTGGGCAAACACGAAGAGCGGGTGAAGGTCCTCGAGGAATGGCAACAAGCCCACCCGGGCGAGCCGCTGCCGGAGCTACTTTGTGACCGCGATGGACCTCGCCCCCGAAGAGCACGTCAAGGTGCAAGCCTCGATTCAAGCGTGGGTCGACTCCTCGATTTCAAAGACGTGCAATCTGCCGGCGTCGTACACTCCTGAGCAAACGCGCGAGATATACGAACTGCTCTATCGATCCGGCTGCAAGGGTGGGACGATATATCGCGATGGCTCGCGCGATGTGCAGGTGCTCAACCTGAAGGAAGAAGACAAAAAAGCCGGCGAGCCGAAGACCGCCGTAGCCGCGAATGCCGCGATTGCCGCCGCACCGGGCGAGCAGCGCGCTCAAGACGCCTCGGTTTCAGGCGAACATACCGATTCTATTGCTTCGTCGAGCGACCTTGTTCAAAGCGATGGAGGCTGGCAGCCGAAAGTGCGGCCACGTCCCTACAAGCGGCGCGGCTATACAGTGAGCAAGGCGACGCCTTCGGGTACCGCCCATATCACGATGAACGAGGATGAGGCGGGGCATCCGTTCGAGGTCTTTCTTGAAATCGGCAAGGCTGGCTCGGACATCAAGGCGATGGCTGAGGCGATGGGGCGGCTGATGTCGCTGATCCTCCGGATGGCGTCGCCGGTTTCGCCACTCGAGCGCGTTCGCGAGATCGTAAAGCAGATCTCGGGAATCGGTGGGGCGCGCTCATACGGCTTTGGCAAGCGTCGAGTGCTTTCGTTGCCTGATGCTGTGGGCCAGGCGCTCGCGGAGAACTATCTTAACATAAGCCAGGGCACCGAGGAGGGCGGGCAGGGAGCGGAAATGGGAGTGGATCACTCGTCGGTTGCGGCCTCGGCAAGCCGCGCGCCGTCGGCGGCACTTACCGGCTCCGTGGACCTATGCCCGAGTTGCGGCGATTCGGCATTTGTTCGAGTTGAAGGTTGTCAGACTTGCTACGCCTGTGGCTTCTCTGAGTGTTGATTTACCTCTGAGCGCTTCTCTCAGGCTAAGAAGGGCGAGCGGCAGGGCGCACCCCGGAAGTTGCTTTGCTGTTCGCCTGATTTTTTTGAAGCGTTTGGTACTGGCGGACCAGTCTCAGATCGCGGGCGTGAATGTTGGATACGTCTTGCGGATCTTGGCTTCGATCCTTTGCTGGTCGCTCTCGGCACTAGCGGCCGCCAACTGTAGACGAAGCTTCTTGCGCTTTTGATAGCGTTGTCGCCGGCGCTTTATCTCGCGGTCTCGTTCTCTCATGATTTTGAATGGTTCTCCCTGTTCGTAGTCCCTCTCTGATGGTCGGTGCGACCCCAGGCGGCCTCATCCAACCCCGCGCGAATTCTAGCCCCTGTCACGCCGCTGGGTCAACGGTTGACTAGCGACACGATTGGTTCATCAAGGCACCACATCAAATCAAATCAAGCAACGCTGTCTGGTGGTTGGGCGCTACAATAGACCGCGGCTGCGCGCGCGTGCAAAAAACACACTTGTTGCGAATCCGGTCGATGTTATAATCCGTCCACTGCGGTTCTAATGCCCCTCACGGACAGGATTGCACTTCACACAAAGGCTATCTCGAAATGGACATGGACAACAGCGGCTCCGGCTTTCCGTTGAGCAAGCAGATCACGCGCGACTACAACATAGTTCGTTTGCTTGGCAAAGGGGGAATGGGAGAGGTCTATTTGGCGGAGCAGCTACGGGTGGGACGCCGGCTTGTGGCTCTCAAGGTGCTTAGTCGCGCTTGTTCGGAAGATCCCGAGATAAAAAAGCGGTTTGAGAATGAGGCGGCGTCCGCGGGGCAGATTCATCATCGCAACGTGGTGATGATTTACGAGAGCCGGGTCACCGACGACGGCCAGATCTATGTGGTGATGGAGTATGTCAAGGGCGACAGCCTCAGACACGAAATCGCCGAACGCGGAGCGCTGCTCCTGGACGAAATTGTTGAAATTGTGAAGCAGATCTGTGCAGGACTAAGCGCCGCTCATAAGCTGGCAATTGTTCACCGCGACATCAAGCCGGACAACATTATGCTGGGCCGCGATGAAGAAGGCGCGTTGGTCGTGAAGGTGCTGGACTTTGGGATAGCGAGACTGTTGGAAGCCGGAGCGGGGGCCGCGCAAACAAAAACCGGCGTCATCATGGGCACTCCTTTCTACATGTCTCCGGAGCAGGCGCTGGGGAACACTGGCGACAAGATTGACCCCCGTTCAGACATTTATTCGCTCGGCATGGTTATATATCAAATGCTGACGGGACGGGTGGCTTTCGAATCCGATTCGTGGATGCGCGTTATGTACAAGCACATCAACGAGCGGCCTATGCCCCCCAGCCAGTTGAGGCCCCAACTCGGATTCTTTGAGGAGTTCGAACAGGTAGTGTTGAAATCGCTCGAGAAGGACCGCGACGATCGACAGCAGTCAGTGGCTGGACTAGCGACTGAGTTGGAAGCGGCATACGATCGCGCGAAGGCCGCCAATCCCGAATGGGCGTTAACCGCGGCGTATAGCCCAACAGCGCTAACCGACGGCTTGCCGTTTGGTCTGACTGGCACTCCGCCTCCCGCTGCACGAAGTGGGACGGTTCGCGATCCAGTTACTCCCTCTCCCGAAGTAGGGCCGGTGGCAACTGGCGTAGATGTTTCCAAGACCTTTTGGACGCGTAACAACAAGGTTGCCGCTCTTGCTGTTGTTATTGTCCTTGTCGCGGTGGGGCTTTTTCGATTCGCCATCATGCCGGGAACGGGACCGGTCAGTTCACAGACGGCAACCGCTGCGCCTTCGATTCGTCCGGGACCGATGCCGGCGATTGAGACATTCGAATACGACCTGCTGACTGTCAGCCCAACTGGACGGCTCGGGAAACGCGCCGGCGAGAGGCCCGATACTTCGATGAAGATATCGGCGCCCCGTTGACGATCGCGATGGTTGAAATACCAGGCGGCAACTACCTGATGGGCGCCCCACCGGAAACGCAAAAGGACCGCCACCCAAACGAGCGCCCACAGCATAAGGTGACCGTGCCGATGTTCTACATGAGCCGGACGGAAGTCACTCAAGCACAGTGGCTAGCGGTGTGTAAACTTCCGAAGGTGAACCGGGAACTTCCAGTGAACCCATCGGATTTCAAGGACGACGAAAAGATTCCGGTACAGAACGTGTCGTGGTGGGAAGGGGTTGAATTCTGTGAGCGGTTGTCGAAGGCGACGGGGCGAACATACCGGCTGCCTACTGAGGCGGAATGGGAATACGCTTGCAGGGCGGGTACCACAACGCCGTTCTATTTTGGCGACACCTTGACCGCCGAAGTAGTCAACTACGACGCGAACTATCCGTATGGCGCCGGGCCAAAGGGAGTGACCCGGAAACACCCAGTCCCGGCCGGGAACACCGCCGCGCCGAACGCATTTGGGTTGAACAACATGCACGGCAATGTATCCGAGTGGTGTCTCGATTCCTGGCATGACAACTATATCGGAGCACCGACAGACGGCAGGGATTGGGAAGACGGAGCCAATGAGAGCATGCGTGTGTTTCGAGGCGGATCGTGGTACGACGGCGGTGACAATTGCCGTTCCGCGTTCCGCAACAGCTACGCTCCGGATATGAAGCTCGGCTTCATCGGCCTAAGAATTGTAATGGTCCCGCCGAAGTGAACGTGAACCCCAGGAGCGGAATTCACACAAAGCTTTTGGCTAAGCGGCAGGTGACCGCCAGGATCGGTGAAACGCTTCATGTCTACGCCTTGCACAAGTCGGTTCATGCTAGAATAATCAGACTTTCGCACTTGTCGAGGGGTCTAAACCTCGGAAAAAGTATCCGGGTTCGAGTGGTGTAGACATGAAGATACTCCTCACAGCCCCGCTCTTGGTTGCGATGGCACTGGCTATTGCGTCGGTTGACGGTTCGGTGCAGGCCCAGGTACGTCGCAACAACCGCCTGCCGGGTGGTCAGCGCGGAGTCAACGCGCCGTTTGGTGTTCCGCAGCCGGGCCGCAATCGACCTCTCAATCCCAATGCGCTTAAGCGACAGCAATTGCAACAACGGGTGATGCAGGCAATTGGACTGACTCCAGCCCAGCGGATGCGCATACAGGAGATCCGTCGCAGCCACGACGATGATGTCATCGCGGCCGGACGCCGCATAAGGCAGGCGCGGCAGGCTCTCGATCGCGCGATCATGAACGAGAGCTATGACGAATCAGAGGTCCGTCGGGCCACCGAGGCGCTGGCAGGTGCGCAAGCGGATAAGATCAGACTGGACTCGAATGTGCGCTCGCAGGTGCGCGGCGTTCTCACGGCCGATCAGGTTCAGCGCTTTCACCAACTGCAACGAGAAATGCGTCGTGACATGAGAGAACAGCAACAGCGAGATCAGGAAAAAGAGATGGGTCCACAGGGCGCCGCCGAAGCTCCCAAGCGGGAAGACATTGATCTCGTAGATTTTCTTGTGTCAATGTCCTGAAGCAAGGCTCCCACCGCAAGATCGACATCTACGCAAAGAGACTCTTCCCTGTCAGTTCCCGTCGATGAACGGCCGCGACTGCACGATGTAGAGCCGGCCCTTTTTGTAAACCCACTCAATGTCTTGATCCCGGCCACGGAAGATGCGCTTGATCTGAAGGGCTGCGCGAGCCAATCCCCTCACAAGCCGATCGGTCAGCACACGCCGCTTTTGTTCGACCGTGACGTCTTTTACGCCACCCTTTTCATCGAACACAAGCATAGAGTCTTCATCCGAGTGGGTGAGCACGCGAATGTCTCCCGAGGCTGGATGATAGATGACCTGCTCAGCGACTCGACGACCTTCTACAACCTTGATCCCCAGACCGCGTTTTGCGTTGACGAACACCGCCCCGCGGTTCGCGGGGTTGAACGGGTCAGTGGTGATTGCGACGCCTGCGCTATCGGCGTCGATGCCTGTTTGGATCAGCACCGCCGGGTAGACACCAAAATGATTCATGCCAAAGCTCTCGCGGGCTTCATATGCCTCATAATTCCAAACGGACGCCCAAACGACTTTTATCGCATCCATTAGCTGGTCATCGGTGCGCACGTTGGGCACGGTAGTGTAGAGCCCCGCACCGCTGAAGTTCGGCAGGTCTTCCGCGTTGGTCGAGCTTCGCACGAACAACCCGATACCAGCGTACTCGCTGTGAGTCTTTTTGAGCACCGCCTGGCGGAAACTCTCGTCAATATCCCCCTCCACAATCCAACGTCGAACCTGTTCCAGCCGCAGCTTGCGATAGCGCGGATCGTGAACAAAGCGATCCTCTTCCACCGCCGCCGCAATGCGCCCTTCCAGATGATTGCTTCTAATGAAGGCTTGATAATAGCGAAACGGGATCGTGAAGCCGGCTGGAACAGCGAGCCAGGGCACCCTCGCGTGAATGATCTCGCCGAGGTTGGCGGACTTCGCGCCAAAGCGCACAGCATCACGCTCTCGCTGGAGCCTGAGATCGGTAAGCCGGTCGTAGTTTAGATCGGCGTGTGGCGTGACCAGATCGGCGCGTTTTATCCATTGCCGATTGCGTTCACCGACCTCGCGCGAATCGGCGGGAGAAAGCGAATAATCGTTCTCGCTCACCTCGAGGCGAACGTATTTGCCTTCCAATGCTTTGAAAAGCTTGTCTGCGTTCTTGATTGTCGCGTTTGGAATCGCCCACGACTTGGCAAGCATGTTGACGTGTGACAACGGTGAGGCAGCCTCGGTCGTGATGATCCCTGACAGCGGTGTCAGATGAATGGGGACTTCCTTGAAAATGACGATTTGGTTGCGATCGATGACCGTGTCCTCAGTAACGCGATCGATTATTCGAAGCTGTCCGATTCCCGCGCCGAGATTTAGCGGCTGATACTGTTGGTTTAGGGAAAACTCGCTCGCCGCCAGCATAGGCACATGAGTGTCCGTCTTGTTCAGTTCTTCGGCGGTTTCTTCTTGCGCCAATGAGTTTGGTTTGAAGTAAAGCGGCGCAAAGAAGCTGTGTTGAAGGGCTCCGACTGTCTCACTCAACAGACGGCCTGAGACCTTGTCCCCTTCCCAAAACTCAAACGTGAACTTATCAGTCGTCGTTTGATGGGCGATTGTGCCAAGTATGAACCTGCGATCCGGCTTCAAGTAATTATTATCATAGAATGTGCGACCGCGTTCCAGTGAGAGATAAGTGGCGTTCACAAAGTCTTTGTGGAACTGGAACAGGCGAGAATTGACATAGTAAACACGATTGCGCGAACGTCGGTCGATTACGAACATCGCGTGAGGCAGCGCGTGGAAGCGGCCTCGATAGTAAACCCGGGCAAGCAGGTCGAAGTCGGCCCTTGAGTTGATCTGACCGAGCGAGATTGGATCTTGCGATTGTTTGGTTTGTGCGAGGGTCGCGGCGTGTCCGTTCGAGTTCGTGCGTTGCGCCGGATGAGAATTCGTTCGGGTTGATTGCCGTGGTCGAGGGGTTACGCCTGACACGATTGCTGAACAGACCACTACCGCGACGCACACCCGGAGACTTTTCGACAGCGGAGTCTCGTCAGTTGATCGCATCGCGGACAGATTCTACCACAGGCGAGTCGTGGGCCAACGCGGGGTTTTGCGGGCCAATTACCGTTGGTTTGGTTTGATGTCGAGATAGGAGTCGCGGTCGCGTATTGTGTGTCGCTGTCGTTGACTTTCAAGGTGGGGCGCTTTACAATCCTACCGTCTGCTACGTGCCCAGAAAGCAACCTGCTTGACCGTAAGAGAGCTTAAGCGAGTTTATGTCGCTAAGCGCCGAGAAATCAGAGACAGATTGGACGAGTTCGCGAGAGTGGGACGGATTGGTACCCCCGAGACGCTCTTTGAAGAACTGACTTTCTGCATCTTCACGGCGGGCGCCAGTGCGCGAATGGGTTTGCGCTCTGTCGAGGGTGTTCGACCCGTACTGATGAACGGCACGGCGCTGGAAATTCAGCGCGCGCTTGTGGGACGGCATAGATTCCCGAATAATCGCGGAGCTTACGTGTACGAGACTCGCGAGTATCTCCGGGAATACTGCGGTCTTCGGCTGCAGGAAGCTCTCAGGGGTCACACGCTTGCCGATGAGCGTCGTGACTTCCTGGCCGCCAATCGAAGCGTCCGCGGCATTGGCTACAAGGAAGCAAGTCATTTCTTGCGCAACATCGGCTATCGCGGATATGCGATACTGGACAAGCACGTCCTAACACGGCTCGCGGAGTTTGAGGTTATCGAAAGCCCGAAGCCGCCCTCAACCAGGAATGGCTATCTGGCGACCGAAGAAAAGCTAAAGCGCTTCGCGGACTCGATAGGGATTGACTTCGACGAACTCGACTTGCTCTTGTGGTACACGAAGACGGGAGAGGTTCTCAAATGAAGGTCTACAGTGGAAAGAGATCCTTGATGCAAGACCGAACGGTTCGACCGGCCGGTTACCTCCTGCTGATCGTTGCTCTCATATTGTCCGTGACGATCGCTCCACCCGTGCGCGCGACGGATTGTCAACAAGAGGCCAGCGACGCCAAAGCAGTAAAAGAAGCAAACGACAGGCTCGATCGCGAGGCGAGAAAAGCTCTTCGAGCCGGCAAGTACGACATCGCCCTAAAGATCTACCTCTCGATGATCGAAGCAGACGCGCACGATAACCGGGCACGACTCGGCGCGAGCTTCGCTTATCTAAAGATGCAGAATTACCCTCCTTGTTTCCAACAGAGCAAGGAAGTTCTCGGCGTCGACGCCAACAATGCTCGTGCCCACGCGCTTGCCGGGGTATCGCTGCTGCGGTCTGGCTTCATTCGGGCAGCGGTTGGTGAGTTGCAGCAATCGTTGGATCTGGATCCAAAAGAGGCCCTCGCTTACGGCGGTGCGGCGGAAATCGATTACTATGAAGGCCGGCCAAAGGATGCCCGTTCGAAGTCTTATTACGCTCACAACCTCGATCCGGATGAGCCTGACTACCTGGTGACGTACGCTCGATCATCTTCGAGGCTTGAGGATTTCAAGGAAGCAGCCGATGCCTATGCGCTCTTTCTTGAGATTTCACCTCCCAGCGACGCCGAGCGCCGCGACCGGATCCGCGGACTGATTCAGTTCTACCGCCAGCTCGCCGGACTGAGGGTCCACCAGGTAAGCGGCGCCGCTGTCACCGAGGTTCCGTTTCAACTCGGAAATGACCGGCGGCCGTATGTGCGCGTGAAGATCAACGGGCGCGACTCAATTTTTGTGATAGACACCGGGTCCGGGTTCACGGTGATCTCAAAAGATGCTGCGAAGCGCTTTGGAGTTACTGAGATCGCAAGAGGCGGAAAGTCTCAAGGGGTCGGCGGTACCGGCAAGTTCCAGATCGTGTACGGGCTCATCAAATCGCTTCAGATCGGCGAGGCAAAGGTGAGGATGATTCCGTGCTTCGTCCGCCCCTTTCATGGAGAAAAGGATCGCCCCGCTGAGGAGAAAGCCGACGGCTTCATCGGTCTGTCGGTTCTGTCGCACTTTCTAACCGAGTTGGATTACAAGGGAAAGCTCATACGCCTGGATCGAAGCGACAATAGCTCTGCTCCCCTGGCGGATATTCCTGGGGTAACCCTCGTGCCGTTTCGTACAACACAGAACGGGCTGATTAGCGTCGAAACCGAATTCGACGGCAACCCGTTCGTCAACGCCATACTGGACTCGGGCGCAAGCTCGACTGTCATCTCGGAGGCCGCGGTCGAACGTCTCAACATGAGCGATCAGATTATCAAAGGACAAACGACCAGCGTAATTGGGGCCGCGGGGGTAACCGAGAACGTAAGACTGCTCTTTATTCGCAATTGTCGGGTAGCCGACCAACTGCAGAGCAATCTTCGTGCGCTCGTGTTGGATTTTGGCGCGATCAACGAGACATCAGGCTTTGAGCAGAGTGGCATTCTCGGAGGTGATTTCCTGCGCCATTTCAGACTCACCATTGACTTCAATCGCGCGCTGCTTGCGCTTCAACCGCATACACCCGCTCCGACCAAGCAGTGAGGGGGTTAGAGTCGAGTCTGTGTCAGGCCGGTTGGCCCGGTGCTAGCGAACCGCCGGACACAGACTGAGAGCTCTAGCCAACGTCTGTGTCGCCTCTTCGGGCAGTAATTAGAATCAATCGCCAAGGAATAAACTCTAAGGTACGCCTGTGGTAGAATTCTCACGCGGCTATGAAGAAGAGCCTCTATATTGAGACATCCATCGTTGGCGCGTATCTGGATAACGGAGAACCATTCAGGCGTGACTTGACGATCCGATGGTGGGAGCACGAACTCGGCGATTATGCATCTTACATTTCGCCGCTGGTTGTCCGTGAGCTCGAGCGGACCGAAGAGCCGCGGCGAGCAGCGTATTTGAATTTGATACGCGACGTGCCTATGTTTGAGATCAGCGAGGAGGCTGCGATACTGGCCGAAGGATACGTATCGCGAGGCATTTTTCATCGCAAATACATGGCGGACGCTCTGCATGTGGCAATCGCATCTGTGAACAAGGCTGATTTTCTGGTCACCTGGGACTTTGGCTATATTGCGAACGTGCACCGCCAATCGCGTGTGCAATTGTTCAACACGATCGCCGGGTTCTTTGTGCCAATGATCGTGACACCGGAGTTTTTGATTAATGCGGAATTCTGAGAAGTGACAGTTGAGGGGTGATTCGTGACCGAAAAAGAAGTACGGTCACGCATTACCCATCGCTGTACTCATCACGCATCATCGTTATGTATCGAAAGCCGAGATTCCTGGAAGAGCTTCACGCCATTCGCGAAGAGATGTCGCGCGAATGTGACTATGACATCGACTTGTTCGCGGAGATGGTCCGCTCCGGCCAACGGCCCGGATACGGGCCCTCCCGAAACGTTCGAGGCGTGCGATCGCGTGCGCCCGCGGCTGAGAAGCGCGACGAACCCACTCGCTCAGGTCAAGGTAATGACTAAACAAATAAAAGCAACCTTGCTGGCACTTTTTGCGCTCATCGCAACATGCTCTTCCTCGCTAGCCGCGCGGCCTCATTCGGACGGGGGGCCGGCGCGAGTCGAAGACCGCGCTCAAAACCCGGCGTCCGCATCTCAGGGCAAGACTGTCTTGCTCGACGTCCCAACAATCGCTGAGCGAGTCAACGAAGTAGTCGTCAACGTACGTTCCAGTTCCGACGGCGGCGAGAACCTAGGCAGCGGGTTTATCATCGATAAGCGTGGGTTCATCGCTACTAATTTTCACCTCATCTCTAATGCTGAGCCGCGCCGCGGTTCCAGCCAGCGCGGTGTCGAGCCGAAAAGCGCACCGAAACTTGTCAATAGCGTCACGGTGACACTGCACGACGGCCGGCAGTTCCCGGCATCGATCAAGGGCTATGATGAGGCGACCGACATCGCTCTGCTTGAGATAGTACCAAACGGGGCGCAGCTTCCGGTTGCCGATCTTGGCGATAGTGATTCACTGCGTGTGGGTGAATGGGTGATTGCGATTGGCAATCCGCTGGGGCTGGATCACACGGTCACGCTTGGCATCGTAAGCGCGAAGGGGCGGACGGGGTTTGGTGGTCAGTTCGACGATTTTCTCCAGACGGATGCCGCGATAAATCCGGGCAACTCAGGCGGTCCACTCCTCAACGCTCAAGGAAAGATCGTTGGCATCAACACGCTCGTGCTGGAACGCACGCAGGGCTTGAGCTTTGCGATTCCCATCAACACCCTGAAATCGATTCTGTCCCAACTGATCGACCGCGGACGGGTAACTCGAGGGTTCCTTGGTCTCGAGACCCAGGACGTCGACGCCGATGTGCGGGGGCTGTTGAAGCTTCCCCCGGATGCAAAGGGTGTGCGTGTAGTCCGCGCCGAGCGAGCGACGCCCGGCGCCCGAGCCGGTTTTCGTAAGGATGATTTGATTACCACGGTTGATGACCAACCAATTACGGCGGCAGTTCAGTTCAATCGAATCATCGCGAGCAAGGCTCCCGGGACGAAGGTCGCTATTCGGATCGTGCGCGACGGCCGCGAGTACACGTTGAATGCCGAAATCGGGGAAGAAACTAAGAAATGACACACGATGTTGGTGGTATCTGATCCGAAGTTATCACCTATCATGTTCCCCTGCCCATGAGTAAGCCAATCGCCGAACAACCGCCCGAACAAGAACCGCCTGACGGTGCTGTTATGGCCGAATTGTTTGAGGCCATCGGTTTTGAGGTTGCGGACGAGCATTCGTATAACCTCCTGGTTGAATACGTTGAGACCAACGGCCTGCGGACCCGAGCGCAGCGCGGAGAAGCAGCGCTGCACGGCCGGTGTTGGAAGCTCGGAGATGGGCTGGAGGTTTGGTCAATACTGTACGAAAACGGGGCTGACCTCTACTACGCCGATTGCCGTCCGGCCTTTCGCAGCCGCTATGTTCGCACCATTCTTCCCTGGGAGCTTGTAGAGTACGACGAAGACGGCGAAGCGATAGTGCGCGGCGGAGTGCCGGGAGCGCCCGAAGTTGTTTTCGAGCTTCAAAATCTCACCGAGCTTGATGAAGCCGTCTTCCGCGAATCGCATCTGCACGTTGCGCTGGCGGGTATCGCCTATGCCGCCAGCGTACAACCGAGCCCGGAGACCAGGAAGACAACCGATGCGCCCGCTTATCGATTTGAATTGGCCGAGCGCCTTGAGGGATTTGCCGATAAAGCTTGCGAAAACGACTATGTGGTCAGCGGGCGCGTGCTGTCCTGGCGCGACGTTCGAAACCCCGTAACCGCGGCCGATCTTGTTTGGATCCATGTTGATGCAGCCGTGATTCGCATGGAGGTCCTCGTCAACCGCCGAGCCTTGCGCGGGGATCTCAGGATAGGGGCAGAGATCACCGCGAACATATGGCTTCAGGGACACGTGCTCGAAGAGAGCGACATATCGGCTCGCTATGAGGGCGTGGATCGGGACTACGAGCAGTCAGACTTCTGGGCAGGCCTGCGGCGGGGAAACTGAAGGCTGGCGTTCGCATCTCTCCCAGCAATCAAATCTCATCTACGATTCACCTCTTCGTGAATACGGAAAGGACGCATAAGACGAGGTTTCGCAATCTCACTTCGGCCTTCCCGCTACTTCGCAATGACATCCCGGTCAATCTGAATGAACCGGAGAAGACTTGATCGCCAGTTTGACTGTGGCGTCTTGCCATATAAGAGGTAGGTCTTTTGGCCTCAGGTCCTAACTGCAATATTCAAAGTCCCATAAGTGGTTTGGGGTTACCTGGCCTACGCGGCACACGCATTGAATGGTGTTTAGTGCGCGGGTGCGCGAGGCGCGCTGCTTCGCGGTAGTCCCCGCGATGCAATCTTGAAAGGCAAGGCTCCCTATCTGCCCGATTCGAGCGACTCGGCGGTTAGCCCGTTTTTTGTGTTTGAGGAACAGGTGAAGCAAGCGATTAATCTAAAGGCAAGAACGTTCAACGCGATCGTGTCGGTGACCGGAACGGTTGCTCTTGTCTATTCAATCTACCGACTTCACCTCGATCCCGTACGCCTCGAGTGGATGCTGGTTCTCGCGCTCACAATGTTGTTGTGCTGGCGAGCCGAAGTTTGGATTCCAGGCGTGCGCAGCAAGATCACCTTAACCGATGTGTTTGTTTGCATTGCGATCTTGATGCTTGGCCCGTGGGCTGCGACTGTCCTGGCATCTATAGACGGACTCGCGAGGTCCGCGCGTGGGAGCCGCAAGACGCACCGCACCACTCCGCTGATCAACATGGGGGCAATGAACATCGCCGTGCTCAGTGCTTCGCTGCTCTCGGTGAGACTCTTTGGTCCGCTTGACCAGCTGCTGATCGGAAGCGATCGACTTCACGAGCTCGCTTTGGCAATCGGCGTGATTACGGTGGCGAATTATCTGATCAATAGCAGTATAGCGGCGACCGTAGTGGCGCTGTATCGCGACCGCAACGTGATTAAGACCTGGACTGAGAATTATGTGTGGACCTCGCCGGCCTTCTTCATCGGTGCGCTGGCAGCCGGTGTGATCAGCAAGGCGATGGCTACCTTTGGGTTTTACCTGTTCGTGGTCGCTTTCCCCATTCTGCTGCTGACATACGTCGCCTACCGAAGTTATCTGGGGAGGGTCGAAGCATCAGACAAGCATATCGAAGAGCTGACCAAGCTGCACCTGGCAACCATCGAGTCGCTGACAATGGCTATCGATGCGAAGGATGATCTGTCGCGGGGCCACATACTGCGAGTTCGGACTCTGGCCGAAGGGCTTGCCCGGGCGGTGGCTTACCCCGAGAACCAGATGGAAGGGTTGAAAGCTGCAGCCTTGCTGCACGATATAGGCAAGCTTGCAGTGCCCGAGTATATCTTGAACAAACCGGGCAAACTAACCGCCGCCGAGTATTCAAAAGTCATGATTCATCCGGTAGTCGGAGCGGACATACTGAGCAATGTCGAGTTTCCCTACGAAGTCGTCCCGATAGTAAAACACCATCACGAGAGGTATGACGGCACAGGATACCCGAGCGGCTTGAAAGGGGAGGATATTCCTTTCGGCGCACGGATACTCACGATTGTCGATTGCTACGAGGCGCTTACTACGAATCGCCCACATCGTCCGCGCTACACTCGCGATGAAGCACTCGAGTTGATGCGTGGTGAGCAGGGGCGCACGTTCGACCCGGTGTTGCTCGAGGTATTCTTTGAAATCATCGATTCAATCGAAGGCACACTCCCTGCGCTGGACGTCCGCCCCGTGGCGCTTTTGGGCGTCGAACGCGTTTCAACAGGTCGGCTCTTTGAGCCTCGCTTTGGGCTTGCGCCGCGGACGCCAACCGAAAAGGCATTGCGCGACATAGGGGCGGCGCAACGGGAGGTGCTCTCACTGTATGAGATTTCGCAGACGCTCGGATCGACTCTAAAGCTCTCAGAGATATTGCCAATCGTGGCCACTAAACTCGAGAACATTGCAGACTTCACCACCCTGGTGATCTACCTGGCTGAAGAGAGCAAGCTTCGTGCGGCATATGTTATAGGCAAGAACGCGGAGGCGCTCAAAGGCATGGAGATGGGAATGGCCGAGGGTGGCGCGGGGTGGGTCGCCGAGCATCGGCAGGTGTTGATTGGAGGGAGCCCACTCGCCGATCTGCAGCGACCGCTTGGGCCGGCTGCCGCTGCCTATCGTTCTACTGCGATATTCCCCCTCGAGCACGACGGCGGACTGGTCGGAACCCTCGCGCTATACTGTGAGGAGGACCGAGGATACACGGCGGATGAAGTACGACTTCTCGAGACCATTTCGCATCATACTGCCACGGCAGTTCATAATGCGCTGGCGTTCGAGAGGACTCAGGAATCAGCCCTCACCGATAATCTGACCGGGCTGCCAAACTCGCGGTACATGTACAGCTTCTTCGATCAGGAACGAAGCAGATCCGAGCGGCACGGTTATGCACTGGTGTTGATGATGATGGATCTGGACGGGTTTAAGAAGATCAACGATACATTTGGCCACCACGTCGGCGACGAGATATTGAGGCGGGTTGCACAAGTCTCGCGCTCTCAGGTTCGTTCGGGGGATACGCTGATCCGATACGCGGGTGATGAGTTCGTGGCCGTGCTGCATCGCGTGACACCCGATATGGTGCTGGAGATGAAAACTCGTCTTCAGTCTGCGGTAGACAACTTTGCCTACGAAGTAAGGCCGGGACGCGTGGCACGCATCGGTATTTCGATTGGCCACGCAACCTACGGGCAGGACGGCACTGCAATAGACGAGCTAATGGAGGTTGCCGACCAGCGTATGTATCAAGACAAATTCGCGCGCCGGAGGAATGCATCCGCGTTGCGAATCGCAGCGTTCCCGGTACGATCGGCGGCGCTATAGGGAGGATACATGACGGTTCTTGATGACATCACGGAGAGTGCCTGCGATCAGAGTTCGCAGACCGGTATGAAGTTGAGAATGCTCGACCAAATGGCCGAAGCGCTCGAAGACCAGGTTGCCGCGCTCTACCGGCGCGCCGCAAGCTTCGAGGAGGAGGAGTTCCTGCTCAATCGCGATGTTGAAGAGCGGCAGACCGAGATACACCGTCTGGTGCTCAAGCTCGAGGGGATGCGAGCCGATCGCGACCGGGTTCTCGAGAGAATTGAGTTGATCTCCGGTGAAGCTGCCGCGATTAGGGAAGAAGTCTTCAGCAGCGAAGACGAGGCTGCGCTGGCCGCGATCGGCAGCTCGCCGGCGCGGGAGCTGAACGGCCTCGGGTGTGTTGATGTTCAGGCGGCGGAATCCGGCGGTGAATCAGCGGGCAGCGCGACGTTCTTTCGCCGGCTGGCGATTGTTGAAGACGCGCGCCAGGCGTAACCGGCGCCCGTTTTGAAATTGTTTTGGCCACGAGGTGAAAACACCGTTCCAATAGGTCTTTCACTGATACAGGTCCAGACCCTTGGATCGAGCGCCGGGACGCGTATATCCCGACAACGAGGCGATAGATGTCTTCTGCGAGACGAGTCGAGAAACGCAACAAACATGAGCGCCGCAAACAGGAACGTCGGCGCTCGGTCCGCTACACGGCGGATACCCTGATAGTGATCGGGGGAATAACCTGGATCGACAACGAAGGAACCGACCGCCGGCGAAAGGTCAGGCGGCTGGATGACCGAGAGCGAATTGCAAGAAAGATTTTGAGCGACACCCTGTTTTCCGATCGCTGATCCAGGGATAAATAGGATAAATAGGAACTCAACGCAGAGCGATTGAGTTTCAGCGCTAACCTCCTTTTCCTCTCCAGGATTTAATTTCGTAGGAACCCGCCAAAGTGTCAGCTAAAGTTGACAACCCGGAATCAAAGCCGGAAACTTCGGATAATGCACCGCGCTTCTTCGGTGGATTAGATGAAGGTATTGTGAAACTTGATTTACATTGCCGCCGCCTTGATCATCGGTTCGCTTACGGTTCCGGCGCGGCAGATACACCGGTGCGTGGTAGGTTGATGTGGCGATTACTTGCTGTGCTTTTTGCTCACGACCTCTACGAAGAAGGCTCATAGGCTCGCCGCGATTTGTTAGTTTAGATCGCGGAATCATCTAAGCATCAACAACTATCCAGGAAGGGCTTAGTCAAAATGAATTGGACAGCATCAGCAGATGAACTTGGTTCGTTATTGAAACTCCAAACGCCGCCGTTGGCGATCAGCTTCTCGACCGAAGCGCCCGCGGGCGTCAAGCCGTTTGACTCGTCTATGCCTGACCCAATGCCCGATGGACGTACCGGTCGGGTACCTGCGGGTTGCGTGTTCTGGATCGAAGCTGCCGCACGTACGTTCACGACCGAGCCGGAAGATCACGGCAACTGCAGCGTTGGCAGCCTCACTCACGGGTTGAAAACACTCGACGAAGTTGCAGGGAATTCCGATGTCGCCGCGCTTCTCGAATCAGGATGGGTGACGATGGATGTCGTGCCGAAGATCCCCGTCGTCAAAGAGCGCCCTGCGTTTATCACTTACGGGCCGCTGGCGGACACAACGATTGACCCCGATGTTGTTTTTCTTCGGCTCAACCCCAAGCAGGCAATGTTGCTTTCGGACGCGGTTCCCGAGCTTCGCTTTGAAGGCAAGCCGCAATGCCACATCGTCCCGATGGCGAAGGAAGAGAACCTCGTTGCCGTCAGCGTTGGCTGCATGCTGAGTCGAGTGCGGACCGGTATGTCCAACAATGAGCTGACCTGTGCGATACCGGCGAGACGCTTGGGCGCAGTCATCGACCAGCTCAGGTCAAACGCTGCGGCAGACAACGCAGTTGCGGCCTATGCGAGCAGTGACGCCCAGCGCTTTTCCAGGGGGTGAATCGACGCAACCGGGAATAAAGCGCTCGGATTGTTGGCGGTCGTTGATTAGCGGGGAAACCTCTTTGCGCGTGGTAACCGGCGCCTTCTTCTCTCTAAATCAATGTCTCCCATTCAGATCCTCAAGCTGGTCGGATTCGCTACCGGCGCAACGCTTCACCTCTACATCGCGTGGCTGATCTGGAACCGCAAGCTCGGTTCGCGTGAGAAGCTCACCCAGCCGGTTCAGCTGATTACCATTCTCAACCTCTGTCTTGGCGTCTGGTTCCTCGGAAATCTGTTCATCACTTTTCACGAGCTGCTGCTCGGCGCATCGCGGCTCACAGGGTTGTTGCGGGCATGGGACACGCTTGCGATGACCGGTGTTGCTTTGCTTCCCGCGGCGCTGCTTCACGCCCACGTAGGGTTTTGGGCCTCGCTCGACGACTATCAGACTCTCAAGCCGCGCGCGGTGAGGCTCATCGGCGCGGCGCTCTATCTGCCGATGATCTTCTTGCCGTTCGCAGTCTACAAGATCACCACCGGCAGTTATCATCCCTACTTTTTGAAGCTGCGTGTGCTGCTGATTCCGTACTCGATCTGGTATCTGCTGGTTATGATCTCGTCGGCGGTGCTTGACTGGTCGATCAAGGACCGGCTCAACCCGCGGGCCTTGCGCGAACGAGCGTTCTTCAAGCGACTTGCGGTGCTTCTCGTGTTGAACGGAATATTCGAGTTCGTGGTCGTCGCGCTCCTGCGTACGGGCCCAAACGACGTTCCGTGGATACTGTTCATTCTATCGTCGCTGTTTCCGATCTTCTTCGTCGCATATCACGTCTATCGCTACAAGCTGGTTGACGTAGCCGTCAAAGACAGCCTGGTGTATGCGATGTTCGCGCTCGTGTTCATCGCCGTCTACACGTACGGTGTGAGACGGCTGGACCAGTTTCTGGTCGATCGATTCGAGATCACTGCCGGCGTGGTCGAGGTCATTCTCATCCTAGGGATGGTGGCGCTCGCGAGCCCGTTGGTGAGGGTGATCGACCGAATGGTACATCGGTTGTTCACCAGCGAGATCGGTTTGTATCGCGACGTGGTGCGACAGGTGTCCTCGGGTGCTGAAGGGTTTGGGGAACTGTCTTCGCTCGTGCGCTATACCGAAGAGACAATCAGGCGCGGGCTCGACCTGACCATGGTTCGAGTGCTGCCGGTCGGTTCGACGACCGCCGGAAGTCCCGAGCGGCGGCTTTCGGAAAAGATGGTCGAGTGGGACGCGGACGCAATTGAAACTGATGACGACGTCCTCCTGGTCGGCGCCAGTATTGCTTACGCGTTGAGGCGCGAGACAGAGCTTGTCGGGTTGATGCTTATTGCGGCGGAGCCTCACGCTCTGACTTCAGAGAAGCGTGCGATTCTCGACGTCCTTGCGTCGCAGGTCGCGGTCGAAGTCGAGAGCTGCCGTCTCATAGAAGAGAAGGTGCGGCTTGAGCGTGAACTCGTCAACAGGGAACATCTCGCGGGGCTCGGACAGATGGCTGCGCAGGTCGCCCACGAAGTAAAGAACCCGCTTTCAGCGATCAAGTCCATTGCCCAGGTGATGCGCGAGGAACAAACGCTCTTGAGTTACGATCAGGATCTGAGCTTGATCATCAGCGAGATCGACCGCCTGAATCGTACGGTATCGCAGTTATTGGCCTTTTCACGACCCAGTCATGCCGACACCCGTGCGGTGCAGCTTTCTGACTTGATAACCGCGACCGTCACGCTGGCGGGCACCGAAGCAAAAGAGCGCGGAGTCGATCTGAGGGTTGAATCGATCGTCGACATGATGCTCACAGCCGAACAGGCAGGAGCAATGCGGGAAGCCTTGAGTAATATTGTCTTGAACGCAGTGCAAGCAACCGAGGCTAGCGGCGAGGTGAAGATTGAGGCTACTGTCCAAGCCGCAGCGCAGGGTGGTCCGCGTACGCGTTTGGCGAATCTTGCGGGAGCGACGCTGACTCTCACGGTGACAGATGACGGTCCCGGGATTCCAAGAGACTCTCAGCAGCGAGTCTTCGAGCCGTTCTACTCGACAAAATCGCGCGGCACAGGTCTGGGTCTTGCGATCGTGCAACGGCGCATTGTAGAGATTGCCGGCTCGGTCGAACTCACGAGTCCCGTCGATGATGGCCACGGCACGCGCTTTCGATTGGTTGTGCCGCTCGGGGTTATTGGAAAGTAGATTAGGTCCGAGGAGAAGTACTGGAATTGAAAAGAAGACGGGCTATGCGCTGCGCCGCCGAAAGAACCGCATCGTGAACATCGCCGCGCACCAGATCAGCCCCGAAGTAGCCATGATCGCCCAACCGAAGTCTTCGACCATCGATGAGAATCGCCCGGCGATCCCGCCTACCAGCCATGCGCCGAAGAACGTCATTGCTGCAAGCCGTCGCGCCCACCGGATCTGATTCGAGATCCGTATTCTGTGAAGCTCGCCTTCCAGAAACTCGTCGTCCCCCATCAAGCGTTCATAGTAGCGGGCTTCACGCCCCGCCATCCGAGCCAGTGCGACGTCACTGCTTGCAGAAGCCGCGCTGTAGAAATGGGCTACGTGGGCGAGCTTTCCATCTCTAAGCGCGATCTCAGCCAAACCTACATTTGCGCGAAAGCGCGCGGGATCAAGCTGGAGCGCCCGGCGAAAACAATCGGACGCGCGTTTGAAGTCCAATCGCTCGAAGAACGCTTCGCCGATTCTCTCGAGCAGATACGGTTGATTGCCCGCGAGCCGCGATGCCAGTCTCAGGCAAGCATCAGAGCGCTGAAGCAGTTTTGTGTCTTCCCTTTGCGCGGATGAGTAGAAGAACCGGGACATCTCGTAGAGCAGTTGCGGGTTGCGAGGCTCCTTTTCATAGGCGACGCGGAAATAGCTGGACGCCTGTGCCAGCTTGCCGGCGAGCCTCAGTGAATTGCCGATGCGTCGAAGCAGCGGTGAGGGCATGGCAGCTATATCGCTCTTGAGCACGGGCGAGCCTTTTAGCGCCGTGCCGGTCTCGAAGTACTCGAAAATATCGGACGAGCGAGGATCGAGCTTATGAGGGCCGACCGCGCGAAACAACGACTTGATGAACTGCGCGTACGCCGAGCGGTGCGACCGAACCACAATGTCAACGCCGGCCCCGGCAATTCGTGTGTGATAGCTGATTCGTGCATCGCCAGTCGCAAAGCTCACACGAGTCGTCTCGGTTGTGATGGCCTCGATGTCGGATATCGAAAGCTCGCGGCGAATGCGGAAGAGGCTGGTAAGGAGAAATGCCAGGGGACCGCGATGACGGATCGTCTTCCCGTCGAACTCGATACGGTCGAAAACGGCGGCCACCACCATTGGCGCGAGCAATGCCCAACACGCGAGGGCCGCGATCGGCCAACCCTGCTTTAGCAAGGTCGACCCAACAGTCATCACAACTGCGGCGGACAGCGTGTAGGGGACGAGCCCGGGACGTATTCTGACGATTTCCATGGGGTAGCTTCAATTCTATGGTGTGGTAAGGACGGAGGCAACACTAATGCGCGACCTGCAGGAGTTCCCAGCTTAGAACCAAAGCACTTCAGCGGACGTCACGTTCATCTCTCGATCAAGCTCGACCCGCATCCGCAAGTTAAAGCGAAGATCGCGCAGCGTAACAATCGTTATTCCGTCTGGTTGCTCCTCGGTGCTTGTCTCGCCGTATCGCATGAAATCCAGAAAGACTCGCCCGTCGTGTGATCGGCGCAACGCCTCCGCGAGCTTCGGGTCCAGCGTTGGCAGTTCGCGCCATTGGCCCTGCCGATCTGAGAGATTGATATCCCTGGCGTAGACGGCGTCGCTGGTCTTTGCCGCCGCTTGCCATATGAACGGGTTAGCTGGTGCAGGCCAGACTGCCATCGAAACAACTCCTTCAACCTTCAGCGAGTTCTGAGCTTCTCTCATCGCCGACTGATGGGCCATCCAGATCCCGCAGTAATAAAGCGCAAGCACACAGAGCGCATACCTGGCGAGCCGTTCACCGGCGGCACGCCAGCGAAGCAGGGCGCCTGCGACGATGACAGCCAATCCAACAAACCATATCACCCGCGCCGCGGATGGCACCGTTAAGGCCTGCGAATCGTAGGGGTGTCGAAGCGCGAGTGCGACTATCAAAGCTGTAATGGTGCCTATCACGAGCCACAAGAATGTTCGCGCAGCGTCCGTCGTGGTCAGCCACACAACCGCGGAGCCGAGGATGAGCCAGATCCATGGATCGACAATAAAAATGAGATCGCCATAGAACCAGCGACCGCTGAACGGCAGCAGCGGATGTACGCCATAGACGTTTGTGAAATCCATGAACGTGTGGCCGAGCCCGCCGAGATACGCAAGCAGGAAGATTCTAACGGGCCGGAGAGGCCTCCTAAACGGATCGCGGCGTAATCGAATGCGGCGATCGATAAACATCAGGACCAATGTCAATGCCGCCGCCAGAACCGCAAGGCCAACAAACCCATGCGTGAATCCGCGATGATACTCGAGATACGACACCGTGCCGCCTTCGAGGCGCATGAAGACATCAATATCCGGGAGATTGGAGGAAATTACGAGCGCTGTTGTCGCAAGCGGAGTGGCGCGTTCCAGTCCTCCCTTTGCGAACGAGAGCCCCAGGAGTGTGTGCGCCAGGTTTTCCATTTAAGAGAATCAGTCCGGTCGGCGCGACACACTCACGGTGTGACGGGTAGGGTGGATGGGGAAGGGAGGTCTTTTAGACGGTCAGGTGCGATGGCTGACAGTCGCTTTTCGGCTTCTGCCCCGGCCCCTGAGGACCTGTCGGGCTTGGCCGCCTCCAGGTAAGCGTCCACGGCCTTTTCCAGGTCGCCTGTCTTTTCATAGATTCGTCCCAGCCCCACCTCTACTGCCGGTTTCAGATTCGGTGCGGCAGTCAGCAGTTGGTCATAGAGCAAGATGGCCTTCTCGTTATCCCCGGTGCCGGCGTAGTTTTCCGCCAGCGCGAGCTTCGCTAGATCGGAGGTAGGGTGATCGTTCCTCTTGGCAACTTGTTCGAGCAGGCTTATGCCCTTGTCTCGGTCAATGTGAAGGTAAGACGCCCCCGCATAGTAAAGGCCAATGGCCCCGTAATAGCTTGAGTAGTCATTGGCGAGGTGCTCGAATGCCTCGCCCGATTCGCGCCACTTGGTTTGCTCGTCGGTGTAGTACTTGCCTGTAGGCGGTGTCGTCGCTGGTGTGGATAGATCCTGAACCGGCGCGTTAAACTTTTCGATGGCTTGGGAGAAAGCGGTCTCTGCGTTTGCCTTCCGATAGTCGAAATAATAGCTGCCCGCGGTGTAAAGCAGAACAAGCCCAGCGACGACTCCTATGGCGATTACGATCGGCCGGCCTCTCTCCTGGAGCCAGTCCTGCGTTCTCTCGTAGAACCGGATCATCGGGTCGTGCCTGAACTTCATCTCCTTAACCGAGACCTTCTTCTTCCTTTTTGGTGTTTTCGCCAAAGCTAAGAGCCTCCTTGGATCTGTGACTGGAGCAAAGCCGAAAGGATGTCTGCACCGTCCATTAGAGCAAAGAAGAACATAGCGGCCAGCCTCGCGGGCTGTCAAGAAACGCCAGCGCCGGCTGGATAGATTAACCGGTGATTGCCGGCTTGCTTTGTGCTAAAGTTCTACCAGCCGGAACATTCTGGCCGGACAGGGTGTCTAAGATTAGCGACAAGTGAGGTGAAGGGCCATTGCCCGCTCCGCTTGGAGCTATACGGCGCTCGGCTTCATAGGGTCGGGCGGTGGCCCACTCCGGTCAGCGCTAATCGAAGGAGTGCCACTCAATGTCAGCGCAAGACATGGCCGCTCTGGAGCAAACCACTCTCGCCGGGCTGGAACTCGACGCCCGGGCGATAGAGAACCTCCCTGAGGCACGGCTGATATCCAGATTGCGCGTTGGCGATCTCGCTGCATTCGAGGAACTGGTGGCTCACTTCGAACGGCCTGTGTATGCCTTGTGCTTTCGCTTGCTGGGCGATGCAGAGGAGGCACGCGATGCGGCCCAGGAGACGTTCTTGAAGGTCTATCGGGGACTGGGCCGTTTCCGCGGCGAGGCGGGATTGAAGACATGGATCTATCGCATCGCGATAAACCAGGCGATGAACCAGAAGCGCTGGTGGCGCCGGCGCCATCGCGACGAAACAGTCTCGCTGGACATCACGCGCGGGCCCGGCGAGACGACCCTTGGTAACCTGCTTCCCGGACCTGGCAGGTCGCCCGAAGCAGAGGCGATATCCAGCGAACGGGAACATTGCATAATGCGCGCGCTGGGCGAGATAAAACAGGAATATCGGATCGCGCTGATGCTACGAGAGATTGAAGAGCTATCTTACGAGGAGATCGCAGCGACGCTGTTGATCTCAATCGGGACCGTTAAGTCACGCATTGCGCGCGGACGCGAAGAACTTCGCCGCCGCGTGAAGGATCTTATTTGAAGAGTGATGAGTGAACCGTGAACCGCGACCGGAAGACATCGGTCCGCGCAAAACGATTCACGATCACGAGGTCGGGTTTTTATGGAATGCAAGAAGTTTGAACTGACACCATCGGCTTACATAGACCGGCAGCTCGATGAGAAGGAAGCGGCCGGGTACCGAGAACACCTTTCGACGTGCGCCGGTTGCCGCCGGCAACTTGCTGAGATCGAAGAAGTGTCCCTCGTTGTGAGAAGAACCGATCAGATCGAGGTTCCTCGTGAGCTTCGCAGCTACATCATGACCGAAGCAACAAGGCGAGCGAGAGGAGAAATCAGCCTGAGCGAGGGGCTGTTTGCGTGGTTGTTGAAACTGAACCCGCGCCCGGTTGCTTATGCCGCGGGACTGGTGATTTCGCTGCTGTCTTTTGCTTCCCTGTTTTCGAGTTTCAGACCGATTCCGCTTGGCGAAACCCGGGGCGAGCAGGCGACTGCTATATACCCGATCATCAGCGGCTCAGACCGCGAATATCAGAGCTACAACAATCTCCCTCAGGACGCGGCTACGATTGACACTGAACATTACTACCAACTGCCGCGGGTACTCGATAACAGCGCGCTGGTGAGCTTTAGCCACATTGCTTACCAGAAGGCCGGCAACCAGGGGATGTCCGCACTGGTTGAAGTCGATTCGGACGGGCGCGGAAGACTGGTCAACGTCATTGATGCTCCGCAGGACCCTTACTTGATCGAGCAGCTATGGTGGTCGCTGCGCAACAGGACTTTTCAGCCGGCAACAGTGTCGGGCCACCCGGTCCCTACTCGCATAATCCTGCTGGTTGAGAAGGTCGATGTGAGCGGATGAGAACATTCCGGGGCAATTGTCGCATTTCGTTTACGGTTGAGAACGGGCAGTGAACTACTGACAACTGGCCCCTTTCCTCGATTCTTCCTAGTGGTTTCCCGAGAGCGCCCAACAATTCAATAGAGTGCCAGGTGCGGTGTCTTCCGAACTCCTTGTAAGGAACCGGTCGAACTGCGCGGAGGTAAAACCATGTTCGATACTCTAGTAGTGTCTACCGCTCAGAAGAGCAGGAGCCGGACAGCTAAGTTCTTCCTGTGCACGTCAATTGTCTATCTGTCGGCGGCAGCGGTTGGGCTCGCACTTTCGATTCTCCTGGCGACGCCGAACCTTGCCGACACTGGGACCACATTGTCTCCGCAGATCTACTTTCCAATCGGAGGAGGCAGGCAGAAGCCCCCCGATAGTCGACCGCCCAGCGTGGCGCCAACAAAGGATCCGCGGAGTGTTGAGTCACTCGATGACATCATGACCAACCTGGCCAATCCACGGCCAGTTGTTCTCCGGGATCAACTCCCGACGGGGATTACAATAGACGGCGGCCTCGACGCACCAGGCGGCGACGGACGGCCCGGCATACCCGGTATGCCGCCCGCGATTGGGCTCAGCGCAGGTCCTGGCAACGTTTTCCGTGACCCGCCTAAACCGCCTGATCTACCGAAGCCTCAGCGCATCGCCGTGGATAAAGGCAAACCGCTCCCTGTGTCATCAACCGTGCTTCAGGGGAAGGCAATTGAGCGCATAGTGCCGGTTTATCCCGAGTTGCCAAAGAGAATTGGACTAAAGGGGGAGGTATCGGTCGAGGTGATCATTTCGCCTGAGGGTCGAGTCGAATCTGCGCGAGTCGTAAACGGCCATCCGATGCTTATTAGTTCCGCCCTCGATGCAGCCAGACGTTGGCGATTTGAGCCAACCCTCCTAAACGGCCAGCCGGTGCGGGTGACCGGAGTAATCACGTTCGTGTTCAAACTGAGCGAGTAAAAGTGTCGCGGACTGTTCGAACCCGGCCGCGATGATGAAGGAGGTGGTTATGGGTAAAACGGAGAAAATCCTGTTGCTCTGCGCGCTGATTCTCCTGGGAACCGGTTGGTCTCTCTACCATCTTGGCTCACAGTTAAACCTCGAGTTGGGCGAGCAAATGCTGTGGGACCAGGCTCCCGGTGACAAGTGGCTGTATGCCGGCGGGCTGATGATGCTGGTTTCGGGATCCCTTGCTGTTGCGGCGTATCGATTTTGGAGGAGAAATAGAAAGGGCTCGCCAGCCTCTTCGTTGAGCGTGTTTGGCAATCGCTGATAGACCAGTGCGGGGCGGACCGCCGTCGGCGCCCCTCATTGCCCGAAGGTAAATTGCCTGGCAGGAAGGGGGACCCGAGCACTGCAGTCGCAGGAATTCGGGTCAATCATCGACCTTTAGGACGGCAAGAAACGCTTCCTGCGGAATCTCAACTCTGCCTACTCGTTTCATGCGTTTCTTGCCCTCCTTCTGTTTCTCGAGCAGCTTGCGCTTTCGAGTGATGTCACCGCCGTAGCACTTTGCAATGACGTTCTTGCCAAGCGCCTTTACCGTTTCGCGCGCGATTATCTTGCTGCCGATCGCGGCTTGAATCGGAACCTCGAACAACTGCCGAGGGATGAGCTTGCGCATCTTTTCCACCAGTGAGCGTCCCCGCGTATACGCGAACTCGCGGTGGACGATCAGCGACAACGCATCTACGGGCTCTTCAGCAACCAGCATATCCAGCTTGACCAGGTCGCCTTTGCGATAGCCGGTCAACTCGTAATCAAACGAAGCGTAGCCGCGAGACAGCGATTTCAGACGATCGTAAAAGTCGAGCATTATCTCGGCAAGCGGCAGTTCATAAGTCAGCAGCACTCGCTTTGGTGTCAGATACTCAAAGCCGAGTTGAGTGCCGCGCTTCTCTTCAAGCAGCGCGAACAACGGCCCAACATAGTCATCGTGGCTCATTATCATCGCGCGGATGATCGGCTCTTCGATCATCTCGATTCTCCCGGGATCGGGAAGCTTCGCGGGACTGTCGATCTCCATGACGTCCCCGGCAGTCGTCGTCACTCGATAGCGCACGGTCGGCGCGGTGGTGATCAACTCGAGATCGAATTCCCGCTCGAGCCGCTCCTGCACTATCTCCATGTGCAACAGACCGAGGAACCCGCAACGATACCCAAACCCGAGGGCGGCGGAGGCTTCGGGTTCGTAGAAGAACGACGAATCGTTCAGCCGCAGCTTGTCCAGCGCGTCGCGAAGCTCTTCGTATTTGTTCGACTCGATCGGGTACAGACCGGCGAATACCATCGGCTTGATTCGCTTGAACCCCGGAAACGGGGTGAGAGTCTGACGCGCGGCTTCGGTCACCGTGTCGCCTATCTCGACGTCGCTGACGGTCTTGATCTGAGCGGTGAAAAATCCTACTTCTCCCGCGCCCAGTTCATCGATCACCCGCGGCTTTGGTGTTAGCACTCCCAGCGCGTCTACTTCATATTCCTTTTCCGCGTCCATCAGCCGAACCCGCATGCCCGGACGAATGACCCCATCAATCACCCGCATCAACACGACCACGCCGCGATAGCTGTCAAACCATGAATCGAAGATCAAGGCTTTGAGGGGCTCGGATTTGCTTCCGGCGGGTGGCGGGACCTCGCGCACGATCGCTTCGAGGACTTCGTCGATCCCGGTTCCCATCTTGGCTGAGATCATCAACGCGTTGTGGGTATCGAGTCCGATCGTCTGCTCGATCTCTTCTCGAACGCGTTCGGGTTCAGCGCCCGGCAGATCGATCTTGTTTATCACCGGAATCAAATGGAGGTTGTGATCGAGCGCCAGATAGGTGTTCGCAAGCGTCTGGGCTTCGACCCCCTGCGACGCATCCACGACCAGCAACGCGCCCTCGCACGCCGAAAGCGACCGTGATACTTCGTAGGAAAAATCAACGTGACCCGGGGTGTCGATCAAGTTGAGCACATACTGCTGGCCGTCGCGCGCGGTGTAGTCGAGCCTGACAGCGTGGGCTTTGATGGTGATGCCGCGTTCGCGTTCGAGATCCATCGCGTCGAGGACCTGTTCAGACATCTCGCGGCGAGAGAGCGCTCCGGTGACTTCAAGCAGGCGGTCGGCGAGAGTGCTCTTGCCGTGATCGATATGAGCGATGATCGAGAAATTTCGGATGTGCTGGAGATCTACCATAAGAGTTCAGTCTTTGGAATCTAGGAAAGCAAGTATAGCAGTAGTCAGCAGAATCAGCGGACTCATTGCGGTCGGAACACAGCGGAAGGGAACTTGTTAGCTCTGCGTCGGAGGCTCGGCGATATTAGTCTGTTTGGCGCGCCTATCAACGCGGACCCGAGCGATCTTGAATACTCCTCGTTGTCTTGGCTTCATGGATATTCGAAAGGTGAGCTGTTGGCTGAATGCCTCCTGATAGAAGCACCTCAGGCCGGTCTCAATGTCGCGATAGTCCTGGGGATCGAACTTGTGGGTGGGGATAGTCAGATGGCCCTCTTTGTTTCGAAATACGGCGGCAATTCTAAACGCGTGTTCGATCTTGCTATGGCTTTGAAACTGGTGCACAGCCTTAAGGTGGTCGATCAGCGGCGCAAGCGTATAAGTATTTCGATGATCAAAATCACTCTTCTTTGTTTCTCGAACTTTGTGCATGGGTGTAGCCTTTACGCCGGAGCCCTTCTTAGGCTTGTTTATGCAGTAGCCTTCCCTCAAATAGAAGGCTCTGATAAGAAGCTCGCATCCGATTCCAAGAAACAATCGCTTTAGACAATTCCGAATCCAAAGCTTAGCGTTCTTTGGCGCATCGATGTCTTTGGTTTTGAGAATGGCCGCGGTCTTGAGATAGTATTCCGCCATTGTCTTAGAGGTTGCGGAATCCTTGGCGTCAAGAAATCGAGCGAACTGATCTTTTATTGCATTTACATCTGTGGCCATTCCTAGCTCCTTGCGCGGGGCTAACGCAGATCGAGAGTCTTCCACCAAAGCTCGTTGCCAATCCAGGCAGTGTATCCGATATCAGCGCAATCGGGGCCGAACCTAACAACTGGAACCGACAAATCGTACTCCGGCCCGCGCCTATCGCCGCACACAAGCACGACTTTGTTACCAGCCTTGGCGGGACATGCTAAGCGGCTTGAATCGGCGCTGAATTCAAGCGGAGCAACAAAGTCATCGGACGCCCGCCCCGGCCTGCCGTTGACCACGATCGAATACTTCCCGTCCCGCTCCGTGGAAAAAGCACAGCTGTTTCCATCAGGGCTGAGGAGGGCGTATCGTACACCTTCATATTCGGCTTCGTGCTTCCCATGGAGAACTACGTAGGGTGTCTTACCTTTCTTGACGGAATACATCAACTCGTCGCCGTCAGAGCTAAGCGCTAGGCCTGAGAGGGCATCGTAGGGCCACTCCGAAACATACGTTGGGCTTCGCCACTCACCGGAAACAACGAATTGCTTTTGTTTACGAGGTGGCCCGGCGATCTTCTCAGTGGCGATGTAGGCTACCTTGCTGCCTCCTCTACTAATAGCAAAGGCACCAATATCGTCATACGGGGCTTCCGTCCCGTCCCCAACAACGACAAAAGACTTCTGATTTTGTTCAGCGATGTACGCAATGATGGTTCCGTGTGAGGAGAACTGGGGGTTATTGATGAAGTCGAAAGTTGGCCCCTCCCAGCCTCCCGCAACTGCGCAAAACTTGACACCCTTCAACGCGACGTATAGCAAGGTCTCGCCGTGCGGGCTGAACTGTGGAGGAAACCAGGAGATGGAACTCTGTTTTCCGCCGGGATCAATTTCATACTCGCGAGTGATCTGGCTATTCACCACGATTACATATCGCCCTCCTTGTACTGCGCAATAAGCGAATTTACTTCCGTCTTCACTGAATGCGTGGTCTTCAGAGAGTGCCACCTGGTCGCAGGCCGGGCCTCTAACGCCGTTTATGACGACATAGAACTGGTTAGCAAGCTTGATCTCGTACGCTATGCTGTTCCCACTTGGACTTAGAATAGGACCCGTTTGCAGCGAGTGAAGTTCCTCGTCGGACAGCGTCGCTAAGAGGTGTTCAGCAGTCATTTCGGCCTTCTCACGAGGCTTCCCCGTGACCTGAGATTCGGCCGTCGGCTCGGACTGCACTGCGATGCGAGGCCGGACGTAGAGAAACCAACCAAGCCCAATCAAGATCAGCAGCGCCGCTGGCGTGATGAGGAGCCGAGGTCGCATCCACGGGCGCTGACGTCCTCCTATGCTCACACCGAGCTGACCAAGGCGCCGCTCGAGCTCAAGGCGGCCTGCCAGAACGCTCGCCACCCGAGTCGGACGTATGCTGTGAAAGGGCTGACTCTGCTCGAATTGCTCCAAGGAATGGAGAAACTCCTTGCATGTCTGGTATCGATCCACCGGGTCTTTCTGGAGCGCGGTCTTAACGATGTCCTCAAGGCCAGTGGAAACGGAGGAATTGAAAGGCCCAATGTCAGGGAGTTTGTCGTTGACCTGCGATTGACAGATCGCATAATCGGTTTCCCCGGTGAACGGGACCCTGCCGGTCAGCAATTCGAAAAGCACGATCCCCATGGAGTAGATGTCGCTTCGGGCGTCGATCGTCTTCGGCATCGCGATCTGCTCGGGGCTCATGTATTCCGGCGTGCCCAGAAATTTCCCGGTCGAGGTTAGTCGCTTATCTCCTAACACAAGTGCGATGCCGAAGTCGCTAAGCTTGGCGTTCCCTTGCTGGTCGAGCAAAATGTTTGACGGCTTAATGTCGCGGTGAATGATTCCGAAATCATGCGCATATCCCAGTGCCGCTAAGACCTGCTTGCTCCAAGTCATGACGAGTGGAAGGGGCGGATTGCCTGATCGGTGTTCTACGTCCGCGAGCGTACCTCCGGGCAGGTATTCGATGAGTTGAAAGAGGCAGCCTCCCTCTTCGACGAAGTCAAGGACTTGTGCTATGTGCGGGTGTCGTAGATGCGCTTGCGTCTGTGCCTCTTGAAAGAATCGTTGGCGAAGGTCGGAGTCCGAACTCAACAACGGCGGCAGGACTTTTACAGCGGCCAGCGTTCCTAGCCGGTTGTGGCGTGCCAAGTACACCTCGCCCATTCCGCCTTTGGCGAGAAGTCGCTCGATCTGCCAATTGCCAAGAGTCCTGTTAATCACAAGGACCTTAGTGCGCCTACAGCCCAAAACCAATCTGAGACTCTCGCTCAGGATACAATGGCGCCGGTTTGCTGCGAAAGGACCAACTAGCCGCGGGATTCAGCATCGATCTGCCGTTACTGTAATGATTTGCATTTGGGTCACAGAGTGGATAGCTCTCGCTATCAATACAAGTTCGCCCCTCACATTTTCGACAAGCATCGGCATGAAATTGACGGAGAATTTGTCGGTTCTCTCGGTTCCAAGCCTATTGAGGGCACCCAGGACCGGGTTCTTAGTTCCCGGTTTCGCGTCGAGACCAGAGTCCAAGCTAGTCCCAAAACTCGACCGACAAACCCGGAACGGTTTCAAAGTCTCTCCTATTGCGCGAGATCAGCTTGGCTCCGTGAACCGTGCAGATAGCGGCGATGCGCAGGTCGTGGGTCGAGATTCGAATGCCTGCCTCCCGCCAACGCTTGTAGGCACTATCCGCTTCTCCGGTGTAAGAGAGTATTTGAAGCCGGCGCAGGTCGCGGATAGTCTCCTCAAAGAGTTGATATGCGAGGTCGATGCTGACCTTGGATTTGCCGGCTTCAGCTTGTCGAATCACGCTTAGGCGGCCGCGCAGGATCTCTTCAGCCACTATGATAGGAATCGCTTGTTGATCTCCGGGAATCAAGGGAAGCCGCGAGACATATACGGCGTTTCCCAAGAGAATCTCAGAGAATACATCAGTGTCGAACGCGTTCATTCAGTGCGCTCGGCGTCTCGAAGCTGAATGGCCTCATTGCAGATCTGACGAAGTGTAGGATCGGAGCCATATTTACCAGCAAGGTCGGAAACGCTGACAGTGTCAATCTCAAGCGAGAGCAGCTCTCCGAGCGCCACTCGTTGCTGAATCTCGGCTTTCAATCCGGCGATGGCCTGAGCGCGGTTTGGTTTCACAACACGGACGTTCGGCACGCCAATGAGTGACGCTTCGAATTGACCGTCGACCGCTTCTACAACAATCGGGAAGCTGATGTCGCCCTCCACGTAGTTGAATCTTACAGACCACCCTTTGTGATCTCAAGAGGGTTTGAGCCGTGGACGGGCAACGCTCCACATTCCAATCGATAGGATCAACTCGCTTGATCCCTTGCCATCAGCGCCGCTCCGATCATCCCCGCCGTAGCTCCCAACCTGGCGATAACGATCTCGCAGCTGTCAAATGACGGCGGAAACGCACGGCGGCGGGTCTCTTTGATCGTCGGCTTGAGGATCAAGTCGCCGGCGGCCATCACTCCCCCACCCATGACTACCATCTCGACGTTCAACAGGTTGATCACCGCGGCCAGGGCGATGCCTAAGAACATACCCGTGCGTTCCATCATCACCTGAGACATCTCGTCACCTTCGCTCGCTGCGTGAGCGATATCTTCCGCGGTGAACTCACGGTCTCGTGGAATCGCGAGCCGCGAGAGCGACGACGTCCGGTCGCGGTAAAGCCGCTCGCGTGTCCGCCGCACGATGTTGGGCCCGGAGGCGATCGTCTCGAGGCATCCGATGTTGCCGCAAGCGCACTCGATGCCTTCGGGATCGATTGTCATGTGACCGAACTCGCCGGCGAACCCGGCAGCGCCTCGATAAATTTGCCCGTTGATGATCAAACCAGCGCCGATGCCCTGACCGAGCGTCACGAAAAAGACCTCGCGCTTGTCGCGTGCGGCCCCTACCTGGAGCTCCCCGTAAGCGGCGGCGTTTGCGTCGTTGTCGATTATCACCGCCAGCCCGGTTTCGCGTGATAGCTCCGTCGTAATATCGATTTGAGAAAGCGCCGGGACGTTGGGCATCACCTCGATGCGGTTGGTCTTGCGATTGACGAGCCCAGGTATGCCGACTCCGATTCCCCCGACTTGTCCGGCGGCGCTTTTGTGGTCGCGAAGCTTGAGGGCCGTCGCGACAACCTGACCGAACAAGGCGTCCGGGCCCTTTTGTTCAGCCTCGAATTGCGTTTCCTGAATGATCTCACCGGTGTGACTGATGAGCGCGCCTTTGAGAGTGCTGCCTCCGAGATCGAGGCCGATGAAAACTGATCCGTTGGTTGCCATAGAAGGGTACCCGCACCGCTGCGGACGAGCTATCAAGCTTAGTTTCTGAGGATAGCAAAGCCTTGAAAGGGATGTCAATTTTTGCAAAGTGCGCTAGAATCCTCCGGCTCAAGTTGTTCCGTAGTTTCCAGTTTCTGGGTTCACTAGCGCTTCGGTTAGCGGCGGGAACTGGCGATCCGGAACAGGAAACAACGGCGCGGTGCCTTAGTCTGATTGTCCGACAGACTTGTGGGTGTTGTAGGTGGGAGTGTGTCGACAGACAGCGGTTTATCGGGCAACCAGAACCTAACAAATGTACGAGTTGCTGCAAAGATACGGGTTGTGGGCGGTGTTCTTTGGGACGATGATTGAGGGCGATCTGACGCTGCTGCTATCGGGGGTGCTTGCCCGGGCCGGGCTGTTTACCTTCGAAGAGGCATTTGTGGTAGGCACGGCAGGCGGTTTCGTAGGCGACTCGCTTAGCTACATGCTCGGGGCGCGCTTTCGCGGGCGAGCCCGAACCTGGCAATTCTTTATTCGAGCGCGACCTCGCGTCGAAAAGCTAATGCGCAGGTTCGGAGTGCTGTCGGTTTTCATCGTAAAGTACGTTTACGGCCTTCGGACCACGAGCGCGATATTCTACGGGCTAGCCCATTTCGGATTCCTGAGATTCGCGCTTTTGACGCTGGCAAGCTGTGGCGTTTGGGTTGGTGTCCTTGCCGGTCTCGGCTTCACGTTCGCGACCGGAATTGAAAAGTTGGTCGGCGACCTCAAGCGTATCCAGATCGTATTGCTCGTAGTCGTGATCATTGTTGCCACGGTCTACGTCATCAGCAGGTTTGAGAGAAGAGTTATCGAGGAAGAGAAAGAGTTCTTCGCCGTGGAGAAAACGGATGATGAATAGCGCACCGCGAATCTGATCCTGGGGCGCGCTCTTTGAGAACTGAAAGGGGCTTGGGATGCGTATCTTCACAAGAGTGACCAATCCCTGACGAGACTGCCGTGATCTCAGAAACTGTTTCCCATTACCGTATTCAGGAAAAGCTCGGCGCCGGCGGAATGGGAGAGGTGTACCTCGCTGAGGACACCCGACTTGGGCGGCTCGTCGCGCTCAAGTTCCTGCCCGCTTCCTATCAATATGACTCCGAGCGCCGCACTCGCTTTCTTCACGAGGCCCGCGCTGCGTCCTCGCTGCGCTCGCCGAACATCGCAGCGATCTATGACATAGGTGAACACGATGGCGTGATGTTTATTGCCATGGAGTACGTAGAGGGTGAGGTGCTGTCGCAGCGCATAAATCGTCGCACGCTTCCCACCAGCGACGTCATCGATATCGCGATGCAAATCGGTGATGCGCTTGATGAGGCTCACGCCTTGGGGATCATCCACCGAGACGTCAAGAGCTCGAACCTGATCGTCACCGAGCGCGGATTGGTGAAGATGCTCGACTTTGGACTGGCCAAGATTATCCACGCGAGCAGCGCGATCGATAGTGCCGGTCCTACCGCGGCAATCGGCGGGCAGACTGAGGTTGGCGTGGTGCTCGGCACCGTCTCGTATATGTCACCGGAGCAGGCGCTTGGGCGGGACCTGGATCAACGCTCGGACATTTTCTCGCACGGTGTTGTGACTTACGAAATGCTCACCGGCCGGCTGCCCTTTGAAGGCGCCAGCGCTACCGAGATCATCGATTCCATCGTTCATAAAGAACCAATCGCCATAGCGCGTTTTAATTATGACGTCCCGCCTGAGCTCGAACGCATCGTGCGCAAATGCATGGAAAAGGACCGCGACAGGAGGTACCACGCCGCCCGCGAGGTGTCGATCGACCTGCGAAACCTTCGGCGTCACAACGAGGCGAGCGCGATAACGAGCGAAGCGGCGTATCGAAAAACGCAATCCGTGAGACGGGGACGTTCCCGCAAGGCGATCGACTCACTAGCCATCCTGCCGCTCATCAATGCCGGCGACGATCCAGACACCGAGTATCTGTCGGACGGAATCACCGAGAGCATCATCAACAATCTCTCTCCGCTTCCAAAGCTACGAGTGATGGCGCGCAGCACGGTTTTTCGCTACAAGGGGAAGGAGGTTGACCCGAAGGTAGTCGGCCACGAGCTCGGAGTGCGCGCGGTGCTGACCGGCCGGGTGCTTCAGCGCGGCGATCTGCTTATCATAAAAACGGAATTGGTCGACACCGAAGACGGCTCGCAGCTTTGGGGTGAGCAGTACAATCGCAAGCTATCGGACATCTTTACAATTGAAGAAGAGATATCGAGGGAGATCTCCGAGAAGCTTCGGCTAAAATTGAGCGGTGCCCAGAAGAAACAACTCGCCAGGCGTTTCACCGAAAACACCGAAGCCTATCAGGACTATCTTAAGGGTCGATTCCATTGGAACAAACGCACCCCCCAGGCCCTCCGGAAGGGAATCGAGTACTTCGGGCGCGCGATCGATAGCGACCCCGACTACGCGCTCGCTTATGCGGGGCTGGCCGATTCCTACAACATCCTTGTTAGCTACAGCGCCCTCGCGCCGCACGACGCGTTCCCGAAGTCCAAGAAGGCCGCGACCCGAGCGCTGGAAATAGATGACAAACTGGCAGAGGCGCACACGTCGTTGGCTTTCGTAAGGTTTGGATACGATTGGGACTGGGCCGAAGCCGAGCGCGGCTTCAAACGAGCAATCAAACTCAACCCCGGTTATGCCTTCGCGCACAATTTCTATGCCGTATTGCTCGCTGCTCTTGGACGATTCGATGAAGCGTTCGAGCAAATCCAGAACGCGCGGGATCTCGATCCGCTTTCGCTCCCGATAAACACAAACCTGGGGTGGCTCTTGTATCTGGCGCGCCGCTACGATGAAGCGATCCAACAGTATCTGAAAACGATTGATCTGGAAGAAGGGTTTCCGCTTGCGCATCGCAGGCTGGCCCAGACCTACGAGCAAAACCAGCGGTACAGTGATGCAGATGCCGAATATCAAAAGGCAGCGCGTTCCGGTGAAGACGTCGAGCTCCTGTCTGCGCGCGGCCACTTTTATGCGGTCGTCGGAGAGGCAGATAAGGCGAACGAACTGCTGATGAAACTGGAGGAGTTTGCGAAATCCAGATACGTTCCGGCGTACCTCATTGCCAGGATCTATCTTGGTCTGGGCGATGTTGACCGTGTGTTTGAATTGCTGGATGAGGCTGTTGATGAGAGGTATGGCTATCTAGCCTATCTCGATGTTGAGCCAATGTTTGACCGCATCCGCACAGACCCGCGATACGAAGTGTTAGTTCGACGGGTCGGTTTTAGATAAGGCGCCGTTCTTCAGGAACAGCGAACTTTCGTAGCGGTAGTAGTCAATGCACATCTCGCTTATTGAGGCTGTGGCCGTCGAACAGATATAGCGATCCGGAGGCAATGCGGCATAGGCCGACTGCGTCAGCAGGATTTCGCCTTGTCCAGCGATATCTTCGCCAAGCTTACTTGCGATGTTTACCTCTGATCCGAAGAAATCCCGCTCTCCGATCACCAGAGTCGCTCCATAGCCGATACCGATGCTTCCGAATATGTCGCGATTGGGCGGAACGACGCTGTTGACTGCGTCAAAGGCTCGAAAAATGTCTAGTGCCGCTTCAAGCGCGCCCGCAGGATCGTCAAAGATGGCAAAGAGGTTATCGGCTTCCTGTTTTATGACCGCACCCCCGTTTCCGGTGACCGCCGGCCGCGCCGCTTCGTACATCTGATGGATCATCGCAAGGAAGTGAATAACGCCGTACTCAACCGTCAACCGGGAAAAGCCGCACATGTCCAGCACCAGTACCGCCACGTTACGCTGAAAGGCTTCTCTTAGCTGGTTGTCGATTTCATCTGCGCGTTCAGGAAACTGATTACGAACCGCCAGCAGACGCCTCAACAGCGCGCGGGCGTCGCGATAGTTAGGGGGAGAATCAGGAGACTTCTTCACGTCCGGCAACCTTGCTCTACTTGCCGCTGATAAACTCGCGTATGTACCCGTCGACCAGGGCAGGTTTCTCGTGAATAACCCAATGTGTTCCGTCTGGTATGCGCTTTATCGTCAGGTTCGGAACGTATTTATCGAGCCCTTCGAGGTTGCCAGTAAGCAAAGCTGTGTCCTTTTCACCCCAGATCACGAGGGTCGGCACCTTTACATCGAGCGAGGGCATCCCGGCGGCGAAGTTAGCGGCGTTCGCATCGCCTTCAGTTGGCGGCCCAACACGCGCCGCTCGATAGTAGTTCAGCCCGCCGGTCAAAGCCCCCGGTTGTGACCAGGCCTCTATGTACGCCTTTTTGTCTTCTTCGTTGAACACACCGTTCTTCAGGCCTTCGCCTAACACGATCTGCACAAGCAGGCCGTAGTTGTTGGCCGAGAGAGTCTGTTCCGCCTGTTCGCTGCGGAACATCAGCATGTATGAACTTGCCTTTTGCTGAGCGGGATTATCGCGCAGCTCGCGCTGAAACACCCCCGGGTGGGGAGCGTTGATGATCACGAGTTTCTCGAGATAGTCGGGGTGAGCAATAGCGAACGCCCAGGCGATCGCGCCGCCCCAATCGTGCGCCACCAGGATGAACTTTTTGTGACCGAGCTTCTCCGCCAGCGCGCGAAGGTCTTCGACCATATACTTCACCTGATACTGATCGACTCCGGCCGGCTTCGAGGAGAGGTTGTAGCCGCGCATATCCGGGGCCACCGCCTGGTAGTCCTGCCCGAACTCCTCGAGCTGGTTCTTCCACTCGTACCAGAACTCGGGAAAGCCGTGAACAAACATGATCAGCTTCCCTTTGCCCGCGGTAGCGTAGTGGAGGCGGACCCCATTCACATCGGCGTATTCGTGTTTGATCATTGGCGCCTTCGCTTCCTTTTTGTGGCTCTCGCCTTTGACGGCTTGCGTGTGTTGACCGGCCGCGCAAATGCAGGTGACCGCTGTCAGCAGTGCAACCGAGATGAGTCGATTCACGATTGTGAGCTCTTTTGTGTTCATTGTTGCTTTCCTTCGATCAAATGGAAGGCCTACCTCTTTTGGTTCGGATGAAGGTACTCCTGCGGCGGGCCCTCATAGATTGTGAAGCATCGCTGGCATCGATGAATCGTGTTTCCGGGCACCGCCTTGCTGACGACTTCTGGAGGAGCTGTGAGCCACTGCTTTACATGACCCCAGCAGTTCTTTCCTTTTTCGTCTTTTACGGTGCAAACGGTTTGCCCGGGCAACAGCGAGTGATACTCTCCAGTCTTTTCGGTGCCCGGCTGAATTGCCTTGGATTGAATGCCGGCCAGGCCAGCGTCGACCATCACGTTTACCCCCCGGAGAAAATGATTTCGAGGCCGCAATATTATGGCACGCGCGAGTCGTTGGTCAATCATGAGAAGCGGGTAAGGAGTTGCAATATGCGATTCGACGGAGTCTGGATCCCCTCTTAGTCGTGCTTGTGAAACGTCGCGCTATGCTTATACGATAGGACAAGTCCGACGAAATGAGGTGACCAAAGCAGAATGTCAGCAGAACAACCCCAACCATCGTTGACCGCGGAAGAGTTCACGGCGTCCCTCGCGGAAGAGAATCGAGTGGGACTCGAACATCTTGCTCAACTCAGCTCTGCCGGCGAGCCGGCGCCGGACCTGAGTATCGAACGGCTTCTCCGCGTCGCCCTAAAGAATGAACTCGAGGCGAGCGAGCTGGCGGCGATTTGGATGAGCACAACCTCGGAGCTCGATGTGAAGCTCGCTTTGGCGCGCCAGACGGGCGACGAAGCCAGGCACTATCGCCTGATAGCGGACCGGCTGAAGACACTCGGTGTCGATGCCGATCTCATCGATCCGCGTGAGGGAGGCTATTCTCCTTTGTTTGATTATTTGCGAGCGCTTCAGAGCACTGTGGCACGAGTGGCGGCCGGTCAGTTCACCCGCGAGGGCATCGCCCTCGTGCGAAACCAGTGCTTTATCGACTTCTGCGAAAATGTTGGTGATCTGGAGACCGCAGCTCTCTACCGGGAGATTATTCAGCCCGACGAGAAGCAGCACCACGAACTCGGCCGCCGGTTGCTTGTACTCTATGCAGGCAATGAAAACGAGCAGCAAGTTGCGCGCCAGGCAGCTCGGCGCACGCTCGAGCTGGCCGAAGAGATTCAGGAGATGGGCAGGCTGAGGGCCGGGATAAGCCGTGCACCCGGATGTTAGCGATCGAACCGGGCCGCTTACGCCAGCAGAGAACCGGTTATGCTCATCTTAGATTTGTATTTACTGGCCTTCCGATACCGGATACCATAACCTCGTGAATCGAGCCTGAGGTTAGCTCTCTATCACGCGCACCCCCAGGGAACCTCCTACTAAATTGACTTTAGCCGACGGCCCCTTCACTCGCCGCCTCCCTTAAGAACAAACGATGCCGCAGTTATCCAGAGGCGACATACTAGATTGCATTGCGCGAGGTGAGGGGCTGAGAGCAGCCAATCTCGTGAGGGCCGATCTCTCTGCGATGGACCTCTGCCGGGTAGATCTCTCCGAGGCCAACCTGAGAATGGCTGATCTCAACGGTGCCAATCTCCGAGAAGCCAGGTTGACGGGGTGCTTTCTGAGCGGCGCCCTATTGAACGGAGCAAGTCTCACCGGCGCCAATCTCGTCGAAGCGAGCATGATCGGCGCATCCTTGAAAAATGCGGACCTGAGCAGCGCCGATCTTAGCGGTTCCGATCTAACCGGCGCCAACCTTCAAGGCGCTCAGCTAGCCGGCGCATATCTGGTGGGCACCTTCCTTAACGAAACCGATCTGAGTGGGGCTGACTTGACCGGAGCTTTCGTGCGAATGGCTCAGATGGCGGGAAGCAATCTTGTCGACGCGTCGCTAGAAAATGCAGACCTCTCTTATGCCGATCTGTCCGGCGTTCGGCTCGACGGGTGCTCCATGATAAGCGCAAGTCTAATGGGTGCGAACCTCTCAGGCAGCACCCTTAAAGGGTGCAACCTCCGAGGCGCGGATCTGACCGGCGCGGATCTTTCCGGATGCAACTTGACTGGGGCGAAACTGCACGGTATCAAATTCGCCGGTGTGAAGCTCGCCGATGCGTGGGCCGAATGGGTCGATCTGGCTATCGAGGGCGAGGAGCGAGCATCTCTCGAAGAAGTGTTTGTCGGCATCGTCGGCAAACCCGTAGCGCAAGTACTGGTGGAAGGGCGCGTCGGCGACGATGTCTGGGCTGTCATCCTCGCACATTTGTGCTCGTTTCAAATGACCCATCCGACAAATGCCGAGGTGCGCCTGAGGGGGATTCACGAGGGCACCAGCTCGTCGGTGCTTTTTCTGGAGGCCGAACACGAGGTGAGCCTGGCCGCCTATCTTGCGGAGCTCGCCGACATAATGGGTAAGGGCTCGCTCGAGCTCTTCGAGCAGTTGGCTACCGCAGTTGCGGAACGAAGCCAACGCATCCTTGACTTGAGTGACCTGGCAAGCGAATTAGATATACCTGAGTTCGGCGCATCCTCATCTCCGCCTCGTGGCGATGGACTTGATCAAGCCCTCACCCAACTGGCCGGCAAGGTGGAGGCGCTGCACCACTCCGCCTTTTGGACAAGCGACAAAGCGGTGTTGATTCTGACCGGCAATCGCCAGATCTGGCTCGAATCCACTTCCAACCCTTCACTAACGTTGCGTCCACCACACGGATCGGCTGTTGGAGTCGATCTGGTGCGCGGGCATTTCGTCACCGATGACGTTCGACGAAGTAAGACCCTTGCCGGCACCGCATAAATCGCGACCGAAACTACGCCATCTTCTCAATTAGCGATTTATAATAAAGGGCTAATACCTGTCTAATCTCTTCGGGTTATAATGGTGCGTCACTAGTGAGGAGCTTCCGGCGCAATCAGCGTCGTGCTAAGCTAAAAACCTGGAGCAGCCCGGCAGCCCCAGCATCCATCAGCTTACAATAGGAGTAACCCAATGAAATCGATCCGATTCAAGCGAGCCACGGTTCTGCTCCTGGCCGCTATGATAGTCTCTCCGACTACGCTGTTTGCAGCCCACCAGGACCCCGCGCAAACCCCGACCGATAGCGGCGGCGTCGGTGCGCCCAAGGGAAAGCTCAGTGATGATGAAAACCCCTTGATGATCGGCAAGCGGAACATTAATAGCCATCAGATTAACTTCTACTCGCTTAACAAAGAGGTAAATATGGGCCGGCAGCTTGCCGCCGATGTCGATCGGCAGGGCAAGTTCGTCGACGATCCTGTTGTCAATGAGTACGTGAACCGAGTGGGCCAGAATCTCGCGCTCCATTCGGATGCGAAGATCCCGTTTACGATCAAGGTGCTCGATTCGGACGACGTGAATGCGTTCGCGCTTCCGGGCGGGTTCCTGTACGTCAACAAGGGGGCAATCCTGGCGGCCGATAGCGAAGCGGAGCTGGCGGGGGTGATGGCGCACGAGATCGCGCACGTCGCCGCGCGTCACGGCGTCGAGCAGGCTTCAAAGGCGACGCTGGCAAACTACGCTATGATCCCGCTGATCTTTATGACCGGCGGGCTCGGGTACATTGCTTACCAGGCCGCGCAGATCGGCGTGCCGCTGACCTTCCTCAAGTTCAGCCGCAATGTCGAGTCAGAAGCGGACAAGCTGGGCGCTCAGTATCTGTGGGCCGCGGGCTACGACCCGAATAACTTTCTGAGCTTTTTTGAGAAGCTCGAGAAAAAAGAGAAGCACAAACCGGGCACTCTCTCGAAACTGTTTGGCACTCATCCTCCGACGCCCGATCGCATCGCCAAGGTTCACGACCTGCTGGCGAGATTCCCTGATCGCGACGAGTACACGGTCAGCACTTCTGAGTTCAACCGAGTGAAGGGGCGGTTGCTGGCGATAACCAACTCGAAGACGCTTGAAACGGGCGGCCGCGAGAGCGGACCAAAACGCCCGACCCTAAAGCGGCGTACTGAAGGCCAGGACCCTTCGGCGCCAAGTACGACTGGGGATGATCAGCCAAGGGACAAGCCGACGTTAAAGAGACGCGATAGCGACGGCAAACCGGCGGATACAAAGCCGCCTGAGGTCAAGCCACCCGATCAACTGTAATGTGTTCGAGAATCACTCCTCCGTAAGCTGAAGGGCCGGCTGTGCAGACTATCGCACAGCCGGCCCGCTTTGTTGTTGGGTTCTATCAGTACCTTCGCTCCCGCCGCATTCGGCACCTCTCGGGGTCCCAAAGTTTAGAGCCAGGGCAATTCGACTTTTGCGGCAACAATATAGACGAAGAGCTCTCCCGCTTCGCGCTTGCGTGGTCGCAGCGTGGCGGACAAATGTCAATATTTCACGCCTGATCTCCTTCTCTGCGTTACGAGCGCAATTCGGAGTTCCTGACCTCGCCGCGGTCGAAGTCGAAAAAGCGAAATCGGCCAGCCGATATTCACCTCGCCGCTTGTTCGACGGACTAGTGGTTCTTGAAATAATCCGCTCCGGGAAACTCTTTCAGCTTGTGGTCCCAGATCTCGCTGCCCAGGCGTACAATGAAGTAGGCATAGTTATCGTTGGCGCGCGTCGCTATCTCCCGGTGAATTGTGCTGTTACCCAAACAACCATTTGACGTGGCCAGCTCCCGGGCATCGTTCACTCCGTAAATCTTTTCGGTCTTTGTTCGGCAGATGCCTTTCACGATGTCGGAATGAGTATGCGTATCGCTGACATAAAGGCCCTGGGCCGAGAGCCAGTGGAGCATTTCGTGGACCACCTTCTGGGCGCGGTCCCGCGTGTATTTGTATTCGAAGAACACCGGGCAGAAGTTGATCGTCCCAAGCACTATGTGGTTAGCCGCGTACTTGTACTCGCCGTTTTCATCTTTGAGATAGCAGGGGTGCGCGCCGTCTTTGTCCTTCTCTCGACACTTGACCTTGAAGTTGTACTTCTTGCCCAGAAAGCGATCGTTCCAGAGTTTGTTGATGACTTCACGGATCATTTGAAAGCGATAGCGTGAATCCTTGAACGACCCAAACCAGGCCTGGGGCGACCAGTTCGACTCCTTCTCGCTTTCCACATAGCCCCATCGCCAGAAGTCATCTCTATCTACATGTCCGGCGATGTATTCGATGAATTGATGCGCCCGCCACGTGCAGAAGTGAGCATATGCCCAGGCTTGCTCAACTTTCTTCCTGTCTTCGTCGCGGCAACCAACAAAATCCGGATAGTTTATTGACGGCATGTCGACCGGGAAGTCAAAGCCCGAGATCGGATCCCTCTTTGTCGGTTTTCCGTCGAAGATCAAACTGAGAGGTTTGCCCGTCGGCTTCGGGAGCGGTTTCCCGGGAACTTCAGCAACCGCCACATCGGTGAGGCGAAGCGAATCGGCGTTGAACTCTTTCCACTTATTGACAAAATCGTCCCAGCCGTTTGCCTCGTACAACGCCTGTTGGTCCTTACCGGCATGCCAGACTCCGATGTAATGAATAGCAAAGCCCTTGCGCACTAACTCAACATCGACGAGTCGCTGGTTCTGCGCGGAGAGTTCTCTCCACTTTGCAGTAAAGGTTGCATAGTTCTCGGCGTAGAAGAGATGACCCTCCTGCCCGGCGCGCCAGACGCCGATGTAATGGACTTCGTCGCCAACGGGAATCGCCTCGACGTTGATAAGGTGGAGGTTTTTGGCCTTCAGTTCTTTCCACTTGTCGACGAATGCATTCCAGTTTGTAAGCTGGTGCAGGGCGTGCGCATCAGTGCCCTCGCGCCAGACGCCGATGTAAGAGATCTGGCTGCCGATCTTTGACACTTCGAGATCGACCAGTCGCAGGTTCTGTCTGGCGAGTTTCTGCCAGGTGTCTACAAACGCCTCCCAACTGGGCAATTGATGGAGAGCGAAGTTGTCTTTTCCATAACGCCAGGCGCCTGTGTAGTAGGTGACGTTGTCAATCCTCAACACCTCGATGTCGACCAGCCGCTGATTTTTTGGGCCCAGTTCTTTCCACTTGGCCACGAAGGCTTCCCAGCTGTTCAGCCGGTGAAGCGAAACGGCATCGGCGCCGCTGCGCCAGACGCCGACGATTGTTTCCGGCTGCGCGTTTGCCTCGAATGCCAAAACAAGAGAGCAGACAATCACCGTCGATACTAAGCTAAAGTACTTGCGTAACATATCGTCTCCTTTTCGCCCAACTACTTCAGCGACTGTTCGAAAGCCGAAGCCAGCACTTTTTTGAGTCCGGGTGAGGGAGCGGCAGAGTTGACCATTACATAAGCCTGCACCCCTCCCGGATACACCATCGACTGGGCGCCGCAATGTGAACTCGGACAGCCGCCGTTCTTCGTGTAGTACTTGCCTGCCACCCCGTCGTATGGAAAGTCGAAACCGAGATTGCCGCCGTACATGCTCTTCACCAGCGACTTCGGGATAATGTCACCGTGGTCAAGCGCGCCAAGGAACTTCACATAATTAATTGCCGAGATGGCCAGATAGCCCGCGCCTGCGTGGCGTGAGAAGTCAGTTCGCGGCGGGACGCCCTTCTCCTCAGGATTTGCAAAATCGTATACCAGCGCGAAATCGCCGGAAGGGTAGTAACTCGCCGAAGCGTGCGCCGGCTTGAGCACGTTATCGAACAGGTACTTCACGAACATTTCCGAGATGTCGCCGTTAAGCTGGCCATGATCGTCTTCGCACTTGAAGAGTTTGAACTGGCCGTTGGCCTGTTGCGGTACAGCGACGAGTGGCGTCAGCAGACGCATCAGACCATAGCCAGAGTTGTTGTAGTTATACTCCCTGGGTCGCGTGCGCCCGTCCGCGATCATCTTCTTCAGGCAGCCGTAGGGATCGTCTTTGCAGCTGCTGGGCTCAGACAATCCGCTGGTGTGATCCAGCAGCTCGCGAAAGGTCAAGGTGTTTACTCCCGGCCCTTGCTTTAGACAGCTCGGAAGAAAAGGTGCGACTCGCGAATCAACAGACAACCGGCGGTCGTTGAGCGCCTTCACAAGGGCTACGGCAGTGACGGTCTTGGAAGTGCTGGCTGCTTGTGACTGAGTATTGACAGTGAACGGCGCTCGCCCGTCCTGCGGCATCCTGCGAAGTCCGCCAGCGCCCGTTCTGATCAAGGCCCCGTCGCGGCCGATCGCATAAGAGTAGCCAATCGCCTTGCCGTCGAGCGCTTTGCGAATCAGATAGCCGAACCGGTCCCAATCGATCGCGTATTCGGGCTCGAGGGTGTGTCCCCGACTGGCCCCCGTTTGCTGCAATGCCAAACGCCGCTGATCGCCGATTGCGGCTGCGCCAAATGCGCCTTTGTTGGCTGCCAGTCCTTTCGGGACGTCCGCAAAATTACCGCTCACCCGGTTAGTTGGCGCGCGCTTGCCCACAAAGACGCTGACCCAGGCGGGCCGCTCGCCAGGCTGCGCCGCGGGTTCGGCAACCCAAACGATGTCGCCGTTCAACTCTCGCACGTAGTGCCGCGCGGCGGTCTCGTCAACGAAAACCCCATCCAGATCAACCACGCCGGTTTTCTGAAAGCCTGCCGCTTGCATCGCCGGCCAGGATATTCCGTTTGGCGATATTTCCTGCCAAACGTCGATGCCGATTTTTGAAGCGCTCTTGCGCACCAGCCGCGCGCCCGACTGAGAAATCTGCAACTCGATCGCGCCATACTCGGTGCGCGTTCCTTTGGGAACGTCCCAGAATTTCGCGTTGATGCGATCACCGGCGCGGCTGCCCGCGAGGACATATGCGTACTTCTTGCCGGGGTGCTCGCCAAAACCGTAGACCGTATCGCCCATCGTGCGCAGGTAGAGAACGCCGCCATCGTCGCCGCGGTAAATTGATTTGACTTCTCTTGTCTGGGCCCCGACTGTACTCGCCAATGAGAACAGGATTATCGAAAGTGCTGTGATCGTCGCTGCCTTTTTGATTTTCATATCGCTCCTTAATATGGGTTGGCGTACTAACGCTTTGATCTTCGAACTACAGACATAAGACTGAACGTCACGTTCGTTACTTCGCCTTGCTTGATCCGGACATCGTCCCTCCGATCGGCAAAGCCCGTTTTTCTAACAACGACCTGATAAGAACCAGGCGTCAGAGTGTTGATTGTGAATGAACCATCGCGTCCGGTGACGGCGTTATGGCCTCCCGACATTGCCACGACCGCTCCGGCAATGGGCACGCCGGCGTCAGTGACGCGCCCACGAAGTTGTCCAACCTGCAATCGCGCAACTGGTGTTTGAGCCACAGGCGCTGCCTGGGTGCGAGTGGCGCCCGGATTGAAAGTCGTAGGAGTTCGTTTGAGTGCGAAGTCCTCGCGACTATTTGCGCCGGATCGAATCGCGACTTCCCTCTGCTCTTTCGAAAAGCCGGCGCTCGAAACGCTGATGTGGTAGGCGCCGGGAACGAGATTGGGGAGAGAAAAGCTTCCCGCTTCGCTGGTCTTAATGCTGCGGACTCCGATTGAGACTGTCGCGCCGGCGATCGGCCTCCCGGTCGCAGCGTCCAGCACGCGACCCACCAGTTCACCGGCGGCCGTTAGCGAGGTGCGCGCTGGAATAACAGAGCTGCGGACGGGGACCGCAGAGCTTTTTGGCGGAGTCGCAGAAACGCGCGCGGGTTCGCGAGAAGACTGACGAAGACTCTGAGCACTCATCGCCCGGGCGACGTAAGGCGAGTCCTGCTCTTTGAGACGGAAGCTCTGGGTTGTTCCTTCGCCAACGTTTACGCCGACTTTGAGCTTACCGGTTTCATATCCAGCTTTTGTCGCCAGAACCGTGTAGGCTCCAGCTTCAAGATCCTTTAGGGCGTATTCACCGTTCAGCGAAGTCAGCACCGAAACCGCAATGCCCGATTGCAGCGCCAGGATCTTGGCCCCCGCGAGAGGCTTCCCTTCAGTGTTCGAGACTCGCCCTCGAAGCGTGGCGCGGGAGCCGCGAACCATCGCGCGCGGCCGATCAGTTTCTGACTTCGGCATCGCAACGAGTCGGCTCTGGACCGTACTGGTTTGATAAGAAGTCACAAGAACCGGCTCGATAGACCCCTTCATGCCGACTGGTTGAACCTTGACTGCATTCTTGCCGGCGGGAACTCTGTAGAAAGCGTATTGGCCGGCGGAGTCTGTCCTGGCGATGACACCGAGCCCTTGAAGTTGAACCAATGCGCGCGCCAGAGGTTTGCCGTCTTTGTCTCTGGCTATTCCCTTGATCGTTCCGGTCGACTCTGCCAGTGTCTTCAGGACTATTGACGAAGGAATGATTCGCAACGGTGACGCCTGCGGCGACGGCTTTGAAGTGACATCAAAGTCGGCGATTGCGGTGCGTCCTTTTCCGATATCGATCTGCCCGCCCCCGAGCGGCTTGCCGTTCTTCTTGAGGGTCAACTTTGAGAGCTTGCCCGCCGGCAGGCCCTTCAACAGGTAACTACCATCGGGACCACTGACCGCTGAAACCTCGGAATCGGCATCCGAGACTTCAACGCCGGCTACTGGCTGGCCGTTTTCCGTCACGACACCGGTAACATCTTCGGTAGGTTCTTCAATGGTATCCGGAGCGCCTTCCGGCACGGCTACGCCTTCATTGACGGAGCGGACAGCGGCGCGCATCTCTTGAATTTTTTGTAGAATGCCGAGCGCCTCGGTCGCCACCCTATTGATCGATCCGAGCAGGCCCTTTTTCTCGCCGGTTGGCGCTTCCGGTTCTGTTGATCCGGGTTCGGCTGACGCAGTGGCTTCGGTGGCAGATTCCAGGGCAGCGTGTAACTCAGTTTTCGCCGTCGTGATGTCGTCATCTGCCGCGGTCGCTTTCGCTCCCGCTTCAAGCTGCGAAGCCTTTGACGTTAGCGCGCTCCTGAGTTTCTCCAGCGCCGCGCGCACCAACCTGAGCCGTTCCGTTTGACCGCTGCTGCCCGCCACGAATTCTTCGGCCTGAGAAACGAGTTGCTGCAACTCTTCATCAGCTTCCGCCGCCGCCGTATCAGCTGCCTGAGAAGACTCATTGGAGAGTGCAGGATCAGCGCCAGTATCAGAAACTTCCCCAGCGCCCGGCGCCGGCGCACTGATTGACTCGTGGATTGATTTGGCGAGTGAATCGATGGCGGTTGCGAGCGCATTGCCCGGCGCGGTTGATGCGAATCCGGGCGCGTTGAGATCGACGGCGCTCCATTGAATCCCCTGGGCGGTTGCCCCAGTTCCCGTGCCGCTTCCGTCGGCTTTTTCCAGACTCACGGTGCCGGACTCGACCGAGAAGATTTCCGCGTATAGCCGCGCGTTGACTTTCTGCTGGTGGTCGTCCACAGCAAGGACGAGCAGACCGCCGCGAACCACGAATTGGACGGCATTCTGTTTACCGAGCGCCACCGCCTGCTCAACACTCAAAGGCATGGCGCTCTCAGAACTGAGCCACTTGGGAACGACATCATTGAAGCTTAGCGATAGACGCTGTTTGATCTGCTGGGCGATCTTTCGTCCCAGCTCCGTCGGCCCACCGCTGTCGGTCTCATCCTGAAACGCGAGAATACCCACCGCGGTAATCCTGTCCTGAACCCATGCATTTGCCGTTGATTCGCCGAGAGTAACGCCGCCGATAGGCTGAAGGCTCTTCAGGACTATCGCGACGAAAACAATGATTCGGACAATCGTTTGTAAACTGCAGACGCTGGTTAACCGAGAACCGATGATAAGATTGGATGTTCTCATTGTTTCTCCCTTCGCTAATCACGTTGCACTCGACAACCCCCGACGGAGATCCGTGACTGCCGCCGCTAACGCAATGTGACAATTCAAAAGTAGAGTCGATGCTGATTGAAGCTCCCTTTCGTTGTCTAACAATTCGATCCTTCCTTCCAACAACGCGGATACTCTAGCTCGATAGTTGAAGCAATGAAGTGAGGTGGCTCACTGCCGGGGTGTGAAATGGTTCACAGTGGCGCCCGGAATGACTGAGCGCCGCCTCTGTCGCAGAGGCGGCGCGTAGATCCTCATCTAGTCGTAGGCGCCATTGGCGACGGCGGTAGAGGCAGTCTGAGATAAGGACCGCGTTTTACGCCAAGGGTTCGTACCGTCCTGGTCGGGCGATATGCCACAACGCATCGCTCAAACGTGTCTGCCTAACGGGTGTCTCACTTTCCGCGGATCAGCCGATATGGACTTCAATCTTGAAGCACGACAATTTGCACCAGAAGCGGTTCCATCCCTTGCCATGACCCCACCCGTGATAGGTATTGTCGCAACCGCCGAAGCAAGAACTCGCAGTTTGCTGAGAGTTGGCGCCGGCCGTGAGCTTGTCGATCTGTTCGACGACGGTTCGCAACTGGCGGTCGTAACCTGCGGCCTCAGTATCGGACATCGCTTCTCCCCTTGCCGCCGCGCGGTCGACGATTGAGTGGCCCCGCTTGAACAGAACCAACAGCCTGCGCTGTTTCGGGGTCTCCGGCTTGGCTTTCTCCCAGGCCTTGAACGGAGGCAGTTTCTCTTTGGCCAGGGTGGCCCAGGAGCGGACTGCTTTCGACGTCGGCGCGGCGGATGAAAGTTGATCGGGGGATGCGGTTTTGCTTTGCATTGTTGAAAAGGAAGGCGTCACAAACGCGGCGAGCGCGATCAGCAGGGACGCCATAATCTTGAAAGTGAAATATTGAGTTGTGCGTTTCATCTTTTGACTCCTTCTTGATGTAGAAGCGGCGCCGCATGCGACATCCGCTCGAATGGGTTAGGTGCGTAACGGGTCTTGCCCGTTAGTGACGCTGTTTCCGCAACGCCTCGCCAATGCCTGATAGTTGTGAATTGTGAGGTGATGCTTTCGGTCGGATGACAGATAGCCTCGCTCCTTGTAAGAGACCAGGATCTTGTTGGTATGTTCGCGGGTAGCTCCCACCATGCTGGCGATGTCGCTTTGCGTCAGGCGAATGGGAATAAGAATGTCGCCGTTTGCGAGCTTTCGTCCGTAGCGGTGAGCGAAGGCCAGAATATGACGGGCGATTCTGTCTTCGGCTTCGTGCGCGGCCAGTGATTGAATCTGGTCATTCGCCAGACGCAATCGCGCTGACAGCACGCAAACAACGTTGTACGCCAGTCTTGGCATGGCCGTCAGTAGTCTGAGAAACGTCGGCCGATCAATCCAAAGCAGTTCGGATTCCTCGATTGTAACTACGTTGGCTGAGCGTCCCATCTGGTCGAGTACGCTCATCTCGCCGACGCATTCTCCAGGGCCGAGAATCGAGATGATCACGTCGCGCCCGTCTTCCTGCTCGACGTGAACCTTGACGGTGCCGCTCAGGATGAAATACACAACTTCGCCCGGCTGCTCGACTGCTATTAGCGTTCTGCCGGGAGGGAGTGTCTTCGAATGGAGCGCCTTGCTCAGCTCCAGACTCTCCGCCGCCGCGAGATCGCGAAACAAGTGAATACTGCTCAGAAGGCCAACGTCGTTTGTTATCGGTGCGCTCATAAGCTTTTCATCAATGCGTACGCCGGTTGGCGCCCCTATTGAATAACGCGACAAACGGTCGCAAAAACTCCATCGGGCGTCAAAATATTTGCGGGTCGGGTTGGGTCAGCTGATGGATGAGCATTCGCGCGACGAGACTACTGAGCAAATGATCGCCTGGAGCCACAGTGACGCAGAGCCAAGCCAAGCATCGACAGAAGCGCGGGGGGACTGCGCAAAGGCTCGCGCTTGATGGACAGGCAGGTAAGTAAGCTCCTGTACAAATGGTTGAATCGGCGGAGCCAGCGAGGAGGAGCTACAAATGGGCAGAGCTGTTTGGGCTACTGAAGCGGTTTGAAGTGCCGAAGCCGCGAGTGGGAGTCAACTTGTACTATCGAGCGCGAAGGACAGTCTGAGGAGCCGTGTGCGTTAATAGTGCAAGCACGGTTCTGAGAGGGGCAGGGGCCAACTGACGGAAGCTTGAAATGATGTAGCACCGCCGGGAAACCAGGAGGCAAACGGAGAAGACGAAGCTCAACCTGAACATCAGGAGAAACCTGCCTACTCGCCCACGCCTGCAATCCAGTCATCTGAAATACACTCAGACCAAATGTCAACAAAGTCAGGCCAGACTCCTCTCGACGCTGTTCGAAGTACAAGTACACTCAGACCAAATGTCAACAAAGTCAAGCCAGACCCCTCTCGACGCTGTTCGAAGCAAAACCGTTTAGTGACGATGTAGACTCACCGGTGGCTGATAAAGGTGCTGGATCAAAGGATCGCGGACAAGCGAGCCCTAAGTTTGATAAAGAGATTCCTGAAGAGCGAGCCTGGCCGGTACGGCGACAAACTGAAGTTTGTCGGACCTTCAATTTAAGACACGGCCCAGGTCTATCTGGGCTTCTCAAAAACGATGAAGTGTTGTATTGGCAGAAAGTCCTTTGTTTCTCGCCACGCCAGACCGGCCGCGGCCATCTCTTTGCGCGCCTGGTCGACTGACATTTTGTGCAATCGTTTGATCGGTATCTCGGGGTCTTCGGCGCAATATTCGACTTGAATCGCGCGTCCGCCTGGCTTCAGGCTGCGGACAATGCTCTCCATCATCTCGCGCGGATACGAGAACTCGTGATACGCGTCGACCAGCAGCACGACGTCGACCTGCTGGGCAGGCAACTTCGTGTCAGTCTCGGTACCGAGGATTGTGGCTATATTGTCGGTCTTGAGCGTGCTCATCCGCTGCTCGATGATGGCGAGCATTTCCGGTTGTATGTCAACGGCATAAACTTTGCCCTGTGATACGACCCGGCTCAGTCGAAATGTGAAGTAGCCGGTGCCTGCGCCTATGTCTGCGACGACATCAGTTCGCTTGAGGTTCATCTGCTTGACGACCTGGTCGGGCGTCTCAGTCTGTGCGCGCTCGGGGCGTTCGAGCCAATCCGCGCCCTGGTGACCCATAACATGCGCGATTTCGCGCCCCATATAAAACTTGCCGGTGCCATCGGGGTCGTGAATCGCGCGAGTTTCGTATATCTGTTGCCGTGCGGGTTGCTGACTGGACTGTGTTGCCGACGGAGCCCCGTCGAACGGCGCCGAGGCGCAGACGTGCGCAAAAACCAGTGAGACGAAAATGAGAATAGGTTTGATTCTGATGTTCATACTACTGATAGTCGAGACCCTCAATTAAACCAGATCAGTTTACAATTGTAGAGTCAATTCGGTTTTGTGGGGACACGGCGCCTGTTGCGAGATCGGTGCCGGGCCTGCGATTCTTGCAATTCTCCGCATTAGCTCTCAGGCTGTGCCTAGTCGGTAGTCGGAGTCAGGCTTCACTTGATTGCCATTTGAGACTAAATATTCGAATCAAATGTCAACGAAGTGAGGCGTGTCCCTTCGGGCGCTGTCGCGCTCCCCTTTCGGTCCATCCACCTGATCCGGTTCGGGGTCGGATGGTCGTAGAGTCTCTCCATTCGACGGCCACTCGACACCAGCTCGTCTGTCAGGCCCGGTTTCTCATTTGAGATTCTGAAGCTCGCCGATCCGTTCCTGTATCGCACGAACGTAAGTCACCACTTCGGAGTCATCAAATCCAGCCGCACGGAATGCGTCTCCCAGCTGTTTCTCCGAAAGCCGCCCGAGCATGCTGCCCATCCACCTGGCATTCTCTACAGAAATTCCCTTCAATGCGGAGGGGTCTTTGCCCTTGTAATGGAATCGAACCTCGCCGTTGCTAACGCCGTCCGGCGAGGGCTCGAGAGTTGGGGCGCGGCGCAAGAGAAGGACCTGTCGAAATGAATGCGGACTGGATCATTGAGGCTATTCCCCTCCGTCTTTCGGATCAGAAGCCCGGCCCTACAAGGCTCAAAACCACTGCAAGAAGGCGACACAAGCCCCTTTGGTGGCTTTGCTCCCTGTTAGCGACCTGCCAGCTTAATCAAGATCGACCTCAAGAACTGCCCTGCCAAGTTGGAATCTCGTTGGCCGTTAGCATCCGCAAGCGCAAATCCCGCCTTTACAAGTGAAGACCGCCAGGAGGAACCCAGGCGATCAGAATTCGCCGGACCATAGGCACGATCATCAATCGATAGAATTGATGGAGAACGTCTCATGTTTCAAAACAGGCAGCTTGTGAGACTCTTACACACGGCGCCGATTCTTCTGCTAGTGGCTCTTGTGGGCGCCGAAGTTGTCGGCAATCGACACGCCTCAAAACAACGTGAGTCCGTCGGGAACGCGACCGCAGCACAAGGCGAACAAGCCATCGCGCGACTCAAACAGGACCATACGTATGACTCCCTGCAGGAGGCCGTCGCCGCCGCGCGCTACCGGGTTTACGCGGATGAGAAGGCTAGCCAGGCGTTCTATGCCAACAATGCGGCGCAACACTTGAGCGCCTACTTTCTCCCGGATGCCGCGCGTATCACAGTCAAGACAAATGGAGCCCCAGACAGCCTCGATGGGGCCGTCGAACGAACCACATCACAAGAGCCCTTGTCGGACGGACCGTCACAACTGACTCTGCGATTCATCGGCGCCGGCTATGGCGACACAATTCAGCAAGCGCAAGGACAACCCGCCATCACCACGACAGCCAACCGCCTCACATATACGCACGCGCTCAAGGGCCATCACAATCAAGGCAGTCAGTGGTTCTCCCCTTTTTCCAACTCCTTCCTCACTTCTGACTCCTCACACATCGAAGAGTGGTACATCAACAGAGCAGAAGGCATCGAGCACGGCTTCACCCTCAGCTCGCCGGTTGCAGAGAGAGTCGAAGGCGAACGCCTGAAGCTGGAGCTCGAACTCGACGGCAGCTTCATTGCCGAAGTCAATGAAGAAGGCCACGCCATCAGCTTCAAGAGCAAAGACGGCGATTGCCGATTGAACTATGCCGGTTTGAAAGTTATCGACGCCGGAGGGCGCGAGCTGGCCGCGAGGATGAGCATCAATGAGGCCACGTTAAGCTTCGAGATAGATGACCTGAACGCCAGCTACCCGATCACGGTTGATCCGTCGTTTATCTATCAGCAGTCCCTGCTAGTCCAAAACAACTTCTCCGGCTTTGGGTACTCGGTGGCGATAAGCGGCGACACCGCCGTCGTCGGCGCTCCCGATGATGACATCGGGGTGAATCATAATCAAGGCTCGGCCTTTGTCTTTATTCTCTCCGGCGACGGTTCGTGGGTGAACGATTTCAAACTTATCAGTAATCTTGGCCACCCGGGTGATCTTTTCGGTACTTCAGTCGCGATCAGCGGCGACACGCTTTTCGTCGGCGCGTACGGTGATAATGATTTTGAGGGCGCGGTTTATGTTTTTGTTCCCGGCGGCTGTCGTGGCTGCTGGCAGCAGCTCGAACAACTGTACGATCTTGATCTCCCGCAAGGGTCTTATTTTGGAAAATCGGTGTCCGTTGACGGCGATGTTGCCGTCGTCGGCGCACCCAGATATCTGAGCAGTGGGGCGGCTTTCGTTTACACCCGTTCCGGAACGTTCTGGACCACGCAACCAAGGGTTCTGCTCCCCAGCAGCGGGCAGACGGTCGACGAGTTCGGAGATTCAGTTGCGATTCGCGGCGACACGGTTGTCGTCGGGGCGCCACTGACCACCTACAACAGCACCAGCCGGGTCGGCAGCGCTTACGTGTTCACCGGATCCGGGGTGAGCTGGTCCCAGCAGGCCGAATTCATTCTTCCCAACGCAACCGCTGATTTCTTCGGCCAATCGGTTGCAACGACAAACTCAAGTGGAAGTAAGACCGTCGTTATCGGGTCGCCCAGGGACGGCAGCGATTGGAAAGGGGCGGCGTATGTCTATTCGAACTCAGGCGCGGGCTGGGGGACGCCTCAAAAAGTCGTCGCCAGCGACGGCGCCGCAAACAACCAGTTTGGCTACGCTGTCGCCGTTGATCATGACACCCTTGTGGTCGGGGCGCGGGGAACCTCGCCCTATAGCATCCCGGGATTCGCGTACATCTATAACAAACTCGGCTTCCTCGGCTGGATACAGCAAGCCAAGCTCATCGCCACGGATGGCGCAACCGGCGACCAGTTTGGCAGCGCGGTGGCGATCAGCGGCGCCACGATCTTTGCCGGGGCTTTTACAGACGTCGATCAATACGGCGGCGGCGGTTCGGCCTATGTCTTCACCGGTTTCGGTTCTACTTGGCCGCAACTGCAGAAGAGTGTTCAGCACGACGCGCACGCCGGCGATTTCTTCGGCTCTGCCATCGCGCTCAGCGGGGACCGGGCCGTAATCGGGGTTCCCGACTATGATGTCGACAACGCCTTGAATCAAGGGCTCGCGCTGATCTTCAAACGCGTTGGCGTCACCTGGTCGCAGGAAGCCGAACTCATCGCCAATGACGGCAAGGCCGGGGATCTCTTCGGCAGCGCCGTAGACATTGACGGTGACTATGTTGTCGTCGGCGCGCCAGGCGACGACATCGGTTCGCCACCGCACGGCGGTCAGGGGTCGGCCTACGTCTTTGTCCATCAAAATGGGTGGGCGCAACAAGCCAAACTCATCGCCAATGACGGCGCGGCGATCGACTCCTTTGGGACGTCCGTCGCCATCGCGACCGATACCAATACCCAGCTTGCATCTCTGGAGAAATATGTTTTTGTCGGCGCACCACTCGCAAACATCGGCGCCAACGCAGACCAGGGAGCGGTTTATGAGTTTAGAAGTTTTGTCAGCGGCATATGGGCCCAATCTCTCAAGGTGACCGACTCCGGCGGAAGCGCGGGCGATCAATTCGGTTATTCGGTTTCGGCGGACGCCACCGCATTGATTGTCGGCGCGCCACTGGATGACGTGAACGCCAACGCCGATCAAGGCTCGGCGACGATTTTTTGGTCTCCGCCGTTGCTTTCATCCTCCCAAAAAGTGGCTGCCAATGACGGCGCGGCTAACGATCAGTTCGGTCACTCGGTTTCCATCAGCAACGATGCGGCGGTTGTTGGCGCCTACCACGATGATGTCGGAGCGAATGCGGATCAAGGCTCCGCCTACGTTTTTACGCGCCCCATCCTGACTGGCGCCACGTGGAGTCAGGCCCAAAAGTTGACGGCGAGTGATGGCGCGGCGGGAGACTCGTTCGGGAATGCCGTCGCCATAGACAAGGACACCATCATCGTCGGCGCTTTTGCCGACACCATCAACGCCGCCTACCCCGGCGAAGGCTCGGCTTACGTTTTCCTGCGTTCGGGCGCTCTCTGGTCGCAGCGGACCCAGCTGACGGCGAGCAACCACACCACTGTTGATGCGTTCGGCACGGCGGTCGCGGTCGATGACCGAACCTTCATCATCGGCGCGCCGGGTTTTGATTTCCAGGGCGAGAACAATTACGGGATCGCTTATGTTTTTGATTACGAGCCGGGCAGGATTACAAACCAGTGGCAAGGCTCCATCAGCTCAGACTGGCACGTCGGAGCAAACTGGTCCAACGGTTTTGTTCCGACTTCACTTGATGACGCCCTGCTGCCCGCCAGCGGAGTCAGCAATGAAGCCGTCGTGTTCAGCCAACCTTTCACCAGCATTCATGATTTGACCATCGCCGCAGGGCGCCAGCTGACCATCAACGCCGGGCAAACCCTCATCGTGAACGGCGACCTGACGGTTGACGGGATTATCAACGGCGGCGGCGCGCTGATCTTTAGCGGCGCCTCTCTGATCAACAACAACACCATCAACGTTGCGAGCGTCGTGTTCAACAGCGGCGAGAAAACCTTGAGCGGCACCGGCATATTCTTTACCAACAACACGGTTCAACTCACCCCCACGACTGATTTGACCCTGACCAGCAGCCATACCATGAACGTTCTGTCTATGAACGGCGGCGATGTGATCGTCAATCCGCTGCGCACCTTGTCTTTGCAGGGCGCGGGGAGCGTACTGCCGACCGCGGGCAATTTCAAAAGCACTCCCGCCGGTCAATTCGGAAACGTGTCACTGGATGGCGCCGCTCCGCAAACGATAGGCGGGTCGGGCCAGGTCGACTTTCAGAACGTGACTATCAATAACCCGGCAGTGTCTCTCGGCATTAGTTGCGGGCTGCATGGCGTCCTTGATCTGAAGAACAACGATTTGATTACAGGGACGAACTACGTGATCACTTATCCCGATTCGACCACCCAACACTTTCTTGGCTCGGGCGACGTCGTTGGCAATGTTCTCATCTCGAGTCTCGGGCTCGGTGCATCCACCGATTTTAGCAACCCGAGTAACCAGTATCGCAATACGACGGGAACGCCGTACGTGTCGTTGACGATCAACCTGGTCAGGCAGGCTCCGAATGATTTTCCTGACGCAGTGCGACGCACCTACACCATCACACAGTACGGGAGCGGGACCTTCCTGGGCGATCTGCAGTTGCACTACAAAGATGCGGAACTAAACGGCAACGCCGAAAACAGCACGCTCGATTTGTGGAAGAACGACGGATCGGGTTGGGTTAACGCCGGCGGCAACCTCAGAGACTTCACCGCCAACTGGGTCAAGCTGTCAGGCGTGCAGGTCGTCGCGCCCGGGCAGACCTGGCGCTGGGTGATCGCCGGACCGACTGGTCCCACCGCCGTCGAGTTCGCCGGCGCCCAGGCGACGCAATTCGATGACGGCGTTCTCGTCGAGTGGCAGACCGGCTTTGAAGTCGCGAACCTCGGCTTCAATCTTTACCGCGATGACGGTGGCCGTCGTGTGCTGACCAACTCTGGACTCATCGCTGGTTCAGCGCTCGTCGCTGGCCCCGCGACGCTAATGACCGCGGGACGCTCTTACGCGTGGTTCGACAAACACCCCGCGAGTCAGTCTGCCTGCTACTTCCTCGAAGACATCGATACAAACGGCGAATCGACCTGGCATGGCCCTGTTTGTAGCACTCGGGTTGACGGCCCGTCGCCTGCCAATAAACCGGGCCAAGCCCGCATGCTTTCTGTTCTGAGCAAGAGCGCTGAGCAAGAGCGCTACGCTTCCAAACCCGTCGAAACGACGGCCACGCCTACGACCGGTGGCAAAATAAGCTCAGTTCTACAAAAGGCCATCGCGTCGGGCGATGGGGTGAAGCTGGCGGTCAAAGACGAAGGCTGGTATCGAATAACACGCAACGAGCTTGAGGGCGCAGGTCTCGCTCCAAATGCAGACTTAACCAACCTGCAACTGTTCGTCGACGGCGTCGAACAGCCGTTGCTGATCGTCGCCAATCCGCCGGATTCCTCGGATTCATTTGAGGCGATCGAATTCTACGGGATCGGCTCCGATTCGCCTTATTCAGCCTTGCGCACCTACTATCTCATCGCCGGCAGCCAGCCTGGCCGCCGCATCCCGGTTATCAACACGCGACCAGATTCGCGCGGCGCAGAGAGCTTCCCGTTCACGGTCGAACGCAAAGAACGAAGCGTGTACTTCTCCGCCTTGTTGAACGGGGAGGCGGAAAACTGGTTCGGCCCGGTCGTGACGTCTCAATCCGTCGAACAAGCAGTCACGGTCCGCGCGCTCGATCAAGCTGCGCCGACCAGAGCCGAGCTGCAGATCTCACTTCAAGGCGTGACCGAGCTTGCCGCAAGCCCCGATCATCAAGTCGACGTACAACTCAACCATCAGAACATCGGTCGTCTGGTGTTTGACGGGCGCGAGCACAAAACCGAGCGCTTTGTTGTTCCCGCGTCATCGCTTCGCGAGGGCGATAATCTCATTACTCTGTCCGGCTCGGGCCCGACCGACGTTTCGCTGGTCGACTCGATCCGACTCACCTATCCGCGTCGTTACACGGCTGACGACGACGTCTTGAAATTGTCAGCCGCCGAGGGGCGCACGTCACAGCGGGTGGACGGCTTCACGTCGAAGCAGATTCGCATCTTCGATGTCAGCGATCCTAAAGAGGTCCGCGAGTTGACCGGCGTAATCGAACCTACAGTTGAAGGGCGCTACGCGGTTACGGCTAATGCCGAACTGCCGGATCGGACATTGTTGGCGCTGACTGCGGCTCAGTTCAAGAAACCCGTTTCGGTTAGCGCCAATCGTCCTTCGTCTCTTGCGAACGCCGATAATCAAGCCGACTTTCTCATAATCACGCGGCGCAACTGGTTTGACGCGCTCGAGCCCCTCAAAGCGCGGCGCGACAAGCAGGGCCTGCTGACTATGCTCGTCGATGTTGAGGACATCTTCGACGAATTCAGCTTTGGTCAAAAGACGCCGTATGCGGTGCGCGACTTCCTCCGCGTGGCCGCTCAGAACTGGTCGCGCAAGCCGCGCTTCGTATTGATGGCGGGAGACGCGAGCCTTGATCCGCGGAATTACACCGGACTGGGTGAAACGGATTTCCTGCCGACCAGGCTTTTGGACACCGCTCTGATGGAGACTGCGTCAGATGACTGGCTGGCAGACTTCGATGGCGACGGCCTGGCAGAGCTTGCCGTGGGACGTTTGCCCATCCGCACGGAGAAGGAAGCCGCCGACGCGGTCAACAAGATACTGCGCTATGAAGCGGCCAATCCGTCCGGCGAACTGGTTTTGTTCGCCGATCTGAACGATGGGTTTGACTTCGAAACGGCGAGCTCGAAGTTGCGGGTGCTGGCGCCTCGGTCAGTGCGGGTTCAGGAGATCTTTCGCAGTCGCAATAACGACGCCACGACAAAAGCGATGCTGCTGGAAGCGATTAAAAACGGGCCAAAAGTGGTCAACTACAGCGGGCACGGGTCGGTGACCAACTGGCGGGGGAATATCCTTACGACCGGGGATGCGCGTGGTTTGGCCAACGGCGACGGCCTGGCGTTGTTCGTAATGATGGATTGTCTGAACGGGTATTTTCAGGATCCGATGAATGAATCGCTGGCCGAGGCGTTGATGAGAAACGAACAAGGCGGGGCCATCGCCGTGTGGGGGTCATCGGGCATGACGCTGCCGTACGAGCAGTCGCTGATCAACCAGCAGCTCTATAGCACATTGTTCGGGAAAACGAATCTCACTCTGGGCGAGCATGTTGGATTTGCCAAGCTCGCGGCCGCCGACCCGGACGTGCGGCGGACGTGGATCTTATTCGGCGATCCGACGCTTCGACTAAAATGAAGTCACTATTCCCTCTCCTTGACGCACCGGGATAAATGCGTCTCTCATAATGCCCCCGATTCATGTTGCGGAGCTAGTACCGGGCTCTCAATTCCGCAATTCTCTGAGATATGACCTGCTGCTGTACACCAGCGACTCGGGCGCGCTCTCGCTCCGCGCCGCTTCTCAAATCGGTCCTATTTAAGTAAACTCATCGCCACTCGGACTCCATGGCTGCGCTGAATCAAGTTTGCGTAGTTTCGGTGCCAGGCTTGCGATTTGCGATTCTCGCTTTTTACAAGGACCTTGACGCGTAAGCTGCTCCTCTCATTTTTGAGACCGAAAATCGCAATTCGCAGGCCTGGCACCAAATTCGGATGATCCCTTGAGGATGATTAAACGCCGCTGCTTCAAAACCGCCGTCGGTCAGGCCAATCTGACCGCTGCCGATCACCTCCTTTACCGATGAGTCGTCGAGTGACACGACGACTATGCGATTGTGATTCGAATCGGCGATAAACAACTGCTTCGACTTTTCGTCCGCGAGTACCTTACCTGGAAAGGCCAGCACGGAAGTTGGCGTACGCTGGCGTTCGAGCTTTAGATTGAGCGGGCGCCGGTCGATCATCTTTTTTGCGTCAAACGTTTCGATCACTTTTGAGATGATGCCGTCGAGCTGAGCGCATACGCCTTCGCCGCTCATATAGGCAACGACTTTACCGGTGGGATCGATCAGAAAAAGGGTTGGCCAGCTCCTGGCTGTGTAGGCCTGCCAGATTTCCATATCGTGATCGTTGACCACCGGGTGTTCGATCTCGTATCGAAGGATTGCCTGGCGAATGTTCTCGGTGCCTTCTCAGCCGTGAACTTGGCCGCGTGCACACCAATGACCACAAGCTCGTTCGCGTATTTGTGTTCGAGTTTCTTTAGATCGGGAATGATATGCATGCAGTTGATGCAGCAGTATGTCCAGAAATCAAGCAGCACCAGCTTGCCTCGCAACTGGGGTATCGTCAAAGGGCGTTCGGTGTTGAGCCATTCCATCCCCTCCGGAAACTCCGGGGCATTTACCTTACCTTCGTACTCGGGCATCTGGGGTTTTCCCTCCTGGATAGCGGCGTGGGAGTCTGCCAGGCCGGACCATGAGAAACTGGCGGCGATTAGCAGCGATAGGGGCAACGTCAAAGCCTTTTTCATGGTTGGGTCTCGGGATTCTCGATTAATCAACTGGGTCGGGCCTTCGGAATCCAAACACCGGTAATTATATCAGACCGAACCCGTCGGCCAATTGTGGAGCGAAACGAAACGATTCATGAAGATCGCGGCTGCACTGTGTGTGTGGGCGGGCCTGAAATAGTGACATTTGATGGGTCCATCGAAGTGGTCGCCTCAACACGGAGGACGACGGCGTCAAATGTCAACAAAGTTAAGCCAGACCCCTCTCGACCCTCTCGACGCTGTTTATGAGTTTTCGAGCAACGCGACCAGCCGATCAGCAGACGGTCCCAAGCAAATAACAAAGTGTGGCCTGACCCCTCCCACCCTCTCAAATCGGTCCAGCTGATTTAGGCGGGTTCGGGTGGCGATGGGGGTGGCCATGGCGGGTGTACGTCGTACACCCGGTGTGGTACTATTTGCGTCTGAACCCTAAGGAGCCGGCCATGTCAAATGTGATTGTTTCAAGAAAGCCAGCCACGAAAGCGAAAGGTTCACGGCTCAGCATCCGAGCGTCGCCGGTCCAAAAAAAGGTCATAGCGCAAGCCGCTCGCATCAAGGAGGTGACGATGAGCGAGTTTGTGCTCGAACAGTCTCTCGCGGCAGCGCAGCAAGTGATCGCGGATCAATCGCAGTTCACTCTACCGAAGAAACAGTGGCGGGAGTTTTGCGCCGCTCTAGATGCGCCGCCAAAGTCTATTCAGGCGCTGCGTCGGCTACTGACGAAACCAGGACTGTTTGATGCCCAACGCTGAGCCGCTGAACGAACCGGTCCTTTTGTCGAGATCCCATGACCGGAGCGCTTTTGATTGTGGTGTCCAGGCGCTCAACGATTACCTCAAACAGTACGCGCTACAGAACCAGAAGAAGGGGGCTGCTCGAACCTATGTCGCGACCCGAGCCGGGCGCGTGGTCGGCTATCACACGCTTGCCTTCGGTTCTGTCGCGTCCGACGAAGCGCCTCTGAGCATCAAAGCTGGATTGGCGAAGCATCCGATTCCAGTGATCCTGCTTGCCAGACTTGCGGTAGACCTAAACGCTCGAGGTCAAGGGCTCGGCGCCGCGTTGCTCAAAGACGCTCTGAATCGAACGCTGCAGGCGGCCGAGATTGCCGGGCTGCGGGCCATGATTGTTCACGCCAAGGACGATGCTGCAAAGCGGTTCTATGAAAAGTACGGATTCGGGCCGTCACCGATTGATGTCTACCACTTGTTCTTGAGAGTCTCAGATATTGAGAAGTCGATTCGAAAGTGACCAATAGATTTAAGTAATTCGTGTTGAACTAGTTCATGAAACCCTGCTTGCGCTTTACTGCCGTTAACCCTGATCAGCCAAGGCGGCGTCTCGAAGACAAGTCTCAGATCGGTGTCTCAGATCGGTGCCGGGCGCAATTCGACAATTCAAGATTCGACAATTCTCAAGATGTCGAATTTGATGAGCCAGGTCTCGACGATCGCGCATTTACCTCTGGGTGTACGGTATCGCCCGTGCGTTTGCATCGCACGGTAACGCCTGATGGTCAAATGTCAACGAAGTCAAGCCAGACCCCTCTCGACGCTGTTTGATTAGTTCGTTGCACCGGCACGCTTTAGCAATTCAGCTATGTCAATATGATCTGCTTGTCTCGCCCAAGTCAACGCGGTGCGACCAGGCCCATCCTTAAGACTCACATCTGCCCCCGCCGCGAGCAGAACCTTAACATTTTCGGACTTGTCATTCGCCGCCGCCATCATTAGAGGTGTTGCGCCATCTATCGTGCTTGCACTTATCTCCGCCTTATTCTCAAGAAGAGCTTTGACGCAGGCGCTATTCCCAGTACCGGCCGCGGCTAATAGTGCGGTCGCGCCATTGTCTTCTCTTGCGTCTACGTTAGCGCCGTTCGCCAGCAACACAGTGACAATTTCGGAGAACCCACGTGCCGCCGCTCGTATCAATGCCGTAGTATTGTGTGTGCCCTTTTCGTTCGGATCAATGCCGGCACTAAGCAAAAGCTGAACGGCGATAATATTGCCCTTCTCCGCGCGCTCGATAAGAGACAGACCAGTCAACGGAACGTTCAATTCCGCAAGGCGTAGTCGAGCCGTTTCTGGGCTTTCGTCGATCAGCTGCCGTTTGGGGTTCGACTGAATCGCCCTGAGTTTTAGCGTTCTTCGTGAACCGTCATTCGCCTTCCGGATGATCAACTCTGACTCCAGTGGTTGCCATACCATACTATCAGCCTCGAGCGAGGCTTCCACTTGCCATCTTCCTTCTGGCAGGGCTACTGTCAGCCCAGTCTTTGCTCGTCGAAGTTCTTCGGCGGATAACGCATTCTCGCTCACAATATCGCCCCGCGTGTCGCGTATTCTCAACCAGATACTGTGCCTTCTGACCTTCTCTGAAAGAAGAGGTGCGCCATCCTGATTCTGAAAGATAAGGATGACCGTACCGTAGCGAACTTGCAGACGAACGTCACCCAGGTCGACCTCCTCCTTTCTTCTTCTGGCGGAAACTGGTACTCCGACAAATGACTGGCCTAGGTTACGAACTAGCGAGAAGGGCGGGGTGATTGGGACGTAGGCATCTGTGGGATATGCGGTCATCACGTACAAGACACATTCTGAAGATCCCGGCGAGGAATACGTTGCTTCAATCCGAAAACCACCTTCCGCATCCGTCCTACGATAATCCACCAAACATCCATCGATCACCTGCCTGGGTAATAACGCAACCAGGCTCCCAGGAACGGCAACTCCCGCGTCATCAACCACTCGACCTTTGACGACACATTGCTCGTCTGATTGCGAACTACTTACCGACGAAACAAACGGAAGGACCAAAACTGCGAAAACAACGCCGCCAAATGATCTCCTGAATTGCATTATGTACCCCAATCGGTTCCCAAATCCCTTTGCTAAGCTACGGTCAAGACAAAATGAGAGGTTATTTCTTGAGAAATTCATTGATAGCGTCACCACACTCGGTTTCCACGATCGCGGTGTTCTTGCTGCTCTTGTTAGCGCCACCTCCATCGTCGACTATGATCGGCTTGCCATTCTTATAAACCATGTGAGCGAGTTCATGTAAGATGCTGAGTATCTGAGCCCCTGTTGAGGCGGCGGCTTCTGTTGATCGCATAATCCAGGCCACTCTCAGCGTCCCTCTCATAGCTCGTGAAATGATGCTTTTCCTATGATCAAAGAGGCCGAGTCGATTATTGTTCGCGCCAGCGCTCTGGGTTCGATCGGTCGATACCAGTTTGAAGCGGCATTGCAATCGGCCCACGTTTATCGCTGTCGCACTGGAAGCGCCAAATTGGCGGGATGTGTTGCGCCTCTACGACACTCTGTACTCGCTCGCGGGTTCGCCTGTTGTAGCCGTCAATCGGGCTCTGGCGATAGCGGAGACCGACGGGCCGGACGTCGCTCTAGACGCGTTGCACGATGTGGCTGATGATCCGCGGCTATCCGAATATCAGCCTTACTGGGCCGCGCGCGCTGTCCAGAACCGGCGCAAACGCCGAAGCTCGCCGCGCGTACTCGATGGCGATTGGCCTCGAACGAGATCCGGCGGTCCGACGGTTCTTACAGCGGCGTCAGTTGGCGGCGTATTGATTCCGCGTGCGAAAAAAGATCGGCGCACAGCCATGACTCATTGAATAAGGCAATTTCAAATAGCGTTCGCTTGGCAAAGAAGGAGACAATCTGACGCTATTGTCGCCGTTTCGCGGCCGTAATACCGATGTCGCCCACTGCATCCAGCACTGCGCCGCCGTTCAACGTCAGCCGATCGCAGATCACTGAGCCTTTCAAGATGGAGTTGCCGTTGATAATGACCGTGCCGCTGGGAGCGATCAACGCGCCGTTTACCGAACTGCCTCCGTTCAGAGTAACTCCGCCGGAGGCCGCCTTAAGAACCAGCCACTGCGGATTTCCAGAGTTCCCCATCGACCCGTTAACCGTCATTCCCGTTGCCAGCGTAATGACAACCGGCCCAACCACCTGAACGCGACTCTGGCCGTTTAGCGTCAGGCTTCTCAGATTGTAAACCGCGGGTTGAGTCGAACCCGCGACTCCAAACACGAAACCGGTCCCGCCGTTCGCGATAAAGTTGCGATAGGCGCCCGGCGGGACGTTGACCGTGCCAGCGTTCCCGTTCAGCGTCAAATCCCGAAGAGTGGCGAAGTCTCCCACGCTGCCGCCCGGACTATTGAGAATGACGTCACGCGAGCCGGTGGACGCGGGCGGCGGCGCTACCGCCGGGAGCGAGACAGGATCAGTCCTGGTCACCAGGCTGCCGAGTTGGACATTTCCGTTGAGCGTAACCGTGTATCCAGTCGGCTGCGAGGCGCCGGACCCAACGATGACCGCTCCGATGATGGGATTGCCGTTCTTCCTCAATGTGGGCGTTCCAGGAACCAGAAGATCGCCGGTCACTGCGGCGCCCCCATTCAACGTCACATTCTCGCCTGTCAACTGGCGCACCGATCCCTGGACGCGGGAATTGCCGTTAATCGTCGGGGCGTGTCGCACGACCGCCCCGGAGATTGTGAGACCGCCGGACGGATTGATCTTCAGGAGAGCCGAGCCGACAGTCTGGCTGGTCCCGCCGCTCTCAGCCTGCAGCACAACCAGGTAATCAGCGGGGTCTGCGCCGCCGCTGTCGAACGCCCGCGAGTTTGCGTACGTCTGATTTCGATCTAGCGAGGTGTGATCGGTCAACGTCTGGACGACAAGCCCGTTTGTTACATTGACCACAACGATGTTCAGGTTGAGGCTGCTCAGATCCACATTGCCGACATTACTGACCTGATAGTTGAGATTGGCGGCGGCGCCTCGCGGGATTTCCGCCGGGCTGGCGGCGATGTCGCCGTTCAACGCCCGACCCTGGGCGTCGCTGGGAACGATGGTGAACAAAGCCGCGGAACCGCAGGCGGTCGTCGCTCCGAATGCGACGGCAAAAGACGCCTGATAGGCGCCCGGAGCAAGCGTTTGAGTGGCCATCGCAAACGTAGCTCTAAAAAGTTGGTGTGGCTGCAGCGGCGGGATCGAAAGCGCCGTCCCGAACACCTGCTGGCCGCCTGGATTAGTCACTGCTGCCTGAGCCTGCAAGCTCTCGAGGGTCAGAGTCGAGCTCTGGTTTCGGAGGGTGATCGTCAGTTGCGCAAGCGAGTTCGCTCCATAGCTGCGCTTGTCCGTGGTAATTGAGCACGAGATCGAATTCGGAGGCAGCGTGTCCGGGGTCGCCGGATTGCAGTCGTCATCGACGCCGTTGCCTGGTATCTCCGGGCGTCCGGGGTTCACGTTCGGGTTGTTATCGTCACAATCCAGAGTCTCATCGAATCCGTCGCCGTCGCGATCTTGCGGCGGCGGCGGCAATATGGCGGTCGCCGGTTCTACCTGAACCGCGAAAGACTGAGAGGTCCGTCCGCCTCGCCCGTCCAAAGCCTCCAGGGTGAAGAACTGTGAGCCGACTTGTGAAGCAGAAGGCGTCCATGCCAGCAGACCGCTTAATTGCTCGATCGTCGCGCCGGCCGGCGATTGCAGCATCGAGTAGACTACGGCGTCGCCGTCGGGATCAATTGCGGTCGCGTCGTACTGATAGGCATGTCCGATCGTGACCGATCCCGGTGGCGACGAGGTAAACGCCGGGCGATGGTTGACGCCGGGCGGATCTGCAACCGTTATCACAAAGGATTGTTCGGCGTGGCCGCCCCGACCATCATCAACCTGGACGATGACCGCCTGGTCGCCGATCTGTGCGTCTGAGGGCGTCCAGTTGATCAGCCCGGCCGCGGTGATGCTCATCGTCTGGGGCGCTGCGCCCAGCGAGTACGTCAGAGCGTCGCCGTTCGGGTCAGTCGCTTGAACCTGATACGCGTAAGCGACTGCGGTTGTGGCGACGATTGGCGGCGCTGAGGTTATGAGCGGCGGCTGGTTTGCGGCAGCGTCACAGGACGGGGTGACAAGCGCCGACGCCGCCTTGTTGTTCCCCGATCCTCCTTCGCCCTCTTTGATCCGAAACTGCGGCTCACGATAAGAGCCGGCGACTACGAACTCCGATAGACTCGGTCCATCGGGCCGCGCGCTGGTTCCAGTCAGGCGAATCCACGATATGCCCTGCTGTTCCGGGAACGCGGTCGAGCCGTGACCGCCGGCGTCGAAAGCGATCGGTTGGTTAAAGCCGTTTGAGAAGCTCAGTGATCCGCCGAGAAAACCGGTGGTGAAGGCATTTGCGTTTTGAATCTCGACCGAGGTCACATTTACCGGGAACTGAAAATGAAGCTCATAGAACGGAGGATTGCCGGGAACAACAACCCCCGGGCTGGAGAAACTTTCAACCCAGACAGTGCTGCTGCTTCCGTCGAACCCGCGAAAAGCGAAGATGCTGGAGACCACGGTGCAGCTTCGACAATAACCGCTCGCCTGCGCCCAGACACTAGGCAGTTGTTCAAGGTGTACGGATTGGGTCAGAGCTTCGACGGGCGGTTCATTTACGGTGACAAAGACCTGCGATGCGGGCGGAGTTACTCCCGCAAGCGTCACGTCTTCGAATTCCCCGGGATAGAGCGCGCGCGTTGTCTGGCGCGATCCGATCAGCGCGCCGCCCGCCGAAGGATCTCCGCTGTAGAAGTTGACCGTCTGACCCGCCGCGACGTGCAGGCTGCCTCCATTGCCAATGCGAGCGGTAATGCCGACGCCCGCCGGACAATTCTGGGTGTTGATGGTCACTCTTGAAACGGTTAGGTCGGGAGCGGCCAGCTTGTGAACTCCATCGATCGGCGCCTGCGCGCGGCTGTTGTTGAAGGTCTGCCAATTGTTCGCCTGCGCTTGCGGAATGCCGCCGTTCTCATTGACGTTGGTGATGTGATAAAGCCATTGATTCCAGACCCGGCGGGAGTTGCGCCAGTTGCCTGTCGTATCGCTCACCACCAGGACCCCGCTTCGCTGGGGCGCGCCGTTTACGCTCAGCAAGGTCGGGACGATAAGGTCCGCGCTGCCGTCGTTGTCCACATCGGCGATTGTCGGGTAGCCGACCGGGGATGTGTGCGCGACCCCCAACTCGTAGAGTGAAGCCCCGTCGCTCCCTCTCATGATTCGAAGCACCTGAGCGTCGTTGTAGACGAGTTCCGCCGCGCCGTCGCCGTCGAAATCAAACGCCGCGACCGGCGTCGCCGCGTTCGTCGATTCATTACTGGAGGCCGGCGTCAGCTCTCGCCGCCATTTGAGGCTCCCGTCCCGCTCATACACACTCAGTATTTGTCTGGAGACATCGGCCCCTTGAACAACGCCGTCCAGGAGCTTCAATGCAGGGATGGCGATGTCCGGCTGGCCGTCGCCGTCGAAGTCCGCCACCGTCGGCGGGCCAAGCGTGTAACGCACCTGGTTGATGACCTCCTGATAGAGGCAGATTGGAAAACCCGGCTTGATCCGTCCATCGTGCTCGAAGACCCAGAGGGAGTCAGCGCACGTCGGCGTGCCCCCGTTTGTGTTATCGGTGACGACGATCACTTCCGGGTAAGGGTCGTCGTCCAGATTGGCGACGGCTGTGTAACCGTCAACCAGAATGAACGCCGAGTTGGGCGTGTTTATCGTCGTCGCGCCGCGATCCAGCGTCCCGCGCAAGGTGAACGGGTAATTGCCCAGAGTCTGCCAGAACCAGATGGGATTGCCGTTGCGATCGAACGCCGAGGGTCCGGCGATGATCTCGGGCGTTCCATCGAGGTCGAGATCCGCGACCACCGACGCCTGGGCGTTGACCCCCCCGCCGCCCCCGCCGCCGATATAACCCGGGGTGTTGGCGTTCCATCGAATCGAGCCATCGAAGTTGAAGACGGTCGTGCCGTAGAGGATTTCGGCTTTTCCGTCTCCATCGAGGTCGGCGATTGTAGGGCTGCTCCGGTAGGTGACAACCGGACTGACCCAGCGCTGCGTACCGTCGTTGTTGTAGCAGTGAATGACGCCTCGACAGCACTCTCCCACGACGATCTCGGGCACGCCATCTCCGTCGAGGTCCCCGACCGCCGGGTTTGTCAGGGGGGCGAAGTCTTCTCGCGACGCGGCCGGTGTGTCGAAGATCAGTGCGCCGGTGTCGCCGCGCATGGCCTGTAGCCGGTGCGGTCCTACGTTGTTGCCGGCGATGCCGATGACCGCCGGCACATCACGCTCGTTGACGACGCCGTCGCCGTTTGTGTCGATCAGCGGCGCAACTACCGGCGCGTCGCCGACACCGACCGTGCCTGGAGTATCGCGTCGCCATTTGACCTTGGGTTGGAAGACTCCGACGGGTGGTTGATATCGACTCTGGCCGCCGCTGCTCCCGATATTGTTCGTTTCGTCGAGCTCCGGTATCTGGTTGGCGCTGTCAACCAGGGCGAAGATTGCATTGTCTCGGAACAGGACTACTCCTGAGGCTCGCACATCGAGGGGCGCGACTGCGCCGCTGCCGATGCCGCCGGAGAAGTCTGCCGCACCGAGCAAATTGTCGATGGCGGTTTGATAGGCGCCGTCGTTGTTGCGGTCTTCGAACAGCACAACCGTAAATCGCCCATGAAGAGGCTGCCGCCGAGGTTTTGAATATTCACTCGAACTGATCCGCCGATCACAAGGGTGTGGGTGTCGGTGACGACGGCGCTCGCGTCGACGCTCTCGACGGCGAAGTCTATGCCGTGCGCGAGAACGTTGACCCGGTATTGCTGAAGCGCGGAGCCGCCCCGGCCGTCGGTTACTTTCACGATTACCGTGAAGCTGCCGATTTGATTTGACCCGGGAGTCCAGGAGATCAGCCCTGAGTTGGAGACGATCATCCCGCCCGGGGATTGTAGGAACGAAAACCCAAGCGGGGAGTCGCCGTCAGGATCGCTTGCCTGGATTTGATAGTTGTATGGCTGTCCTTCGCCGGCCGAGATGACCGGTTGTGAAGAGACGAGCGGGGGTCGGTTATGACTTGCGGGGTCGCGCGGGTCGCTGCCGTTTGCGATTTCGGTCAGGTCGTCTATGCCGTCCCCATCGGTGTCGGGGTTGTTGGGGTTGGTCCCGCGCCGGAACTCTTCGAGATTGGTCAAGCCGTCGGAGTCGTTGTCTCGCGCGGCGTCGGACGGATCGTTTGGATTGAGTCCGTTCGCGATCTCAAAATCATCGGGCATGCCGTCGGCGTCTGCGTCGCGCGGGAATGAGAGCGCACGCAAGGCGAGCGCAGTAGAGTAAGCGTCATCAACCCAACTTCCGTTTGATTGCTGAGCGCCGTTGAGGAAGGTTATTGCGTCAGCTTCGGCGGAGGTCAAGGGTTGACCGCTGCCAAGGATCGAGATCAACGCGGCGGCGGTTTCAAACGGGACCCCCGATGGAGCGCCGTAACCTCCATTACCGTGTTGTTTGCTTCGAAGAAAGGCGATTGCGCGAGTTTGACCGGCGGAGACTACGAATTGAAGCCGGCAGGAATTGACGGCTTGAAGGACGATGGCGGTGTAGAAGACCTGGCTGTCTTCGCCCTGGGTAAGCGCCCAACCGCCGTCTACGGCCTGCGTTCTGATGAGATAGTTGAGGGCGTTAATGATGACTGCGGCATTGGAGACGCTTGCGGCTTGAAGAGCCAGGAGAACCTCCGCGGTGTCCAGCGCGTCGCTTTCGAAGCCTTCGGCCGTGCCCCAACCGCCATCGGGGTTTTGGCGGGCGAGGAGGGTATTTAGATCCGCGGTTATGTCGCCGCCTGCGCCGGTAAGCGCGACGATGCGTGCGGCGAGAAACGGATGCTCTTCGATAGGTTGAGTGGTGAGGAATTGGATAGCGTTTGTTTGATTAGTGGAAGTGGAGGGCTCCAGGGCTCTGAGTGATTTGAGGGCCGCGGCGGTCGTCGGGAAGATACCGTTGATCGAAGTAGGAGCGCCGCCCCAACTGCCGTCGGGGTTCTGCGTAGTCTTGAGATAGTCAATGCCGCTCGTGATCGCCGATGCCTGGCTTGCGACTAGTTGATGACCCACTACCATGAAAAGAACAACAACAGTCAGCAATCTCGTCGCCGAGCAGATTGTGTTGAGGCGTCTGTTCTTTAAAGAAGACATTTGCGTGGCCTCCGGTTACTGGCTCGATAGATTCATTTGGTGCTTGGTCAGGGGAGACAATCAGAGGGAAGCTGAATGCCGTCGGCGGCCGCCTCGATCAAGACGAGGTGGTTGATCAGCAATCCGGCCAGCTTGAAGGCTGTCCAGCTCACCATGCCCAGGTACGCACCCGCAAGCGCTCCACCGCCGAGCAGTTCTTTTAGCGCATCGAGCGCAGAGATCAAGAGCACAAGTCCGAGCAGCGGCTTCGCCGACTCTCCCAGCCTAGACACCGCCTTGTTGTAGAAATCGAGGTTGGTAGAGAGGTTTTGGATCACTTGTACTATGCTGATGACCTTCCCTACCAATCCACCTGGCCCGCCGAGATCTTCAATGAATCCCGTAGCAATTTCCTTTCCGACGTCCACCCACATCCCTGTGACGATGTCTGCAGGAAGGGCTATCGCGCGATCGAAGCAGTCGACCGACTGCGCGCCTCCACTTCCGCCGATGATGTAGGCGCCCGAACCGGTTTGCGGGTCGAACTGAATGTATCCTAGGAAGGAATTGCCCCCGCCATCGCGTAAGGGCCTCTCGTGCGTCATCACGGTCAAGTCCGCATTGATGGCGTCCTGAATGTCACTCAAATCACCTGCGCTGAATCCCAGCTTCGGGGCGACGGCGCCGACGTTCGACTTGTCGAGCGCGACGATTGTGTCTCCCCTTAGTTGCGCGACGGCGAGAGAGGACGTCGTGGCCAGCCAGAAGGTGTCGGTGGCGCCAAGGGAGTGAAGCACCTGCGCCGGCGCGCTCGCTTCGAGCTCCGATCCCAACATCCCCATGACCAGACCTTGGTTGACGACCTCCGCAGCGCTGCCGCTCTTCGAAACGGTCACCACCACGTCCTGGTCGATGTCCATAGTCAAGTCGCCGTACCTTGCCTGATATGCGGCGCCGAAGAGCGTGTTTGTCTTAAGATCCGAGAAGGCAATTCCCAACGAGGGCGATCGGAGCGACACTACCCCGAACATCTGCGCCGTAAGCCGGTTCAGCAAATCGATCTGCCGATACCACCCCAGAGCGATCGAGTCGAACACCAGGTCTCCAAACTCCCTCAAGCTGATGTTGGGATCTGAAGGATTCGCATTGACCTCATCGGCGATCTGCGAGAGCCGGTCAGCGATTCTCCCAAGCGTGATTGGCGAGACTTGTTGCACGTCGATTGCTATCGCGAACACCTCGCCAGCTGTGATGTCATTGACGGCGACCGGCGTATTGATCGTCGGGGAATCAAACTTCAACTGCATCCGCTGCGCCGTTCCCATCCTCAGGGCGCCGCCAGTCGCAAATACCTGATCGTCAAATCGCAGTTGCGGCTTCACGTTTATCAGGCTGGTCGGTATGACAAAGTTCCCAGTCTGCCGGTTGGCAAGCGCAAGCGTTTTGAGGGCCAGACGGTCGTCATCGCTGGCCGGAACATAGCCTAGGACAACGCGCGCGCCCGATATTTCAGGAAGACTCTGCTTGATTGCCAACTGCTGAACTCCCGCGGGGTCGGTGATTGTGATTTCCAAACTATGACGCAGGGATGCTGGGATGGCCGCGAAGCCGACGCCAGCTGTAATAACCTTATAGGGTAGACTCGCGGCCAACACCGAAAGCACCTTTGGGGCAATGGTTCTATCGCCGATAATCTCGCGCACTGACTCTTGCGAATAGTTCCCATTGATGAAATCAAAGATAGCGTTTTGGTCGGGCTGAATCGTAGACTGAATCAGCGATAAATCCATGTTTGCGATTTCGCCGGTAGTTTGGTTGACCGTCGCGGGGACCAGCACCTGGCCGAGAAACGATTGCGCATCCGTAAGCCTGACGAACTGCGATAGGTCGACGGGAGACAACGAGTTTAGCTGTTTGAAACTCGGGTCCATCTCTATCCAACTGTCGCCCTGACGGTTAACCGACCCGCCGGACGCAGCGTAGTCAACATACGCCTTGACCCAAACGTGTTCGATTTTTACGCTAACAAGCTGACCGGTTTGATTCACTCGCCGGACAACCGAAGGGATCCCCGCGCCCGCAAAAAGTGATGCCGCAGCTTCGGCGTTGGTAAATCCGCCGGCCCAGTTCATGAACTTATCGATAGGCACCTCTACCGTTCCCATCTGATAGCGCGCCGGTATGCCCGAATACCTGAGCAACGCAATCAATAGCGACGCTGTGTCAAACGCATTGCCAGCGCGGTTCTCCATGCATAGCTCCGCGCCCTGGATGCTCCCCCACGTAGGCGTGAACTCGATGTTGTTCCGCACCCAGTTGAAGATCTTCACCGGGTTCTTCCCCAGACTGTCCGCAAGCTGACGAATCTCCGGTGTGAACTTCACCTCGATCGTCTCCGCAAGATCGGCAGGCGTTGGCGGAGCAGTCGAGGAGACCGTCACGCTGCCCCGCGATTTTGCTGAAGACGATTGAGTGGACATCGGCGCCGACCGCGATGAGTCTTTTGCAAAAGCCTTGAGCCATTCCTCGCGCGTCAGCTTTGGCGGAATCGGCTTGTCGGCTTTTAGCGCGCGGTGCGGCAGGTTCTGCGGATCGAAATGCCTCTCGCGAGGCCGAGCCGTGTTCGTCTCGAGAAAACTCAGCGTCTTGCCAACGACGCCATCCCAATCCACTTTCGGGGTCTTTCCCGTAATCCTTGCCCAGAGACCCGTCGTGTCGTTGTGCGCCGATTCGAGGCTCTCGATGTTCTCCATCAAGGCCTTGTACTTTGCGTTGTAATCCCGAACATAGTCCGCTTGCCGATTGAGAACCTCATCAGCCAGCTTCTTCTGCTTTATGAAGCCCTCGAGCTGGTCGAAGTACTTCTCATTCTTCTCGTGCTCTTCGACCAGGGCCTTTTTCAGTTCAAGCAGCCTGCCGATGTCCGCGAATCCCTTCTCCGGCGACGCCTTTGTCTTCTCGCCCCCAAGCTTCACGACGTCCTTTAGCTCCGCAAGCAAAGCGTCGAAACGGCTCTCGGGGCTTCTGACGGGCGTGACCCGGTTGGCGTAAACGGCATAGTTCTCGGCGTTGATCCGCGCGCCGCCGTAGAGCCAGATCATCAACGTCATGAGCGGGATGCAAATCACCCTGATTCTCGAAGGCTTCATCTCTTCACCTCTTACGGTTCGCGGGCGGAGCGACGGATAGACAGCGGTCGCCTCCTTCCGAAGAACCGCCAGCCGCGCCCCTTTTCACCTGCGCCTTGGCTCTCTCCCTTTCTAATCAGTTAAGTCGGAATTCGCGTTCGGAAATTGTCACGCGGAAGAAAAGAATCTTCAGGGTAATCTTCCACTCTCGCGTAAGGGGTATATAATTGACCCGGTTCCGAGATCCGTTCGCAGGGTTGAGAGGGCTCTTTGGCGCCGTCGTCAGTAAACATCACCGACTTGCTTATCCAGTGGCGCGAGGGCGACCAGAAAGCCCTCGACCGGTTGATCCCGCTTGTCTATAAGGAGTTGCGCAGGCTCGCCAGCCACTACTTGCGCCGTCAGCGTTCGGACCACACGCTGCAGACATCCGCGCTGATAAACGAAGCGTACCTCCGGCTCGCTGATTACAAGAACATGCGCTGGCAGAATCGCGCCCACTTCTTTGCGGTGGCCGCTCAAGCGATGCGACGGATACTGGTTGATCATGCGCGCGCTCACAATGCGGCCAAGCGCGAGGGTGGTTTCAAGGTTTCGCTTGACCAGGCAGCGGATCTCGGCGAGCAGCGAGCTGCGGAACTGATTGCGCTGGACGACGCGTTGAACGAGCTCAGCTCGTTTGACTCGCGCAAGAGTCGGATCGTCGAACTCAGGTATTTCGCGGGATTGAGCGTGGAAGAGACGGCAGATGTGCTCGAGGTGTCGGAGGCCACGGTGATGAGAGAATGGCGGGCGGCCAAACTATGGCTGCGCCGCTCAATGAGCAGCGAGGCGCGGAATTGACCCCTGATCGTTGGAAACAAGTCGACCAGTTGATGCAGGCGGCGCTGGAATATGCGCCGGAAGAGCGCGCCGCTTTTTTGAATTCCGCCTGCGAAGGCGATGACGCTCTGCTTAAGGAAGTCAGCTCCTTAATATCGCTCGATTCCGAAGCCGGCAGTTTTCTTGAACAGCCCGCCCTCGAGCGTGCGGCGGAGATCGTGGACCAGGGTAAGCAACCCCCAGTAATTGGAAGCTCGCTTGGCAGGTACCGCGTGGAACGGCGCATCGGCGGCGGCGGGATGGGTGAAGTCTACCTGGCCAGGGATACGCAGCTTGGTCGACCCGTCGCTCTCAAGGTGCTTACCGTGGCGTTGACGTCCAGTGCGGAGTCGCGGACACGCTTCTTGAGGGAAGCGCGACTGGCTTCCGCCCTGGACCACCCAAACATCTGCACAATTCACGAAGCGGGCGAAGCGTCAGGGCGTCACTTCATCGCGATGCAGTACGTTGAGGGCAGGACGTTGAAAGAGGTGATCGGCGGAGCCCCGCTTGACCTCAACAGCTTGTTTTCTATCGGCCTGCAGGTAGCCGAAGCGCTGCGATCGGCGCACGCCCACGGAATCATTCATCGCGACATCAAATCCAGCAACATCATGATTTCCCCGACCGGGCACGCAAAGGTGCTCGACTTCGGTTTAGCCAAATCGCTTGAGAACGCTGGCGCGATGAGCATTTCCGAAGCCAGAACGGAGTTGACTCTCACCGGCGCGGCGATGGGAACACCCGCTTATATGTCGCCCGAGCAAGCCCGCGGCGAGGCGGCGGACTATCGCAGCGACATCTTTTCTTTTGCCGTAGTGCTCTACGAGATGGCGACTGGCCGGCTGCCGTTTAAAGAGGCGTCGCAGGCGGAAACGATGAATGCGATCATCAACCAGCCTCACCAGCCGGCCATCACGCTGAACCAAGAACTGCCGGCCGAGCTCTCAGCGGTAATCGACCGGGCGCTGTCCAAGCGCCCAGCGGATCGCTTTCAATCGATGGAGACCATGATCGTGGAGTTGCGGTCCAGCGCACGCGCCTCCGGACTTGTAAGCTCGGGCTCTCCCGACGGGGCGGTCGTTCCTTACCCGACGCCGCGTCGCCGCACCCTTCTGATGAAATTGAAGAGATCGAGGCGCCTGCTTGTGGCGCTCGCGACGTTTTTTCTGCTGGCGGCGGCTGCGTACTACCTCGTTCGCAGCCGAACGCGCTCGCCGGCGGAAGCGCATATCAAGACCCTCGCGGTGCTTCCGTTCAGATCACTCGATCAAGAGGCGAAGGACGCCTATCTGGGGCTGGGGATTGCAACCGACATCATCACAAGGGTGAGCCAGAGCGGCGAGCTTACCGTACGGCCGAGCAGCGCGGTGCACAAATACGTCAACCAGGAGATCGACGCATTGGAGGCGGCGCGCGAGCTAAAGGTGGACGCGGTGCTCGACGGCGCGTTTTTGCATATGGGCGATCGGCTTCGAGTGACGGTGAATCTGCTCAAGGTCGAAGATGGCGCGTCGCTGTGGGCGGAGAAGTTTGACGAGCAGTTTACTGACCTATTCGCGATCCAGGATAAGGTGTCGCAGCAGGTGGCTCAACGACTGCGGTTGAGCCTGAGCCCGGCCGAGCAGGCGCGTTTCACAAAGCGCTACACCTCGAACGCCGAGGCATACAACTATTACGCGAAGGCGATGTATCATTTCGGTAATATTTCTCCCAGTCTCAAGTCTCGTGCGGAGGCTGATTTGGCGGTCGATCTGTTCAAGAAAGCGATCGATCTGGACTCCAAATACGCCCTGGCTCACGCTCAGCTTGGATACACCTATGTACGGATAGCCGTTTTTCTTGAATATAATCGCGCGTTGATCGAACAGGCTGAAAAGCAACTCGCGGTCGCCGAAAGCCTGGACCCGCAGCTCGCGGAGGTTCACGTCGCTCGCTATTTCATACTGTTCAGCCAATACGAAGGTTGGCAGGCGGAGACCGCGGTTCGGGAGTTACGCCTTGCGGAACAACTCTCCCCAAACATCAGTCACTTTGGGCTCGGCGATGTCTACGGCCACATCGGTCTTGAAAAACAAGCGGTCGAAGAGTTTGAGCGCGCGCTAAAGGTAGACCCGAACGACGATCAGATCAAGAACGGCTACGTCAATGCGTTTTACATAACTGGCCGGCCCGATGAAGCCCTGGAGGCTAGTAGGAAATTCCTCAACCACGGCCCTGACTATCGGTATTACGTGGAGAAGGGGATGGTGAAGGAGGCGTGGCGGCTGATCGAGGCCGAGGCCCAGCGAGATCACGGCGCCACTTGGTTGCCATTAAACGAGGCGCTATTGCTGGCTCTCGAGGGCAAACATCGGGAAGCTGAAGCGGCGGTCACATCGAGTCTGGAGAAGGAGCGAAACTATCGCGGTTATCATCACGACACTTACTACATTGCCCGCATCTTCGCGCTGGCTGGCAAGAGCGACGAGGCGCTGAAGTGGCTCCGAGTGACGGTCAACGAAGGGTTTCCTTGTTATCCGCTTTTTGTGCGCGACCGGTTTCTCGACCCGATCCGAAAGGACCGTGGCTTTGTTGAGTTCATGGAGGAGATGAAGGCGCGTTGGGAGAATTATCAGCTTGAGTTTGGCTGATGTTGCAACTCCGATCAGCGCGCGAGGAGTGAGAAAATGCGCGCCCGCCCGCCTGGCCGAGGGCCGGACGCGTCTCGTGTCGAGCGTAATGATGGATTGTCTGAACGGGTATTTTCAGGATCCGATGAATGAATCGCTGGCCGAGGCGTTGATGAGAAACGAACAAGGCGGGGCCATCGCCGTGTGGGGGTCATCGGGCATGACGCTGCCGTACGAGCAGTCGCTGATCAACCAGCAGCTCTATAGCACATTGTTCGGGAAAACGAATCTCACTCTGGGCGAGCATGTTAGATTCGCCAAGCTCGCGGCCGCCGACCCGGACGTGCGGCGGACGTGGATCTTATTCGGCGATCCGACGCTTCGACTAAAATGAAGTCACTATTCCCTCTCCTTGACGCACCGGGATAAATGCGTCTTCATAATGCCCCCGATTCATGTTGCGGAGCTAGTACCGGGCTCTCAATTCCGCAATTCTCTGAGATATGACCTGCTGCTGTACACCAGCGACTCGGGCGCGCTCTCGCTCCGCGCCGCTTCTCAAATCGGTCCTATTTAAGTAAACTCATCGCCACTCGGACTCCATGGCTGCGCTGAATCAAGTTTGTTGTATTCAACTCGCGGGGCTCATCGCTACCCTGGCAGTTCTCACTAGACAATCGGAGGCTGAATATGAACACGAGACTCACCCGGATCATAAATCGCCGTTTTCTTATCACACTGCTTGTGCTACTTAGCGTTGTTGCTCTACCCCACAAGCGCACCGCGTACGCTCAACAAAACGGCTATGATCAGAGTCTGCTCAAGGGGCTTCAGTTCCGCAGTATCGGGCCTTACCGCGGCGGGCGATCGACCGCGGTCGCCGGGGTCACATCGCAGCCAAACGTTTTTTATTTTGGCGCAACCGGGGGCGGCGTGTGGAAGACCGATGACGGCGGCATCAACTGGGAACCTATCTCCGATGAACACTTCAAGACAGGTTCAGTCGGAGCTATCGGTATCTCAGAATCCGATCCTAATGTTGTCTACGTCGGGATGGGCGAGTCTCCAATTCGCGGCAACGTCTCACACGGCGACGGCGTGTACAAATCGACAGACGCCGGCAAGACCTGGAAGCACATCGGGCTGGAAGACACCCGCCAGATCGCCCGCGTTCGAGTGCATCCGCGCAACCCCGACATCGTTTACGTCGCTGCACTGGGTCACGTCTTCGGACCAAATGAACAACGCGGGGTATTTCGTTCGCTTGACGGCGGTAAGACCTGGCAGAAGGTGCTCTATCGCAGCGAAAAAGCAGGCGCCACGGATCTGATAATCGATCCTACGAATTCCAACATCATCTACGCCGCACTGTGGGAGGTTTATCGCCAGCCGTGGACACTGGAAAGCGGAGGGCCGGGTAGCGGCATCTTCAAATCCACCGACGCAGGCGATACCTGGAGCGAGATTACTCACAATCAAGGGCTGCCAAAAGGCACCGTTGGCAACATCGGAATAACTGTCTCGCCGGTGAATTCCGATCGGGTGTGGGCGATTGTAGAGGCAGACGATGGTGGCGTGTTTCGCTCGGACAATGCCGGCAAAACGTGGTCGAGGGTTAACGAGCAACGCAACCTTCGGCAACGCGCCTGGTATTACACCCGCATCTACGCCGATCCAAAGAACGCAGAAACGGTGTATGTGCTCAACACCGGATTCTACAAGTCAAACGACGGCGGCCGAACCTATTCGAGCATCGGCGTCGGACACGGCGACTGTCATGACTTATGGGTCGCGCCAAACGATCCCACACGAGTGATCATCGGTGACGACGGCGGCGCCGAGGTGAGTTACAACGGCGGAAAAAGCTGGAGCTCGATCGATAACCAGCCCACGGCTCAGTTCTATCGCGTGGCGCTCGACAATGACTTCCCGTATCACGTCTACGGCGCGCAGCAAGACAACTCGACCGTGCGAATTGCCAGCCGCACGACCCAGGGAGGCATCGATCGAAGCGATTGGTACGACGTCGGCGGAGGCGAGAGCGGATGGATCGCGCCCAGTCCCAAAGATTCGCAGATCGTTTTTGCAGGTTCGTACGGAGGTCTGATAACTCGTCAGGATCATCACACCGGTCAGGAACGCAACGTGAACCCCTGGCCCGATAACCCGATGGGCTGGGGCGCGGGCGAGTTGAAGTACCGCTTCCAGTGGAACTTCCCCATCGTGTTTTCGCCCCACGATGCGAACACGCTGTACGCTGGCGCTAACGTGCTCTTCAAATCAACCAATGAAGGTCAAAGCTGGCAGCAGATCAGCGGGGACCTAACCCGCAACGACAAATCCAAACAGGGCTCATCGGGTGGGCCGATCACCAAAGACAACACCAGCATCGAGTATTACTGCACGATCTTCACCGTGATGGAGTCGCCGGTCGAGAAGGGAACAATCTGGGCCGGATCGGACGACGGCCTCGTGCACGTGACGCGAGACGGAGGCAAGAACTGGCAGAATGTCACGCCGCCCGGCATGCCGGAATGGATTCAAATCAATTCGATCGATGCCTCGTCGATCGATGCGGGCACGGCCTATGTAGCGGCCACCGCCTACAAGCTCGACGACTTCAAGCCGTATCTCTACAAGACCAGTGACTACGGCAAGACCTGGAAGAAGATTACCAACGGCATCCCTGACAACGCGTTTATTCGCGTGATTCGAGAAGATCCAACTCATCGCGAATTGCTGTTCGCCGGTACCGAGACGGGTTTGTACGTCTCGTTTAACGGTGGCGAGAATTGGCAATCACTTCAGCTCAACCTGCCGGTCGTGCCGATAGCCGATCTCGCGATTCACAAACGCGAAAAGGATCTGGTCGTCGCAACCCAGGGCCGTGCCTTTTGGGTGCTTGATGATCTCCCGATGCTTTATCAACTCAGTGACGCGGCTAAAAGCGACGCCTATTTGTTCAAGCCCGAAGATGCGTATCGAATGCCGGGCGGTGGATTTGGGGGCGGGGGCCGCGGCGGTGGGGCCGTCGGCCAGAACCCGCCGTCGGGTGCGGTGATGTTCTATTTCACGAAGACCAAGCCCGCTGGAGAAGTGACCCTAGAGGTGCTCGACGCGTCGGGTAAGTCGCTCAAGAAGTTCACAAGCAAACCTAGCGAGGGTCAGGGCCGTCAAGGGCCAGCAAACGAGGAAGAAGGTTTCTTTGGAGGAGGGGGCGCACGCCGGCTGCCGGCCGAAGCCGGTCTAAATCGGTTTGTCTGGGATCTGAGATACGCAGACGCGACTCGGTTCCCGGGTTTGATAATGTGGGCGGGGAGCACCAGTGGTCCGCGCGCGGCGCCAGGCACCTATCAGGTGAAGCTCACGATTGACGGCAAGACGATGACCCAGAGCTTCGAAGTGAAGAAGGATCCGCGCCTGGAAACAACCCAGGCTGACTTTGCAAAGCAGCTCGATTTGCTTTTGAAGATTCGCGACAAGTTCAGCGAGACGAGCGAAGCCATACTGCAGATTCGCGATGCGCGCAAACAGATCGACGACATAACCAATCGTCTGAAAGATCAACCGAGCGGCAAAGCTATCGCCGATGCTGCCAAGGGGCTGAAGGCAAAACTGACCTCGGTCGAAGAAGAGCTCTATCAAACCAAGAACCAGAGCAGTCAGGACCCGCTGAACTATCCAATCCGCTTGAACAACAAGCTTGCGGCGCTCACGGGTGTCGTAGGCGGCTCGGACTCGGCGCCAACCGATCAGACCTACGCTGTGTATGAGGAGCTGGTCGCAAAGATCAACGCGCAGTTGAAGAAGCTTGACGAGACAATGCACAGCGATCTGCCGGCGTTCAACAAGATGGTTCGAGATTCGGACATTCCGGCGGTCATCATCAAATCCAAAGCAAGATAAGAGCGAGATGGGTCGGTAGAACTCGAACTGAGAATCTTCACAAACACTCTTGCTCGATGGACTCTGCGTCTTTGCGGATCTTGGCGTCTCTGCGCGAAAACGGTTATTCCGCGCAAAAAACGCAAAGGTCCGCAAAGATGCAAAGGCACGAAAGGAGGTTTCTGTCCCTGGGTTTTCTGCGGCGGAGTCAGGTTTTTGGCACTCAGTTTGCCGATCTTAGGCTGGGGATTTGGGGCATCTTTTTACCGGACCGTATCATCAAGCAGTTAAACCCACTGCTCGACTGGAGGAATGTATTATGTACGTACAAACAGGTAAAACTTTCATTACGGTGCTGATCGCGATTGCACTGGCATCCGGTGGTTTGGCATGGCTGTCGAGCGACGGCCGCGCTAGTGAACCGACGGCGCAGGCTCAGGCGGTTCAGAGCGAGCAGGCGCCGGCTCCGGTTCCGCAGTCTGATTCGGTGTACGACACATCGGCTAACGCGAACAACGCAACGGCAAGCCCTACAAGCTATGAAGAGGGTTACAGAGCGGGTTACCGGGACGGCCACCAGGATTGCTCGACCGTTCAGACTACAGCCAGCGTCAGACGCGCTCACTACTCGCGACGATACGCACCTCGAACAAGAGTCGCCAGCGCCAGGTACTATGCCGCGCCGCGCCGTGGTCATTCGACTCGGAACATGATTCTTACGATCGCCGGTCCGGCTGCGGTTGGAGCGGGCATCGGTGCGATCGCCAACGGCGGCAAGGGCGCAGGCATCGGCGCACTGTTGGGCGGCGGCGGCGGCGCGCTGTACCACCTGTTCAAGCACCGGCGCGATTAGTTTGCGCGAAACCCGGCGTTTATCCGGGGCGCTGCGATTTCGGTCATGTCCGCTAATCCTGAGGGCTTGTTTTCTCGTAGAGCCTGACCGTTGATTCATCATCGAGAGAAGCCAGCATCTCGCGGCAGGTTTGTTTGATAACCGGGTGAACAAGCTCCGGCGCGATCTCGCAAAGCGGCTCGAGGACGAATCGTCGCAAGTGCATACGTGGGTGAGGCACGAAGACATCGATGGGGTTTGTCAACGGCCACTCCTCCTCGTCTTTGGAACGGGATATGGTCAGGTCGCCGAACAAAAGCAAGTCGATGTCGATCACCCGAGGGCCGTTGACGACTGTGCGCTCGCGGCCCATTTCGCGCTCAATATTGAGTAGTTCGGAGAGAACTTCCTCGGCGCCGATCGTGGCGATTGCCTCGGGATCAGGGAAACCCGACGCGTGTTGGGAAGTCAGTCCCGCGATGATCCTGATCTCAATCACTTGATTCAGAAACCAGCGCTGATCCATGAAGCCAACCGGTTCCGTTTCGAATATCGAAGACTCACGCACGACTTCCAGCCAAAGCATCTTGATCCGTTCGATCGCTTCGCGCAGGTTCGCTTCGCGGTCTCCCACGTTCGAGCCAAGCCCGATATACACAGCAATCTCCGCCTTATCTGAGTGCTCCCCGTTTGTCATTCCGCACCGCATATCATAGAGTCACGCTGCGATGCCGACAACGGTCACCATAACAAGGGTTGGCGTTCAGCGAGTTCACGCCCGTCATTCCTGGATCTATGTCAGCAATCTTACGGACCGCAGCGACGCCCAGCCAGGCGAGGTGGTCAGGGTAATCGACTCGCACAAGCGCGTGTTGGGTTGCGCACTATATAGCTCGCGTTCGCAAATTGCGCTCCGCATGATCTCGTTCGAAGAAGTTGCCATCGATCGGGACTTCTGGCTGTCGCGTCTCGTTTTAGCCGAACGTTTGCGCGAGCAGGTCGTCAGTGATGCCACGGCGTACCGGCTCGTCTATGGTGAAAGCGATCTGCTGCCGTCTCTGATAGTAGATCGCTACAACGACTGCTTTGTTGTTCAAACGCTGTCGCAGGGCATGGATGCGCTCAAGCCGATGTGGATCGAGTTGCTTGCGGAGCGCTACGGCCCTCGCGCCATCGTCGAGCGCAACGAAGCTCGTGTTCGGGATCTTGAAGGCTTACCTCGCACGACGGGAGTTGTTTACGGTTCGGACCCGGGTGACCTTGTCATCGAAGAAAGCGGTGTGCGGCTGACTGTCAACCTCGTCGAGGGACAAAAGACAGGCTCATTTTTGGATCAGCGCGAGAACAGAATCGCGGCTCGCAACTACGCTCGCGGACGAGCGCTCGACTGCTTCACCTACCAGGGAGCATTTGCTCTTCACCTCGCGCGCGGGGCGCGCCAGGTGATCGGCGTCGATGCTTCGGCTCCAGCAATCGTCCAGGCGAGGCGCAACGCCGATTTGAACGGCGTTAAGAATATCGAGTTCATCGAGGCAAACGTTTTCGATTTGTTGCGCAAGATGGAACAGGCTGGGGAGCGCTTCGAGGTGATCAACCTCGATCCGCCTGCGTTCGCAAAGAACCGCACATCCATAGAGGGCGCGATGCGCGGCTACAAAGAGATTAACCTGCGCGCGATGAAGATGCTGGTCCCCGGTGGCACCCTCGTCACATCTACTTGCTCCTATCATATGAGCGAAGAGTCATTCCTGAACGTTCTTGCCGGCGCCGCGGCGGATGCGGGCCGCAGCGTTCAACTGATCGAGAAGCGCACCCAGGCTCGCGATCATCCGGTGCTGATCTCGATGCCCGAGACCCACTACCTGAAATGCATGATTCTTAGAGTCGAGTGATCCAGGAAGCAGGTTGAAGCGCAATTCGGTTGAGGCAGGAATCAGCCGCGCACATCCCAAACGGCTTATCTGCGCTGGGCGGATTTGTTGTACGATTGCCCTATGACATCAGAAGCTACAATCGGGACAGCCAGGGGTGAGCACCGCGAGGAACGTGTTTTTCTAAAGGGACCCCAGCCACGGAGGTGGGAGCTATGGATGCTCGGTCGAATCTTGCGCGAATTCTTGAGAGGGTTCCGCGTCCTCCACTTTGTCGGCCCGTGCGTAACAGTGTTCGGCTCGGCGCGATTCACCGAGGACCACCCCTACTATGGTCTCGCGCGTCAGGTCGGTAGTCGTTTGAGCAAGATCGGATTCACAGTTATGACCGGAGGCGGGCCAGGAATTATGGAAGCCGCCAATCGAGGGGCTAAGGACGCCGGCGGGCATTCGATAGGCTGTAACATCGAACTTCCGTTCGAGCAGAAACCAAACCCTTATTTGGATGAGGTGCTGAACTTTCGATACTTCTTTGTGAGAAAGGTCATGCTGGTCAAGTACTCTTATGGGTTCGTGGTGATGCCCGGAGGGGTGGGCACGATGGATGAGTTGTTTGAAGCGGTGACGCTGATTCAAACCAGGAAGATCCAGAATTTCCCTGTTGTGCTGATGGGTATAGAATATTGGCGGCCGCTCGACGAGCTCTTAAAGGGCATGGTTGGGGCCGGCACTATCGATGCAGCGGACCTCAATCTGTTGTTGATGACCGATTCGGTCGACGACGCAATGGCTCACATACAGAAACACGCGGTCCAACAATTCGGGTTGAGACCCGTCCCAACCCCGTCGCGCCTATTAGGGGAGTGACGAGTGACAAGTGACAAGTGAAGAGAAGTGACAAGTGACGAGTGATAAGTTACAAGTGAGTGATGATTGACGGCGTCTTGTCACTTGTCACTTGTCACTCATCACTCCTCCCTCCTACCGTACCGTCGCCGTTACCTTTGCTGTTCCCACATTCGAACTGGAGTCGGCGCAGCGAAACGCGATCAGATGCTCGCCTGGTTTGTCGAACCTAACCTTGACCTTGAAGCTCTCGTGGGCGGAGTCGGCAATCCCATCCGCTGGAAAAATCAACTGCCACGTGCCTCCGTCGACGCTGTATTCGCCCCGCACGATGCGGCTGGTTAAGTCGGTTGCATCAAAAAGCACTTCTGCGGTCTGACCGGCGATCACCGGGCCGGTCAACTTGATGGCCGGTGGCGTGTTGTCGATTTCGATGGTATCGGTTATTTGCTCATCGGCGAGCGCCAGGTCTTTGGTGTTGCCCGGCTCGTCGGTTGCGACTATCCTAAACAGATAAGTTCCGTCGGGAAGCCGATTGCCATCAATCGTGTAGTATGCTTGTGAGAGGCTGTCCGCCAGGACATGCCACTCGTTCTCACCCAAAGTTCGATAGAACACTTTGTAACTCAACGTGTCGTCATTCGGATCGCTCGCCTGCCATGTCAGCGTGCGCGCTCCCTTCTGGAAAAACCGGCGAGGAGGAACCGTCATCACGACTCCGAACAACTGCGGATCGAGCCCGGACGATGCAATCGAAGGATCGACCGCAAGCGGCATCTCCTGAAACGCCACGCCGGGAGCAAGGACGCTCACGGATGAAATATCAGGAGCCTGGTTGCGCGGCAAATAGGCGACGACAACAGACTGAAGCTGTGCTCCCTCACCGGGCCTGGTGGTATTTCCGGCACGCACCGTCGCCGTCGAGCCTGCGGCCGTGTTTCGAAGCACCGCGCGCCACTGGATAAAGCGAGCCCGCGGGCTGGTGATCTGATCGCCGGACGCGTTACGGTAGGCGGGCGACCAATCGCTCCAGGTCGGATCCGGCGCTTCGGTGTTTCCACTTCGGGTTTGAAGTTCGATCCCGGCGGAACCGCGCCAGGTTATGACGCCCCATTGTCCGGTGAACTTGGTGTCGCGCACCGGCGAAACGTAGGTGCCTTCGCCTCCTGAGTCGCGGCCTATGCGATAGAGTCTCCCGAGATTGTTTGATGTAGCGTATAGATTGTCGCCGGCCGCGATGATGGTCGACGTTTGATCTTCGGGTGATTGGATGAGCAACGTCTGCGAGCGGCCGGCCGTTATCTGATGAATACGACCCTTGTTGCCGGTGCCCACAAGAATTCGCCCGTCGGGCAGCGGCTTGAGCGCATAGCCCATTGAGTCGCTCGAACGCCAGGCCACTTCGCTGCCCCCATCGGGCAGAACGCGAAACAAAACGCTTCTGGCTCCGTCCGTCTTGGTGCGGCTCTGTCCCCGGCTCGTTCCCGATACTACTTCTGCATGTTGGTTGTCCTCATCCTCATCTCCGGTCGAGATTGTAACCACGCCCTCGGTTGACAAAGAGGTTATGCGTGAAACTCCGAGTGTTGAAGCGCGCTGCCCGGCGCCGCCCTGGGAGCTGATACCCAGCGCATAGATTGAACCGTCGGCTGTCAGGGCCAGACTATGAATCTCCTGCATTGGAGAATCGAGCATCGCGAAGATCCTCCCGTTCGGAGACACGCGCAGCAGTAGACCTGACGGGTCCGTGCCTGCTAACAGATTGCCGTTCTTGTCCACGGCGAGCGATACGATGTTGGTCTCGTTGGTGTCCGCGAGCACCGCGCCTTTGCCTGTCGAGTCGATTTTGTAGATCACCCCTTTGTCGCCGGTGCCCGCGTAAAGCGTCGATGACCCGGCGTCAAATGCGAGCGACCAGATGTACTTGTCAGGCGGATCGTAAAACACCGACGCTTTGCCGTCGGGGGTGATCTTGTAGACCTTGCCTTCGGGCGATGTCCCTGCGTAGAGATTCCCCTGCGGATCTGTCGCAAGGGCCATCACGTCAAGCTCGGCGGCGTCATACAGCAAACGGCCCTCACCATTCGGGCTCACCTTGAAGATCCGCCCTTCGTGGCCAGTGCCGAGATAGATATTCCCCGCGGCGTCGGTCGCGCTCGACCAAACATAGGCTTCTTTCGTGTCGTAGACGAGCGTGAATGCGGGAGCTAGCGTGATGTTTCCGTTCTCGGCTATGGAGACGCCACGCGCGTCTCCTTTGATCACGTCGTCCTGCTTCGAGATCTCCCAGAAGACCGGACCGACCGCGATAGCGGAACCGCACAGGAGGGAAAATATCATTGACATCAGAGCTGTCGTGATTAAGCCGGGTGATTTGTGCATCGCCAGTATCCTTTCAATCAATTCGGGCACGGGTCAAAATGAAAAGCCCGCATCCAGCGCGGGCTTTTCTCAAAACCGCTAACTCCAACCTGCAAGGCGAGTGGGAGAATCAGCCAAAGCTCTTGGTTCCAGTCGCCGTTTTACCTGATCACGTCGATGGTTATAGTCTGCTGACCGCTGATCATAAACTGCGAAGGCGGAAGTTCGTGTTCCGCAAGCGTAGCCACCGAAAGCTGGGTGTACCCACCAGACGTGCGGCTGGATCCGAGCGTCGCCAGCATCGAGGGCGGCAGCACGGGCATCTCTTCATTGTTGACGATGGCACCCGTCCCCGCGCGCATCATTCTGACGTACAGCCGGTTGTTCCGCTTAAGCTTGTTGATGGCGCGCACCAGTTGGCCCAGATCTCTCGGAGCGAAATCCGCCGACGGCTGCTGGCGATCCGCCTGATTGAGCGAAGCGCCGTCGCCGACAATAATGACCAGCGGTCCGATTGGTGCGTCGGCCGGAATCACCAGGGGGAGGCGCTCGACGAATTCGCTGCCGTTGTCGTTGCGTGCAAATGCCTGGATCTCGATGCTCTCGCCGGGGCGCACTTCGGTCTTGTCAATCCAGAGGCGGTTAAGGGTACCGCTCGATCGACTGTCGGTCGATGTTACGTCGACATCGATCCCCCGCAGGTCGAGCGCGTTGAATCCACTGTTGAGGAGAACAGCCAGCGGCTGGGCGACTGCGTTTACCGCGATCATCGCCGCACCGTTTGGCGAGGTGAAGCTGTTGTCGAGCTTGATGTCGGATTGGCCGTTGATTCCAATGCTGCCTGCGAGCTTAATCGTCTGGTTTCCTATCTGCCGCTCGGTGGTTGCGATGGCTGAGAACATCGTCATCCGGGTCAGCAGCGGAGTCAGAAAGGGATCAGAAACGATTTCGAAGGTGTACGTTTCAGTCTTGTTCCGGCTGGTGTGAACGGTCAGACGCACGGGGACCATTCTCGGCTTGTCTCCCAGCTGGCCGTAGACGCCCGTTGCGCGATCCTGATTTATCGAGCCAACCAGGTTTCCTGCCGCCGAAAGCTTGAACGAGTTGTTCAGGTTCGGCACGACTGTGACTATCGAGGACTCGGCCATCGGCCAGCTTGTTGCCCCTGAGCTCAGAAACGGATGCCCGAATGCATATATCCGCTCGCCGTCCCGATAAGTCACGGTGCCTGCAGCGTCGATCGTGAAGTCTCCACGCACAAGTTGCACGCTGACAGATGCGCCCGGGCCCAGCGTGTTCTCATTCGCTTCAACCATCGGTCCGAGACTCGATCCTCCGCCCACCCCGGCAATCGGTTGAATGCCTACCTTTCTGAGATCCCCCGCGAATGTGTCCACCACGTTTTGAGGTATCCCTGAAAAGGTCACAGGGGTTGCGATGGGTACAATTGTCTGACCGACATAAGACGCAAGCGCGCCGCCGGTCCCCGCTTGGGCCCCCAGCAGTGCTGACGGCAAAGCGGGTAATGAATCAAACGAAGTGCCCGCGCTCTGTCCAATCAGCGTCTTGAAGCTGATGTGCTGGCTCGATTGAGGCTCTTCTTTTTGACCCTGTTCGAAGACGTCGATCATGTACTTTATCGGAGTGATGCCGGCGATTGCTTCCTTAGCAAACGGGAATGCGTATGCGACCGCGCCTACCAGCTTGCCGTCGATGTATACCGGGCTGCCGCTCATACCCGCAAAAACGCCGGTGCGGTCTACAAGAGCGCCGCTCAGCCGGGCGATCACCAGGCTCTGTTTGGGGTTGGGCACCCCCTCTAGAGTTCCGAGGACCTCCACTTCAAAGCGTTCGGCCTTCGATCCCTGAAAGACCGACATGCCGTGTCCCTTCATTCCGGGGCGAACCTGCTCGAGCGGCATGAATTTCGAGGTTGATGTTGAGTCGGAAGCCAGTACCCCAACGGTGAGGACGGCCAGTATGCAGATCGCGGTGAAAACATGCTTCATAGGTTGTTCCTAATATCGGGGCTAAGCAAAGTTCAATTTCGATTGTGCTCACGTTGCTCTAAGCAACGCCACGGGTCATCTGGGAAGCATTTTGATCATACTAGGGTGTATTTCTCAGAGTCAAGATTCTTCTAACGAACACCTTCGTTGACACCCACTCACCTAGATGTCAACCTTGACCAGGCGATTCGGGAGAGAAATCGAGAAGAGTGAGATTCGACAAAAATGAATATCAACGAACTCAGCGTGGGGCTAATCGGCGGCACTGGTGAAGAAGGCCGCGGACTAGCGCTCAGATGGGCGATCGCCGGCGCGCGAGTGTCTATCGGATCGCGAACGATCGAACGGGCCAGGAGTACCGCAAACGAGCTAAATGAACTCCTTGAGGCACGCGCCGGGCAGTCATCGCAGCGTATTGCCTTCGGTGAGAATCGGGATGTGATCGCCGAGTCCGAACTGGCGCTGCTGACGGTACCTTTCGCACACGCGGCCTCGACACTCGACATTCACCGGCAGGATTTTCGCGACACCTCCATTTTGATTGACATCACCGTTCCGGTCTCTTTTGAACAGGGCCGAGTACGCTACGTGGAATTGCCGGAAGGATCGGCGAGCGAACACCTGAAAGCCAGGCTTCCTGAGAACATCCCGCTTGTTGCCGCTTTCAAGACTGAACCGGCTCACCTGCTCGCCCAGATCGTTGAGCCGCTCAATTGCGATTCGTTCGTCGCGAGCGATTCAAAGGAAGCTGCTGCAAGAGTGATCGAGGCGATAGGGTTCATCGAGGGCTTGCGAGCTGTCAATGCTGGAACGCTCTACAGCGCCCGCACGCTCGAGAGAATGACCGTGCTCGCTATCGGCATCAATCGGCGTAATAAGATCAAGACAGCACGATATCGGATTGTAGGCCTCTAGTGCCAAAGAGGTTCCGCGTTCCGCGTTCAGAGTTCCGCGTTCAGAGTTCCGGGTTCGCTGTTCAGAGATGACCGCTTTCAATGAGCCCTTGGGCCTCGAACTCTGAACTCTGAACTCTGAACTCTGAACCCTAAACTCTGAACTCTGAACTCTGAACCCTAAACCATGCCCTTTCAGCAACAATGAAAATCACCGCACTTGCCGGCGGCGTCGGCGCTTCGAAGTTCCTGCTCGGGCTCGCAGGTGTGATGCCGCCCGAGGACATCACCATCATCGCCAACACCGGCGACGACATCGAGCTGTTTGGGCTTCACATCTCCCCGGACATCGACACTGTCACCTACACACTGGCGGGGGTCATCAACGAAGAGACGGGTTGGGGGCTGAAGGGCGACTCGTTTGAGTGTCTTCGATGGCTTGCACGATACGGCGGAGCTTCGTGGTTCAACCTCGGCGACCGGGATCTGGCCACACATATCTTCCGGACGAATGAAATGCACGGCGGCCGCTCGCTCAGCGACGTGACCGACGCTGTCCGTCGTTCTCTTGGCGTTCACTCAAAGATACTGCCGATGACCGACGCCTACACGCCAACGCGAGTCGTCACCGATGAAGGCGAGATGCACTTCCAGGAGTACTTCGTCCGGCGAAGATGTGAGCCGCGAGTGCTTGAGATTCGCTTTGACAATATTGAGTCGGCGGAGCCCGCGCCGGGCGTAGTCAGCGCAATACTGGAAGCGGACTCGGTGATCATTTGCCCCAGCAATCCATTCATAAGCATCGGTCCAATCCTTGCCGTGCCCGGTGTGCGCGACGCTCTTCGTGAGACCGAAGCGAAGGTCGTTGGCATAACACCGATTATCGGCGGAAGAGCCCTGAAGGGTCCCGCGGCTGATATGCTGCGCGATCTCGGGCACGAGGTTTCGGCGACCGGAGTCGCAGCGTTGCAAAAGGATTTTTTGGATGTGTTTGTGCTTGATGAAACGGACTGCGAAACCGCGGCCAACATCCAGTCGCTTGGCATGCAGGTGTTTAGCACTGACACGGTCATGAACACGCTCTATGACAAACAACGTCTCGCGCGTTGGGTCCTCAAGACTTTCACCGATTCAGACACGGCATCGATATGAAAGCGTTGCTCATCCCAGTCAAAGATCCAACCAGTGCGAAGACCCGGCTCGCCGAATTATTGTCAGGGGAAGAGCGTAGACGGCTGGCGTGGGCGATGTTCGAAGATGTCAGCCTGGCAATGGCGACGACGAGCAAGCCCGACCGGATCGTACTGGTCAGCAGTTTTGCGCCCGCCATCGAGCGAGCGCGGGAACTCGGGTGGGATGTTCTCATCGAAGAGTCGCAGACATCGGAAAGCACCTCGGTTGACTGGGCCTCGCGAGTTCTTGGCGAGCGCGGGTTTGACACGGTGATGAGACTCCCAGCCGACCTGCCGCTTGTGCAAGCCGAAGACATCGACGAACTGCTGTCGATCGAGCTTGATTCACCGGGCACCATTTTGGTTCCGTCGCGAGAGGGCACCGGGACTAACGCTATCATTCGAAAGCCGCCGGCTCTGTTTCCGTCGCGGTTCGGTCCGAACTCGCTCGCGCTGCACAAGCAGGAAGCTGCGCGTGTTGGCGTTGAGTGCATTGTTGTCAACAATGCTCGTATCGCATTGGACATCGACGAACCCGGCGACGTTGAACTGTTGATCGAGCAAGGCCGGGGAACCCGAGCGTTTGGGGTTCTGAATGATATGAATGCTTTCGAACGGCTTCAGGATGTGAGACGCTGATCTCGGCGGCTTTGCGGGTCTGTGAGAAGAAAATTCGTCGAGAAGAAAACAATTCGTCGGGAAGAAATAATTCGTCGCGCAAAGCCGCAAAGGAGCGCAAATCCGCAAAAAGGGTGAATAACAGGATTGAGCTTATTGGAGTGCGGGGAATCCCGGAAGTGGCCGACGGTGACGATGTTGCCGCGCTGATCGCAGGGGCCTTGCGCGAAGCTGCGATCGAAGCTGCGAACGGCGATCTTTTCGTCGTCGCGCAGAAGATCGTCTCAAAAGCCGAGGGTCGCGTCGTGAGCCTTGATTCGGTCGAGCCCTCGCCGCGCGCGCAGGATTGGGCCGCCGCTTTTGGCAAGGACGCTCGCGTCGTCGAAGTTGTGCTGCGCGAATCCAAGCGAATCGTTCGCATGGAGCGCGGTGTGTTGATCTCGGAGACCGAACACGGCTTTGTCTGCGCGAACGCGGGCGTGGACACCTCAAACGTGAGCGAAGGCGCGGTGATCCTGCTGCCAAGAGATCCCGATGCCTCGGCTCGACGAATTCGGGCCGCGCTTGAGGAATCATTCGGGGTCCGACTCGCGGTGATCGTGTCCGACACGTTCGGCCGGCCTTGGCGTGAAGGGCTGGTGAACGTTGCGCTGGGGGTCTCGGGCATCGCGCCGCTTATCGACTATCGCGGTCAGAAGGATTCGCACGGCAATGCTTTGAAAGTCACGGTGATCGCGATCGCCGACGAACTTGCATCGGCGGCGGAGCTGGTGATGAAGAAGAGCGCCGGGATCCCGGTGGTCATCATTCGCGGGGTCGACTACGAAGCGACGGAGGCGTCGGGCAGCGGGTTGATCCGGACGCCAGAGCTTGATTTGTTTCGGTGAAGTCATTCGTGTGATAGAATCGCCCTTCCAAAAAAGCAAACGGGAACTCCGTTGTAGTGAAACAGGGGAACGGAGATTCCACTGACATCACATCGCAAGTCATTTTGAATCCACTCCGGGAGGTGATTCATGTTCACACGACGAAGCTTCTTAAGATCGGTCGGGAGCGCGACGGCGATGGCCAGTCTCGCTTCAATTCGCGAAGGCGGCATCGAACGGATACTCGCAGCCTCGCGCGCCGCAGGCGCGACCCCGGCTGACAAGATCGCAGCTGATGAGGATTTCTGGCGGGAGATACAGGAAGCGTTCACCGTCGATCGCTCGCTGATCAACCTAAACAACGGCGGAGTGAGCCCGTCGCCGCGGGTTGTCCAGGACGCGATGCGCCGCTATCTCGAGTTCTCGAATTCCGCGCCGACCGTCACAATGTGGCAGGTGCTCGAACCCGAAGTCGAAGGCGTGCGACGCAGACTCGCCGGAATGTTCGGATGCGATCCCGAGGAGATGGCCATCACCCGCAACGCCAGCGAAGCGCTCGAGATCTGCATCTTTGGTCTCGACCTCAAACCCGGAGATGAAATCCTAACCACCAATCAAGACTACGGGCGAATGCTCAATTCGTGGCGCCAACGCGAGCGCCGCGACGGCGTCAAACTGAAGTTTATCTCGTTCCCTGTTCCGCCTCCGTCGATGGATGATCTCTACGAGCGTTTTGAGCGCGCGATCACTCCAAAAACAAAAGTCATTCTGGTTTGTCACATCACCAACCTCACCGGACAGATCTTCCCGATCAAGCGAATCTGTCAACTCGGACGCGAACGCGGCATCGAGGTTATCGTCGACGGCGCACACGCGTTTGCCCACTTCCCGTTCAAGCACGCCGATCTGGATTGCGACTATTACGGCACCAGCCTGCACAAATGGCTGCTTGCGCCGCACGGCACCGGTTTTCTCTACGTCAGAAAATCGAAGATCGGAAAGCTGTGGCCGCTGATGGCCGCGGACAAGAAACAGGACGACGACATTCGCAAGTTCGAGGAGATAGGCACGCACCCGGCGGCAAACCACAACGCGATATCAGAAGCGCTCACGTTTCACGAAGGGATCGGCAGCGAGCGCAAAGCAGCGCGGCTTCGCTTTCTGAAGGACCGCTGGGCGCGGCGGCTCGAAGCGATCAAGGGCGTGCGGATACTGACTCCTTACGATCCTCAGCAATCTTGCGGGCTCGCGAACTTTAGCGTGGAAGGCATCGATCACGGCAAGCTTGGCGCTCATCTTTGGGAGCGATATCGGATCATCTGCACGCCAATCGGCCACGAAGAGTTCAAGGGAATAAGAGTCACGCCGAACGTCTACACGACTCTGGCTGATATCGATACGTTCTGCGACGCGGTCGAGAAAGCGATTCGCACGGGCCTGGCGGCGTGAGTGTTGCCGAGGATTCGCGTCTTTGCGTCTTTGCAGACCTTTGCGTCTTTGCGCGGAGCCTTCTTTCCCCCGAAGAACGATAAAGGCTCCGCGCAAAGACGCAAAGGTCCGCAAAGACGCAAAGAAGGACTACGAACTCGTTTCAGGGAGTCGTAGAAACAACATGACGACACCTGAGAAAGACGACATCTGAAACACAAGTCCTCGCCCGCGTAGATGAACTCGCCGACGAGATGGTCGAGTGGCTTCGGGAGATCGTCCGGATTCCTACCGTCAACCCGCCAGGCGAATACTACAAAGACTGCGCGTGCTTCGTCGGCGAGAAGCTCCAAGAGTTCGGCTACGAGGTCAGCTTTATCGAAGCCTACGGCCGGCCCGAGTGTACACCCGAACACCCTCGGGTCAACGTCATCGGTCATCTAAATGGCCCTCGGCTTCGTCCAACGCTTCACTTCAATGGTCACATCGACGTGGTTCCGCCGGGCGCCGGGTGGACGGTTGATCCTTTTGCAGCCGAAATGCGAAACGGACGAATCTACGGCCGCGGCGTGACTGATCAAAAGGCGGGAATCGCCGCGTCGCTATTCGCAATCGAAGCCATTCGCCGCACAGGAATCAGGCTCGCGGGATCGGTTGAACAGAGCGCGACCGTTGATGAAGAGAGCGGCGGGTTTGCGGGCGTCGCGTACCTTGCCGAGCACGGCTATGTCAGACCGGATCTGGTCGACTATGTGATTATCACCGAGCCCCTCGACTACGATCGGATCTGTCTCGGTCATCGCGGGGTGTATTGGTTTGAGGTCTTGATGCGGGGGCGCATCGCCCACGGGGGCATGCCTTTTTTGGGGGTGAGCGCGATCGACCGGATGGCTCGTTTGATCGATAGGATCGAGCGCGAGTTGAAACCGAGACTCGCCAATCGCAGGACTCGAATGCCTATCGAGCCCGACGGCGCTCGCAGCGCTACGATAAACGTAAATTCCATCTTTGGTGGCCAGGATCCAGATGCTCCCCAGACTCCCTGTGTCGCCGATTTGTGTCGAGCGGTATTCGACCGTCGTTTCCTGATCGAAGAACGTTTGGACGATGTGCGTCTTGAGATCCAGGACCTCATCGAGCATTTACGTGCCGACGACGCTGAGCTTCAATATGAGGTGAAGGACCTGATGATGGTTCATCCGACGATGACCGAGCCAGACGCGCAACTCGTAAGGACGATGCGCGCGGCAGTGACCGAAATCGTCGGCCGGGAGGCGCCGTTGATCGCAAGCCCGGGCACTTACGATCAAAAACATTTTTCGCGGATAGCGAGCATCGAGCAGGTGATAGCTTACGGCCCGGGCATTCTCAACCTTGCGCACCAACCGGACGAGTATTGCGAGATTGAGCACCTGGTGTCGGCGTGCAAAGCGATGGCGATGGGCGCGATGAGGCTATTGCGCGTTTCACCTTGAGCGTCGAACCCGGACATTCAGAAATATGCGCAAAGAAACGGATGATGTTAGTCTAATGGCGGTCTAAGGTAGATTGGCTTACCCCAGCATCGACTATGCCCACTGTGCTTAGATCAGGTCCGTATCGCTTCTTCTTCTACGCGGGCGATCGTGATGAGCCGCCTCACGTGCACGTTGAGCGTGACTCGAACATCGCATAAGTTTTGGATCGACCCAGTGAGATTGCAAAACAGCGGAGGCTTTAGTAGAACTGAAATCAATCGTATTCAGAAGCTGGTTGAGGAGAATCGAATAGCTTTGCGGGAGAGTTGGGATGAGTTCTATCGCGGTTGATGCCAAGGCATTGGATGTTCAGTTGACGGACGACTGTCTGTCCGTGGACCTTAGCGACGGACGCACGATCTCCGTACCACTCGCGTGGTATCCGCGGTTAATGCACGGATCGGATGTTGAGCGAAATAACTGGCGCTTCATCGGCGATCGAGAAGGAATACATTGGCCCGACCTTGACGAGGACATCAGCGTAGAGAATCTCCTGCTCGGCAAGCCATCCGGTGAGAGTCAGCACTCCTTCAAGCGTTGGTTGGAGCAGCGCCCTGTTGTCCAGTCCTAATGGTACGTCGCGTCGAACGTTCACCCGCCTTCCTCGAGAATCACACATCGGAGGACAGATCGTGAGCAGACCAACAAGGCGACATGTTCTATGGGGCGCAATAGCTGCGGCGGGCGTTAGGATTTTCGGCGTAGGCATCGACCAGGCGGCAGGAGAAACCAAGCATCGCGATCCCGGGGGGCGTTCGGTCGTCGCTATGGACGGGCGCTCGATCACCGACGTCGCGGGCATCAAGATCGGGCACTTCACCGATTCGCGACGGCCAACCGGCTGCACCGTGATTCTCACCGAAGAGGGCGCGGTCGCCGGTGTCGATGTTCGAGGCGCTGCGCCGGGGACTCGCGATACCGATCTACTCAATCCGATCAACACCGTTCAGACGGTTCACGCGATCATGCTTGCGGGCGGAAGCGCGTTCGGTCTCGATGCTGCGACCGGCGCAATGCGCTACCTCGAGGAGCACGGGATCGGCTTCGACATGCGAGTGGCCCGGGTGCCGATTGTTCCGGCAGCGATCCTGTTCGATCTCGGAGTCGGCGACGCAAAGATTCGACCCGACGCCGAAGCCGGATATAAGGCCTGCAAAGCCGCGACGACGGCTGCGCCTGCTGAAGGCAACGTTGGCGCGGGCGCGGGAGCTACAGTCGGCAAGCTGTTTGGGATGTCTCGAGCCATGAAGAGCGGGATCGGGACAACGGCCATCAAAGTCGACGGCGTGACTGTTGGGGCGATTGTGGCTGTGAATGCAATAGGCGATGTGTTCGACCCGTCGACGGGAAAGCCGATCGCCGGCGCGCGAACCAAGGATGGGAAGTCGCTTGTGAATTCAATGGCGGCAATTCTGAGAGGCGAGCCGCTCCCTCCGGTGCTCGCGGGCACGGCGACGACGATCGGAGTTGTCGCGACAGACGTCGTGTTAACAAAAGCTCAGGCATCGAAGGTTGCGCAGATGGCTCACGACGGGTTAGCTCGGACGATAAACCCCGTTCACACGGCTTTTGATGGCGACACGATTTTCGCGCTGGCGACCGGCAAATCATCGAAGCCTGCGAATGTGACCTTGATCGGAGCGCTGGCCGCCGAAGCGATGGCCCAGGCGGTGGTGAGAGCAGTGCGATCCGCTCGGGGGCTACCTGATTTGCCCAGCGCGTCTGAACTGTAAATTTGCGCCGTCCGGATCCGCGTCTACTGCTGTTGCTGTAAGACGGTCTCGCGCAAAGACGCAAAGAAACGCAAAGCCGCAGAGAACGCCGCTCGAAAAGAACGCAACGCCTGATGACCTTCCTCCTTATCCTCACCGCCTATGCCGCTCTGATGATCGCGCTCGGTGCATTCACCTCGCGGCGAGTGCGAGCGTCAAGCGATTTCTTTGTTGCTGGGCGAGGGCTCAGCGCGGGGTTGATCTTCTCCACGATGCTCGCGGCTAATATTGGCGCCGGCTCGACGGTTGGAGCCGCGGGGCTCGGATATCGCGACGGGGTGTCCGCGTGGTGGTGGGTCGGATCGGCTGGTATCGGCTCGGTGATCCTCGCGCTGACGGTGGGACCCAGGATCTGGGGCATTGCAAAGGAACACAATCTCTACACCGTCGGCGACTATATGGCCTTCCGCTATGACAGAAGCGTTCGTGGCGTGATGGCCCTTCTGCTTTGGTTTGGGTCGCTGTCGATACTCGCAGGCCAGTTGATCGCCGTTGCTTGGATACTCAACGTCGTAGCGGGCGTGAGCAAGCCGGTCGGGTGTTCGATCGCAGCTCTCGTGATCACGACTTACTTCACGCTCGGAGGCTTGCACGCAACGGCACGCGTCAACGTATTGCAGTTGACCGTTAAGATTACAGGCTTCGTGATCGTGTTGATCTACCTGTTAGGCGCGGGGAACGGGCTGGCAGGTGTAAAGGAGAGCGTGACGTCGACCCTCGGGGCCGAGCAGGCGCACGCTTACTTTGGATTTGTTGGTCAGGGATGGTCCGTTGCGATCGGCTATCTGGTGATCCTCGCGCCGTCGTTTGTCATCTCACCAGGCTTGCTGCAAAAGCTCTTCGGCGCGCGGGACGAGCGAGCTGTGCGCATCGGGATCGGATTGAACGCCACAGCGCTTCTGGCGTACGCGATCGTGCCAGTGCTGATCGGGATCATCGCGCGAGCCAGATTCCCGGGGCTGGCAAATCACGAACTGGCGCTTCCGACATTGCTGGTTCAAGCGCTGCCCGTCTGGCTGGGAGCGTTGCTATTGGGTGCGATCTTTTCGGCCGAGCTGAGCGCGGCCGACGCGGCGTTGTTCATGTTGAGCACGTCGTTGAGCAAAGATCTCTACAAATCCTTTATCAATCCGTCGGCCACAGATGAGCGGCTGATGCGAGTGGCTAAGGGATCGGCGATAGCTTGCGGGGTTGCCGGCGCTGTGTTGGGGAGCTTTCTCCCGACGGTGATCTCGGCGCTGAAGATTTTCTACACGCTTCTGGCGGCGGCCTTGACCCTGCCGCTGCTGGCAGGGCTGTACACCCAAAGAGTAAAGGCGCGTTCGGCGATTCTATCGATGCTCGTTTCTGTCGTTGTGACGTTCTCGCTCGAGCTGATCTCAAAGGGACACGGGGTTCTAGGTGTGCCACCACTGATTGTCGGGATTGCCGCAGGCGCGCTAGTGATGTTGATCGCCAATGTGCTTTTGAAATCTGAGGCAATGAATGGACTACACAAACCTGTTTAAGTTGGACGGCCGGGTCGCCGTGGTCATCGGCGCGGGATCGGGTATCGGTCAATCCGCGGCCAGGGGCTTGGCGGCACACGGCGCGTTCGTCGTTTGCGCTGATCTGCAGCAGGAAGCCGCCGGCACGACCGTGCGCGAGATTGGAAACGGGGCAACCGCGATGCCGGTTGATATCACCCACACCGAAAGCGTAACGGAGTTGTTTCGCGCGGTGATCGATGAGCGCCAGCGACTGGATATAGTAGTCACGACGCCGGGCGCTAATGTGCGCAAGGCTATCGCAGACTATGAAGACGCGGAGTTCGACAGGGTGGTCGAGCTGAACTTAAAGGGGACGTTTCGGGTGTTCCGTGAAGCGGGGCGAATAATGTCCGAGCGCGGCTGTGGGAGCATCATCGCTTTCTCGTCGATTCGCTCACAAGTGGTCGAGCCGGGTCAGGGTGTATACGCCGCTACAAAGGCCGGAATCGTCCAGATGGTTCGCGCGCTTGCCGCGGAACTCGGGCCAAGAGGAGTCCGGGTAAACGCGATCGCTCCTGGCGTAGTCGAAACGCCGCTGACTCGGCCGATCAAGGACGACACCGAATGGTACGCTGCATATGCCGCGAAGAGCGTGTTCGGTCGATGGGCTAGCGCGGATGAGATGGCGGGCCCGGTTGTTTACCTGGCCTCGGACGCCTCGAGCTACGTCACGGGTTCGCTGTTGTTCGTTGACGGGGGATGGACTGCGATTGATGGCAGGTTTGATCCGCCGCTGTAAATCGGTTTCTGGTTTCTAGTTTCTGGTTTCTAGTTTGGGCTTAGGCTTCAACTAGAAACTACAAACCAGAAACCTTATACAATCCGCCCGTCCACGATCGTGATAATCCGGTGTGCGAGCGCCGAGTTCTCAGGGTTGTGGGTCACCATAAAGACCGTTTGTCCCTGTGCGTTGAGCTTCAGGAACACTTCCATAACTTCGCGGCCGGTTCGTGTATCCAGCGATCCAGTCGGTTCATCGGCAAGGATCAACGGAGGTTCGTTGATCATCGCCCGAGCGATCGCCAGCCTGCCCTGCTCGCCGCCTGAAAGTTGATTGGGGAGCCTCGATCCTTTGTCCTCGAGCCCGACCTTCTCTAACACATTCATCGCGCGGTCGTGTTTCTCATTGGATCTCAACTTTGTGGTTGCGAGCGGAAGCATGGCGTTTTCCAGGGTGTTGAGATAAGGCATCAGGTGATGCTGCTGAAAGACGAACCCGAGATACTCGCGACGAAAATCCGCCCGGCGCTCATCCCCAAGGGCGTAGACGTCGATGTCATCGACCAGCACTCGACCGCTGCTGGGATGATTCATCGCCCCGACTATCGTCAGCAGTGTGCTCTTGCCCGAGCCTGACGGACCCATCAAACAGACAAACTCGCCTTCGGTGATTTCCGCGTTGATGTCTGAGAGCACGCGGACAGCAGCCGAGTCGCCGTCGGCTTCGTAGACCTTGCTTACGTTTTCGATTGAGAGGAAGGGCATCGGGGTTTGGCGCAAGAACACAAGGAACGCTAGGATGCCAGGAATGCAAAATCATACATAGCGCACCGCTTCCGAGGGATCGAGCCGCGACGCCCGAACAATCGGGTAGAAGCTGCTGATGGTGCCGATGATCAGCCCGGCAGCTACCGCGAGGATTGCAATCACGGGCTTGAATTCAAAGACGACCCGCGTCTCCGCGAAATAGGGAAGCGCGACCCAGCTTGCGAGCAACCCCGCCGCCCAACCCAACATGCCACCCAACAAGCTGATAACTGCTACCTCGGATCATGAGTCCCTTTATGATGTGAGCCCGTCGGAATCCGATCGCTCGAAGCACGCCGATCTCTTTGGTGCGCTCAATGACCGAGCCCATCATCGTCGTAAAGATCATCAATGCGCCGATTGCAAGCACCACTGCCGATACGACGGCGGAGAATCGGGTCAGCCGCTCGACCGTCTCCGAGCGCGCGCGGACCGATTGCTGAATTGCCGAGACCTTTGCGTCCGGGATCCGGGCGCTGATCTGCGCGACGATGTCGCCGATCGGGCAGTCCTTGCACAGTGCGCTTACTTCGATGAGGCTCAACTGGCCGGGCTTGTTCAGCAGCGTCTGAACGTGAGCCAACGAACCAAAGATCATTCCATCCTCAGGACCGCCGGTTTGCGCGATCACTCCGGCGACCGGATGATCCTGGTCGGCGATCGTCAACCGGTCGCGAACGATCTTGAATTGAAACTGATCCTCGCTGCTTTCGTGCGAGCCTCCGTGCGAGACGTGCGCCGTCGAGGTGTTGAGGGTTGGCTCGATTAACGAAAGAGCGCGGGCCGCCTCGTAGCCGACGAGCAGCTCCTGCTCTCCGTCGGGCTTGTGCCCGGCGATGTGCCACCATCGCTTGAGGGTCAATTCGCTGTCGAAGTCGACGCCGGCGAGAAGGATTTCGCGGCCCTCGACTTTCACTGCCCCGAGCAATTTCGGCGAGACGTTGCTGATACGATTGCGAAACGGGATGTCGAGAACATTTTTCGCATCTTCGTTCCTTAGTTGTTTTACATCAAAGGAAACGCTCGAGACCGACAGCCCTCCGTAGTCCAACGACAAGCTGTTTGACTGAGGGACGACGACGATGTTCGCGCCAAAGCGATCGAGTTGCGAGCCGATCTCTTCCTTGATAGAGCTGCTCAGGCTGAGCAGCGCAACGGCGGTGCCGATGCCAATCGCGATGCCGATTGTCAGGAATACGGCTTTGCCTTTGCGGCGTTTTAGATTTGCAAATGCGATTGTGCTTACGCGCATAGGCTTTAGAAGTAACCTCCGCGGGCTTCGAGTTCGCTCGCCTTGATCACGAGTTGATTTCCGTCGATCGTTCGTGGAAGCCCTACAGGGTTGCATCCGCCGCTTACCTGGTTGATCTGGGATGAGTGAAAATGCAGCCCGCAGTTGTTGCAGATCATGTTCATCACCTTCCTGATGATAACCCTTCTTGGCGTGATAACAGGTATCGCAGGCATCGAGTGCCGCGCGATACACACCGTCGGAACTCTTGATCACGAAAAACCGAATCGGTTTGTTATCGGACAACTTGTAATCAAAGAACTTCGCGGTACTACTGAGATCCGAAAGCGAAATTCTAATGTCGCGCGACTCCGGCGTTGCGGCAGGGGATGAAGTGGTCGCAACAGCGGTCGCGGATGGGTTGTCATTTGACGAGCTGACCACCAAATAGACGCCCACTGCGGCCAGAACCAGCAGGACGGCGATCAGCACGAGGGTCGATTTGCTCTTCCCTTTAGAGGGTTCGGAAAACTCTGCCTTCTTTCTCTCTCTCGTCTGTGACTTGGTGTCCATCCAGAATGCCTCCGGTTGCTCCCATCGAAATGGGTCTTTGCAGGACAAAGGCGTCGCTGCTGTTTTGAATCTCGCGAAGTCGTGATCCATTATAGCAACTCGGTTGGACGACTACTATTCGCGGCGTAGAGAACGGCCGATCGCCTACAGCAACCCAACGCTTATTCTTTTACACCTTCGGGTGTTGGTGGTATTTGGGGAAGCAGGCCGTTGCCCGTCTCCTCGTAGCCTGCAAGTGAACAACCCAACAACTGCCGTGGGTGGTATTCTGGAAGGCGCCGAGCGGTCTTCAGAGCATCACCTGTGGTCCGCCGCAAATGAAGCGTTGCTCTCGACCACGGGGCGACCCGCATTGGGAAGTAAATAACTTGTCAATTCCTCGTTGCTGTGTCGAAGGCAGAACTCCTGAAATGTCTCTGCGTCGACTCGCTCGTCTTTGTAAATCTGAAACAACCGCGCCAGAGACTCGGCCAGCTCGTCCGATGCTATGCGAGCGCCGACTCTGCGCCCAAAAGTCTCGTGGGACCCAACGCCGCCTCCGAGAAAGACCTGGAAGGTCTCCTTCTTAACACCATTAATCGTCGTCAGTGAGCCCTCCAGCCCCACGTCGCAAATGTGATGCTGCCCACAGGCATTCGGGCAGCCGGTTACGCTGATCCGCGGACGATCCTCCAGTTCGATCTGCTCGGCGAGATACTGGTCCAATTCTCGAGCGCGGTTCTTTGTCTCGGCAATCGCCAGTTTGCAAAACTGGATGCCGGTGCAGGCAATCAGGCCACGCGCCGCCCAGGAAGGCTCATAATCGAACCCTCCTCGCGTGAGATCGTGTTTCATCGTCTCAAGATTCTCGCTGTCGATATCGAGCAGGATAATGTTCTGTGTGTTAGTTGCTCGAAGCCGCCCTCGACCGTGCTTGTCCGCAAGCTCAGCCAGGACGCGCAGCTGATCACCGGATGTTCGGCCACCGACCAGTGCAACGCCGATGTAGTGAAATGAGTCGCCTCGCTGTCGGTGAATCCCCAGATGCGAGCGGTCGCGGGGAGTGATCAGCGGCGCTTCCGGTTGATCGGCGCGTCGAAGCTTCCATCCGAGCCGCGATTCGACCTCATCGCGGAAGCGCGGTATCTCCCACTGTTCGACCAGGAACTTCAACCGAGCCCGTTTGCGATTCTCGCGATTGCCGTTATCGCGAAACACCGCCGCTACAGCCGCGCACAAATCAACTACTTCGTCGGGCTCGACCAGCACACCCAGGTCCTTTGAGAAGCGCGGCGTCGTCGACAGCCCGCCTCCAATCCGCGCGCGAAAGCTAACGCCGCCACGCTCGGGGTCCTTCACGGCAAAGATGCCTATGTCGTTGATTTCCGGATAGACGCATCGCAGGGCGCAGCCGGTTATCGCGATCTTGAACTTGCGTGGCAGATTAGAGAAATCCCGATTGCCGACAAAGAAATCGTTTATACGCCAGATCAGCGGCGTGACGTCGTAAAGCTCATCCGAATCGACTCCCGACACCGGACAACTGATGATGTTGCGAACGGTATCGCCGCACGCATCCGTTGTTGTTAGACCAACGGCTTCCAGCGCTGCAAAGATCGCGGGTATGTCGCCGATTCTCACCCAGTGAAGCTGGATGTTCTGCCGGACGGTTATGTCCGCAAGCCCCTTGCCGAACCTCTCTGACAGCTCGGCAATCATCAGCAACTGGCTTGCGCTTAACTGGCCCCCGGGAATACGAATGCGAACCATGAAGTAGCCGTCTTCCGCCGGACGCTGGGTGTAAACGCCGTACCACTTGAAGAGCGTTTCGTCCTCCGAGGTTATTCGGTGTTCGCCCCGCGCCGCGTATCGATGGATGTCCGCGAGCACATCCAGCCCGTCCTTATGGTTCTTGATGACTTCAATCTTGTTCATGAGACTACTCCTCACTGCTACGCGTAGGTGTCAATCCTCGCTGGATCATCGTGTGGTGCGCCGATGTTCAGAATATGCGAGAGAATTCTCGAAGTGCTCTCCTCAACGGTTTCTGCGGAGGTATCAACCGTTATGTCGGGCGAGAGAGGTTCTTCATAGGGGTCGCTGATTCCCGTGAAGTGTTTGACCTCGCCCGCGAGAGCCCTTTTGTAGAGGCCCTTCACGTCGCGCTGGATCAGGATGTCCAGCGGGCATCGGACAAATACTTCGAGGAAACGCACTCCGTCGCCTTCAATCGAACGCCTAACATCGTCGCGCGACTGCTGATATGGAGAGATAGCAGCGCCGAGTACTACTACCCTGTTGCGCGCCAGCAGTCGCGCGACGAAACCGATACGCCGGATGTTTGTGTCGCGGTCCTCTTGCGAGAATCCCAATCCACGGCTCAAGTTCTCGCGCACTTCATCGCCATCGAGCGTCTCGACTCTAAGCCCGGCGGCTTTGAGCTGCTCGGAGACCGAGCCTGCGAGTGTAGTTTTGCCCGCACCCGATAGCCCGGTAAGCCACACAACCAGTCCTTCGTCATTCGAATTCTTGTTCACGTGTTTTCTCCTACGTAAGGTGTTTGCGGCGGACCATCTCGGTGCGCGACACGAAATGGACCGGGCCAGGCATCGCGTGCATCCCGCATTCCTTTTTAGCCCGGCCCGACCAACGGCCGGCCCGATCGTCTTCACCCTCGCGAACCGGCTGTGTGCAATGAGTGCAGCCGATGCTGGGATAACCGCGATCGTGCAACGGATTGTAGGGGACATCATTTTTGGCGATGTACTCCCACACCTGTTGCTTGCTCCAACGCACAAGCGGGTTGATCTTCACGATTTGCCATTGATAGTCCCACTCGATTACCCGAGCGTTCGAACGCTCGAGAGTCTGGTTCTGGCGAATCGCGGTTATCCATGCCCGGCGTCCTCGCAGCGCGTCCTTGAGCGGCTCGAGTTTTCTCAGACGGCAGCAAAGATCCGGGTTGGTAGACCAGAGCTTCGGTCCAAACCTGAGTTCCTGTTGGTCCGGGGTAATCTCGGTCTTGAAGACGCGGATTTCTATTTGATATCGATCCTCAAGCCGGCGGCGGAGATCGTATGTTTCGGGGAAGAGAAAGTAAGTGTCGAGAAAAAAGACATCGGCGTGCGGATTGATCCTTACGGCCATGTCAATCAACGCAACGCCCTCCGCGCCAAATCCAGTCGCGATAGTCACGCCCTCTTGAAACTCACCGAAGGCCCATCGAAGCGTTTCTTCCGGAGAAGCTTCCTCGAGCAAGGACGCGGCCGTTTCGACTCGCTCGATCTCGCGAGGCGGCGGCCCCACGCTGATAGTCTCGTTCAATGCTTGCGACATATGATTCTCCTCAAAAATGTCCGACAAACTTCAGTTTGTCGATTCGGGATCCGCCAGCGACAAACTGAAGTTTGTCGGACTTCGGACCACGGCTGTGTTTGCCAACGAACCCAACTCATATCTAAGCTCGGGGCTGCCAAACCAGCTCAGCTTCGTCCTCAGGGCGGCGACCTCTCCGACTATCGCTATCGCCGGCGGTTCGATCGTTAAGCAGCCCTCATGGTCCCGGGCAATCAAATCCTCGAGAGTCCCTGAGTAGACTTCCTGATGCTGATAGGTTCCGCAGCGCACGATTGCGATCGGCGTCGATCGTGATCGCCCGTTTGCAACAAGCTCGCGGGCGATGCCCGCGATGGTTTCTGCGCACATGAAAATCACGAGCGTGCCCGCCGATCGCGCCTGAATTGACCAATCGAGCGCCTGTTTGTCGCCGCGTGCTTCGTGACCTGTGATGAACGTGACACTGGACGAGAGACCCCGGTGGGTAAGCGGAATTCCCGCATAGGCGGCCGCGGCGACGCCTGATGAAACGCCCGGGATGACTTCCCAATCGACCCCCGCTTCAACAAGAGCTTCGGCCTCTTCGCCGCCTCTGCCGAAGACAAACGGGTCGCCTCCCTTGAGCCTTGCGACGACCTGACCTCCAAGAGCCCGTTCGATCAACAGGCAATTGATTTGGGCTTGAGATATCGAAGGTTCACCCGAGCGTTTTCCCGCGTAGACCAACTCGGCGTTCCGGCGCGAGTGGGCAAGAACCTCGGGGTTGACGAGATAGTCGTAGACGATCACGTCGGCGGCGGCGATTGCTTCCGCAGCTCTCAACGTGAGCAGTTTCGGATCGCCTGGCCCCGCGCCGATCAAGTAGACCTTGCCAGCTGATCTCATCGCGCCGTTGATCTCCAACACACCAAAAGCGAAAAACCCACCACCGGCAAAGCCGATAGTGGGTTTTCTAAATTCTATGTGAGCTCAAAGCTCGTTATTGAGCTTTATGTCTCAGGTTCCAACACAGCGGACTCCACTAAAGGCTTTGGGTGAAGTGGGCGCGGCGATCGCCGCGCAGCAACAGATGCAATAGGAATTGCGCATCATGCTCTTCATAAGCCTTAGCGAACCAAAGTCAGGTTCATAGATATACTCTCGGTCTCCCGTGACGTCAAGCACAATCTTTTGAATGGTCCTTGCGCTGATGTCGCGGCCTAGATGATGGCGAGGCGTGTAGCGAAAGAGTTGCCAGCTGACAAGCGAATTTTCTTGACACACCAGCGCGCAAGATAGTATTCTGACGCCCTCAAGTTGGACGTGGTGATTTAAAGCAAATTGCTCCACGTAAAAAATGTGCTAAACCGCAAGCGAGATTCAGAAAAGCCTGCGCTGTTTAGCGCGGGCTTTTTGCTTTTGCTCTTTCGATAATTTGAACGTGGCGATTTAAGGTAACTTGCTCCACGTAAAAAACTGCTAAACGGCCAGGAAGATTTTGAGCCTCGCGCCAGTTTGGCGCGGGGCTTTTTCTTTTTTGGCCCCCAACAAGACCGGAGGACATTATGACCTTTGTGATCGGATTGAAGTGCCGCGAGTGCGGACGTGTGTATCCAAAACAACTTCTTGCCGGATGCGAAGACTGCTTTGCGCCGCTGGAAGTCGACTACGACTACGAAGGCATCTCCCGTGTGCTGTCGCGCGAGACAATCGCTTCGCGCGCAAACAACCTGTGGCGCTATCGAGAACTGCTGCCGATCGACGGAGACCCAATCGTCGGGTTGGCAACCGGGGCCACTCCCCTCGTTCGCGCATCGCGCCTCGGACGCGCACTGGGCATCGACGAGCTGTACATAAAAAACGATAGCGTCAATTTTCCGACGCTTTCATTCAAGGATCGCGTTACCGCCGTTGCGATCAACAAGGCGCTGGAGTTCAAGCTCGAAGCCGTCGGCTGCGCCTCGACTGGCAATCTTGCCAATTCAGTGGCGGCGAATTCAGCGGCTGCCGGTTTACCGGCGTACATTCTCATTCCTGAGGACCTCGAGCCCAACAAGATCCTGGCGACCTCAGTCTATGGCGCCAGAGTGATCGCCGTGCGCGGAAATTACGACGATGTGAACCGGCTATGCACCGAGGTCGCCGAGCGGCATTCGTGGGGTTTTGTGAATGTGAATCTCCGGCCCTTCTACGGGGAAGGCTCAAAGACATTCGGCTACGAAATCGCCGAGCAGCTCGGCTGGCGCGCGCCCGATGCGGTTGTCGTCCCGATGGCCGGCGGTTCGCTGATCACTAAAACCCACAAGGGTCTAAAAGAACTCGAACGTCTCGGCTTGCTCGAATACGAAGTGCGAACCCGGCTGTTTGGTGCCCAGGCCGCCGGTTGCAATCCCATCACGGCGGCGGTGAAACGCGGCTCGCAGGAGATCCAACCCGTCAAACCCTCGACCATCGCGAAGTCACTCGCGATAGGGAATCCTGCGGACGGTTATCACGCCGCGGGGTTGATCGCCGAAACCGGGGGCTGGTCCGAAGACGTGAGCGACGAGGAGATAGTCGCCGGAATAAAGCTGCTGGCCGAGACCGAGGGCATCTTCACCGAAACCGCGGGAGGAGTAACCGTAGCGGTGACGCGGAAGCTGATCAATCAGGGTCGGATCGCGCCCCACGACTTGACGGTCATTGCCATCACCGGCAACGGGCTTAAGACGCCAGAAGCCGTCGAGCTTGCGGAGCCGGTAGTAATCGAGCCGAAGGTCGCTCAATTCGAGAAGGCGATCTCGGGTCTGGCGGCAATCGCGTGAGCAACGATGGGGTTCAGGGTACAAGCTTTAGCTTGCCTGATTTGATCGGCCCTGCCGCCGGAAGCAGGCTACGGCTTGTGCTCTGAACAACTCGCGGGACCCCAAACTCTCACCAAAGGAGAACTGAAATGTCACTCAAGCTAACGATACCGACTGCACTTCGAAGGATTACCCGGGACGAGGATGTCATTGATGTCGAGCCTGGAACAATCCAAGAGATCCTCGCGCGGGTGGACGAATCCTATTCGGGGTTTCACTCACGCGTGTGCGAAGACGACGGCAGGCTGCGGCGCTTCATAAACATCTACGTCGACGGTGAGGACATCCGCTTTCTGGACAACCTGTCGACCCGAGTTGCGGATGGAGCGGAGCTCTCAATCGTTCTGGCGATCGCCGGAGGCTGAGTCCGACAAACTTCAGTTTGTCGCGGGTCTTTCGGCTAAGTTCTTTCGATACCACTGACAAGCTGAAGTTTGTCGCTGCCCTTTCGGCTAAGTTCTTTCGGAGCACTCACGACAAACTGAAGTTTGTCGGACATAGGGAGACAACGATGATAGATCTGAATGGCAAGGTTGCGATTATCACTGGAGCGTCAAGAGGCATCGGCGCGGCGACTGCGATACGGTTCGCTCAATGCGGCGCCGACCTCGTTCTGAATTACCTCAACCACGAGGCGGAAGCCTCAGCCGTTGCGACGCGTAGTCGATCCTATGGAATCCGAGCGATCGCAATGCGAGCCGATGTTTCGTATTTCGATGACGTACGAGCGTTGTTTGAGCGCGCGCTTGAAGAATTCGGACGCGTGGACATCGTCGTTGCTAACGCAGGCATATGGACCGGGGACGCGGTAGATGAGCTTTGCGAGAGCAAATGGCAACGGACGATCGACGTGAACCTCAAGGGTGTTTACGCTTGTTGTCACTTTGCGGCGAAGCTTATGAAGCCGCAGGGTTCGGGCTGCATAGTAACCGTTTCCTCGACCGCCGGTCAGCGCGGTGAGGCGTTCCATTCACACTACGCTGCGTCAAAGGGCGGAGTCATCTCTCTGACCAAAGCGCTCGCAAGCGAGCTCGGTCCGGACGGAATAAACGTGAACTGCGTAGCGCCGGGTTGGGTAGACACCGACATGTCCGCTGAACCGTTGCGGAAGCGGCGCGATCTGGAAACGATCGTGCAAGGCATTCCGCTAAGGCGAGTTGCGACCGCGGACGACGTCGCTGGGCCGATCTTGTTTCTTGCTTCGGATCTGGCTCGTCACGTAACTGGCGAGGTAGTCAATGTCAACGGCGGCTCGGTGCTGTGCGGGTAGACCGCGGTCGGCTGCTTGCGCACGTTATCTTCGGCGCCAGGCCAGGACGCTGTAGCTCTCCTGGAGTCCAGCGCTCCGAGCCCTTTTGGTCGTTTAATCGCCAGGGGCTTCGATCGATTTATCAACCGGGTAGCCTGCGTTTATCCAGCCACTGGTTCCGCCGACCACGTTGAAGACCTGCGAGAATCCCTTTCTCTCAAGGATGCTCGTAGCTGCGCTGGAACGATAACCGCTCGCGCAGATTACTGCGGTCGGACGATCCGAATTCAATCCGGAAGTGCCTTGCTCAAGATGCGCGAGCGTCACGTTGATGGCGCCCGGTGCATGGCCTGCCGCATACTCGCCGGGGCGGCGCACGTCCACCACTTGAAGATCTGCGCCCTCGGCGATGCGATCGTGAAGCTCGTCGACCGGCATCTGCGGAATTGCCTCGGTCGGCAATCCTGCTTGATCCCACGCCTGCATCCCGCCGCCCAGGTAACCGGCTACAGTTTCAATGCCGACGCGCGCGAGCCGCATCACCGCTTCATCAACCGCCGCCAGGTCGTCGGCGATCAGAACGATCCGTGTTCCCGACGCGATCAGCGTGCCGCTCCATGTGGCAAACTGCCCGCCGAGCGCAATGTTGAGCGCGCCCGGAATGTGGGCGTTGCCGAACGCAGCCGACGATCGAACATCGAGAAGCAAATAACCCTGTTTTGAGAGCGAGCTCACTTCCTGCGGCGTCATCTCTTTAGGCCGCGGCAATTCCACAAGCGCCGGCGCCCCCGTTCGATTGATCTCGGCGTCGCGCGGGAAATAAGCCGGAGCTTCCGGCAGGTCGGCGGTCATCATTCGGACAAACTCGTCTTTGGACATCGGCTTCAGCGCATAGTTGAAGCGTCTCTGCTCGCCGATTGTTGAGGAAGTCTCTTTGGAGATGTTGCGCCCGCACATCGAGCCGGCTCCGTGCGCCGGATAAACCTCCACCGCGTCATCGAGCGTCATCAGTTTATCGTGCAAGCTGTCGTAAAGCGTCCCGGCCATCTGCTCGGCAGTGTAGCCGCGTCCGCCCGCGAGATCCGGCCGGCCTACATCCCCGATAAACAGCGCGTCGCCGGTCAATACCTTCTGAGGTTGCGGCGAGAGGTCGTTGTCGATCACCAGAATCGAAATACTCTCAGGCGTGTGACCGGGAGTATCGAGAAAGCGCAGCGTGACTCGGCCAACTTTGATCTCGTCGCCGTCGTTGACCGCCGTATGGGGGAACTCGGCGCCGGACCTGGCGCCGAAAATGATGTCAGCGCCGGTACGGGCGGCCAGCTCCCGGTGGCCGCTCACGAAATCTGCGTGGAGGTGAGTCTCGATGACGTGTTTGATCTTGAAGCCATGCGCTTCGGCTTCGTCGATGTATTGATCGACGTCTCGTTGAGGATCGACGACTACTGCCTCACCTTCGGAGCCAATAAGATATGAGGCGTGCGCGAGACACCCGAGATAAAACTGTTTGAAGTACATCGTCAGTTACTCCCTAACAAGGTCGGCGCCGAATAAACCGGCGACCGCGACCACTGCGAAGAGCTAATAGCCTTCTCCCTCGAGGCTTACCTTGCCCTTGAATGACCGATAAAGATAGGTGAAGTAGCCCAGCGCCAGGGCCATACCGATGCTCCACCAGATTATGCCTATCGTGAGACCGTAACTCGGGGCGGCGGCATTGTGAACCGTAATGTCATATGCCGAATCGGTGGTCGCCGGCAACAGAACGGGATACGTCGCGAACGCCACGCCGCCAAGCATTCCAACGATGTAGGCGCACGATGAAATGAATGCCGCTTTGTCCTTCCCTCGGATGCGGAAGTAAAACATACCGGCAAGACTCGCCGCAACAACCACAGGGAAGGCTGCGCCGGCAATACTCGCCTTGTAGTTGTCCAGCACCTGAGGCCGGACGGCCAGAGTGGCGAGTAGACCGAGGACAGTAAGCGCGGCGACCGCCCACCACGACAGCGCAGCCGTGCGGCGCGCCCGACTCGACAGGTCGCCTTCAGTCTTCGTCGCAACGTATAGCGCTCCGTGCGAGGTCAGCGCGGCAAGCGCCATCAGTCCGGTTAGAACCGTGTACCAGTCGAGAATCCCTGGGTTGACGCTCACCGAAAAAGTCGTCCACAGGGGCTCGAAGAAGTAGCGCTCTGCATTGAGCGGGACGCCGCGGATTACGTTTCCCAGCGCGGCTCCGTAAAAGATCGCAAGTAGCGCGCTAGAGCCCGAAAAAATGAAATCGAAAAAACCGCGCCACAGAGGGTTGTCACCGTGTGCCCTGAGCTCGATGCCGATCGCGCGGAGCATCAACAGCCAGAGCACAATCATCAGCGGGAGATAGAATCCGCTGAAGCTCGAAGCGTATAGCATCGGAAACGCGAAATAGAGCGTGCCCCCGGCTGCCAGCAGCCACACCTCGTTACCGTCCCACACCGGCCCGATCGCGCGCAGGATCAGCCTTCGCTCACCATCGGTCTTTGCGGCTATGAAGTAGATTGTACCGGCGCCTAAATCAAACCCATCGAGCACCACATATCCAGCGAGCATGAAACCCACCAGCGCAAACCACATCATTTCCATAGCCTACTCCTCTCCGGCGCCGGGCGCCTGGACGCCCGCGCTCGTGCCGGTTTGTGTTGCGAGAAACTCCGGGCCATGTTCGACCTCGCGCCAAATCAAATACAAAAACAGGATGCCGAGCACGAAATACATACCCATGAATCCTAACAAAGTGAACATCACGTTTCCCGAAGACACCGTCGGAGAGAAACCCTCGTGCGTTCGCATCAGCCCGTAGATCAGCCAGGGCTGCCGGCCTATCTCGGCCGTCATCCACCCTGCCGTATTGGCGATGTAGGGAAGAGGAACGCTTAACATCAAGATCCACATCATCCAGCGGGATTCAAACAGCCTTCGACGCCACAAGAGGAAAACCGCAACAACCGCAATCGCGACGAAGATCGAACCCAGCCCTACCATGATGTGATAACTGAAGTAGAGCAGCGGGATGTTGTCGGGCCATTGATCTCTCGGAAAAGAATCGAGCCCTCGGACCTGGGCCCCCCATCGCTGATAGGTCAGGAAGCTCAGCATGCGCGGAACGGTGATGGGATTGTCCAGCTTCTGCTCGGCGGTGTTCGGTTGACCTATGATCACCAGTGGCGCGCCCGCTTCGCTCTTGAACAGTCCTTCCATCGCCGCCAGCGTCGCCGGTTGATTGAAAGCAATCATCTTCCCTTGCGCATCTCCACTCGGGAAGATCTGAATCGCGCATGCTATGGCCGCAGCTATGACCCCAACCTTGACAAAGATTTTCCCATACTCGACCTGCCTGCCGCTTAAGAGATAAAACGCACCCAGGGCCGCCATCACAAAAGCGCCGGTGATCGTTGCTCCGGTCATGGTGTGAATGTACTGCCAGATCGCCCACGGATTCAGCATCAATGCCCAGAAGCTGCCAAGATAGACAGAACCGTCGTCCGCAACCGCATAGCCCACCGGATGTTGCATCCAGGCATCTGTCGCGACGATCAGATACCCCGAAAGCCACGAGCCAAGAAACACCATCAACGCAGCGAACCAGTGACCCCGCCTGCCGAGCCGCTTCTCACCGAAAAGAAAGAGTCCCAGAAAAGCCGATTCGAGGAAAAACGCGAAGACGCCCTCCATCGCCAGCGTCTGGCCAATGACCCCGCCCGCGAACTTTGAGAACCTCGCCCAGTTAGTTCCGAACTGAAACTCCATGGGGATCCCGGTGATCACCCCAAAGAGGAAATTGACTCCGAAGATTCTGGCCCAGAAACGAGCAGCCTGATGGTAGCGATCGTCGTTTTTGCGAATAGCGATGCTCTTCAGGACGAGGATCAACAGCGCCAGCCCCATCGTCAACTGGGGAAAGATGTAGTGATAGGTCACCGTAAAGGCAAATTGGAGTCGATCAAGTGTCAGCGCACTGTCCATGCCTGCTCCTGGTGTGGTTGGAATTCTTCCATTCCCCTGTCAACGTTCCTGGGTCTTCAAATAGAGGCCAGGGTTTTTTGTCACGGCGTCGCGACAGCTCGCGCAGCAGAAATAGACCGTCCTCCCGTTGATCTCGGCGCTGACGCTCTTGTTTACCGGCTCTCCGGTCACCGGACAGGTGGTGACCCCGTCGCCCTTGCCGAGGAATGCCTTCTCTTCGCTGGTCACGCCGGGTAATTCGTGGGTCTTGTGCATTGAAGGCATTCCTTCTTTGACAAACTCGGAAACACCCTGCGCGTGCGCCTGCATCAGTTTGACCACGTAGGGGTCCGATGAAGTCTCGACGACTTTCACGCCTTTTGGCGTCCTGGTGATCTGCAGGTTGATCTTGTCGGCGTATTTGAACAGCTCCGCGAACAAAGGATCCCATTGACGGATCGGCTGCTTGTTCGCCAGAAGCTTTTGCATCGCCCACGCGTGCTCGGCAATCAACGCCTGCACTTTAGGATCGTCGGATTCGGTCAGCGTCTCGACACCGGTTTCGGTGTTCTTGACCGTGCGGGTGATCTTTTCGTTCTGCTCAAACAGAGCATGAATCGTTTGCATGTTCTGCATCTGCCCTTCACCCTGCCCCATCATCCCTTTCATCTGGCCCTTCATTTGGCCTTGACCCTGGGCAGAACATCCCTTGCACTGTGCCTGAGTGATAGGTCCGTTTTCTTGCGCCAGCGCAGCTCCGGTGATAGTTATCCCCAGGATCAGCGCCGACATTATCGACAGGCCTGTCAGTTGATTTTTCATAGCTGTCTCCTTTTCTTATTAATTCATGAAAATGACTACGTCGATCCTTCGCTCGATTCCTTGTCGATGGGTTCAGCGGTATTGGACGCGTCAAGAGGCGTCTCCGTATCCGCGTCAACAGGTTCAGACGAGGCCTCGTGATCCAGGAGCGGCTCCGGACCCTGGTCAACCGGTTCATACTTTTTCCGCTCGCTCAAATAGTAAAGCACCGGCACTGTCATACGCGACAACAGCAGTGACGCGACCTCTCCGGCCATCAGTGAAATCGCCAGACCCTGAAAGATCGGATCGAACAGAATAACCGCCGAGCCCGCGATGACCGCGGCGGCAGTCAGCATCATTGGCCGAAAGCGCACTGCCCCGGCGTCTATAACGGCGTCGGCGAGGGGCATGCCTTGCTTCAAGCGCAGTTCGATAAAATCAACCAGGATGATCGAGTTGCGCACGACAATGCCGGCCCCAGCGATAAACCCTATCATTGACGTTGCCGTAAAGAACGCCCCCATCAAGCCGTGCGCGGGAACGATGCCAACCAGCGAGAAAGGAATCGCGACCATGATCGCCAAGGGCGTTTTGAATGATTGGAACCAGCCAACCACCAGAATGTAGATGAGCACCAGCACCACGGCAAATGCAGCGCCCAAGTCGCGAAACACTTCATAGGTGATATGCCACTCGCCGTCCCACTTCATTGCCAGCTTATCGGTAGTCAGCGGTTGACTGGCGACGTACCGTTCGAGGGCGTAGCCCTCGGGCAGTTTCAATTGATCGATCGCCGTGTTCAGGTTCAGGATTGCATAGACAGGACTTTCAACCTTGCCGGCCACGTCGGCGGTCACATAGACAACCGGCATCAGGTTTTTGTGATAGATGCTTTTGTCTGCGATTTGCTCCTCGACGTGGACGAGTTCGCCAAGAGGAACAAGATTGCCCCGCGTGCCAATGACTTTGATCTGTTTCAGATCATCCACACTCGAGCGCGCCAACCGGGCCAGCCTCAGCGTGATCGGCACGTCTTCTTTTTCGCTTGCTTGATGCACCAACCCGACGTTCATGCCCTCAACCGCGATTCGCAATGTCGAGGCGACCTGCTCGGCTGACACGCCATTCAACGCGGCCTTCTCCTTATCGACCTCGAAGCGATACTTCGGTTGATCGTCCTCGACGTATGAGTCGACGTCCACGACGCCTTCTGTCTTGTCGAAAATTTCACGAATCTGCCGCGCTACTTCTATCTGGCGTTGATAGTCCGGGCCGTAGATCTCAGCCACCAGGGTTTGAAGCACCGGCGGCCCCGGCGGCACTTCGGCCACTTTTACTCGAGCGCCGGAGCGTGCGGCGATTTCGTCGATCCTGGGTCGCACGCGCTTGGCTATGTCGTGGCTCTGCGCGCTGCGATCGCCCTTTGGAACAAGATTCACCTGAAGGTCGGCAACGTTTGTTCCGCGCCTCAGGAAGTAATGCCTTACAAGCCCGTTGAAGTTGTAGGGCGACGCGGTGCCCACATACATCTGATAGTCGATCACCTCGGGAATCGTGCCGATGTACTCACCGATTTCGCGAGTCACCGCGGCGGTCTGTTCGAGCGGAGAACCTTCCGGCAAGTCCACGATGATCTGAAACTCGCTCTTGTTATCAAACGGGAGCATCTTCACCTTGACCAGCTTCAAGGGGAAGAGCGCCACTGCCAGGAGCAGCAGGACAACCACGCCCGACAGGAATCCGTAGCGCCAACGGCTATCCCGAATCAAGTGCCCCATCACGGTGCGATAGAGCCTTGTCAAACGCCCTTCTTCCGCGCCGTGGTGACCGCCGTCTCGCTTGAGTAATCGCAGACTCGCCCACGGGGTGACCAGAAACGCAACGAGCAGCGAGAAGACCATGGCCGCGGAGGCCCCGACGGGAATCGGGCGCATATACGGACCCATCAAACCGCTGACAAAAGCCATCGGCAGGATCGCGGCGATAACAGCGAAAGTGGCAAGGATAGTAGGATTTCCTACTTCGTCTACCGCCTCGACGGCGATGTCGATCAGCGGGCGCCCCCGATTCTCCGGCAGACGATAGTGGCGAGTCATGTTCTCGACTACCACGATCGCGTCATCGACCAGAATACCGATTGAGAAGATCAGCGCGAACAGCGTGATTCGATTCAGCGTGTAGCCATACAGGTAAAAGACCGCAAGAGTCAGCGCCAGCGTCACCGGGATCGCGATCGCAACGACGCCCGACTCGCGCAGCCCCAGCACCAACCAAATCAGCGCGGTGACCGATAGGATCGCGATCATCATGTGAAGCAGCAGTTCGTTCGATTTTTCGCTGGCCGTTTCGCCGTAGTTGCGGGTTACTTCTACTTGTACATCGCCGGGGATAAGCGACCCCTTCAACCCGTTTACTTTTTCGATCACTCGGTCGGCGATCTGAATGGCGTTCGTGCCTTTGCGCTTGGCTACGGATATGGTAACCGCGGGACGTATCGCAGAGGTGTTGTCGTGATGTGCCGCACCGGAGCCGTAGAGGACGTAATCGGCGGCCTCTTCGGGACCGTCATCGATCTTGGCGACGTCGCGAAGGTAGATTGGCCGGTTGTTGAAGACGCTCACAACGACGCCGCCAACTTCATCGGCGGTGTGAAGGAAGCCGCCAGTCTCGACCAGAAACTGGCGGTCGTTCGAGGAGAAGCCGCCCGATTGAAGCTGCTGGTTCGATTGCTCGAGCGCAGGTACGAGCATTGCAGGAGCCACGTTGTAGGCAGCCATCCTCGCTTCATCGAGAGTCACGCGTATCTGTCTTCGTTGTCCGCCAATCAACCTCGTTTCAGAAACGTCTTTGATCTCTTTGATCTGATCGTCAATCTGCGCTGCAATCCGCCGAAGCGTGAAATGATCATAGCGATCGCTGGTAAGCGTGAGCGCGAGTATCGGCACGTCATCAATCGAACGGGGTTTGACCAGAGGCGGGCTTGCGCCGGGAGGAATCAGATCGAAGTTAGCAAACATCTTCTGGTTGAGACGCACTATCGCAGCTTCTTCGTTCTGGCCAACGTAGAAACGCACGACGGCCATCGACGAGCCAGGCGACGAAGTCGAGTAGACGTACTCGACGCCCGGCACCTCCCATAGAAGCTTCTCCATGGGTCTTGTCACGCGTTCTTCGACTTCTTTGGCCGACGCGCCGGGCATTTGAACGAAGACATCGATCATCGGCACGATGATCTGCGGTTCTTCTTCGCGAGGGAGCAGGAACACCGCACCAACGCCGAGCAAGACCGCAGCCGCGATGATTAGCGGCGTGAGCTTGGAATTAATGAAGGCGTGCGCGAGACGTCCCGCTGGTCCGAGGCCTGGGTTCATATCACTCAACTCGGCTTCCATCGCTGACTGCATCGATTCGATCGACGACGATCCGTTCACCTCCGCTCAATCCGGTCAGCACCTCTACCGTGTCGCCGTAAGACTTGCCGGTCTTGATCAATCGCACCCGGGCAGAGCCGGAGCCGTCCACGACGAAGACGCTGACCAGTTGACCGCGCTCTATCACAGCGCTTTTCGGGATCGTGATTGCATGCCTCTGCCCGCTCGCAAACGAAGCTCTGCCAAAAGACCCCGAACGAAGCAGGGGATGCGCAGGCAAATCGATCTTTACGATGTGGCTGCGGCTGGAAGGATCGGCGCCCGGCACAATCTCGCTGACGCGGCCCGGAAGCACAAGACCGCCCAGCGCATCGATCGTGACCTGAACCTGGTCATTTTTGTGAACGCTTGAGATAAGCGATTCCTCGACGGAGGCTTCAAGCCGATACCGCGAGTCGTCTTCGATCGTGACCAGCGGCGCGCCGGGCGCCGCCATCGCGCCTGCGTCAACGTGCTTTGCGGTCACAATGCCGTTGATCGGCGATGTGACTCGAGAATAGCTTGCGGAAATCTGCGCGCTGGAGACGCTAGCCTTCGCCTGATCGATCTGTGCCAGCACCTGCTTCCTTCTCGCAGCCATTGACAACAGCATTCGATTGGCCCGCTCGGCCTCGGCGTCGGCGACCCGGTGCTTTGCCTGAACTTCGTCGAACTCCTGCGGGCTCACCGATCGCCGGTCGAACAGCGTCTTGTAGCGATTGAACGTAGAGGCGGCAAGCGCTTGATTGGCTTCAGCAGCCGCCTTCGCGGACTGGGCCGCATTTATGTTTCGCTCCATTTCTTCGAGCGCGTCGCTCGCTACGCGCATTCCTGCTTGCGCGCTTTGAAGCTGAGCGTCGGCGTCGCGGCTATCTATCTCGATCAGCAGTTGGCCGGCGCGAACACGCTCTCCTTCGTGAACTCGAACCGCGATGATGCTGCCCATGATCCTTGATGCGACGATGCTGGTTGTCGTGGACCGAACCGTTCCGGTTGCTTCGTAGAAGTCGTCGATTGGCCCCGCTACCACCTTCTCGATCTTCACGTCTTTGACCATCGACGGTTTTGCGGTCTCGGTCTCTTGTTTCTTGCCGCAAGAGGGGGCCAGGGCAGCCAGCAGCATCAACGCGCTCAAACCTATTGTTTTTCTCATACCGGGTCTCTCAAGGACCGAAATCACGCTACAAAATCATCGACCGCCGTCAGTCTGCCGGTAACCAGAAGCAGGTTCGCGTAGCCGACGTAATAATCGTATCTGGCCCCCAGCAGACTCATTCGTGCCCGGACAAAGGTCGTCTCCGCCCTCAGCACTTCAGTGATGGTTGTCAGACCCGCCTGATAGCGATCCTGCACTATTCGCTGTGCCTCGCTTGCTTGATCTACCGCGCGCGCTGCGACCGATACGCGCTCGCGCGCCGAGACATATTGCTGGTACGCGCGCACGACTTCGAAGCGAATCTGATTGGCGAGGTTCTCAGCTTCCGCGGCGGCTATGTTCTCGGCAGCCCGCGCCTGATTGAGTCTGGCGGTGCGGCCCGCGTCGAAAAGGTTAAATGTGATGCTCGCGCCGACTGTGTAATCCGAGCTTCCGTTAGCAAGGTTCTGCGAGCTGACTCCGTAGGTCCCAAACCCGTCGACCTTGGGCAGGTACTCACCACGAACGCCACGTGTTCGCTCTTTGCCGGACTGCAGTGCAAGGCCTGCGCGTGCGAGGTCCGGGCGGCGGTCGAGCGCGAGCCGTATCAGGTCCGCTTGTGTTCCGGCGTTGAACGTCCTTTCGCCGAGCTGGCCCGTTACCCTTCGCGGCGTCTCGACCGGAACGCCGAGCGCAGTGTTCAGCGCCGCCTGCCCGATCGCCACATCACCCTCGGATTGAATCTGCTGCTGGCGAAACTCAGCGAGCTGCACCTCGGCTGAAAGAGAGTCCGACTGAACCACCACACCGGCATCGACAAGATCACCGATGCGCTTTACGTCGGCGGCCGCAGACTTGACGGCTTCGTCGGCAACTTCCTTTTTTGCCTGGACGACGAGCAGTCCGTAGTAGGCTCGCAGCACCTCGAACCGGACCTGCTGCTCGACTGACTCCCTCTGCGAATCCGCCTGCTGTTGACCGATGCGGGCCTGACTGATCCGTGCGCTTGATTGCTGCTGATCAAACAACGGGAGACGAAATGTAATCGATGAGCGAAAGTTGCTGAGCGAGTCGGGATTGTTCAAGAACCGCGGATCGAAGTTCTGCGACCCGAACCGGCCCTGTTCGAGGAGCGAACCGAACACGAAAACCGGGTTGTTGCTTCCAATAACTGTTTCGCCGAGTTGAATCAGCGGAAAGCGGCCGGCGCGAGCTTCACCCAACCGAGCATCGGCGAGTTCGCGGCCCGAGCTCGTGGCTTTGATCAGCGGGTTGCTTCGAAGAGCGATATCCATGGCGCCCGCCAGCGTCAGTCCATCTGAAGTTGTTTGCTCTGATGATTGTCCCTGGGCGGAAACATTGACAAGCGCACCCTGGTAGAGTTGAACGAACGTCACCAACATCACCAGAACACCGGCTCTCCCTGTCAGAGACCGTGCTGGACGGCGCGTACAGCGGGCGTATTTCCTCATGGCAATCATATATTCCTGGCGGATCAGTTGTTATTCGCAGGGAGCGTGCCACGGCGTACACCAGGGAGGACAGCTTAAGCACTATCATTTTCGAAGCATTTAGACGGTTCGCGGCGTCCCGCTACACCTGAGACAGCCCGGATGGGCTATTTCGCCGTAGGATGGGCAAAAACCCGCGAACGCCGACTCTCTGCCCCCTGGTCTAGGCGCGACGGACGGAAGCGCCGGCTGAGCCCTCATCCTTTACTCCGAGCCGGCGAAGAAAGGTCATCATCGGACACCAGTCGGTGAATGCTGATTGAATCAGGTTCAGAGCGATGAAACCCGTAAACAAAAACCAGTATGGGCTAACATAGTAACCCAGAAGGATGCTCGCCAGCACAAGCACACCAGCCACCAAACGCAAATACCTTTCAACGGTCATGTCATACTCTCCTTTCAACCCGCCGCGCGAAACCCGGCCGCCCTCAGAGAACTTCTTGACTGGTTTACTGTATTACTATATAGTAATTTAGTCAAGCGAAAAAGTGCGGTGGATTTTGCGCGAGCTGGGTTGTGATTGAGGGGTTATCAAATGAAGAAGGCCAAAAGAGTCGCCCCGGAAACTCGGGGAGCGAAAGACACCCGATCGAGCCGGCACCACGAGCGGTTCACCGAAGAGGCGCTTGAGTTGATTGCCGCGCGATTTCGGGTCCTTGGTGAGCCGATGCGGCTCAAGATCCTGAGCACATTGGGCGAGAGTGAGATGACCGTGACGGAACTCGTCGAGGCGACCGGGGCCGGTCAGGCGAACGTGTCAAAGCACCTTGCGATGCTCGCAAATGCGCGGTTGGTGGCGCGACGAAAGGAAGGTCTCAATGTTTGCTATCGCGTGTCGGACGAGACGGTCTTCGATCTTTGCGGCGCGGTTTGTTCAAGTCTGGGCACCAGGCTGGCCGCCCAACATGACGCCGTCAAACACTTCAGCAACAGGTAGTCGCCCGGTACTGACTAGCGGCATGTAACAAAAGCTGCCTAGCGAGAGAGTCGGACTCGGGGCACAGTGCCCAGACATGACTGGCCATTTGTCCGCCAGACGCCACAAACAATCCAGTCGCAGAGAATTACGCAGACGGCGGATGCATTGAAGGAACGTTGGCTTCTTTGCCAGCCCGCTTGACTCGTGTAAAATCACGCTATCCCAATCAGGCAACAAACCTCGAGGTACGTCTCATGACCGCCAACAGCAGCGTCAGCGAACAGCTTCGCGCGCTGACAAGCCTGCAGCATCTCTCGCTTGAGCTGAGCGCGACGCTAACTCTGGATGAGACACTTGACGCGATAGTGGAGGCGGCGATTGTGATTTGCCGCGCCGATCGGGCGGCCATCAGTTACATAAACGAATCGGGCGAACTGAGGTTATTAAAACACAGAGGATTGTCCGAGGCATACGTTCGTGAGCGTCAACTAACGCGGCTCGACCCTACGCTGTCGGAAATGATGACTAACAAGCTGCCCTCAATCATCGAGGATATCGACCAGTTCGCCAATGTTTCGCCAAACTACCCGGTGTGGAAAAAGGAAGGAATAGCCTCGATAGTCACGTTGCCGCTTGTAAGCGAGGGCAAGGTGTTTGGGGTGATTGGCGCCGGATCGCTTTCGGTACGTCGGTATAGCCAGACGGAAACCGACGCAATGGCGATCCTTGCAACCCAGGCGGGAGCCGCGGTGATCAACGCGCGATTGCTCGATCAACTTCGCGAAGCAAACAGGGCGAAGGACGAGTTCTTTTCAACGCTTTCTCACGAGCTGCGTACTCCACTCACCCCGATACTCGGATGGACTCATCTGCTGAAACCCTTTGCCGGCCTCGACCCGCTCCTTGCGCAGGGGGTCGATACAATCGAGCGCAACGCCCGTCAGCTTTCAGATCTCATCAAAGACCTGCTGGATCTTACCCGAATCATTAGCAACAAGATCGGGCTCGAGCGCGAGCCGACTGATCTCGCGTTGCTCGTCAACGCTGCGGTCGCTCAGATGCTTCCGCAGGCCGAGGCGCGCGCAATTGCCGTCGACCTGAGTCTGCCGGATGAACCGATCGTCAGCGACGTGGACCCGATGCGTGTGCAACAAATCATCTCGAACCTGCTTGGAAACGCGATCAAGTTCACACCGGGAGGGGGACGAGCGTCGGTTTTGCTGAGGCGTGAGAGCGGCCCCGGAGTTCCGGCGAGCGTCGTCATCGAGGTGACGGACACCGGGATGGGAATCGATCCCGAATTCCTCCCCTTCATCTTTGAGAGATTCACCCAGGCGCACCGGGGCATAGACCGGCGCTATGGAGGGTTGGGGCTTGGCCTTGCAATCACCCGAGCGATCGTCGAGCTGCACGGCGGAAAGGTGACCGCTCAAAGCGGGGGGCGTGGGCGCGGAAGCAGTTTCACTGTCAGGCTCCCTTTGACCGGCGGCCGCACTGCCGATGACGTGGATGATTCCGCCGCCGACAATGTTGACGGGCGCGCGACTCAGGATGTGGGTTTGAGGGTGCTGGTAATCGAAGACTCGCTTGATACCCTCGACATGTTAAGGCTCTGGCTGAGCACATTCGGGTACGAGGTATTGGTAGCCGCCGAAGCGATGGAAGGCGTGAGAGTCGCCACCGAGCATCCGCCCGATCTGATCATCTCGGACATCGGTATGCCGGACGTGGATGGATACGAGTTGATGCGGGTGCTGCGCACACTTCCGGGTCTTGAGCGCGTTCCGGCGATCGCACTCACCGGATACGCCCGCGAAGAGGACCGCGAGCTTGCGCTGGCCGCCGGATACAACGCTCACATATCCAAGCCGGCGAACATGGGCCGGCTGCTTTATTTGATCAACACACTGACGCGGGATAAATAGGTCTGTGCAGGTTGCGATGGTGGGGTTCGGCAACGCATCAGCGCAATTCGGGTCAAGGGGGGGCGGCAGGCGTTGCGTTAACAAAACCACGGCCTCCAATCCGGTTAGATTCAACCGACGGGTCGCTGGTATAGTTATGCCTCAAATATGCCACAACAAAACACATTCGATGTTGTCTCGAAGGTTGACATGGCGGAAGTAAAGAACGCGGTCAACCAGGCGACCAAAGAGATCATCCAGCGATACGACTTTAAAGGTACCAACTCGAGCATCGACCTGGACGAGAAGGAGCACAAGCTGGTGCTTGCGACCGCAAGTGAATTCACGCTGCGGTCTATGAATGATGTTCTCCAGCAAAAACTTATCCGGCGAAGCGTGTCATTGAAGGCACTCTCCTACGGCAACATCGAGCCCGCGGCGAAGGACAGCGTTCGCCAAACGGTCAGCCTTCAGCAGGGAATTCCGATCGAGAAGGCCCGCGAGATCGTCAAGTTCATCAAGGAGACCAAGCTCAGAGTGCAGGCCTCAATCAACGGCGATTTCGTGCGCGTTTCGGGGAAGGATCGCGACACGCTTCAGAGTGTGATCGCAGCGCTAAAGGAACAAGACTTCGGCATCGACATGCAGTTCACGAATTATCGATCGTAGTGGCCGTGCAGCTTTGCGCTAACCCAGTAACTCGCGAGTCACCGGTTTGCGCCGCCTGCTGCGAAGACCGGCAGTTGGAAATCGCCTACGGCAGCTTCTGTATCAACAGCCGGAGAACATTTCGGCCCATGATCTTCCCGATCTCTTCGTCAGTGAACCCTTCCGCAAGCAGCGCGTCGGTTATCTGAACAAGGCCGCTTGTATCGAACGGCTCGGCGACCGCTCCATCAAAATCTGAGCCCAGCCCCACGTGATCTACACCTACGAGGTTTGCTGTGTAGCGGATCGCTCTCGCGATCGCTTTCGCGTCCGTGCCGCAGACCGCCGTATCCCAGTAGCCGATTCCGATCACTCCGCCGGTTCCCGCGATGCCTTTCAATTGTTCGTCGCTTAGATTGCGCTGATTGTCACAGGTGCCCTTCACGCCGCTATGCGAAACAAACACCGGCCGGGTGGCGAGCGCCAGCACATCGTCGATCGTCCTTGCTGAAGCGTGCGCAACGTCGACTATCATGCGCTTGGCTTCCATCCGCCTGATCATTTCTTTGCCCTTGTCGGTGAGCCCGCCTTTCTCTACTCCGTGAGCAGAGCCTCCAATGTCGGTGTCAAAGAAATGCGACGGCGACATCATGCGAAAGCCCGCGTCGAACAGGACGTCAATGTTGTCGAGGTTGCCGTCCAATGCCTGTGCGCCTTCGATGCCCAGAAACCCCGCGGTAATGTGTGGCTCGGTTATTCGCCGATCAAGATAGCTCGAAAGCCCGGCCGATGTCTCGATCAGCGTGAGCTTGCCGCCCGATCGAGCGGCGGTATCTTTCAGCTTCCTTGCCTGATACAACGCTCTCTGAGTCAGGCTGCCCCAGGTAGCTGTCGGCCAGCGTTCGGCCAGTGCGAGGATTGTGATGTTGTCACTTGTGTCGTCATTCCGCTCGATATTCATCTTCCAAACGTAAGGCGTTTTTGTAACGACGGTGAAAGACTGAAGCGCGACGTTGCCCTCGATCAGCCTCGGAACATCGACGTGGCCTCTGGTCGCGCGATCGAGCAGGTCTCTGTTCCACAGCAGCGAATCCGCGTGAAGATCAGCAACCAGCAGCTTCTTGTGAAGCTCAACCGCTCGTTCGGACGCCAGGTACGGAGGCGCATTCAGCGCAACGTTCAGTCTTTTTTCCAGCTGTCCGGGCAATATGAAAAAGAACGTGCCAAGCAGGAGCAGCAGAACTACAGCCAGGGTGATGAGAATCTTCTTCTTCATTATCGCCTTTCGCTACGCAGACACGAGTCACAGAGATCAGAGATGGTCCAGATTTGCGGCCACCGGTGCCTCGTCGATTAGCGCGGCCCAAAGGTGAGCGGTGTCGCCAAAACCGGATTCATCGAATACGTTGAGGCTGGGCAGCAAAGAATGCGCTGAGGCCACCGTCAGCAGCGCGGCCGTCGCGTCCTCGCCAGCCGATCGCAACGCCGTTGTTGCCATCCACGCGAGTTCCAGTAGACTGCCGAGACGATCCACCAGCCGCCTCGCATGGGTAGCTGCCCACACGCGGTCTTCCAGCCGGTTTACCGACAGCTCATCGAGGGTTTGCCCCAGAGTCTGTTCGAACCGCGCCCGGGTTTGGGAGAGAAAGCTTCCAGGCCATCTGCCGAGGGCACCGGTGATTTCTTCCCGCCAACGCTCCAGGAGATCAGACTTCCCCGCGTCTCGCACGATCTGAAGGCACAAGGTGTTATGCGCCCCTTCCCACGTCTCGATGATCATCGCATCTCGCAACAGTCTCGGCAGGACGGTGAAGTCCTCGACGATCCCGTTTGCGCCCAGGATCATGATGGCATCGTGAATCGAGGCTGTAAGCGTGGATGCTGATCTGTACTTCGCCAGGTTGATCAGAAACCTCTGCCACATTGACTGGCTCGGGTCGACCGGGCAGAGGCCGTGCGTGTCGATCATTGAAACCAGGTTAAAGGTCAGCACTCGATAACGCCAGCACCTTTCAAGCAGCGATATCAGAGTCTCCTGAACCAGGGGGTAATGGATTATCGTTCCGCCGAATGCACTGCGTTGGCGGGCGTAGTTGCGAGCTTCCAGAAACGCTCGGTGCAGGAAGCCGCAGGCGTTCGCGGCATTGTGCACCCGCGACGTATTGATCACGTAGTTCATCAGCGTCTTGAAGCCCTCGGCCGGTTCGCCAATGACCCACGCGGTCGCGTCACTAAAATCCATCTCGGCGGTCGGCAGCGATTGAGTACCCAACTTGTTCTTCAATCGTTTGAACGAGACCTTGTTGATCCGGCCGTCCGGTAACACCCGAGGCACAAAAAAGATCGCGACGCCCGCAGTACCGCCAGGAGCACTGGCCGGGCGAGCGGCGACCAGGAAGTACTCATCGGGGTTCGAGCAAAACCACTTCTCGCCGGTGAGCGACCAGGTGCCATCCGGATTCGGCTTCGCTTCGGTTTCAATGGCGCCAACGTCGGAACCGCCGTCCTGTTCGGTGACGAATTGCGCTCCCGCGAGCGGCGTGTCGACGGACAGCATCATCGGCAAATAGGTCTCCCGCAGGTATTCCGATCCCCGAGCTTCGACCGCTCGGATCAGCCCATCAGTGCAACTCAAGCCGCAATTCAGCGATGCTTCGCCGTTGTGAGCCAGCAGGTATACCATTGCGAACTTGTGGACTTCGCTTCGCGCTTCGGTCAGTACGCCGAATTCGGCAACTTCGCGGCGCAGGTGACGAGTAAGCGAACCGAGATCAACCTGCTCTACGGGTCCGCCGACGCGATCGAACTTGACTATCCTGGGAAGGTGATCCGGTGTGCTTGCTTCACGAGCGAGATCGTTCCAGCGCCCGGCTACCATACGCGCGCAATGATGGAGCGAATTGAAAACCGGCAAGCGTTCGTCTTCAGGGAGCAGGTCTTTCAAGAGAGATTGGAACCCGAGATCCATCTCGAAGAAGTCCTGACCCTCGATCCCCCGAAAATCTTTCAATCGTGGCATGGCTGACTCCAACCGTCTGTAGTTTGGCCCCTAGGCGGAAGTTCTTATTCCCCTACCAGGAGCATGATCCCGAACTTCCGCCTAAAGGCCGAACTACGAACCTCCTCCTGAGAACTACGCGTTCTTCTTCTTTCTGTTGCGCGACGACGCCTTTCGCACCGCCGCGGCGACTGCTCCCCGTGCCCACTTCCTGAGTTGATCGACATTCTCGAGCACGTCTATGGGCACCTCGTAATAACTCATCGAATACGACTCTTCGCCGTAGGGTTGAAACGGTCTCGCTCCCGCTGTCTGATAGTCTGACCGATTCTCATCGTCCACCTTGAAATAAAGAACATCCGACGAGATCAGACCAAAGAAGAAACCATCGTGGTAGAGTCCGACTCCGCCGAACATTTTCTTAGCGGCAATCTCGCCGATGCATCCAAGCTGATCCACAACGTAGTCGAGATATTCTTTGCTCACTGGCATAGTTGCACTCTCGCACTTCCGGTCCGGCTGGATTATATGGCTCACCTTCGAGGCGGGCAAGCATACCGGTCGAGACCGACGGCGATCGAGCGATCGCCTCGTTATTATCTCGCAATCGGTAAGATGAGGCTGTGCGCGGCGTCACAGTCACGCAAGATCGAAGAGCAGGATTTCGGCATCTTTGGTGGCCGCTATCGATTGATTAGTATTCAACAAATGCGTCGTCCGGATAGCAGTACAACCAGCTCTCGCCAGGTTCCGCGGACGCGATCACGGGATGATTGCTGGCTCGCGCGTGTTTGGTGGCGTGGCGGTTGGGGGAGCTGTCGCAGCAGAGCGTCGCGCCACACTCCTGACAGGTCCTTAGATGGACCCATTTTGCGCCGGTCTTTACGCACTCGCCGCACTCACGCCGTTTCGCAAGTATGACAGTCGTAATGGCCTTGATATGAGAGCACGTTTCATCAGTCATCGTCGTGTCCTTTCATTCGTGAAGCACTTTGTGTACGAAGGCGACCGCGATCGATCCTTCACCGACTGCCGACGCCACCCGTTTGAGGCTTCCTCCGCGCACATCGCCCACCGCAAAAACTCCTGGCAGGCTGGTTTCCAGGAGATGTGGGGCTCGCGAGAGCGGCCATCGGGCGGCGGCCAAATCCTTCCGCGACAAATCGGATCCCGTCTTGATGAACCCCCTGGCATCGAGCGCGAGACAATTCTCAAGCCAGCGTGTGCTGGGAACGGCGCCCGTCATGAGAAAGACGTGTCTGATGTCGCGGGTCTCGAGGGCGCCGGTCTGATTTTGCCGCCAGCGCACGCGCGAGAGATGCGCGTCGCCTTCCAGCCCGCTGATCTCCGTTTGCGGATGCAGTGTGATGGCGGGGTTCTGTTCGAGGCGACGAATCAGATAGCGCGACATGGTCTCTGCCAACCCGGCCGACCGAATGAGCACATGAACGCGTCTGGTGGTTTGCGCAAGAAACACGGCAGCCTGGCCGGCGGAGTTGCCCCCTCCGACCACAACGACCTCCTCGCCACCGCACAACTGCGCTTCCATAAAGGTCGCGCAATAGTACACACCCGCCCCTTCGAACTGCGACAAGTTGTCGAGCGCCGGTCTCCTGTATTCGGCACCGCTTGCGATGATAATTGTGCGCGCCGGCAGACGCGTGCCGTTGTCTAGTTCTATGGCGTATGGCTTCCGATCGCACGTGAGCTTCGCGGCACCCTGGGCGATAATCAGTTGCGCGCCAAACTTTTGCGCTTGTGTGTAAGCTCGCGCGGCGAGTTCCTGGCCGGAGATGCCGGTCGGAAAGCCCAGGTAGTTCTCGATCTTGGAGCTCGATCCCGCCTGTCCTCCCGGCGCGTTGGACTCCAGGACCAGAACATCAAGGCCTTCAGACGCACCGTAAACCGCAGCCGCCAGACCGGAGGGTCCGGCGCCGACAATAACCACGTCGCGAAGGTGTGTTTGGTCGATTGCCTCGTTGAACCCCAGATATTCGGCGATCTGCTGATTGGTTGGGTTTCTAAGCACCAGCTGACCCCGACATATCAAAACCGGCACGTCCGCCTGAGTGATGTGGAAGTGATCCAGCAGATCCTGAACGTCGTCGTGATGATCGAGATCGATGAAAGAGTATGGGTGACCATTTCGAATCAGAAACTCTTTGACTCGAAGCGTTGCTGCGCAGTGATTTGAGCCGGCGAGCACGACGTCCCCCACACCCTGCGCGATGAGCTCGACCCTTCGCAGAATAAAGGCACGCATAAAGATGTCGCTCAGCTCGCTGTCCGTTTGCACGATCGCAAGCAAGTGTTCGCGGTCAACTTCGATCAATTCGCTCGACTCGGCCGCCCGTATGCGAGCCAGGCCTCGACGGCCGGATAGTATCGTTGCTTCACCGGTGAACATGCCCGGTAGAAGGGTGGCTACGATCCCTTCGGCTTTGCCAGGTGCCCTTACGATTTCGATCTGACCTGTTGTAACGACAAAGAAGTGTTCGGTGCGCTCGCCCGCTTCGATGAGTACCTCCCCTTGCCGTGCGCGTCTGATGTGACCACGCGCGGCGATGCGCGCAATCTGAGCCTCGTTGAGCGTCGGGAACATCTCGTCGGCGCGTGGTGTATGGGCCGAAAGGACTGGGGGCGGTGTATCCGTCATGCCAATAGAGTATCTCCCCGGCCTGTGCTTTTTCCAGCCGCGGGTCCTCGGATCACGCCGCCGGAACCTGGTCGAAACGGAATCTCCTAACCGCAACAAAAAGCGAGCACGGCGAAGAGAGCCAGGACGACGACTTGTGCTGCGAGGAATGGCGGCTCGGTTTGAGTCGGTGCGAGCGCTTTCAGCGCAGGAACCTTTAGAAAGATCTGCACGATCAATACCACTATCGTGTAATCGTTCGTCGGTTCGACGACCGCGGAGATCAGGATTGGGCCAGAGGCTTGCCAGGGTATCTCCGCACACGATCCCTCAGAGGTAGTTGGGGGTGTGCACGCAGTTTCGTAAGGCCGGCGGGTTTAGAGGAGGCAAAGTGACGCCGCTCACGACGGCGTCACTAAAACCGGTCATCTTGCGGTTATCTTGGGGGAGGGGGATTTCGTTGAAGCTCGTGCAGTTTCATTTGCTGCTCTGACGTCAGCTTGTTTTTGATCCGTATCGAGAGCGCCACTTGGGTGCGCTTTACCTCGCGTTCGATGTTCAAGACCTTATCCAGCTGCGCGAGCGCTTGTTGCTCGTCGACTGTGGCACCTTTCATGAGCGTCGCCATTGCCTCCATTTCATCCTGCATCTGAAACTGAAGCTCGTTGAACCGTGTAGATGCCTTTATCGACTCTTCTCTGATGGCGGCCTTTTGTTCGTCGGTCAGTCCTATCTCGTGCCGGTGTTGCATCACCAGCTCCGGCGGGAAGAGATTGCCGGCGAACGGATCAGGCGGCTGAGGTGGTGGTCCTGGCTCTCCCGGCGGATGCTGCCCCATCGGCGATTGCGGCGGGCCTGCCGGTCGGGGCGCCCGCTGTCCTGGTTGCGGTGGCTGTGGAGGAGGTCCTGCCTGTTGGGGCTGAGGTGCCGAGCCCGGCTCCGCCGGCGGTTGCTGCGAGAACGCAACGATCGTTGCGACTAATAGGATTGCGCATAGCCATATTACTCTGGGTTTCATGATCTGCCTCCGTTTAGTTGAATTCATCAGGTGAAAAAGATTTGATCGTTTGCAACGATTCGCCCAGCCTCGGCAGAGATCTCAACAACTCGTCATTGGGTGTTTGCATCAACGAGGCGGTTGGGGACTGCCAGGCAAAGAGTGATTTTGTCGAAATCTCTGCGTGGGTTGAGGGCCGTTGCCAGCGAACGCGCCTGATGACTTTCTTATGCTCAACGCGTGGAGCTTCCGAAACCGGACGAGACTGGTCGATGGCCGCCGCCAATACCTCCGGCGCTGTTGGTGCTAAGGTTTGATCGCCAGGAACCATAGCGTCCAGCGGTTTCGAAGGCTTCACGATGACAACCATCGCTATCAGCAAAGCGACGCACAGCATCGCGACGGCAATAGCGAATCGCAACGCCGGAAACCGGTTACGCGCGTGCGCCTTTCCGGAGTTGGCCTCCGCAAGCAGGCGGGCGAACTGTGGCGCTCGACGCTGGTCGTCAAGGCTCATCTCACGGAACAGTTGCTGGATTCTCTTTTCGTCTCCATTCAGATTCATAAAGTCCTTCTGACTCCTCTAACAGTTGGCGCAGGCGTCTCTTGCCGCGCTCGTAGTGTGTGCGAGCCGATCCCAGTGAGATACTCATCACCGCCGCCGCTTCCTGGATGCTCAGATCGTGGTAAAAGACCAGCTCCAACGCTTCTCGCTGACGTCGCGGCAGACGGGCTAGCGCTCGCTGAAACATGCTCTGAATCTCAGAGCGATACGCCGATTCGTCGGGATCTTCGGCGCTTTTTGCGCCTGTCCCTCGTTCAGCCGCCCTCAGCATACCGAGCCCGCGTAGCACGTGTTTCCGGCGCTGATCAGAAGCGGTCTTGCGAATCACCGCAAACAGCCAGGTCTTGAACGCGGCGGTCCCGTTGAAGCGAGCCTTGCCCTCGAGCACTTTCAAATAAACGATCTGAAGCACCTCTTCGGCTTCAGACGAGTCGCGCCGGCAGCACGCCATAGCCCAACCGAAGCTGGACCCGTGGTGCTGCTCGAGCACGGCTTTGAGTTCTTCGCTCTCCATCAACTCCGTTTTGCGCGATCCATCTGTTTGCAGTCTATTAGTCGACTCAGGACGCTTTTCATATGACACCGTCGCCCATTCGCACATTATCCCAGACGCGCCGGGGTTTCCACTCCGTCAATAGCAGCGCTTTAGATTTCCTGGGTATGAGCAATAGTCTGAGTGAAACCGCGCGCGTTTCGTAATTCCGCCTTCAGGCGGGCCTTTCGCTCGTGCATTTGCCGGGTGCCGCCTGAAGCCGGAACTACGAGACGCTTATTCTTTCACCCCTTCTCCAGAGTTGGGGTTTTCACGGTCTCGTGGGGCAGTGAGGGATAAGGGCCTGACGGGGGTAACGGCGTTGCCGTGAAGCCCGGCTATATCTTGAACGGCGATTGTTTTTCAAACGCCGGGTTTAACTGTCCGACGCGGAAGTAATTCGGAGTTTGGTCGGGAGGCATGCGGTCAACGATGGCTTTGCGGAACGACCGGTAAGGCCCTTTGAACTTGCCGCCGTTCCATACCCGCAGCAGCGTTCCGGTGAATAACCCGTTGAACGTGCCGTCTTGCGAGAGTTGGTTGTCCTGGCAGCCGGAGATCAGAATCGCCGAGGCCTTTATCGCGTCGCGTGATTCTTTTAGTTTGGCGTTTCTTAGAATGGGATCGTAAAAGGCTTTGTTATCGCGATAGGTTCGGAGAGCTGCCTCATCCGGCATGTTCCGATAGCGGACCTCGCCCGAGGTTCCATCCGCGAGGCGCGCCGGCGCGGCAGGAGGATAGAAGGACGCCTTCAAAGCGGTGCCGCTGTGGCAACTGTCCGAGAACACCAGGATGCGCACGCCAGCGGCGAATTTGCCGAGCAATGAGTAGATCTCGTCATCGACCAGCTCTCCGTCGTACAAACACCACGTCTCATCCTGGCCATCATCTTCGTCGCCGTTAAGATCGGGGAGTTGACCGCCATGACCGGAGTAAGTGAGCAGAAAGATGTCGCCTGATTTCAGGGACTTCGCCGCGCTGGTTATTTCCTTTATCACGCGCGACCGGGTACCCGCTTTGGTCAGCAAGGTCTTCACCGTGAATCCTGTCGACTTTGCAATATCGGCCATATCATGAGCGTCCGCTTCACACGCATTCAGCTCGCCCGACCAGCCACCGTAGTGCTTCGGGTCGACAGCGTTTAATCCTATCGTCAAAGCAATTCCTTTTGGCATGACTTCCTCCTATATTGGATTTCTGTTCAGGTATATATGACGTGAGGAACAGGTGATATTATGCAGAAACCTTCTGTCGAGCAGTCGTTTGCTGTCGCTGAACCGGACGACGACGAGTAGCCTTTTATCGAATGCGATAAAGGTCGCCGGTGTTTACGCCGACACCGAGAAGTTTCAGGTAATAAAACAGCTGGTACTTGTGATTGATCAAGTGCTCGAGGTTCCCTAACAGCACGGTCATCACCGCTTCGCCTTCCGCAACAAAGATTGTCGGGATGCGCCTGGCAAGATCGGTATCGGCTAGCGACGCGAAACCCTCTCTGATGTGCGACGTGTAGTCGTCTATTCGTCTAGTAGCCTCTTCGATTCCACAACAATGATTCACCGGGAGTTCTCGCAAAGGCGCGAAGTGAGCGAGCCGGTCCGGGTTCACAACGTAGAGTGTCGCGCAGAACCCCGCAAGGCATTCAAGCATGTGACCCAGCAGATCACATACGCGAACCGAGTCCGGTTGCGGTTTCCATTCCAGTTTGTCAGCGGGGATCCGGGTAAGCAGATGCCGGGTTCGTTCGATCTGCTCTTCGAGTTTTGAAAGGAAAAGGCTTACGAGTGCGTTTGAATCAGCCATCACCGCGGGTTCTCGATGCGTTCCTTTATCCGGGTCGTCCAACCGGCTATCGACTGGCCAAGCGATAGATCACCGCCGATCGATGTCGTGATTCGGGGGTTAACCGAGGCAAAAATCGGAACCGTGAATTCGGTCTCCAGCTCATAGTGGACGTCGAAGCCACCAGCGACGACCGCCCATGCGACACCGGGCAGCGCCGACAGATCAACGACGCACGGCAGTTTGAACGTCGCGCTCGAACCGGCGGGCACCTCGATGGTTTTGTCGTACTTCCCCTGTGCCGCTTGCTTGTCATCGAGCTTTAGCCGATAGTTCAGATCCTTCAGCTTGAACGCCGGTCCGGGGTTGTCTATCTCAATCGAGAACTCAGTCTCGGCGGTTCGGGTTTTCCAGTCTACCGCTTTGATCGAAATGCCCTTCAAGTGCACAGCGGGTTTGTGATCTTCAAGGGCGCGACTCTGTGCTGCCAACGCAACGGCGATAAGAAAGGCGGCGGCTATTCGGCGTGCCAGCACCCTTCCACCCACGCAAAAAAACGCAGACAACCCGGTCTGCGTCCCTTTGCATAGATGGTGATTCACGAGCCTAGACATCGAAGTACATTTGAAACTCAAGCGGGTGCGGGCGCATCCGAACCGGATCGACTTCCTTGGTTCGTTTGTAGCTGATCCATCTCTCGACCATACCTTCGGTGAACACATCGCCCTTGAGCATGAACTCGTGATCCGCCTCGAGAGCGTCGAGCGCGACATCCAGCGAGCCCGGCAACGTCGGCACGTGCTTCAGTTCTTCCGGCGACATATCGTAGATGTCCTTGTCGAGCGGCTCGCCCGGATCGATGCGGTTTTGAACACCGTCCAGACCGGCCATCATCATCGCCGAAAATGCGAGATAAGGATTGCACGATGGATCGGGGAAGCGAACTTCCAATCGCTTGGCGCCAGGCGATTGCGAATACATCGGGATGCGGATTGCCGCCGAGCGATTGCGCCGTGAATAAGCAAGGTTGACCGGAGCCTCGTACCCCGGCACCAGCCGCTTGTAACTGTTGGTCGTCGGGGCCGCAAGCGCCGCGATCGCCGCGGCGTGTTTTAGGATCCCACCCGCGTAGTGCAATGCCATCTCCGAAATGCCCGCGTACTTGTCTCCGGCAAACAGGGCCTTGTCGCCCTTCCAAAAGCTCTGGTGACAGTGCATACCGCTGCCGTTGTCGCCAAACATCGGTTTCGGCATGAAGGTCGCCGCCTTGCCGTAGTAAAACGCGGTGTTCTTCACTACGTATTTGAAAAGCATCACGTTGTCGGCGGTTCCGAGCAGCGTGGAAAAGCGAAAGTCGATCTCGCATTGTCCGCCGCTGGCGACCTCGTGGTGATGCATCTCCGGTTCGATGCCGACCGACTGAAGGTTCTGCACGATGTCCGACCGCAGGTCGTGCAACGAGTCCACTGGAGGGACCGGTACGTATCCTTCCTTGGTTCGCACGCGATAGCCGAGATTGTCTTCGGCGCGGCCTGAGTTCCAGATGCCTTCGGACGAGTCGAAGTGATAGCCGGCGCTGTTCACGTCGTTGTGATAGCTGACCTGATCGAAAATAAAAAACTCTGCCTCCGGACCAAAGTAGCAATTGTCAGCGATGCCGGTGAACTTGAGATAGCTTTCAGCGCGTTGAGCAACCGCGCGCGGGTCCATCTCGTAGCCTTCCCTGGTCAGCGGATCGACTGCGTTAGCGAACATGCACAGCGTAGGTTCCTCAAAAAACGGATCGATCCAGAAGCGGCTGGCGTCGGGAATGAGCAACATGTCGGACTCGTTGATCGACGCCCAACCGCGAAGGCTCGAGGCATCAAAGCCGATGCCCGAGTCAAACGAATCTTCATTGAACTGGTTGATTGGGACGGTGACGTGATGCCAACCACCGGGCAAATCTGTAAACCTGATGTCGACGAATTTCACCTGCTCGTCAACGGCGAACTGCAAGACTCTCTTTGGGTCCATTAAACCGAATCCTCCTGAGCGTGTGGCCTCCAAAAATCAACTACCGGGAGCCTGATTTACGAGATTTGGAGCATATAGGCGCGCTATGGGTGTGTCAAGGAATCGCCTCAAGAATTCGGCCATCCATTTCCAGATTGCGCTCTCTGAGCCAGCGATCAACTGACACTCAACTTGATTGGGATTTCAACACGGTGACCCTCATCGGTCTCGATGAGCACTACCCCGGAGTACGCCCCCCGCATCAGCGGTTTGGCCGGATCAATTGTAACTCTTATCAGATAGTTGCTGCCGTCAACCATCGTCGCTTGCTCGAGCTTCAAGAAGGGCAAAGTTGAGGTGAGCGTCTTGATATGAAATGAACCGACTATTTTTCTAACGCCCACTCTTTCGGTCGCGGCCTTTGCGCTTTCCAGAGTAACCTCGCCAAAGTCGAGCTCCCGAGGTGTCACTGCGAGATTCTCCAGCGGGACGGTCACCGTTAAGTGAACGTGCATCTCACTCGAGTTTTTCTCCCCGAGATTAACGACAAGCGCCGCCGTCTGAGAGGCAGGTGTGCCGTTTGCCTCCACGGGGATGTCCAACCAGTAATCGCCAGTAGGTTCGTGACGGAGCTTCCACGACGCGGGAGCGCCTGGCCCAAGGGTCAGGGTTCCGGAGTCCGGAGCGAGCGCTCTTATCCTGAGAGCGATGACCAGCCGTTCACCCGGTTCGACTGAAACTGCGGGCCGGGCCGTCGGCCAGACTTGAAAGGCGCTGTTTGTTTCGCCGTGTCCGATGTCGGCGGTTGTAATGCGCTTTACGTAAGTAGGGAGCGGTTTGACGTTTGCGACAACCGTCACTTTGATTACCGGGTACCGAGGGTCGTTTGTCTGAAGTTCGTAGGTGGCCTCGATCGGGCCAAGCTGGTCCTTGGTATGAAGCTTGACTAGGATGGTGCCAACCTGACCAGGCTGGACGACTTTTTCAAAGTAAAAGTCGCCTGGGGGGCATCAGCTTGGAGCCGCTCGTCGCGCGGCTACGAGTCGAGTGAGGAATGGCTCGTTCGGGCGCCACACCGCGGCCCTGACCGGATATCCCGGCGACGTTGAACGGGTGCCAAGCGTAGATTTTTGCACGAGCTCGAGGGGCTTTGATCCGTTGTTGCGCACCGGGAAGTTCTGTTCGAGCTCTTCTCCGGCAAAGACCTCGCCAAAGTCTCGTCTCGTCGAACCCATCGCGACCTCGGGTCCATCGGCAGTCTGAGAGGCTTGTGCGTGCGGGACGAGATGGAATTGACCGAGTAGAGAGAGAGCCATACTCAGCAGCACCGCATGTCGCAACGCGAATGCGCGCAACCGAAAGCCACGCCGTACCGGGATTTGATGTGTTTGAAGTCGCTTCACTGTGAATGGATACTAGTTGCCGGAGGTGGACAATTCAAGTTCTAACCGACGCGCCCAAGACTGCTTCGCGGCTGTTGTGCGTTCTCGCAAAGTGTAGAATGCAGTAATGCAAGAAATCGACCAGCGGATATCAGGGTGCATTCTGGGCGGAGCAATCGGCGATTGTCTTGGAGGTCCGTATGAGGGACAACCGCCTCCGGTCAAAATAGATGTTCACCAACGCGGGAGGATTTCCGATGATACTCAGCTGACCCTGGCGACTTGTGAGGCGATTTCTGAACGGGGATGCATAGATCCGGCGGGCATCGCTGCGAGGTTTGCCTTATGGTTCAAGCAAAAACGGATTACCGGCATTGGGGCCAGCACGCACAAGGCGCTGAGTGAACTTGGTCTCGGCGGTCACTGGGCACTGGTTGGGAGGCGAGGGGAAATGGCCGCCGGAAATGGAGCAGCAATGAGAGTAGCGCCATTGGGGTTCTGCCTGGATCCCAAAGACTCTGAGGCCAGAAGGGTGATTCGAGATGTGTCACGGATCACGCATCACAGCGAAGAAGCCTATGTCGGGGCCCTCGCAGTGATAGTGGCAATACGCGCAGCCTGGGAACGCCGTTGGACTGTCGGGAGTGGACTTGTCCCGCTGGTTCTTGAACACTTGCCGGATAGCAGTGTCCGAGACCGGACAATTGAAATCAGCGAATTCGGCGAGACTGCGACTATCATTGAGATCGCCACGCAGTTTGGCTCATCGGGCTATGTAGTCGAGTCCATCCCTTTTGTGCTGACTGCAGTTCAGAAGATCAAGCAAATGGGCTTTCAGCGAATACTCGAAGAGATAATTAGCGCCGGCGGAGACACCGACACCAACGCCGCAATGGCAGGGCAGATTATGGGCACTCTGATTGGGCACCCATCCCTGCCGAGGGAGATGATCGATAGATTGCCTGATTTGGAGATGATCGAAGAAACCGCGACGGCATTTTCAGAAACTGTATCGAAGGGAGTCGTCTTCTAAGAACCGGCGTCTAATGATCAGGGGGCTGGCTACCGGCTCAAGACGTAATCAAAAAGTCGCGACGGTAGCAATCGTTTCAGCGCTAACGCGAAGCGCGCGTGGCCGGGGGCCGCGTAACGGGTCCGGGGTCTCGGAGCTGAGAGCGCTTTGAAGATTACCTCGGCGATGTCTTCGGGGCGCCCTGCCATCTTCCGCAACCGCTGAACCGCACCGTTCACGCGTTCGAACGACTCCGCATAAGGACCTGCATTGTCGATGATCGGTTGCGCGGTCTCATTGGCCACCCCGAGGAACTCGGTGATGATAAAGCCTGGCTCGATCACCACCACCTTGATTCCGAATGGAGCAAGCTCTCCTCGCAGCCCGTCAGAAATGGCTTCCAGAGCGTGTTTCGTGGCGTCATACACCGATGAAAGCGGCCGCGCTATGCGACCAGCGACCGAGCTGATGTTTACTATCCGGCCGCTCTTCTGCGCCCTCATGATTGGAATCACAAGCTGGGTCAGCGCGATGAGAGAAAACAGGTTGGTCTCGAAGTTCTGTCGGATGGCCTCGACCGACACAAGCTCGATCGGCCCGCGCTGACCGTAGCCTGCGTTGTTCACCAGCCCGTCGATCCGGCCAAATGCGCGCATCGTTTCCTGAACCAGGTGCTCGCGATCCTGCGGAGAGGTAACATCGCACGACCACTGCCAGCGCGCGTCCGCCTGCAGACTCGATCTCTCGCTTCAGCGTTTCGAGCCGGTCCGGCCGGCGCGCGGCGAGCACGACGGTTGCGCCTTCGATTGCCAGCCTGCGCGCCGCGGACTCGCCTATTCCGGCCGAAGCGCCGGTCACTATCACGATCTGGCCATCAAGCTTACTCATCAGACCTCAATCTTAGCCTACTGGGCGCAGGAGCGCAGAGTACGTACGCAGCGCTCTTGGCGGTCGAGCGTTTCTTGCCGTCAGAACTTCGCCTCGAGATAGTACCGCATCATCTCGCGCCAGGTCGGCCAGTCGTGGGGCTTGTCGTATCCCCACATGTCTAGTTCGTGAGGAATCCCTTTCTGCGAGAGAATTCCCGATAACCGGCGCGATGCCTCAGGGTTCTCCCATTCCCCCTGACCGGTGAGAATATGAATGTGCTCCTTGTGGCGCAGCGCTTCCAGCGTCCACCCTTCGATGTTGGGAAGATAATCAACCGGGTTGTTGAAGTACACGTTGTCGTCGTAGTAATCGCCATGATAGTAGCCGCGAATGTCGTACGCGCCGCTCATCGCCATGCAGCCAGCGAACATATCGGGCCGCCGGAACAATTGATTGGTGCAGTGAAACGCGCCGAGGCTCGCGCCGGTGGTGATGATCCCGAAGCGGCCCTGGCAACTGTTCCAGATGTACGGCACGACTTCATTGGTGATGTAGTTGTTGTACTGGACCTGACGGAGCGCTTTGTACTTCGGATGCAGTTCGTCGTTGAGCCAGCTGTCGCGATTGATGCTGTTTATCGAAAAGACCTTTGTCTTTCCCGATTCGATCAAGCCCTGTATCGCATCCAACACATAGAAGCGTTCATATTCGAGATAGTCGGCCGCCGCCGTCGGAAACATGAGCAGCGGAAACCCGTAATGGCCGTAGGTCACAATCTCCATCCACTTGTTCAAGCTGGGACTGTGCCAGCCATCGAGGAATCGTTGCATAAGAGTTCTTCCTTTTTCTCGGTCGAATGAAACTGCGCGCGATTATTTGGCAAGCGTGTAAGCTAGCGGCATCGGGCGTTTATTTCAAGGACGCGCTATCGACAAGACGCGCTATCGAATAGCGTTCGGGCGGATGACACGCTTTTCAGTCTTAACCAATCAATCTCGACAGCCAGTGCATTATGTTCAATGCGAGCTGACGATTGTCGATGCCCGGGCGATTCATTCCGAACTTCATCTTGCGAGGCCCGGCGAGTTGAGCCGACAACATCCCGGCTTCACCCATGACGACGACGCGGCCCTTGCCGAACTTGAGGGCGATTCCCTGAGCGTGTCCCGCGGCCGAAGTCTCCTTTTGTTCAGATCCTTGACTCGCACGCGTTAGGTCGACGGCAGTGTCTGAAAGCCTCATGAAGGCGACGCTGCCTTTCGGGCCTACTAATGATTGGCCGGTAAACGCGATGACCCTCGAGATTTTCTCGCTGGCGTTGCGCCCGCGGATGATCGGGTGATCGCCGAGCAGTTTGTTATCGGGATCATACCTGATAAAAGTGGCGCTGCCCGTCTCCTGGTCGTGGTTCGCGGGGTCGCCGGTGTAGCCTTTACTCATTCCGACGCCGAAGCGGAGACCAAGCTTCTCGTTTGCGGCGCCCATCGGCGAGTGATCTGCGATCAGCAATAAGTTCCCACCCGCTCGCACCCACTCGCGTACCGCATCACATTCCTCGTCACTGAACGCCGGACTGCTTGCTTCGGGGCTGCCCATCGCCAGAGCGCCCAGCGCGTTGGAGATCACCAAAACATCGCAACCTTGCAGTGTTTCCTTGCTGAACTTCTGTTTGTTCGGTGTGACCTCGTATCCGTCGCTGCCGATAAGATCGGCAAATGGTTTGTAACGCCCGCTGGCGGTGTGAAAGTTGTGATGGGCTTCGTCAATAAAGACCTTTGGGTGCTTCTTCGTGTAAGCAGGATTTGCGACGTGTGGATCGAAATCCGGATCGGCAACTTGTTGCGCGAGCCCCGCAATTGCAAGTCCGGCAATACACCCTGCCGCGAGTGCTTTTCTGGTAAATGATTTCATAATCCCTTTTCCCTTACCGTCAGCTCAAAGGGCGAACTATGAACGCAGGCCGGCGCAGCGCTCACCCTGGGTTAGAGTGCTGCGTGCGAGCGACGTCGGTCCGTCAATCGACCACGGCAATCGCTTCGATTTCGATCAGAAAATCCTCCACCGCGAGCGAGGACACTCCGATCCACGTGCTGGCTGGTGGGTCATCACCCGGGAAGTACTCTCTGAACGCTTCGCCGACCGATCGGGCGTCGGAAGGCTTGTAGTTGACAACATAGAGTCGCACTGACACCACGTCCGCGAGGGTTCCGCCGGCTGCCTCGACGGCGGTTTGAATGTTACGCAGAGCTTGGCGAGCCTGTTCGCCAAGATTCATCCCGCCGACGATTTGCCTCTCGGCATCCCACGCGGTCTGCCCCGAGATGTAGACCGTCTTCCCGCCCTGGCTTGATACGATTTGAGAGAATCCATGTTGGACGCTCGGAAAGAGGGTCGTCGGATTGATGTGTGTTTTAGGCACCTATCTCCTGACTCGCTGAGGTCAAGCCCTGAACAAGCGACAACAACATTACCGCCGCGACAAATAGCGCGGGTCCTATTATCTCCAGACCGAGCCTTCCTGCAAGCACTCCCACAAACGCCGGAAGCAACGACTGGCCAAGCACCGCGGCGGCGATCTGAAACCCGACGCCGTTGCTGGTGTGCGTCGTGCCCAGCCGCTCGGGTGTCGTCGCAATCAGCGACGGGAAGACCGGCGCGGATGCAAGCCCCATCAACCCCAAACCAAGAAAGCTGAGCAGGCTCGAAACTTTTAGCCAGATCAGCGCGGCGCCCGTGGCCATACCGGCGACACATAAGCGTACCAGCCAATTGGGCGGCACGAAACCAACGACCAGGCCGCCGAGCAGACGCCCAACGGTCAAACCGCCCCAGTAGACGCTCACCCAATTTCCGGCAGTCATCATAGATACTCCTCGCGCCTCGGTGAACAAGCTGTAGACCCAGATGCCGGCCGCGGCTTCGATGCCTGTGTAGAGAAAAAAGACCGCGATACTCAACCACATCATTGGCAGCCTGAGCGTGCTGAGGTTCGGCATTCGAGTTATCGAGGCTGAATCGGGAGCGTCCGAAGCGCTATCCTTCGGCCACCATCGTCGTGTAAGCACGAACAGGATAGCCAGCAGCAACTGCCAAAGACCGACTATCGCGTAGCCGCGCTGCCACGGATGATGTGCGGCCAGCACGCTTGTCATGATCAATGGTCCGGAGGCCGCGCCGGCCCCGTAACACGCGTGGAGCCAGTTCACCGTTCGCGCGCTGAACCGCGTAGCCGCGAAGGTATTCAATCCTGCATCAATCGCCCCAGCTCCCAAACCCGCGGTCACTCCAAGCGCGACCATCACCCACCACGCCGGCGCCACCGCGTAACCGATCAGACTAACCGCGGTTGCAAGACAGCTTAGCGCCAACAGGCTCCCGAGGCTCATCAGCGCGAGCATCCGCCCGCAGCCGAAGCTGGATGCCAGATAGCCGGCGGTAAACATCACCAAAAGAGAACCCAGCGCGTCGAGCGGCAGGTCAAAGTATCCACGAATCGACGGCCAGGCGACTCCGTTGAGGCCATCTGGCAACCCGAGGCTGACGAAGCTCAGATAGGCGAGCGCGATCAGTATGAGAGAGTGCTTGCGTTCGAGTCTCACGGTTCCATCAGCGGTTCAGAATACTAGCTTCAGCTTGCCTATTTGATTGGGCCAGGAAGCAAGCTAAAGCTAGTACTCTGAACGGCGAACTGCGAAGCATTATCGGCCAGTCGCGCCCAGCCTTTCGAGCTGATGCTCGAAGTAGGTCTTCCAGCTGTCGGGCAGCGCCTCGACTCGCAACGCCCTTCGCAGCTTTTCGACATCGTCTCTGTCTTCAAGGTACAGTCGGGTGACGTCGGCCACCTTCAGTTGATTCCCATCTCTGCTTAGTGTTTCGATCGAATCGCCCGATCCTACCTCGCCCTCCTGCGTCACGGCAAAATAGAGACCGGTTCGTCCGCTCTCGAGAAACCGTTTGATGATGTCGTCCCGTCCAAACTTGACCGCCAGTTTGTAACAGGGCAGCCGCGGCTGGGTGACCGTCAACTCGGCAGAGCCGATTCGAAACCGATCTCCGACGCTGACCTGGTCTTCGAACAGTCCTTCGACTGTGAAATTCTCGCCGAACATTCCCCAGGGCAGATCGACGCCCGGTAGCTCGCGCCGCCAGTAATCGTAGTGCTCGGCGGGGTACGCGTATACGGCTTTGTGTACGCCTCCGTGAACCTTTAGGTCGGCCTGTCGGTCACCATCAAGGTTCAACGTCCTGAGCAGCACGCGGCCCTCGACCGGCTCTTTGAAGATGCCCGTGGTAACAGTCCTGCCCTTCGAAATGACATCGCGCGGAACTCCGACGTTTAACGATACGAGTTTCATTTTCTCTCCCATGAATCAGTGTTCGGCCTTGAGGAAGTTTGCGGCACGTGTCGCCGCGGAACAGGGGATACCAGCTTGCACCTAAAGGCGGAAAAATACGATTCCCTTTTTTGATGAATCCCGGTGCACGGTTAAAACATTCCCGTTGGTTTGGAATTCTACCAATTGATGAGCCAGTTCCGCCGATCACCCGATGCCCCTGCAAAAGTTCCCGGCGAAATGATATATTCTTGCCTTCCATTCCGCAGCTCTCCGAGCCCAGGTCTGGATGGATAGACAGAATACCCGGGGCCGGAGTCATTCAGAAACATTTCACGGAGCGTTGATGAAGATTGGTGTAGTACGAGAGGCGTCGGCGGGGGAGACTCGATCGGCGCTAATGCCTGAATCTGTGCGAGCACTCGTCACTTCCGGTGTGCAGGTTCACATTGAGAGCGGGACCGGTCACGCCGCGGGAACGAGTGATGCGGATTACCTTGCGGCGGGCGCCGTCATCGAGAGTAACAAGACTGAGTTGTTGGAGTCAGTTGACGTCCTGCTCTGTGTCAATCGACCGACCGACGACGACGTCGCTCGACTGAAAAGAGGCGCGGTTGTGATTGGCTTCTTGAAACCGCTCGATGAACCTGCTGCGATGGCCCAACTGATCGAGCGGGGTCTCACGGCGTTTGCGATGGAGCTGATACCCCGATCGACCAGAGCGCAATCGATGGACGCGCTCTCATCGATGGCTACGATCGTGGGCTACAAGTCGGTTGTGCTTGCCGCCGAGCGCCTGCCGCGAATGTTTCCCCTGCTGATGACCGCCGCGGGCACTATCGCCCCGGCAAAGGTGCTTGTACTGGGCGCCGGCGTCGCGGGCCTCCAGGCTATCGCGACGGCGAGGCGTCTGGGCGCGGTGGTCGAAGGCTATGATGTTCGCGCTGCAGCGGGCGAACACGTTCGATCTCTCGGAGCAAAATTCCTGCAAGTCGATCTCGGAGGCATCAAGACGGAAGACGCGGGCGGATACGCGGTCGAGCTGAGCGATGAAGCGCTCAGCCGCGGCCGGGAGTTGATAGCGAAACACGCGCAGACGTCGGACGTCGTCATCACTTCAGCGCAAGTGCCCGGTAAGCGCGCGCCGCTTCTTATGACCGAAGAGGCGGTGGCCGCGATGAGGCCCGGCTCCGTAGTCGTGGATCTGGCCGGGTCAACCGGAGGCAACTGCGCCGCAAGCAAACCGGGCGAGACCGTTGTTCAAAACGGAGTAGTCATAATGTCGCCGTTGAATCTTGCGGCTACGGTGCCGGTTCACGCGAGCCAGCTCTACTCTCGAAACATCACCGCGTTCCTGAAGCTACTGATCGACGACAAAGGTGAGTTGAAGATCGATTTGAGCGACGACATAGTTGGGCCTACGTGCGTGTTGCATCAAGGTGAGGTTGTGAATGGTCGGGTTGCCGAGGCGCTCGAGACGGCTGCGCGATAGCGTCGGTTGGAGTGTGGATGATATGCTGGAAACAAATTGAGGAAGGCAATATGGAAATAGCGGCAACCGAAGCGCAACTCAAGGAAGCAATCAAGGCGGCTCTGGTTGAGGTTCTTCAGGAGCGACAGGACTTGCTCTACGATGCAGTCGAACGGGCAATTGAAGACATCGCGTTTGCCCGCGCGATCGAAGAAGGCGATAAGACGGAACTGATCGAACGTGACGAAGTGTTTGCCCTCCTTGAGGGCGGAGTGTGAAAGTTCAATTCAGGGCCAGTTTTGCGAAGGACCTTCGCAACATCAAGAACAAAGACTTGCTGAGCCGCATCATGGAGGCTGTTGAGCAGTTCGAGAAGGCTCACAGCTTGCAGAGCGTCGCCAACATAAAGAAGTTGCGAGGCGCCGGTAACTACTATCGTGTGAGAGTGGGTGAACATAGGATCGGGCTGGTTGCTGAAGGCGATACCGCAACCCTTGTGCGCTGCCTGGACAGAAAAGAAATCTACAGGTACTTCCCCTAGCCACACTGGACTTTCAAGCAACGCGAACGCGAAAGAGACATCGTTGGTCCAACAGAGGTTGAGAGAGGAGAAGCCGAATCGTGAATACTGAAATAATAATCGCGGGGCTGTATGTTTTCGCACTCGCCGCTTTTCTCGGTTATCAGGTCATCTCGCGAGTGCCGCCGCTTCTTCACACTCCACTGATGTCCGCGACAAACGCCATCTCGGGAATCTCGCTTGTCGGTTCGCTGGTGACCGCCGGCGCTCATTACAACACGATCAGCACGATCCTGGGTTTTCTGGCGGTGACCGCCTCGACCATAAACGTAGTCGGCGGGTTCATGATCACCGATCGAATGTTGCGGATGTTCAAGCAAAAGCCGGCCGAGAAGAAAGACTCTACAGAGGAGCAAGAGCGAGCCTGATGGGTCTTCCAATCGAACTAACTTACCTGGCCGCGTCGATACTGTTCATTCTCGGTCTCAAAGGCCTCAGCCATCCTGAAACCGCCCGGCGGGGAATGATCTACGCCGAGGTCGGCATGCTCGTGGCCATTGCCGGAACACTTCTTCACAGGGAGATAGTCAGCTACGAGTGGATCGTCGCCGGGCTAATCATAGGGTCTTTGATCGGCGGGGCCATTTCGATCTGGGTGCCGATGACAGCGATGCCGCAGCGGACCGCGCTCTCGCACGCGTTCGGGGCGCTGGCTGCCTCTCTGGTCGGCGTGTCTGAGTTTTACCGTCACGGCGCGGGAGAACTTGGAACCTTCAAGATGACCGCGCTCAGCCTCGAAGTCCTGCTCGGAGGCATCACGGTCACCGGAAGCATGATGGCGTTTATCAAGCTCCAGGACTGGATTCGGGGGACGCCAATCACTTACCGCGGGCAGAACATACTCAACATGACGCTGATGGCAATAACCGTTGGTATGTTCGGCTATTTGATCTACGATCCATCGGCGCAGGGGTTATTCTACGGGATGGCCGGGCTGGCGTTTGTGTTCGGGGTGTTGATGGTGCTGCCGATCGGCGCGGCGGACATGCCGGTGGTGATGTCGTTGATGAACTCTTATGCCGGACTTGCGGCTGCCGCGACGGGTTCGCGATCTCCAATAATGTTCTGATCATTGCCGGCACGCTTGATGGATTTCTCGGGGTTTATCCTTTCATTCTCATGTGCCGGGCGATGAACCGCTCGATCACAAATGTGCTGTTTGGCGCATTCGGAGCGGAAACGTCGGCGAGCACGGGTGGGGCTTCGGGGGAGATGCGCGAAGTGAAAGCGGAAGACATAGCGGTGCAGCTCGCCTACGCCGGTCAGGTGATCTTTGTACCGGGCTATGGAATGGCTACGGCACAAGCGCAACACGCCGTGCGCGAGCTTGCGAACATCCTCGAATCACGAGGTGTAACCGTAAAGTACGCGATACACCCGGTGGCTGGACGTATGCCGGGGCACATGAACGTATTGCTCGCGGAGGCGAACGTGCCATATTCATCGCTTTACGATCTCGAGCAGATCAACGCGGAGTTTCCCGTCGACAGACGTGGCGGTAGTGATCGGAGCAAATGATGTGGTGAACCCGGACGCTCGTGATAATCCAAAGAGCCCGATTGCGGGAATGCCGATCCTCGATGTGGACAAGGCGCGGTCGGTTGTCGTGCTCAAACGTGGAAAAGGAAAGGGTTTTGCTGGAATCGAGAATCCGCTGTTTTTCAAGCCAAATTGCGGAATGCTGTACGGCGACGCAAAGGCGTCGCTGATCAAATTGGCCGGAGCCGTTCAGAACGCCTAACCGGTTGTGACAGCCGTCACAACGCGTGGTGACCCCCGTCATAGCCCTCTCAGCCGAAACAATCTAGATTGTTTATAGGCGGGCACGTCCTGTTGCTCGCAATATCGAGCCAAAGGGCGGCCCTCCGGCCGCCCATCTTCCCAGCGGGAGACGGCTCGGACTAGAGAGGCTCGAGAGGTACCGATGGCAAATAGAATATTGGACAAAACTACGATAGCCGACGGCATCTGCCGGTTCATTATCGAAGCACCAAAGATCGCAAAAAAGAGAAAAGCCGGGAACTTTGCAATCGTTCGTGCCAACGAATACGCCGAAAGGATCCCGCTCACGATTGTCGACTCTGACGAGGAACGCGGGAGCATCACCCTCATCGTTCAAAGCGTCGGTAAGAGCACCAGTCTGTTGAACTCGCTGTGCGCCGGGGATGAACTCGCCGATGTCATCGGTCCGCTTGGCCATCCGACGCCGATAGGGAGCTTCGGAACTGTGGTCTGCGTCGGAGGAGGAGTCGGGACCGCCGAGGTTCTGCCGATCGCAAGGGCATCGAGAGCTTCCGACAATCAAGTCATCTCGATCATCGGCGCTCGCACCAGGAGCCTGTTGATCCTTGAGGACGAGATGCGGGAGACCAGCGATGAGCTTTATATAGTCACCGACGACGGCAGCTACGAAAGTAAAGGCCTTGTCGTCGACCCGCTGAGCGAGCTGATTTCCCAGGGCACTGACATCGACGTGGTCTACGCGATCGGCCCAATGCCGATGATGCGGGCGGTTGCGGAATTGACCGAGCCCTACAACATCAAGACCCTTGTCAGCTTGAATCCGGTAATGATCGACGGCACCGGCATGTGTGGTGGATGCCGCGTAGTCATTGACGGCAAGACCCGATTCGCTTGTGTAGACGGTCCAGAGTTTGATGCGCATCAAGTCGATTTCGACACGTTGATGCGCCGTAACCGGGCCTACGCAAACGAAGAAAAAGTGTCGCTGAATCGGTTCGAGAACGAGCAGGTAGCAAGATTTGAGGGTCTGGTCTGAGCGAAGAGATTCGGGAAGACCACCCACTCGCGATGGGCGGATTGTTCAGGGACGGCTTACGCGGGGCGGCACGGCTAAGGAAACGGACGGAGGAATTACCAATTGGCGACCGAGCAACTCAAAATCAAACGAACACCAAAGGCGCCGCGTCAGGGGATGCCTTGTCAGGAGGCCGAGATCCGGCGCCGAAACTTTTGCGAAGTGGCGATCGGCTTCACTGAGGAGCAAGCTTTGCTCGAGGCTCAGCGATGCATCAGCTGCAAGAACCCGACTTGCATAGCCGGCTGCCCGGTCGAGATAAACATACCTCATTTCATACTGTCGATTCTCAAACACGACTACGTTGGGGCCGCTAACATCATCCGCGAGAAAAACAGCCTGCCGGCGATTTGCGGCCGCGTCTGCCAGCAGGAGGACCAGTGCGAAGCGCGCTGCGTCAACGCGATCAAAGGAACGTCGGTGGGCATCGGCCGTCTCGAACGCTTTGTAGCCGATTATCAGATCGACCGCGGCTCGTTTGCGACGCCGTTCATCGCTCCTCAAACCGGGAAACGGGTCGCGTTGGTCGGCTCCGGCCCGGCGTCGCTCACCGCTGCCGGCGATTTGGCGAGAATGGGTCACAAGGTCACCGTGTTTGAGGCTCTTCACAAGCTCGGCGGCGTGCTGGCTTACGGCATTCCCGAGTTCCGCTTGCCCAAAAGCATCGTTGGAATCGAAATCCGCCAACTCGAAAACATCGGCGTCGAGTTCGTCACAAGCTGCGTGATCGGCAAGACCGAAACCGTCGACGAGTTGTTGGACGAAGAGGGCTACGACGCGGTATTTCTCGCTACTGGTGCGGGTCTGCCTTATTTCTTGAATCTTCCAGGTGAGAACCTCGCGGGCATCTATTCGGCAAACGAATTCCTGACGCGCGTGAATCTGATGAAGGGTTACAAGTTCCCCGAGTACGACACGCCTGTGAGAGTCGGCAAACGGGTCGCGGTGCTCGGAGCAGGCAACACCGCGATGGACGCCGCCCGAGTCGCTTTGAGACTCGGACCTGAAAAAGTCTACATGGTGTATCGCCGTTCGCGCGCTGAAGTTCCGGCTCGCGCCGAAGAAGTCGAACACGCCATGGAGGAAGGCATCGAGTTCAAATTCCTGACTGCGCCGACTCAGTTCTTCGGCGATACGCGCGGCTGGGTGACGGGGATGGAAGTGATCGACATGGAACTGGGTGAGCCCGATGACAGCGGCCGCCGCAGACCGGTTCCGGTTAGCGGCACCCAGCACAGCTTTGACGTGGACACAGTGATCGTCGCCGTGGGCCAGGGACCCAATCCACTGGTCCAATCCACAACGCCGGGCCTCGACACCACCAAGTGGGGCAACATTATCACTGACGAAACGGGGCTCACGAGCCGCCCCGGTTTGTACGCCGGCGGCGACGTAGTACGCGGCGGGTCCACAGTGATCCTGGCGATGGGGGATGGTAAGCGGGCTGCGAGATCGATTCATGAGTATTTGATGAGTAACAACTGCCCGCGACACTGATCTCGTAGTTTGTTCAGACTCATCAATGCTCGATAGAACAAGGGCTAAGCACTGACAAGACCACCCCTTAGACGAGCCTCACCAAAAACTCACCTTCGAAGAATTGAGCCGGCCCGCGCAAACGCCTAGTCTGGCAACCGATAAATCACACCTACGGAGGAAGAAATGAAGAAATACATCTGGCTACTAGTTGTGACGTTCGCATTCGGCCTGTTTGTGAGTTCCTACGGCCGCCGTCCGGTCCTTGCTCAGGCGCCGGACGCGACGACTGTGACGCTGAAAGGCGAGGTCGTGGATATGCATTGCTTCGTAACCAGGCACGGCGGCGAGGGTAGGGGTGCTTCTCACGCGGGTTGTGCAAACGCTTGTCTGGCTCGCAACGTTACCGCGGGTTTTGTGGCAAGCGACGGCAAGGTCTATCTCCTATTCGAGGAGAAGCCATTCCCGGTGAAAGACAAGATAGCCGGGCTTGCAGGTCAGGCGGTCACCCTAACCGGGGCCGTGGTCGAGCGAGACGGAGTGCGCGGCATCCTTCTCAAGAGCATCAGTCCAACCCAGTGATCGTGGAAGGCACGATCGGTTCGAGATCATTTCGGTTCGGGTGGGAATGACCGAAGTGACGGCAATCGATGGAGCGGGGTGCGAGGAGTTGTGAGCGTGACCGGGCGGCTAGGTTGTCGGCTGAGTATCGCGAGAGCGTTCCCTTAAGCTCTCAACGATGGGGTGTGAGCTCAACCCGCAAGAGCGGCAAAATCTTCGACCTTCAGGGTTCTGATTGCCGCAATTAGAACAGTACATGATATGGTCCCCAACGATTTGTGTGAGTCAAACCTAACACCTGGCCCTCCTTGCTTCAACTGGATGCGCCGCAGCCAAACCGGACCCCGGTCCAACCGGGCGTTGACGTTGTGCCACTGATTCACGTATACGCATTACTGCCCTTCCGCTCTTACGATAAGGAGACTCGATTAGATGACTCACCACGAGAGAACGCTTTCACGACGCGCGCTGTTGCAGATGGCTGTCCCGCTGGGTAGCATCCACTCTCCCGGCAAGGGGTTTGAGGCTGATTCCCTGATGGTCACGTGGGACATCGTGCTTGATCGAGGCTGATGCGCAGCCGAGGATATTGGGATGATCGTTTTGTTGATGGTCTGGCTTTTTCAGGCGCCTACACCCGCGCTCGAGAATGACTATGTTCGAGTGATGAGAGACGCGACGTCGTGCGCGTCGTCCGGGCCGGCGGTGTGCGGGGATCGAGTCATAGTGGCATTGGGGGATATCGAGCTTCGGTTTGGAAAGGCGCGTCGCAAGATGATTCGAGGTGATATCGCGGTCTTCAAACGCGGCGAGTCTTACAAGACGCCGACTGGCGGCTCGTACTTCGAAGTAAACATAAAGCCGAACCATCCTCCGGTTCAGTCGCCTGCGGTGATGATCCCGCCCGAAAAAAACGCCATCCGCTACGACGGCAAGCGCTTCTTTGTCTTTGAAGAGAAGCTGGCCGTAGGAGACACACGGCCGAGACACAGCCATAGCCAGCGCGTTGTTATGCAACTCAATCGGACCCGGCTCCAGCAGTGGCCGGACGGGCAGCCGGAGATCTTTGTCGACATCGTGCCCGACCGGGCTGCGTTCAATGCTCCGGTGATTCACACCGCAAAGAACGTCGGCGCCGCGCCGCTGCGAGGGATAGTCATCGAATTCAAACCAGAGCCAAAGACATAGGAATCGAGCTGTTCACTCCTTGCCGGCGCTGAGTCCTGAAGCAGGTGCGCGGTCAGCCATTGCATCAGCGCCCTTACCTACGTCAGCCGCCGCGGGCGCCTGTCTCAATGCTGCGCCAAGTTCTTCGGCCGCTTCGCTTCGCCGCGACTTTCGCGCTTTGCCCGTCGCGTGCGTGTCGCGACCGGCGGCCGCTTCGGCCTGCCTTGGAGTCCTCTGGCGAACGGCAATCGAGTATTCTTCGTTTGCAGCCTCGAGGTCACCCATCGAGTACAGGACTCGGCCAAGGTCTTGATGCGCTTCCGGGTAGTAGTCACCGCGTTGCTCGATCGCCTTGCGGTAGGCTTTTACAGCTGCCTGTGTGTTGCGCACGCGAACGTGATCGAGGCCCATATGATAATAAGCCTCGGGATAGATTCCACCGGATTGTTTTACCGCGACCTGGTAAGCGTCAAGCGCCGACTCAACGTCACCCTGACGCGATAGCAGCAATCCGATCTGGAAATACGCTTCTGCAAAGCCTCCGCCCTGCTGTTCGACCGCGGTTTTCAGCGCCGTCATCGCCTCCGTCAATCGCCCGGCCCGCACAAGCGCGCGGCCAAGCTCATAGTATGCGCGCGGGAATACCTGCCGCCCGCTGACCGCCTTGCTCAACTCGGCGATTGCTTCGCTGCTGTGGCCCAGGTCGTACAGCACACGTCCGAGATCGAGATGAGCCTCGGGGAACGGAGAGGCGGGACGGGGAGATTGGCTGACGAAGACATCGTTGCGGTGTCCCCGGTGCCTTTGGCTTTCGCCCTGGCCTTTGGAGATTGATCGCTCTCGCTTCCGAGCATGACGGTCGCCCCATCGCGCGGTCGCGTCGGTCGTACCAGCCGCTCCTTCTGCCTCTTCCTCCAGTCGGACCGTTGCTCCGTCGCTCTCGAGTTGGATCGTCTCGCCCAGGCGTCGTGTCGACCCGTTGGTCGATGGGTCCTGTCCCAGCCTCAGGGTCGGCAAGTTTGATGCGTCAACCGCTCCCGCTCGCTGAGCGATCGCGGTTTCCAGTTCCCTGCGAGCATCCTCGAGGGCTCCGCACTCATAAAGCGCGCGGCCGAGATTGCGGTGAGCCTCAGCATCATTCCCGTCGCGAAGATCAAGAGCGGTCTGAAACTCCCGGATCGCGTCTTCGAGTTGTCCTCGGCCGTACAACACAAGACCGAGATCGTGATGAGCATCGGCGGCGGTGTCGCCTTGAGTGATTGCGCTCTTAAGTGAATCGGCTGCGCGATCGAGATCCCCGAGTCGCGCCAGCGCATTCCCAAGATTGCGATGCGCGTCCGGGAAGTTCCCGTGCTGCTGCTCGATGGCCGTCTCATAAGCGTGCACCGAGTCGTCGATCTCGCCTCGCGCATACAGTGCGTTGCCAAGATTGTAATGAGCCTCGGCGTAGCGGCCGCCGCGCTGTTCGATAGCGGTTCTATAGGCGGTGATGGCTTCGTCGATTTCACCAAGATCGTAGAGAGCGACGCCCAGGTTGTGCCAGGCTGCGGGGAAACCGTCTCCCACGCCCGCTGTCGCCCGGCGGAAACTTGCAACCGCCTCCTCGAGTTCGCCTCCTTCATACAGCGCAAGCCCAAGGTGATGATGCGCGATCGGATAGTCGGGCCGGTGCTTGATAGCGGCCCGGTAGGAGCTGATCGCGCCGTCAAGATCACCCATGTCGTAGAGCACGCGGCCAAGATCGCGATGAGCCTCGGCAATCGTAGGGTTAGCCGCGAGCGCCGAGCCCAAAGCGCCGACCGCGGAATCGAGATCCCCAAGTTCATAGAGCGCCCGGCCGAGAAGGTGGTGCGCTTGTGGGAAATCCCTGCCGTGTGCGGCGATCACTTTTTCGCAGGTCTCGACCACGCCGCTCAGATCGCCATAGTCGTACAGCGAGCGCGCGAGATTCAGATGAGCGTCCGGGAATACCGGCTGCTGGTCTATCGCGTGCCGCAACTCGTGAATCGACTCTTCCAGCTGTCCGGCCTGGTACAACGCGACACCCAGCCGGTGATGTGCCCACGGCATGTCGTCGTTGAGGGCGATTGCGCGTCGCAGCTCGACTATCGCTTCGTCAAGCTCTCCGGTATCGAGCAGCGCCGCCCCAAGACTGTAGTGAGCCGCCGGATAAGTCTCATTTTCCGTGAGGGCCGAGCGGTAGGATGCGATTGCCTTATCAAGCGCTCCTATTCGCGCGTGAGCGAGCCCGAGGTTGTAATGCGCATCGGGATACGGGCCGCGCCGGTTGGAAATGGCTCCGTTGTACGCTTCGATCGCTTTTTCGACCTCGCCCTTCGCATTGTAAGCCGTGCCAAGCCAGAAATACGCTTCCGAAAACTCTTTCGATTGTTCGAGCGCCTTTCGCTGTGCGCCGATCGATTCGTCCAGTTGACCCTTGCTGAAATAAGCCAACCCCAGATCGTGGTATGCCTCGGGGAACTCACCATCCCTTTGATCGACGGCTGTGCGCAGCGCCGCCACGGCGCCGTCGAGATCACTCAACCGATAGAGCGTCCGGCCGAGATTGCGAAACGCCCGCGGGAAGACCGGTTGCTGGTCGATCGCCAGCCGGAATTCCTGCGTCGCTTCGTCCAGCACTCCAATATCCGCCAGCGCGAGACCGAGGTTGTGGTGCGCACGGGCGAAGTCACCGCCTCGCTGTTGAATCGCCGCGCGGAACGAGGCAACAGATTCGGGGAGCTTGCCGCTCCGATACAGCGCCAGACCGAGCTCGTGGTGTGCCTCCGGGAAGTTCTCGTTCTGCGAAAGGGCGGTTCGAAACGAACCGATAGCCAGGTCCAGTTTTTGCTCGCCGGCGTAGATGCGACCGAGTTCGTAATGCGCATCCGGGTAGCCTCCGCTCCGCAATGCGATGGCCGCGCTGAATTCCTCGGTTGCCTCCGACACACGGCCCAGACTGTACAGCGCATTACCGAGATCGTAGTGCGCGCGGGGGAATCGCGCGTTTTGCTCGATGGCTTTGCGGTAAGCTTCGACACCTTCGTCAAGATTTCCGAGACGGGTAAGGGCGACTCCGAGGTTGTGATAGGCCCACGGGAAGTGCTCGCGCTCGGCGATGCCGTTGCGAAAAGACTCGATCGCTTCGGTAAGATCGCCGCGTCGTGCAAGCGCCCGTCCCAGAGCGTAGTGTGCTTCGGGATAGACCGCCTGCTGCTGAATGGCTGTTCGAGCTTCGGTGATTGCTTCGTCCAGCTGCCCTAATCCGAACAGAGCTCGGCACAATTCGAAGTGCGCCTGTGGAAAAGGCGCTCGCCGCTGCTCGGTTGCCGCGCGTATGGCTTCAACCGCTCCGGTCAGGTCGCCTTTTTCGACCAGCACACGGCCAAGCTCAAACTGAGTGTCGGGGTAGTTGCCGTGTCGCTGCTCCAACGCCTTGCGAAAAGCGGCGGCCGCCTGATCCAGGTCGCCTCGGCGCGCCATCGCGATCCCCAGGTTATGCCAGGCCTTTGGGAATTCGCCGTTGCGTTGCTCGATTGCGCGATTGAAAGCGTCGACCGCTTCGCCGAAATCGCCACGCCGGAGAAGGGCGATGCCCAGGTTGTGATAGGCCCAGGGATGATTGCCGCCCCGCTGCTCGATGGCTTTGCGGTAAGCGTCGATCGCTTCGGGGTACTCGCCACGCCGGGCGAGCGTGAGTCCAAGCGAGTAGTAGGCGTCGGGATTATCCGGCTGTTGCTCGATTGATGAGCGGAGCGCGTCAATGGCGCCGCCGACATCACCCGCGTCCAGAAGAGCCCGCGCAAGCTGGTAGTAGGCTCGAGGGAAGTTTCCCTCGCGCATCTGGATAGCCATGCGATAGCTGTTGATTGCCTCATCGAGCCAGCCTTTGTTGAAAAAGACCAATCCCTTGTCGAGGTATTGCTGCGCGGTGTTGAGGGAACTGCTCATGAAATTCTCCTTGAGAGTGAACTCCTGACTCATAGCGGAGCGCCTGCGAGTCATCCTTGGATCAGGTGAGGAGTTTTGCCCGACAGAGGCTGGAGGTTTTCCTGTCAGCCTTCCGTGCCCGTCGAGTCATTGCTCAAGCTGCGACTTAATATACCACGCGACCGCCAAGAGCCAAACCAAACATTTGGCCTGAACAGTCTTCGGTAAGAGGGCTCGGACCCCGAAGGGATTCCATCTCTCAAGCCAGGGGTTGCCGTACTCGACTACCCTCTTTGACACGGCATATGCTCCTGAGTAATATGTCGCTATGTCATATATGGAATCCAGAATCCTCGATCGCGAATTGAAGAAAGGCAGCGCCGAGTTGCTGATCCTTTCGCTTGTTGAAACCAGAGCCAGACACGGTTATGAAATCAGCAAGCTGATCGAAGCTCGCTCCGACGGCGTGCTTAAATTCAATGTAGCTTCGCTCTATCCGCTCTTATACCGGCTCGAAAAGCGCGGCTGGATTCAAGGCCGCTGGGTTGAAAAGGCCGGTCAGCGCCGGCGGCGTTTCTACAAGCTGACTCGTGAGGGCAAAAAAGTGCTGGCGGCGCAGCGCAGCGGCTGGGAGGAATTCGTCGCGGCGATCAGTCGCATCACCGGAGCCGAACGCGCCTGAGCGGAGGTCTGAATCAGTCCGAATCTCAGTCGTCGTTCAGGTGTTCCATCCTACAAAGCTGGAACATGAGACATGTAATGCGGCGGGTCGCTACTGCCCCGGCTCCCCGGAAGAACTGATGGCGTTTGTTATGAGGAGACAACGATGAAGGATTGGAGGCACTATATTCGTGAACATCTCGCACCGCTGGCGTTGCCGCCGGAGCGAGAGCTCGAGATAGTCGAAGAGCTGGCAGAGCATCTGGAAGCCACGTATGAAGCGGCCATGCTCAAGGGCGCTTCCGAGGCGGACGCGCATGCCGCGGCCCTGCGACAAATAAATGATTGGCCGCTTCTGGAGAGCGAGCTGGCGCGCACCGAGCGAGCGCCGCTCAGGCACCGGGTTGAAGCATTGGAGGACCGCTTTGTCAGCGACCGCGAACGGCACCGCGTCTCCGCTCTTGCGGCAGCAATCATTCAAGACATGCGGTTCGGGCTGCGGTTGCTGCTGCTAAAGCGACCGGGCGTTACGTTTATGGCAGTCATCACGTTGACTCTGGGTATTGCGGCCAACACGGCAATCTTCAGCGTGTTGAACGGCGCTTTGTTGCGTCCGTTGCCGGTAAGCGAGCCGGACCGGTTAGTCGGTTTGTACCGAAAGATACCGCAAGACGAAAACTTCAACCGCTTCTCGTATCCCAACTATCTCGACACTCGCGATCGCAGCCAGAGCTTCAGCGGGCTGGCTGCCTACTATTTCACACCGTTCAATTTGAGTATGAACGGTGAGACAGAACGCCTATCGGGCAAGATCGTCACCGGCAATTACTTCGAGGTGCTTGGCGTTGAACCGGCGCTCGGACGCTGGTTTTTGCCCGAAGAGGACCGGACTCCCGACACGCATCCGGTCGCCGTCATCGGATATGGTCTATGGCAGCGGCGCTTTGGCGGGAACCCCGGTGTAGTCGGTGAGTCAATTACGCTGAACGGATCCGTCTTCACGGTGGTCGGCATCACACCAAGGAATTTTCAAGGCGCGGAGGTGGGGATGATACCGGATGTCTTCGTGCCGATGATGATGCAGCGACGCGCGATGCCGGGGCACGATTGGCTTAACGGCCGCGCGATCGGATGGCTGCGCGTGCTCGGGAGGTTGAAACCGGGCGTCGGCGTTGCTCAGGCCCGTGCCGAACTCCTGCCGATTGGCGAACAGCTTCAGAGGGAATATCCCCGAGCAAATGAGATGTTCGGCATCGCGGTCATCGAAGACTTTGGGATTCATCCGCAGTTTCGCTCTCAGGCACGCAACTTTCTGCTGGTGCTGATGGCGGTGGTTGGGCTGGTGATGCTGATTGCGTGCGCCAACGTGGCGGGCTTGCTGCTGGCTCGCGCGGCAGAGCGCCGCCAGGAGATCGGTATCCGGCTGGCGCTTGGCGCATCCCGCCGTCGGTTGATCGGGCAGCTGCTGATTGAAAGTCTGCTGCTGGCGTTTCTTGGGGGCGGGACAGGTCTGGCGCTGACGCCGGTGTTGATCCAGGCATTAGGCTCAATCCAGGAATCGATCGGACTTCCGTCGCGAGTGGAATTTCCGCTCGATCAGCGAGTGCTCGTCTTTACTCTGTTGTTGACGCTTCTTACCGGAGTGGTTTTCGGACTCGCTCCCGCTCTTAGCGCGTCCAGACCGGACCTCATACAGATAATCAAAGGCGGGCCGGCCGGGGCAAAACAGGCCGGACCCGGTTGCGTTCGTTTTTCGTCGCTGCCCAGATGGCGCTATCGCTCGTGTTGTTGGTTAGCGCCGGGTTGTTTATTCGCAGCCTGCAAAATGCGCAGCGTATCGATCTCGGCTTCGAGACGGAGCATCAGCTGTTGCTGGCGTTCGACCTGGGTATGCAGGGTTACAGTCCTGAGCGCGCCGACGCTTTTTCGCGCGAGTTGGCAACGCGTGTGGCGACCTTGCCCGGCGTGCAATCAGTGGCGCTTGCCAACACTCTTCCGCTTGGTCGAGGAAGCGATCAGGACACCGCTATCCACATTGACGGCTACACACCCCCCAGCGGGCTGCAAACGATTCCGATAACCTACAACCTCGTCGGCGCAGGATATCTGCAAACGATGGGAATACCCTTGTTGCGCGGGCGCGACTTCTCGACACAGGACACCCGGCAGGCGCCGTCGGTGGTCATTGTCAATGAGACCGCCGCGCGGCGCTTCTGGCCGGGGCAAGAGGCGGTGGGTAAGCGCGTCCGGTTCGGGAAGGACAACGCCGCTGAAGTGATTGGTGTGTCTCGCGACTGTAAATACATCACCCTGGGCGAAGACCCGCTGCCGTTCCTGTATTCGCCGCTCACTCAGGTCAACCCGGCCATTACGCTGGAGCTGCACGTGCGCACTGCGGGCCAGCCACTGACCCTGGCGGGCGCGGTCACCGACGAACTGCACGCCCTGGACAAGGACCTGCCTGTCTTCGACTTGAAGACGATGCAACAGCATTTGCGCGGCGCATTGCTGGCTCCGCGTTTGGCGGCAGTGTTGTTGGCCGTGTTCGGTTTAGTTGCGCTGCTGTTGTCGGCGATCGGAGTCTACGGCGTGATTGCGCAACAGGTGAGCCAGCGCACACGCGAAATCGGGTTACGCATCGCGTTGGGGGCAAGGTCGGGCGATGTGATGAGACTGATCATCACGAGGGGGCTCAAGCTCACTTTGTACGGGCTTGTGCCGGGAGTCCTGGCGGCGATGGCGGTCACTCGTTTGCTCGACGGGTTTCTTTACAATGTGAGCGCAACCGACCCGCTGACCTTTGCGGCTATCACTCTGTTGTTGGCAAGCGTGGCGCTGCTGGCCTGCTACGTTCCGGCGAGGCGGGCGCTCAAGGTTGAGCCAATCAGCGCCCTGAGATGTGACTAGGAGACGCAATATGATCGCGAATCTCTGGCAAGACTTGAGCTACACAGCGCGAATATGGCGCAAGCGACCTGGCTTTACGTTACTGGCGGTTATGACGCTGGCGCTGGGCATCGGCGCGAACACCGCTATCTTCAGCGTCATTCACGCGGTTCTGCTGCGTCCTCTGCCTTTCGCCGAGCAGGAGCAGCTGGTTGTCGCGTGGAAGAAGGACGCGGTCGCCTACAACCCGCTGGTCGAGATGGCGTTCGCTGAATTCAGGGATTGGCAAACGCAGAGTCAGAGCTTTGACGGAATGGCGGTGATGCCGACGATAGTCCTGGGCGCCGGTTACATAATGACTGGACGGGGCGACCCGTTGCAGGTTGAAAGCTCGAAGGTGAGCGGCAGCTTCTTTGGGGTGCTGGGCGCAACGGCTGCGCTCGGCCGAGTATTCGATGAAAACGATGATGTGCTGAACGCGCCGAAGGTTGCAGTGCTGAGCGATCAATTGTGGCGAGAGCGATTCAATGCCGATCCCGACATAATCGGGGAATCGATAACGCTGACGCAGCAGAGCTTCAGCGTGATCGGAGTGATGCCAGCGCGGTTCGACTTTCCGAAAGGCGCAGAGTTGTGGGTCCCGTTTCAAGCGGTGGCGCGGCCCCAGCTTCTCGAGAATCGGGGAGCCGGGTTCCTGCAAGTCGTCGGCAAGCTGAAACCGGGTGTGACGCTGCCGCAAGCCGAAGCGGAATTGAACACAATCATCGCGCGGGTGGCGGCCGAGCATCCCGAGACAAAAGCCGAGGGCCAACAGGTTGTGATCAAACCGCTCGCCGAGTATCTGTTTGGCAATGCGCGGCCGGCGTTGTGGGCATTGCTGGGTGCGACTTCGTTGCTGTTGTTGATCGGGTCCGCAAACGTCGCGAATCTGTTGCTTGCGCAAGCTTCGGCGCGGCGCCGCGAATTCGCGGTCCGAGCGGCGTTGGGCGCCGGGCGCTGGCAGATCGTTCGGCAACTGCTTTGCGAAAGCGGTCTGCTGGCTGTGTGCGGCGGCGCCGCGGGTGTCGCGCTGGCGTACTGGTTGATTGGTTTGCTGGTATGGGTCGCGCCCGCTGACATTCCGCGCATTGAAACGGTCAGACTCAATACAGTCGTGCTGCTTTTCAGTTTGTTTGTGACTTTGGTAACAGCCTGTCTGGCGGGACTCATGCCTGCGCTGACAGCGTCGCGCTTCAATCTCAACGAGGCGCTCAGTGAAGGCAGCAGCAAACTGGCGAGCGGGCGTTCTGGCAAACGCTTGCGCAGTTCGCTGGTGGCCGCCGAGATTGCGATCACCCTGATCCTGCTGATAGGGGCGACGTTGATTTTGCGGAGCTTTCTCAATCTGAGCCGTGTTGATCTTGGTTTCGATCCGCACAACGTGTTGACGATGCAATTGCGGCTGACCGGGCCAAAGTATGCCCAGGTGCAAGCCCGGCGCGAGTTTTACCGGCAACTGATAGAACGGTTGGAAGCAGAGCCCGGGGTGATTGCCGCAAGTGCGGTGTTGATGCGTCCACTCGATGGCGAGGTTGGTTGGGAAACACACTTTGCTCTGGGCGGCCAGCCGCCGGAAGAGGCGCGCAAGAACCCTGTGGCCAACCTTGGGGTCGTCACGACGGATTACTTCCGCACCTACGGCATTCCTCTCAAAGCGGGCCGTGAGTTTTCGGCCTTCGACACCCCTGATACGCCTCTCGTCGTGATCATCAACCAGACGATGGCGAGCCGTCTGGTTGCTCCCGGTGTTGATCCGGTGGGTCAGAGGCTTCAGCTTGATCCTGACGATCCGCAATCGCCCTGGGCGACGATCGTCGGGATTGCGGGCGACGTGCGACACCGCGAGCTGGAAGATGAGCGCTATGCGATTTACCGGCCCAATACACAGGCCCGGCACAGCCTGAATCACTTTGCCGTGCGAACGACCGGCGACGCAGCTGCATTCATGAAGACGGTGCGCAGCGACATCGCGGCGATTGATCCCACGCAAGTCGCGACCAGCGTCGCGACGACGGAACAACAGGTCGCCACTCACCTGGCACGCCCGCGTTTCAACGCGCTGTTGTTGAACTGGCTATCGGGGTTCGCGGTGTTGCTGTCCGCGACTGGAATTTACGCCGTCGTCGCCTATTCGGTGGCGCAGCGCACCGGAGAACTCGGCATCCGCCTGGCGCTTGGCGCACAGACCCGAGACATCATGCCGACTGATCATTGGCGAGAATCTGAAGCTCGTTGCCGCCGGGGTTTTCGCTGGATTGGTATGTGCTCTTGGTTTGACGAGGCTGCTGGAGAGGCTCCTGTTTGGTGTAAGCGCGACCGATCCGTCTACCTTCGCCGCAATTTCGGTGCTGCTGTCGATCGTGGCGCTCCTGGCTTGCTGGCTACCGGCACGGCGGGCGACAAAGGTAGACCCGTTGGTCGCGCTCCGTTGTGGGTGAGTGAGTGGGTGGATGGCACTTCTTGTCTTCGTCATCGGCTTCGTCGTGGTTGCTCTGTAGTCGTCGCGGGTAAAACCATGCTAGATTTTTGTCTTAGGCCGATGGAGAGACTGCCGTATCAACCGTTCACGAAACGGAGCCGCAGTCATAAAGAGTCCTGGTGACGATCGTAAGCCTGGGTTCGATCGTGTACGCACAAACGCATTCCCCAATTCCAGGGACATCTCAGAAGGAGAATATTGTGTCGAAGAAGGCAAGCGGAACATTTGAAGTGAAGATGAATCCTCGAGCGGCGGAAGACAGCCTCGAAGATCCATCTGTGGGGCGGATGACACTCGACAAGCAATTTCACGGCGATATCGAAGGCACCAGCAAAGGCCAGATGCTCGCCGTCTCCTCGGAGGTACAGGGCTCGGCGGGTTACGTCGCAATGGAGCGGGTCATCGGAACCCTGGATGGTCATAAGGGTACGTTCGCGCTGCAGCACAGCGGCTTGATGAACCGGGGCGCGCCGCAACTCAGCATCATTGTGGTGCCCGATTCCGGCACCGGCGAGCTGGTTGGGCTTGCGGGCAACATGATCATCAACATCGTGGACGGTAAACATCTTTACGAGTTCGAGTACACCCTCGGCCAACCGCTATAAACAACTCTGGACTCGATCCGGCAACGGGTGATCCCGCTGCGTGGTTGTTCGAAGTCCCTCTCTCGCAGTCGCAACGCCAATGAACACGAAAAGGCCGCGAGTTTACCGCGAGCTTCTCTGATACGTTGCAAGCACTCGCCCACGCCAATCCTCCGGCAACTGAAACCTTATTCCCCTCAGCCACACTAACAGCGTAATCACGGTTCAAGGAGACCTACCCGTTATGAAATCGTCCATCCTGGCGCTTTTGATGGCTTTAACGGTTACACCATCAATTCAAAAAATTGATTCCTCGACAACGCTGCCAACCGTCGAGCAGGTCTTATCAAGATATGTGGAGGCTACGGGTGGTAGCGCGGCTCACCATAAGTTCACCACTCGATTGGCCAAGGGTGAGTGGGAGAATGTCACCGCGAATGGGCCTGCGTAGCGTCACGGGTGTGCTTCGGTTTTGTTTGACGGCTCTTCTGGGAGTGGTGGCAGGGTCTGACAGTGGTGGGGCAGCATCAGCTCCCACGAGTCGCCCCGGTTCATTAGAGTCATCGTTGAACGCCCGCCGAAGTGCTTTCCGCACGCAGAACACACAAGCTGCGCGAGTAAGAGGTAGTCCGTAGCTTCAGCCAGCCCTGCAAAGCGCAACGATAGCAGGAGCTTGCCGGTGCTTTCATCCATGACACTCATGCTGCTTGCCGCTTGCATCATAAGAAAATCCTTACTACAGATCTAACAAGCGGCGTACCCGCCGCCGGCGAGGTCTAATTCCCGCGAACAAACGGCAGGCTTCGAGTCTCCGGGGACTATTTCCACAAGGTTCAATTCACTGTGTTGCAATGGTCTGCGGCTGAGCAGCAGGACTGTCGGGCAACCTTAGGTACTGGCAGCCGCTAGCGGGTTGTTTGATCGGCTTCGATTTCGCCTCTCGCCTTGATTCGCCGGTAAACCTCAATCATCAGGATCAGCCCTATGATGCCGGCGAGGTATGCTCCCACCACATCACTCGGCCAATGCGCGCCGAGATAAACCCGCGACAGACCGACCAGTGCGATAAGCAGGGCCGGAACGATCAGAGCCGCCGACCGCAACCATCCTCGATTGAGAAGGACGATCGCGAGAAAGAGGAGAAATCCAAAGAACTCGACGAAGAAGACGACGTGACCCGAAGGAAAACTTTCAAAATGAAAAACGCCGGCAACATTGACCAGGACATTGCTGGGCCGTGGGCGTCCGATCGATAGTTTCAGCAGCTGATTCACGACCCACCCCAAGCCCGGTCCGGCCATGCATATGACGCCTTCCACGCGAAGACCGGCCTTGATCAGCCCAAGTCCCGTTAGGACTACCATCGTCCAGGGGATCCAGTCGTTGCCAAGAAGCGAGACGCTGATCATCACTGTCTTGAAGCCCGGAAGTGAGATGGATTGAATGCTGCGAGCCAGCGAGAGATCCCAGGCAAAGTACGCATATCGATGAGCAAGCACGGCGAGCACCGCATAGAGACACAGGGCTACCAGCAAGACCGTCTCAGCCCATCGAATTCTTGCTGGTGCGCGAGGCGGAGGCACGACAAGCCTGGCTACATTTGGATCCACCGATAGTGGCTGTTCGGGCATGCTCAGATGGTATCTCCGGGAGGACTGCTTCATCCAGGTCAGAACTCTTCACTTGGAACTCTGAACTTCGAGGTTCCGCCTCGAATGCCAACCCGGGGACTTGGGTTATAATCCGATTCCATAATGAGACTGCTTTCATCAGGGGCGCTGTGGTGGCTGTTGCTATCAGCGATCATAGTCTTCTTCTACCTGCTCAAGGTTAAGCGAAAGAGAGTAGTCATTCCGAGTGTCTTTCTGTGGACGCGCGCTCTTGAAGAGGTAGAAGCAAACGCTCCATTCAAGAAGCTGCGGCGAAGTCTCGCGTTGTTGCTTCAACTGCTTGCACTCGTTGCACTCGTCTTCGCTTTAGCGCGACCGCTGGTGACCACTCGGGCCCTTGCGTCGGGAAGCACGGTTATCATCATCGACTCAACCGCAAGCATGAGCGCGCGCGACGAAAACGGCGGCTCGCGGCTTGATCGCGCCAAACAGCTCGCCGGCGAGATGATCGAGAGTCTCAGCGGAAGCGACCGAGCGGCGATCATAGAAAGCGCATCTCGCGTGACCGTACGCAGCCCCCTGACTTCTGATCAAACCGCGCTCGCTTCTGCGCTAGCCGCCGTGCAGGCGACCGACGCGCCGGGAAACCTCGGCGACGCGTTAAGGCTGGCCGAAGAAATAACCAGGAGCGAACACGATGCCGGCGTAGTCGTCATCGGCGACGGAGGTGGATCGGCTATCGCTCCGCAAAATGGTTCGCCGCCTGCGCTATCCGCGCGAAGCAGTGAGGATTCGCACGCGGGTGCTGTGCGGTTCATTCGGGTCGGCCACCGCTCCAACAACGTGGGTATCATCGCGATGAACACACGCCAGTTTGCTGGAACCAGCCGCCGCGAAGTTTTTGCGTCCATTGCAAACTTCGGCGACCAGCCCCGCACATTCGGCGTCGAATTGAGGATAGGAGGCAATCTCGTCGACGCGCGGTCGATCACCCTCGGCGCCAATGACAGACGCGGCGTGGTCTTTGATGCGGCGCCAGGCGAAGGCGCTTTGGCCGAATTGAAACTCGAGATGGGAGACGACGACCTCGCCGCGGACAACGTCGCTTATGCTTTCCTCGCAAGCGCGCGTAAGGTTCGAGTCGGTGTAATCAGTGAAAACCCATTTCTGCTCGAGGCGCTCGCGGCGAATGCCGACTTCGCCGTGAGCAGAATCAGCGCGGACTCCAATACAAACGCGTTCGATTGCGTGGTTATCGACGGCGCCGCCGTGGAGGAAAGCAACCGCCCGGTGCTGGCCATCAACCCGGCCGACGCCGCAGGGCTGTGGCGTGTAACCGGTCAACACGATCACCCTGAGATAACCTCGGTAGAGCGCTCACATCCGCTCAACAGCTTCCTTAGCTATGGCGATCTGCATGTCGAAAATGTCGCGAGTCGAGAAACGGCATCGTGGCTCAAACCCATCGTCAGCGCGGGAAGCGACCCGCTCATCTGGGCAGGCGATGACGGGCGCCGCAGGATGGTGATGATTGGGTTCGATCTTTCGCGAAGCGATCTTCCACTCAAAGTCGAGTTTCCAATTCTGCTCGCGAACGCGGTTTCCTGGCTTGCGAGTAGCGAATCTCCTGCGATGGAGCGTGCGGTTCGCGCCAGTCAGCCGGTGACGATCCAGACTTCGCTGGCGAGCGCGAGCATCACAACACCGACCGGTGAGATCCGGGAAATCGAGGCGCGAGACGGTTCCGTTGTCTTCGCGGATACGCTGCGGGTCGGGATGTACGAAGTTACCGCCGCGACCCCGTTCGCTGCGAGCTTGCTGAGCGAAGCGGAGTCGAACACTACGCCGCGGAATTCGATCGAGACGCGAGCCGGCGATGCTAAGGGTCAGACGGAGACTTTCTATTCCGAGCGCGAGGCGTGGCGATGGATCGCGCTTTTCGCGCTCGCGGTGTTGACCGTAGAGTGGTGGGCATATCACAGGAGGATTGCGTGAGTTACGTTCGTGTGGACCGCCGCGGTCCCAACGAGTTGTCGCCGTCATAATTTCGATGAAGCTTGACTTCACAAATCCGCTCGCGCTTCTTTTGCTGTGTCTGATTCCGCTTGCGCTTTCTCTCACGTTTAGCAGCCTCGCTAATTTGGCTGCAAGGCGACGGTGGATAAGCATCGCCGCACGTATCCTGCTGCTACTGCTCATCGTCCTTGCTCTTGGTGGCTTGCGAGTCCGAACGACATCGCGCGATCTCTGTTTGATGTTCCTGGTAGATGTATCCGCCAGCGTCGCGCAGGGGACTCGCCAGGAGGTTCTCGACTTCATCAATAGCCAGGCCGGCAACGCAGGGGCTCGCGATTACATAGGCGTAATTGCATTCGCGCGTGAACCTTCGGTCGAACTCGCTCCCACTCGAAGAGAGGCCCTCGGCGACTGGCGCATCACTGAGATCAGCTCAAGCCCACCGCGAGATTACACCAACCTCGCCGCGGCTCTTAGACTCGCAGCCGCGCTTGTGCCCGAAGGCGCCTCCGGTAGAATCGTCTTGATCTCCGACGGCAACGAGAACCTTGAACGATCATCCGAGGAAGCCGAGCTACTGCGGGCATCAGACATCGAAGTCTACACGCGCGCGATTGGCACGACCACCGAGCATGGTACGTCGCGAGGCGAGGTTGCGATCCGCGATCTCGAAGTCCCCGAGCATCTTGCCGAGGGCGAAGCCTTTGACTTGAGAGTCACCGTAGACAGCACTCGCGATGCGGACGCGACGCTGCGTGTCTATCGAAACGATTCGATTGTAACGGAGCGAACTGTTCACCTAGCCGGATCGGGCGAGAATGTCTACGTCCTGCCACAGCGTGTCGGACAAAAGGGCTTCTACAGCTATCACGCGGAGGTTGAAGCAATCGGCTCCGACGCCTTTGTCCAGAACAACTCACGAGAGGCATTTGCGATAGTTGAAGGCCAGCCAAAAACGCTTTACCTCTACGGCGATGAGCGGCCCTCGCCCGGAATCGTTCGGGTGCTGACCGAGGGAAACTTCGCGTTCGATGTTCGAACGGCCGCGGCAGCGCCTGCGACGCTTGCCGGGTTTCAGAACTACGACCTTGTGGTCTTTGACAACGTGCCGGCCTCGGCGCTGACGACCGCGCAGATGAAGATGGTTCAGTCGTATGTCCGCGATCTTGGGGGCGGGTTCGTCATGATCGGCGGCGATCAAAGCTTTGGCCCCGGGGGCTATTACAAAACGCCTATCGAGGAGACGTTGCCGGTTTCGCTCGACGTCCGTCAGAAGAAGCACTTTCCAAGCCTGGCGCTTGCGCTGGTCATCGACAAGTCAGGTTCGATGGCCGGCACCAAGATGCAGTTGACCCAGGAAGCCGCCGCGGCGACTGTTGATTTCCTATCAGATCGCGACTCGGTTGGAGTGGTCGCTTTCGATAGCCAGCCTTATCCGGTTGTGAATCTCACCAAGGTAGAAGATAAGAAGACGATCATTCGCCAGATCGAATCGATTCAGGCGCTCGGCGGAACGAATATGTACCCCGGTTTGCGAATGGCCCACCAATGGCTTCAATCAAGCGACGCGCAGATCAAACACATAATCGTGCTGTCCGACGGACGGAGTGAGGACGGCGACTTCCGCGTGATCGCGCGCGAAGTTCGCGACTCGGGGATGACGCTCACGACGGTCGCGGTGGGTGACGATGCTGATATTCCGATGATGAGGATGCTGGCGGATATTGGAGGCGGACGGTTTTACGCGGCGGACCGACCCGAGAATCTGCCTCGCATATTCACCCGCGAGGCGTCGCTGGCGTCCCGCTCGACGATCATTGAAGAACCCTTCACGCCGAGGCTCGTGCGGCCGGCGCAAGCCACGAACGGAATCAACTGGAGCGCGGCACCCCAGTTGGGAGGTTATGTCGGTACGGCCGAGCGCGATTCGCTCAAGTCGCCGGCGATCACCGCGCTGATTTCCGACAAAGACGATCCGTTGTATGCGGTGTGGCAGTACGGGCTCGGGCGAGCCGCTGCGTTTACCTCGGACGCGAAGCCGCGCTGGGCCGCCGGCTGGATGAATTGGCCGGGCTTTGGACAGTTCTGGACTCAGGCTTTCAGAGACGCGTTGCGTCACGAATCGGCAAACGGGTTGACACCGCGAATCGAGATCACTGCCGGACGGGGTCACGTCGCTGTAGATGCCATAACGCCCGAGGGTGACTCCAGGAACAACCTGCGGCTTCGAGCGCATGTCGTCGCGCCAGATTTTTCGGTGACTGACGTCACGCTTGATCAAACAGCGGCCGGTCAGTACGAAGGCAATTTCCCCGCAGTGGCGCGCGGGGCTTATCTGGTCAGTGTCGCCGAGAATGACGGAGTGGCTGTAACCACCGCCGGCGCGGTAAATTCGTATTCGCCTGAATTCAACATCGCTTCGCAGGATCCGGACTTGCTGGCGCGGCTCAGCGAAATGACCGGAGGGAAGGTAATCCTGTCGGGTGATGCCGCGAGCCGGGATTTGTTTGCGCGGCGGTTGACAAAGACAATCCCTCACGAGATATGGGAAGGACTCATCCTCGCTGCGTTGATTCTGTTGCCGATAGACATAGGTGTGCGTCGCGTTCTTATCACACGCGAGCAGTTGGCTCATGCGAGAGAATGGATTGACTCAAGATTGCGTCGAGCGTCCGCTTCGAGGATTGATTCTGTTTCCATTTCCATGGAGAGGTTGAAGGATGCTCGATCTCGCGTCCTGCTTGGGGAAAGCAAAGGAAATGAGAGCGATCCTCCGCCACCAGCGCCAGTCCCACGATCCAGCGATCAAGCCCCAATGAAGCTTGGTGCTGAAGACGCCGGAGGAGATGCAGAGCCACTCGCCAGCAGATTGCTCGACGCGAAAAGAAATCGCAGAGGATGAACGTAGCGTGTCGTGCAGAGCCTTGCGAACTTGGGAACTGATTCATTTGGTGGTTGGGCGGTCGCGAGCACGCTCAAGGGCGGTTCGCCATCGGTCATTTGTGCCCAGATCGGCCGCGGCGCCCGAAGCGCGTTGGCCTTTGTTATCGGCTGCGCGAATAACCCCGTCTTGTTGCATGTGGAACGAGAAGATTCCGGTCTTCCCGTATTCAAGCGGCACCGCGTCAACTGCGTAGCTCTTCCTTTCAAAACCCAGCGTTAGGTCGAGCCGATAGCCCATATAGGTGTCGACCCCACGATATATCCATCCGCGCTTTTCCAGGTTTTCGGATGTGGCGAAGGTTCCTTGCCCGTCCCGATAAAAGTAATCGGTTTCGCCAGAGAGGTAAGATCCAAGGAACATCGCGATGATTGCAATTTCATTATTCAAGAGAGCCTCGTCTGGATTCTCAAGCGGCGGCTCGTTGACCGCGATCCGAGTCGTGACGTCCGGCAGCATACGGGTGCCTGCTACCGGAAGATCCATCCACTCACTCTTCGTCTCCTTCAATTCACGGTCGCGGCGCTCTAACACCGAGTTAAAGGTCTCTGGATTTCCTAGCGCGTGGTCCCACAACGTCGCGGTCTCGGGACTGTCTAAGTAGGCTACCACGACGCGAAATTGTCCCCGTTTCTTCGGCGGGGCGAAGGCACGAAACCGAAGGCAAGCTTTTGAGGGCACTGCGTGACACCCCGGCCAATCATCGAAGATCTGAACGCTAAGCGCACGGGGGGCCTTTTTAGATCCAAGCGTCTGTTCGACATGATAGACAAGCCGCGCCGGTGCTCTATCGAGCATCACCGGTTCATACACAAGCCAGATGGGCCGGGAGGAGTTATTCTCCAGGGTCACGAGCGCCCCATCGTTGTTGTATTCGCGCACCCGAAGATCAACAGTTTCACTGAGTTTCCCGGCTTGTTCACCACCGGCGGAAGAATCAGTGGAGACAAGTTGCTTGGAGTCTTGAGCACTTCGACGCCGCAACGTCAGAAAGATAAGCGCAAAGGCAAGGCAGGCAACGAGAACCACAATTGCAAAACTCTTTGTCGCTCTCTTCATTCTGTTCCTTTACCTACAGAACGGGAGTCAGTCTGTTCCGTGCACCCTTCTTTTCTTTCTCAACGCCTCCGTTTCCCGTGTGCTCGAATCCTTCGGTTCCTAACGCACCTCGACCCGCAAAAATACCGACGACGGTGTTACGGCGCTGAAGCCTTTCGGATTGCCTGTTTGAGCGTGAAACGACCTTCGTAAAGAGCTTTCCCGACGATCACGCTATCAACCCCGCATTCACTCACGCGTCTGAGTCGCACAACGTCCTCGAGGGACGAGACCCCCCCCGAAGCAGTCACCTTCAAGCCGGACTCTCTCGCGATCAGGCAAGTCTGTTCGATGTTTGGTCCGGTGAGCATTCCGTCGCGAGCCACATCCGTGTAGACGATTCGTCCCACCCCCATACTCGCGATGCGGCGCGCCAACTCCACCGCCTCAAGCTGGCCGTGTTCTTCCCATCCTCGCGTCATTACCCGGCCGTCGCGCGAGTCAATCCCAACCACGATGCGCGGGCCGAAGCACTCGACCAGGGTTGCCAGAGTCTTGGGGGATTCGGCGGCCAGTGTTCCGATCACGACGCGGTTCGCGCCTGCCAGGATCAACTCTTCGACATCATCGGTGGTGCGCATTCCTCCGCCGAACTGTACAGGGATGCTCACGGAATGAATGATACGCTTGGCAACGTCGCGGTTGAGTGATTCTCCCTCTCCGAATGCGCCGTCAAGATCAACCACGTGGAGCATCCGCGCTCCGTCGGCTTCAAATGCCTGTGCGACGGCGATCGGATCGCGGTCGTACGCTGTTGCAGCGTCTTTGCGCCCTTGTGCAAGCCGCACGCATTTGCCCTCGCGGAGATCAATCGCCGGAATTATCAGCATCCTGCTAGCCCTGTCCTCCTCCGCGCCTAATCAACTCATCGCGCACATCGGAGAGAGCGACACCACGCTCAACCAGTAACACCATTAGATGATAAAGAAGATCGCAAGACTCCTTAGTGAGCGCGTCGATATCGTCATTCTTCGCGGCGATGATAGTCTCACTCGATTCCTCACCGACCTTCTTCAGAATCTTGTCCAGCCCCTGATCGAAGAGGTAGGTCGTATACGAACCTTCTGGTCTGTCCTGCTTCCTCGTCTGGATGAGAGCATAGAGATCACTGAGCACCGCGCCCAGATCTCCCGCAATCGGCTGACGCTCGTCGGCCCTTTGAATGACATTGTGGAAGCAAGACGTCTGGCCGGTGTGGCACGCGGGCCCCGCAGGCTCAACTCGCAGGATGAGCGCATCGCCGTCGCAATCCAAAAACACATCGACAACGCGCTGAGTGTTGCCTGAAGTCTCGCCCTTGTGCCAGAGTTCAGCTCTTGACCGGGACCAGAACCACGTCTCCCCGGTCTCCAATGTTCGCTCGAGACTCTCGGCGTTCATGTAGGCGAGCATAAGCACGCCACGAGTTCGAGCATCCTGCACAATCGCCGGCACAAGGCCTCGCTCATCAAACTTCACGTCCTCAACAGTAGTCGTCATCTCATCACGATTCCTCGCGCCCGCAGGTATTCCTTCACCTCGGTGATCTTGTACTGGCCGAAATGAAAGAGCGAAGCGGCCAGCACGGCGCTGGCCTCGCCCTCCTCGAGCGCTTCATAGAAATGTTCAAGCTTGCCTGCGCCCCCGGAAGCAATCACCGGAATGCGCACCGCCGAGCTGACTGCGTGGGTCAGTTCCACGTCATACCCGTCGCGTGTACCGTCCCGATCCATGCTTGTCAGCAGTATCTCCCCGGCTCCGAGCTGTTCAGCACGCACGGCCCATTCGATCGCATCCAATCCGGTCTTTGTTCGCCCGCCATGGGTGTAGACTTCCCATCCGCCGCAGGGATCAGCCGCGTCTCTTCTTCGCGCGTCGATGGCGATGACCATGCATTGGCTTCCAAAAGTCTCGGCTCCGTCGCTTAGCAGAGAAGGCCGCGCCACCGCCGCCGTATTGACCGATACCTTATCGGCACCTGCGCGCAAGACGGCTCTAATATCCTCGATCGACTCGAGGCCGCCTCCCACGGTCAGCGGAATAAAAACTTCGTCGGCTACCCGCCGCACCAGATCGATGATGATCGAACGCTTGCCGGAAGAGGCGGTGATATCCAAGAACACCAGCTCGTCGGCGCCTTCGGCATCATAGGCTCGCGCCTGTTCCACCGGATCGCCGGCGTCGATGAGCGAAACAAAGCGGATACCTTTTACGACGCGGCCGCCGTCGATATCAAGACAAGGAATAATGCGTTTCGCCAACATTGGATTCTATAGTTCCCGACTGGTGGGTTCTTCAGTCCTCCGTTCCGCGCCGCTCGTCCGAGCGAAGTTGCGAAGCAAACGTAGTCCTGCTGCCTGACTCTTTTCCGGATGAAACTGCACGCCGCAGATCTGCTTCTGCGCGACAACCGATGCATACCCTCCGCCGTAGTCCGTCTCACCGATGACAGCCGCCGGGTCATCGGGTGCACAGTAGAAGGAGTGCACGAAGTAGAAGAACGACTGATCATCGATTCCCTGGAGCAGCGGGTGCGCGCGAGTCTGCCGGACTTGATTCCAACCGACGTGTGGCACGAGCAGTGCGTCGCTAAACCTGCGCACGCGACCGCGCAGCAGACCTAACCCGGGGGTGGTCCCAAACTCCTCGGACTCTTCAAACAGCATCTGCATTCCAACGCAGACACCGAGAAGGGGAGTGCCTTCGGCGACGCGTTCATGAATAAGCTCGTCGAAGCCGCGCGCCGAAAGCTCTTTCATGCACGCCGCAAATGCTCCGACGCCCGGCAGCACAAGTGCTTTGGCATCGCGCAAAACGCGTTTATCATCGCTGACTATCGCGCTTGTGCCGGCGGCCGCGAAGGCCTTCTCGACCGAACGCAGGTTGCCGACTCCATAGTCGAGGATCGCTACGCGTGTCATCACTCTACAGAGTTCCCTTCGTGCTCAGCACTCCTGTAATCCGCGGGTCGCGTTCGACCGCTTGCCTGAGAGCGCGAGCGGTCGATTTAAAGGTCGCCTCCAGAATGTGGTGAGTGTTGCGTCCGCGCAACAGATCGATGTGCAGATTGCACTTCAGGGCTTCGGCAAATGAACGCCAAAAATGTTCGGCGAGTTCTACCGAGAAGTTCCCTATTCGGCTTCGTTTGGTCTCGACTTCATAAACAAGGTAGAAGCGGCCCGAGAGATCGATCACTGTTCGACACAACGCCTCGTCCATCGGAACCAAACTCATGCCGTAACGAGCGATGCCAGCTTTGTCACCAAGAGCCTGAAGAAAGGCCTGACCCACGCATATGGCCACGTCCTCGACCGAGTGGTGATCGTCAATCTGCAGATCGCCCTTACAGTCGACATCGAGGTTGAACAGTCCGTGCCGGGCAAACAGATCGAGCATGTGATCGAGAAACGGAATGCCCGTATCTGTGCGAGCGGCTCCGATCCCGTCCAGAGTCAAGTCAACACGAATGTTCGTTTCCTTCGTCTTCCGGACGACTCGCGCCACACGCGGTTGTGTTTGTACGTATGTGCTCATAGGTTCCTCGCTATTCCTTACGCTGAGAAGATGTCCCGTAGCGATTCAAGGAGTTGGTCGTTTTCTTCCGGAGTGCCGATGCCGAATCGGAAGTAGTCTTGAAGCATCGGATACCCGGTCACGTCTCGGATCAGGATTCCGCGGCGCAGGAGTTCCTCGAAGACACGGCGCGGGTGAATGGAAGAGCGGACGATCATAAAATTCGCCCTTGACGGGACCGGTTCGAGACCCGGAATACCCTGCAGTTCGCCGAAAACGCGATCGCGCTCGGCCAGGATGATCGTGACCAGCGGCATGAGGGAGGCGGCGTACATCTCGATCGCGACCTCAGCCGCGGTCTGCGAGAAGAAGTTGAGATGGTAAGGCAGCAGGGCCTTAGAGATCTCCTGCGCCAGCGCCGGCGTAGTCAAGAGGTACCCGACCCGCAATGCGGCCATCGCCAGGGCCTTCGAAAACGTGCGCAACACGACGAGATTCTGATGCTGCCTCAGAAGCGCTACCGCCGTTTCGCCGGCAAACTCGATGTATGCTTCGTCCACTGCCACAAGCCCGTTGGACGCGTTGAGAAGAGAAACCAGATCGGGCCCGGCCATCTTGCAACCGGTCGGATTATTCGGTGAACAGATGATGGTCAGATCAGGGTTGAGGGTTTCAGTGGCCTCCTTCAGCGCGGCTACGTCGTAGGTCAAATCCGGCGATAGGGGAATGCTGACGACTTCACCGCCAAGCAATGTCGCGATCTGACGATACAGAGCGAACGTGGGCTCGCTGATCAGAACTCGTTTTCTCTCGGCGACGGTGACCATCAACAGCGCCTGGATCAATTCGTTCGACCCGTTGCCGGCCAGAGTGCCGTCAGCCGTCCATCCGCTGAACTCCGCTAGTCGTGCGATCAAGTTCGACGGTACGAACTCCGGATAGCGCGACCACGCGCGATCGCGCAAGCGTCTGAAAGTCTCTTGCTTGATCTCGATCGGCATGTCCCAGGGGTTCTCATTCTGATTGAGTTTGACCCGCGCCGGCTCCAGCCGCAGCGAGTACGGCCGCATCTGGCGCACATAAGGCTTTATGTTTTCCAACGGATCGCGCATTTCAGTTCTCTCCATCCAACCGGATCAGCGCCGAGCGCGCGTGTCCTTCAAGGCCTTCGGCTCTTGCGAGTGTTGCTATCATCGGGGCCGTTTGCCTGAGCTCGTTTGACGTGAATCTGAGTATGCTGGTCCTTTTGAGGAAGTCGTACACGCCGAGCGCCGACGAATACCGCGCCGCGCCACTTGTCGGCAGGACGTGATTCGGTCCCGCCAGATAATCGCCCGTCGCTTCCGGCGTCTGATCACCGAAGAAGATCGCTCCCGCGTGCCGGACCTGCGAGGCGATTTGTTCTTCATCGCTGCAGACGATCTCCAGATGCTCGGGCGCAAGTTCGTTGACCAGAGCACACGCTTGTTCGATATCCTCTACGACGATGATCGCGCCGTAGCGGGCCAGCGATCTCTCAATCATGCTGAGACGGGGCAAAGTCCGTCCTTGATTTGTTAGTTCGATAACAACTTCCGCGGCAAGGTGCTCGCTGGTCGTTACGAGCAATGCTGAAGCATCTTCCCCGTGTTCGGATTGCGCCAGAAGATCACTGGCGATGTAGGAGGCTCGCGCCGTATCGTCCGCTATTATCACTATCTCGGTTGGTCCCGCGATTGAGTCGATACCCACGATGCCGAAGACGAGCTTCTTAGCCGCCGCAACATATTTGTTCCCGGGCCCGGTGATCTTGTCAACGCGCGGGACGGTCTCGGTTCCGAAGGCGAGCGCGGCGATGGCCTGAGCTCCTCCCACCCCATAGACCTCCGTCACACCAAGCTCGACAAGCGCCGCCGCAACTGCCGGGTTGTCTTGAAGCGTACGGGGCGGCGTGGCTACGACTATGCGAGCAACGCCGGCCACCTGGGCCGGCACTACGTTCATCACCACCGAAGACGGATAGCTGGCCGTGCCCCCGGGGACGTATAAACCCGCGCAATCGACCGGCGTGATGCGTTGACCAAGACGAACCCCGTCTGAGGTCTCGACCTCCCACGAGTGCTGGCGTTCAAATTCATGAAACATGCGCACTCTTCGAATTGCTTCGCGCAAGGCGTCAAGCACGTCCTGGCCTACAACGGAAGCGATGCTAGTCAACGTCGATTTGCTGACTCGGAGATCGGCAACCTGAACCGCGCAACCGTCGAATTGCGTCGTGTACTCAACGAGTGCCGCGTCGCCGCGGATGTGAACATCCTCGATTATCGCCGCCACTTGCGACATCAAGCTCGCATCCAAAGCGACGTTTCTCTCGCGAATCAGCCGAAGCTTGTCGCCGAGGCGTGTTCCTTCTCGGCTATGAATGATCTCAATCATGTCCGCTCCCGTACCGTAGACTGTCCAGTCTGCGGTGCGCAGACTAGACAGTCTGCGCTACATTGAGCAAGTCGATCAGACTGGCGATCGCTTCCGCCTTTAGTTGATAGCTCGCGCGGTTGATCACCAGCCGCGCGGTTGATTCGGTAATTACTTCAACTATTCGGAGACCGTTTTCGCGTAGCGTCCGGCCCGTTTCCACAAGGTCCACGATGCAATCAGCGAGTCCGAGCAGCGGCGCCACCTCCACTGAGCCGGAGAGTTCGATGATTTCGACCGAGAGCCCGCGTGAGCCGAAATGCCGGGCGGTGACTCGTGGATACTTCGTCGCGACTCTCAGCATCCCGAAGCTGCTCAACGGCACGTCCGATGGAGCTGCAACCACCATTCGACACGCGCCGATCTCGAGAGTGAGCCGCTGTAAAACGTCCGCCTCCGACTCCAGCAATACATCGCGGCCGACCACGCCGCAGTCAGCAGTTCCATGCTCGACGTAGACCGGCACATCGGCGGGTTTGACAAAGATGAAGCGACACCGGCCCGACTCATCCTCGACCGCCAGACGCCTTGTCGCGAGCATCTCGCTCGAGACCGACAGACCCGCTCGCGCGAATAGATCGAGTGACTCGGTTTGCAACCTTCCTTTTGCTATGGCGACCGTCAGCTTCTGCATCAAACACCTCTAAAAGTTGATGAGCACGTGTTCCCCGTCAGCGCGTTTCTTCATGGCCTCACGGAAAAGCAGACTCGGGTCGTTGTTTGGCGCGGTGGACATCTCGCTCACCGGCACTCGTGAAAGGTTCGAGTCTTCCGTGCGCGCCAGTAGGACCGTAGTGAGCGCATCGAGATCCAACACAAAACCCACCGCCGGTTCGGCCTTGCCAAAAGCGGCTGTCAGTCCGTCGTAGCGACCCCCGCTCCCAACTCTCGCCGCAGCGCCCCAGACATAGATGTTAAAGGTGAGTCCGGTGTAGTAGTCGAGTTTCGCCACATCCCCCAAATCGATTTCGAAATGGTCCGCAAGTCCAACCGATTCGATCATTCCCCACAGACCATCGAGGCGATCCAGCGCTAGGATCGAGCCCGGGTTGTTGATCACCCGCCGCGCGTCCTCCAGCGTCGCGCGCTTTCCTGATAGCGCCGTGAGTTGTGCGAGAGCCCGGCGCTCTTCCGGTGCAAATGAATGATCAACAAGAAAGCGCTCGAGATCAGCCGCGTTGCGGGAGTCCACCAGCCTCCGCATCTCATCGCGCGACACGGGGTCGAGCGCAAGTCGTGAAGCGATGCTTTTGAAGATTCCCACATCGTTGAGGGTGATCAGGTGGGCGTCGCCGAGCCCGAGTCGCTGCAGGATCTCGGAGGCGATGGCGAGAACTTCCATGTCCGCGGCGATTGTGTTTGCGCCCATCAGTTCACCACCTGCCTGCATTGACTCTCTTCTCCACTCGGCGTGTGACTGATGTTGCTGCCGGAAGACCGGCGCGGCGTAACACAGACGCAACGGCCTTTCGCGGTCCGCGAACATTGTGACAGCGGCGCGCGCGACCCCCGACGTTACATCTGGTCTCAGCGCGAGCAGCCGTCCATCTGTGTCGGTGAATCTAAAGGCACGGTGAGCTTGAGAGGATCCGATTCCATGCTCGAACAGGGAGTAGTAGTCGACGGTGGGTGTCGTTATCTCTTCATAGGACCAGCCGTTGAAGACGGACATGACGATCTCTTCTACCGTGCGTCTTAGGCGCGCCTCCCGGCCGAAGTAGTACCGCATTCCGTCCGGGATCTTTGAGAGTGGTTCAGACATAAGCGAGACCTGGTGATTCGACAGAAAATGGAAAAACCCGCCGCCGGACTCTTGGTCACTGGCAGCGGGTTCTTCAGGGTTCCGGGTTGTGAACTTCTCGGCTATTCTCGGGTCACGACCGCGGACGCGCTGCCTTGGTGCCAATCATGGTTGGCATGGTGATGTGCGCCGTGGTGATGACCAATTCTGCCGAAGTTCATTAGAATTACTCTCGATCCAGCGTGTCGAGGCTGTTTATACCCAACCAGCGCGGTCGATGTCAAGCGAATGAGATGTCCGACAAACTTCAGTTTGTGGGCCGCGAAACTTCAGTTTGTCGAAGTGGATTGCTGCGACGACGAGCTCCAGCGGGTCGAAATAGATCAGGCGGCGCGACTGACTTAAGGTGTGAACAATCAAATCGGCTGCGAATTCCATTTGGTTGCTTTCATAGGTAGACTCTCAGCTGAATTCCCCGGAGGGTTTCTCCGGAAGGCTGCTCGCTTACTTAGGGGGATCGAGAGTTGATATTGCAAGACCAGAATTCTGTTGTCGGCATGGGAGAAACCCTGCTGGAACGAATCATCAGATACGCAAACCAGCCATTCATAAGGCAGGAGGGATCGTTCAGCGTCTCGATCGTCAGCCTTATCATGCTTGTGCTGGTTATATGTATCTCGGCGCTGGTTTCGCGATATGTTCGACGCTTTTTGATCAAGCGCATTCTCTCAAGATTCAACATAGAACCCGGGCTCCAGTTTACGCTGCTCAGGCTTATCCACTATTTGATCATCACTTTCGGCGTTTTGTACGCGCTAAAGATCGGCTTCAGCGTAGACTTGACCAGCGTAGCGGTCATCTTCGGGTTTCTTTCCGTTGGCATCGGTTTCGGGCTTCAGTACCTTGCCGCGGATATCGCCTCGGGCTTTATCCTGTTGTTCGAGCGGCCAGTCGGCATTGGAGATCGGGTTAGGTTGGATGACACAATAGAGGGACGCGTCGATAAGATAAGCCTGCGCTCAACGGTTATTGTTACCAATGAAAATATGGCGGTCATCATACCCAACTCGAAGCTCTTGCAAAACAAGTTCGTCAACTATTCCTATGGCAGCCAGAACGTGCGGCTGAATATTTCGGTGGGTGTCGCGTACGGGAGTAACCTCGAGCGGGTCTCACTCGCCTTGTTGGAAGCGGCGGGTTCGGTGGAAGAAGTATTGCCAATCCCCGAGTCGAAAGTACATTTCGCCGGGTTCGGAGACTCGTCCCTCGATTTCGAGGTGCGCGTCTGGATAAATGAACCGCACAAGCACCCGCAGATTCGCAGCAAGATCAATTTTGCAATCGAGCGATCATTTCGACAGCACAATATCGCGATACCGTTCCCGCAACGAGACGTGCATATTCGTTCCGGCTCAGTCAACTCCGACGGCCCGGCAAACGTCGACCCAAGGGCCGGCGCACCCGTCGAATAAGTCTGCTCGGAAGTACCCTCACTCAGCCGCCGCAAATTGTGCGTCCGCATTTCTGAATGGTAGATTCATCACTCGAGTGTGGAGGTTTTGAGGGCCCAGCTTGACGTATAACCACGCGGCTTCTAAACTGAAATTCACTTATTGTCGGTGCGCGCTCACGCTGGGAGGCATCGGTTGAATCACCGCTTACGAGCGCATCTCCTGCGCCGTAACGAATACGATAATACGATAGTTGAGAGTCCTATGGCACACAATCTGCTCAATACGCTACAGAGCTTCAAGCTCAAGAACGATCTGACCGGCAACTTCTATTCGCTGCCAGAGCTTGAGCGCCAGGGCATCGGCCGGATCTCAAGACTCCCGGTTAGTATTCGCATCGTGCTCGAATCAGTGTTGCGCAACTACGACGGCGTACGAATCACCGAGGACAACGTGCGCAGGCTCGCCAACTGGGAACCCAATCATCTGCGAACCGAAGAAATCCCGTTCGTAGTAGCGCGCATACTGCTGCAGGACTTTACCGGCGTGCCGCTCCTTGTTGATCTGGCCGCGATGCGGTCGGCCGCGGCGCGAATGAACAAGGGACCGCAAATCATCGAGCCCCTGGTGCCCGTCGATCTGGTGATTGATCATTCGGTACAAGTGGATGTTTCCAGTGTGTCCGATGCGCTGCGATTGAACATGGAGATGGAATTTAAGCGCAACCGCGCGCGCTACCAGTTTTTGAAATGGGGCATGCAGGCATTTGACGGGTTCAATGTCGTGCCGCCCGGCATTGGTATTTGCCATCAGGTCAACCTCGAGTACCTCGCCAAAGGCGTTCAACAAAAGGATGGCATCTTCTATCCGGACACCCTTGTGGGGACTGACTCGCACACCACGATGATCAACGGGTTGGGTGTCGTAGGTTGGGGAGTCGGGGGAATCGAAGCCGAAGCCGGAATGCTCGGCCAGCCCGTTTACTTTCTGACCCCGGACGTCGTCGGCGTGCATCTGACGGGTAGCCTGCGAGAGGGGGTCACAGCGACCGATCTGGTTTTGACCATCACCGAGATGCTTCGCAAAGCCAAAGTTGTCGGTAAGTTCGTCGAGTACCATGGTCAGGGTGCGGACCGTCTGCCGCTTACAGACCGTGCGACGATCGCCAACATGTCGCCCGAATACGGAGCGACAATCTGCTTCTGGTTGA
>CAVTUR010000025.1:0-11025 GCA_963737945.1 Blastocatellia bacterium | reverse complement strand
TGAGACATCTGCGACATCTGCGGATCGCGCTCCGAACGCCTGCCGCAATTGGTCGTCCGCTTGTCAAAACGGGAAGCAACCGAATAGTCCGCAGATTGCGCAGATCACACAGATCTAGAATCCCTATCCTATTTCTTTCTGAGACATCTGAGACATCTGCGACATCTGCGGATTGCGCTCCAACGCCTGCCGCAATTGGTCGTCCGCTTGTCAAAGCGGGAAGCAACCGAATAGTCCGCAGATTGCGCAGATCACACAGATCTAGAGTCCCTATCCTATTTCTTTCTGAGACATCTGAGACATCTGCGACATCTGCGGATTGCGCTCCGAACGCCTGCCGCAATTGGTCGTCCGCTTGTCAAAACGGGAAGCAACCGAATAGTCCGCAGATTGCGCAGATCACACAGATCTAGACTCCCTATCCTATTTCTTTCTGAGACATCTGAGACATCTGCGACATCTGCGGATTGCGCTCCGAACGCCTGCCGCAATTGGTCGTCCGCTTGTCAAAACGGGAAGCAACCGAATAGTCCGCAGATTGCGCAGATCACACAGATCTCGACTCCCCATCCTATTCCTTTCTGAGACATCCGCGGATAAATCTTTTATGCTCGCAGTAGTTGGTTACCCTTCCAAGTGATCTCGTTGCGGCGAGGCCGAGTCACGTGGCACTTTCTGTCCCTCAGTCAACATCTCGATAAACTTGCGCGCGGCCCCACTAAAGATTTTCCCTTTGCGATGGATGATACCGATCGGTCGCGCGAAGTTTTCGGTAAAGTTCACCGCGCGCAGTGTTCCGCCCCGGACCTCGTTTTGAACAGTCGCCCTAGGAACGATAGTCAGCCCGAGATCGGCTTCGACCGATTGCTTGACGGTCTCGATATTGTCGAGTTCCATCACGTAGTGGACGGTTAAGCCACGGTCCCGGAGTATCTTGTCGACGGCCTTCCGTGTCGGGATATCCCGCTCAAAGCCGATAAACCGTTGTCCCTCCAAAGCACTTATGTCAATTCGTTTCTTGCCCGCGAGCGCGTGCTCCGGGCTGCATACAAGAACGAGCGGGTCGTTCCCAAACGGGATGATCTCGATTTGTGGGCGCTCCGTTGGATACGCCACAATACCCATATCGATTACGTGGTTGATCACGTCCTCGTACACCTTGTTTGGCCTGCTGTACTCGATGTGGACGTTTACCTGGGGGTATGACTTGATAAAGCGACGGAGTACGGGCGACAGCTCGTGGATGCCAACCGAATAGATCGTCGCCACGCGTACCTGCCCGCTCACAATATTGGCGAGCCCTTTCATCTCTTCGGTGAGCGCATTGAACCGGTCAATAATCTCACGGCATCCCTGGTAAAACGTCATGCCGTCGGCGGTCGGCGCCATCCTGCCGCCACGGCTTCGCTCTACCAGTCTGCAGTTGAACTTATCTTCCAAGGCGCGGATCTGCTGACTGACTGCCCATTGCGACGAAATTCTTGGTCGCCGCCTTTGAGAAGCTGCGGGTGTCGATGAGATCGCAGAAGACCTTCAGAGACTCGATATGCATAACCCACCTTATTAGCTGAGTCTAAGCTGCTCAGATCTACTTATAGCATGACTTCAGGCGAGGCAGCTCTTTGAGTTGATGCACTTTAGGCTTTTGAGTTCGGATGAGAAAGCGACAAGACAATGCCACAGCGTCAAACCAGCTGCTCTGCGACACTCTTAACGCTCCAGCACACATCTCAAGTGCAAATGGTGTTGACTCACCCTTCAGACTGCTGGTATTAAGTTCACAACTATGAAGAGCTTTTGAGTCCAACCCGGCCTTTCTCGAAGCCTTGCTACGCGGCCCGCGGGCAGGCGGCGAGTGAACGACGAACCGGTGAACCGCGGCTGACCCGGTCTCAGCGTCCGTCGTTCTCACTTCTGGTATCAACTCACACATCGAAGGCAAAGCATGCAAGCGAGCAAAGAAGAACTTGTCGAAGCGGAAGTTCCGTTCGAACAGCAAACCGTCGATTCACCAGTCAGGCGTTGGGCGAGGTTTCTACGGGAAGCCATCCTCGGCTCGAAGCAGAATTTCACTGAAGGCTCGATCGGGCGGGCTATCTTTCTGCTAGCGGTGCCGATGGTCCTCGAGATGATGATGGAATCGCTGTTCGGCGTCGTCAACGTCTTTTGGGTCGCACACCTTGGCAAGGAAGCGACGGCAACAGTGGGGATAACCGAATCGCTGCTCACGATGGTATTCGCTGTGGCGATGGGCTTGAGCATGGCGACGACCGCGACGGTTGCCCGCCGCATCGGCGAGAAGGACCCGGAGGGTGCTTCGGTAGCCGCGGTACAGTCGATCATTCTCGGTGTGGTGGCCTCTATACCGGTCGGTGTCGTTGCGATCGCTTTCGCGCCGCAGATGTTCGGCTTGATGGGCGCGTCTGGTGGGGTGATCGCGATGGGTACCGGCTATGCCAGAGTGATACTCGGCGGTAACGTCGTGATCATGCAATTGTTTCTGATCAACGCCGTTTTTCGAGGCGCAGGTGATGCTTCCATCGCCATGCGAGTTCTGTGGATCGCGAACATCATAAACCTCGTTCTGGATCCCTGTCTGATCTTCGGGATCGGTCCGTTTCCAAGACTCGGGGTCACCGGCTCGGCTATCGCGACAACCATCGGAAGAGGCACAGGCGTTCTCTTTCAACTCTGGTTCCTGTTCAGCGGGCGCGGACGCGTCAAGATTGAGTTGGGAGGAGTCCGGCTCAACGTCGTGGTGATGACACGAATGGTGCGTATCTCGCTGGGTGGAATGTTCCAGTTCCTTGTTGCAACCGCGAGCTGGCTCGGGCTTGTTCGCATAGTCGCGGTGTTTGGCGATGCGGCGATCGCGGGCTATACCGTAGCGTTGCGAATTATCATTTTCGCGCTCTTACCGTCGTGGGGGATGAGCAACGCGGCGGCGACGCTGGTGGGCCAGAATCTTGGCGCAGGAAAAGCAGATCGAGCCGAGCGTTCTGTTTGGGTGACCGGCTTTGCCAATATGTGTTTCCTGGGGCTGGTTGCAATTGGGTTCATCACGTTTGCCGAGCAGTTGATCGGCATATTCATTACAGACCCGGCCGTGGTTCCTTACGGTGTGTCGTGCTTGAGGTTCATCAGCTACGGGTACATCTTTTACGCTTACGGAATGGTGATGGTGCAATCATTCAACGGGGCGGGGGACACCAACACTCCGACTATCATCAACCTGTGTTGCTACTGGTTGTTTCAGATTCCGCTGGCATACAGCCTGGCGATTCCGTTTGGGTTCGGGGCGAAGGGCGTGTTCGTCGCGATCACGATATCCGAGTCGTTGCTCGCAGTCGTTGCCGTGGCTGTCTTTCGAAGAGGGAAGTGGAAGACACTCAAGGTATGAATATCTTTGGCGGTCTTGGCGTGACTTGGCGTCTTTTGCGCGAAACGTTTTGATCGACAACGGAGGAACCAGGCTTATGAAAATAACAACCGTTTCAACTCCGAATGCGCCCGCTCCCGGGGGACATTATTCCCAGGCGGTCGCTTACAACGGGCTGGTGTTCGTGGCTGGACAACTAGCGATCGATCCGCAAACCGGGGCCAGGTTCACCGGCTCGATCGAGGAACAAACCGAACAGTGCCTGAAAAACATCGGCGAGATACTAAAGGCTGCCGGCAGCGAGCTGAGCCGAGTCCTGAAGATGACCGTTTACATCTCGGATATCGAGCTGTGGCCGGCGGTCAATGCTGTTTACGCTCGAGTGATGAAAGACCATCGCCCCGCGCGTGCGGTCGTACCGGTGAAGGAGCTTCACTATGGATTCAAGATCGAGATAGAAGCTATCGCAGCGTTGAATGACTAACCCGTTGGTTTTCCCTGCTAGATTCTGCTAGCTTCCTCTCGACTTTTGAGTCGAAGCCGAGGAGACGATATGGTTCGACACTCTAAGCTCATGTTTTTGATTGTGGCGATCTTTTGCGTTGCAGGAACCACAGCCGATGCGAGTCAACTGATTGAGTCGAAGATCGAAACAAAACTCTTGCCGGCGCCGGTTGAATTCAACGTTCTGCTTCCCGACGGATACGATGCGGCGAAGGAACCGATTCCACTCTTGCTCTTTCTTCACGGAGGCGGCGGTGACCGGACCTTTCTCACGCGGATGCGGGGGGCGATCGACGATATGTGGAAGGCGGGTACGTTACCAAAAATGGTTGTTGTTACGCCAAGCGCCGGGCGTTCGTTTTACATGGACTACAAAGACGGGTCGCAGAAATGGGAGTCATTCATTGCCGGACCGTTCCTCGAACACCTGAGACAGACATACAAGATCACCCGTGAGCGCAAAGGAACGCTGCTCTTCGGGATCTCGATGGGTGGGCTTGGGGGCCTGCGGCTCGCGTTCAAATACCCCGACCGGTTTGAGGCCGTCGCCGCGCTCGAACCCGGAATTGATCCTGCCTTGAAGTGGAAAGAGGTAAAACCGCGAAATCGATTCTATCGAAGCGATGAATTGATGCAGACGATCTTTGGCAAGCCTCTCGATGAAGGCTATTGGGAGGCGAATAATCCGGCATCGATTTGCGTCGCGAACGCCGAGAAGATTCGCGCCTCAGGTTTGGGCATCTATGTCGATGTCGGCGACCTGGATGCGTTTAACATCCACGAAGGCACTGAGTTTATTCATCGGATCAATGTGGGATTTTAAGATCCCTCACGAGTACCACCTGGTCCGTGGAGCCGATCACGTCGGGCGAACGATCCGCCCGCGGACGACAGAGGCTCTCGAGTTCCTGGCTCGAGTGTTGAGTCCTCCGCCGGCAGATCCTGAAGCGAATGCGCTTCACGAACGACTTGAGCCTCTGAAGAGGGCTGCAGAGAAGAAACCTTAGCGATCTTTGCGGATCTTTGCGTCTTTGCGTAAGGAATTCGTTCGCGCAAAGTCGCAAAGAACCGCAAAGTTCGCCAAGGGACTCAGGGTAGTCTCGCGAGGCGCCGCCCTACTATCACGGGCTTCCGTGACCCGGTACCAAGATGTGTGGTAAGGTCACCGGCGCGGTTGCACTCACATCTACAAGGAGAACGAATGTCAAACTCGAAGAAACCCGGCGTATCAAGACGCGATATGCTAAAGCTCACCGCTGCCGGCGCGGCGGGGCTTACTCTACTAAAGCGGAACGCGGGCGCGAGAACGGTTGCAAACGAGCGTTTTCTGGATTTGACGACGGTCGAGCGCATCGCCGACGGCGACGCCACGGTGCACCCGCCGCTGTTGATTGATCTTCAGACTCACGTCTGGTGGCGCGCTGGCGGTGTAGCCAGGATGAATGCACGCGCCGAAGCGTTCCTGAAGGGCATGGCGGGTTATCGAGCGGCGTACACCGGGCATCCGGTGCCGGTCGCCGACATGGGTAGCGTGACTTTCTTCGACGACCTCTTTCTCAAGAGCGAAACTGATATTGCGTTCCTAAACAGTTTCGGCATGAAGGGCGCGTATGACGGGATCGATCTGTTTCCGCCTCGCGAAGCGGCGATGATCCGTTCGATGGCGCCGGCGCGAATCAAGGTGCTTGGCTGCGTCGATCCGCCGGACGGGCAATCAGCGGTCGAGTCGCTTATCTATCAATGCGAGACCTTGAAGATCGACGGGTTGAAGCTCTATCCGCCGGGTATGGACACCCGCGGTTGGCACATGGATGACGAGAAGAATACATACCCGCTATATCAAGCGCTGCGCAAGCACGGCGTGAAAAACATCTGTGTTCACAAGGGGCTGCCCGGCGCGTTTATTGAGGAATACTGTCATCCGGGCGATATGATTCGCGCGGCCGCTGACTTTCCCGATCTGAACTTCATCGCGTTTCACAGCGCCTATCCATACGAAGCGGAGCTTGCCGATGGAGCGAAGAAAGCGAAGGTCAAGAATGTGTACGCCGAGCTCGGCGCGCTGGCCGCGGTTATGACGACTGATCCGCCGCGCTTCGCGCAACTGCTGGGCCGGCTGCTGGAAGGGCTTGGCGAGGATCACATTTTCTGGGGAACCGACACTCCGATATTTGGTCCGCCACATTGGGCGATCCAGGCGTTTCAGTCTTACAAGATTCCAGATGAAGTGATCGAGAAGAACAACTATCGGCAGCTCACTGGGGAAGCAAAGGAGAAGATCCTATGCCACAACGCGGCCCGGGTGTTCAACATTGACATCAAAGCGGCCAAGAAGGCTGTTGAAAGCGATCTGTTGTACAAGCTGCGCATGGATGGGAATCCGCTTCCGGTGACGGTGGATACCAGCAAGCTCAAGCGGTAGAGACTCGCCTGGTTGAGGTTGATTGGCGACGATGAAAGTGACACGACGCGAGTTACTATGCGGCGCCGGCAGTCTTGCCGGCGCCGTTTTACTTGGAAGAGCGGCAGGCGCAGCTGATCGAAGGCTATCGCGCAGCAGGAACGCGCCAGGTGTCGGTGAGGCGGGGCCGCTCTCTGGAGCAAATCTGTACGAAGATGTGATCGCCTACTACAACCTCGGTGAACATCGCACGGCCGGCGAAGGCGATCTGCGAACCTCGCAGTGGTTGCTCGAACACCTTCGCAAGGCGGGACTCAAATCCACACTTCAATCGTTCTCGCTTCGCCAGTTTTTTGTTCGCCAGACTCGTCTGACGGTCGGTGATAAGACAATCAGAGCGTTCCCCTTGTGGTTCCCGCGAACGACCGGCGGCGCTCCGATAATTGGAAGTGTGGCGGTGTTCGAGCGAGGCGCAGGACCGGAATCGCAGCAAAACAAGATCGCGCTGCTTAAATTTCCAGCCAGCGCCGGAGCGGCGATTCAAAGGCTTCACTCAGAGATGGTTCTCGGGGCTGCGAAGGCGGGGGCTCTTGCCGCGATTGCGGTGACTGAAGGCGCGACGAAAGAGATCATCGCGCTGAACTCGTCCGTCGGCGCGGAGCCCTGGCCGATCCCGGTTGTGTTGGTGGGCCAGCGCGACGAACCCGCGCTTGATGCGGCGGCGAGATCGGGCGCGAAGGTTTCGCTGCTGGTCGATGGGGAAGACGACGCTGAAGCCAAAGCGAAGAACGTCATCGCGAGAGTGGATCACGGTAAAGACTTGATCGTGGTTTCGACTCCGCAGAGCGGCTGGTTTCGGTGCGCGGCCGAGAGAGGTCCGGGAATCGCGTTGTTCCTGGGGCTCGCTCGATGGGCCAGTCGCCGCCAATCCGGTGCGAGCTTCCTGTTTGTTTCGACCTCGGGTCACGAACTCGGCGGATTGGGGATGCTGTCATTTCTAAAGGAGCTTGCCCCGCCACCGGAGCGCGTGTTGTGTTGGATACATCTCGGGGCGGGGATCGCAGCTTACTCGTGGGGAGAAACGGCGACTGGCCTAAAGCGGCTCGAGGAGCCGGATCCCAAACGTATTCTGATGGCGAGCCGCGAACTGGTTCCTGTTCTCAATACCAGTTTTGCTGGTCTGCCGGGGTTAACCCCGACGGTCGACCGCGCAGTTGGTGAGTTCGAACTTTTGCTCAAACCCGGCTATCGAGCCTTTGGAATCGCAGCGGGGCACCGCTTTCACCACACACCGGCTGATAGCCCTGAAATGACCGGCCCGGAAATATTAGAGCCGGTTGGGAGGGCACTGACACTGTCGCTGGAATCCGTCGAGGCAGTCTTCTCTCATTGATCGTTGCATTGCATAACTGAACCCTGACTCAGGTCTGCGGCCAAAAACCTGTACTCAAACTCAGGAAATTTCTTGACAGGCTAACCCCTTTTGCATACGATAGTAGCGCTCGAATCATGCTAGCTCTGCAGGCGGATAGCAGACCTTAAAAGGAGACAGGCTCGTGATCAAGAAGCTTACCCTCCCCCTTCTCGTCGCCGTTTGTCTGGTCGCGCTCGCGTTCAGCAATTCCAGCAGCGCCAATTCCGGCAACAAAATAGAGGTTACCTTTGCCCGGGATGTTGCGCCGATTCTTTATAAGAACTGTGCGGAATGTCACCGTCCCGGCGAAGCTGCGCCGATGTCGCTTCTTAGCTACAAGGACGCTCGGCCCTGGGCGAAATCCATCAAAGAAAAGGTTGTCACCAAGCAGATGCCTCCCTGGCACGCCGATCCTCATTACGGTGAGTTTTCGAACGACCGCCGGTTGAGCCCGGCTCAAATCGAGACGATCGCCGCGTGGGTAGATCAAGGGGCGAAGGAAGGCGATCCGAAGAACTTGCCTGAGGCGCCGAAGTTCGTCGAAGGATGGATCATAGGCAAGCCGGATATCGTTTTGCAGATGCCCAACGAGTTCACGCTAGAGGCTTCCGGACCGGATGAGTATCAGTACTTCGAGATCCCGACCAACTTCAAAGAAGATGTCTACGTCCAGGCTGCCGAGGCGCGACCGGGCAATCGCCAGATCGTGCATCACATAATCGCGTTTGTTTCGCCTCCATCAAAGGATGGCAAGCAAATGCAGTTTACCAAAGAGCAGATGGAGAAGTATCAGCAGGAAGCCGAAAAGAAATCTATGTTCCGGAGGGAAGGCTTTCTGATGCGGATGAAGCCGGGGATGCCGGTATATGATGACGGCTGCGCGCTTCCCAACGGCGGCAACGGCGATTCGCTGGACACAAAAGCGGAGTCGGGCGGGTTTGATTTGCTGGTGGGATTCGCACCGGGCATGCCTCCGGGGGTGATGGAGCCGGGCACGGTCAAGAAAATTCCCGCGGGGTCGAAGATCCTCTTGCAAATGCACTATTCTAAAGCGACCGGCAAGGTCGAGAAGGATCGCTCTTCTATTGGGTTGATCCTGGCGAAGCAGCCTGCCGACAAGCATGTCTACACTCACGGAATCGCCAATGTCTATTTCCAGATTCCTCCGGGCGCTGACAATCACAAGGTCACTTCTTGCTGGACGGCTAAGGATGACGTCCATCTTGAAACCTTGATGCCGCACATGCATTTGCGCGGGAAGGCGATGAAATTCGAAGCGTTCTACCCGGATGGCCGGTCTGAAGTGCTGATGAACGTTCCGAATTATAGCTTCTCGTGGCAGACGGTTTACTACTTGAAGAAACCGCTCGCTCTTCCGAAGGGAACAAAGATCGTCGTGACTGCGTTGTTCGATAATTCGACGGGGAACAAGTACAATCCGGACCCAAAACAGGCGGTGCGTTTCGGCGATCCCACCTATGACGATATGATGATTGGGTGGATAAGCTACACCGTCGACAAACAGCACCTGCGAGATGAAACAGCGATGAATCGAGCGAGCAAGTAGTGTGCGTTATGTATTTGCAATAGATCAGGCGGCCGGTCTTTGGTGGCGGCGGCAACGATGTTTATCGAGAACACGGCAGGCGGAGCCGGTTCTCTCAGGGAGGACGTAATGAAGAAAGCGATTCTGTTGTCAGTGACAGCGGGCTGCCTTGCAGCGCTGTGTTTTGTTTTAGCACCGGCGACCAGCGCGAGCGGCTCGGCCAACAAGCAAGTGACGTTTAACAAGGACGTCGCTGCGATCCTTTATAACAACTGCGCCGAGTGCCATAAACCCGACGACATCGCCCCGATGTCATTGCTCAACTACAAGGAAGTGAGACCGTGGGCCCGGTCGATCAGGGAGAAGGTCGTCAGCCGGGAGATGCCGCCGTGGAGTCCCGATCCAGCTTATGGTGAATTCATGAACGATCACCGGCTTACCCAAAAAGACATTGACACCATTGTCGCGTGGGTGGATCAGGGCGCAAAGGAAGGTGATGCGAAGGACCTCCCGAAGGCACCGGCATTTGTCAGTGGCGGTTGGGAGATCGGCAAACCGGATGTCGTCCTGCAGATGGCTGAAACACACACCGTCAGACCAAACGATCCGGATAACTACATCAACTATTTCGTTCCGACCAACTTCAAGGAAGATGTCTGGGTTCAGGCGGCCGAGATTCATCCCAGCAACAGACGCGTCGTGCATCACGTTATCGCGTTTATTCAGACCCGCAGATGATGGCAAAGCGGGTGGAAGACGCCAAGGAAAAGGGTGAAAAGCTTGGCAAGCGCAGCGCCGGCGGTTCCGGGTTGTTCTATCTTGACGGCAATCTGAGACGCGTGCGGATGGACGCGCCGGTGGTGGACAATGCGTGTGAGCAGAAAGCCCCGGGCGGTCGCTCACCCGGCGGCGGCGATGATGGAGCGAACGAGGGTAGCTTGTTGGCGGGTTTCGCACCCGGAACGGGCAATACCGTTTATCCCGCGGGAACCGCTAAGCGGGTTCCGGCAGGGTCGACCCTGATGTTCCAGATGCACTATTCGGCCTTCAGGGGCGCGCTAAAAGAGAACGTGACCGACCAGACCAGCATTGGCCTGATCTTCGCGAAGCAACCACCCGACAAGATGGTGATCACCAGCGCTGCGGTTAATGTGATGTTCAAGATCCCCGCCGGTGACGGTAATCACGAAGTTGTGGCCTGCCAGACAGTCCCCCGGGACATTCAGGTGATCAACTACATGCCGGATATGCACCTTCGAGGGAAGGACATGAAGTATGAAGCGGTCTATCCCGACGGCAAGCGCGAGACGCTACTTTGGGTGCCGAAGTTCAGCTTCAATTGGCAGTCGGTATACTGGTTGAAGCGGCCGGTGACCCTCCCCAAGGGACGAAGTTGATCGTGACCGCGCACTTCGACAACTCAACGAAGAACAGATACAACCCGGATCCGACAAAGGATATTCGATGGGGCGATCCTACCTACGATGAAATGATGATCGGTTGGATGGACATCACCATCGATAATCCGATGAAGGCGCCCAAACCTGACGCGGCAAGAGCTGGCGGCAAGTAAATCGGGTCCAGAATCGCGGTCTCTTAATGCGCCGGTCACGCCAAGACACTTTGCCGTGACCGGCGCCTCGTGTATAAAAACCATGTAGTGCAGGCGTCCCGCCTGACTCGGGTTGCAACAAGAGGGGATTCTTCAGGTTAGCGGTAAAGAGCCGGCGAGGGTGCCCGGACTGACGCTAGCATGCCGCGCTCGTTTGATCGGGGGTACT
>CAVTUR010000024.1:0-58271 GCA_963737945.1 Blastocatellia bacterium | reverse complement strand
GGCGAGCGCCGAAGGGAACCGAGGGGTCAGTCCGAAAATGTGTTGTGATTCCCCTCACTGTAAAGGACGAAATGGGAGAGGGAAGTAATGCAAAAAGCATTGAAGTTGCGGGAAATAGAATCTGAAGGGTGCCGACCGCGAGGGGAGAAAGGAAACAGGTCTGGCTGCGGAGTTCGCGAAAAGGCGTTTGTCGAAGACCACTAAGAGCGCAACAGCGTGTCTGAGGCTCTCGTCCTAACCCAAGCGGGCGAAATCAAATGTCAACAAAGTTCAGACTCCGACCCGGTGACCCTCTAGGGATGGATCTGGCTTGACTTCGATGGAATTCACTCTACACGCTTTGATCTACCCGCCGTTTGGCATTCCAAATGTCAACAAAGTGGAGCCTGACCCCTCCTTGCGCTGTTTTGATTGCTATGGTAGCTTCGCGAAAGAATGCCCGGAGACGTTTCCTTCTTTCTATTTCGTCGAAGACGACGGACGGCAACTGATCTCCCGCAACGTTTTGGCGGAGAGCCTATCCGGCAGATGATATTCCTTGGATATATACTTGGCGGCTTCCACACATTCGATATGTAGCTGTCGCTCTTTATAGAACGTCCCGATCACAACCACCCTCACTGTTCCACTGCTATGTCTCTGGCGAGATATTGTCTCTACTGCCTTCGGCTTTGTGCATGACTCGAGTGAGTCTGAGAAAACAGGTCGAACCGTTCCGCTCGCAAGGCACTCAGGGCAATACAGATCGGCAGTGTCTTCACCCCCGAACCTGAGGATCGCAGTAGTACGAAGGACCTTCTTATCATAAGCGGGCGGGTTAGCAAGTAGCTCACAAAAATCCACTTGCTGTACTTTGGGTCCCAACAATGCGCGACTCGAAGAAGCATTCGGATGTTGCCACCCAGAGTGTGTTAAGAACGAAGAGAGGATGATTAGCACCAGCGATTTCATAGATTCTCCAAAAATGCTTTAAACCCCACGATCTTCGGTAACATGCTCCATCCGATGTTCCAGACTAAAGCAAGTGCGTGCACTTAAAGTCAGTACCTCTTGTTTCTATTTATCGGGTCGCTCAACGGTGGACCCTGGTTTGTTATCGACCACGGATTGTAATTGAACACCCCATTCACCCGCTTGATCTCTCTTTCGCTCGGCTTCCAGCCTTTGTTCCACACCTGATGCTCCTGGTCGGCTTCGGGGTAATAGGACTTGAACGAGTGCTTGTGCCATATATGAACTGACAAAGTAGGCACGAGTCTCAGTGAAGAACAGCCGCATATCAGACCCTGTGCCTGCCAAGAACGCCTGATAATCTACAACGTGAGACCCCTCGTGCGCGACGGTTATGCTCGGATTCCGGTCCTTCACGTCCAGGTTAAGATGGACATGGATTCTGCCATCCTTTTGGCCAAGCCCAGTTGTTGAGCTATCTCTGTCCTTCTTGACGAATCCTACGATCACATCATCGGTCTTGTGATCATTGAAATCACCGTAGGAATTTACAGCTCGCTGCGCTCGCTCGCGTTGCTCTTGTGACAAGGTCGGATCGTTGGCCGCAGAACGTGCTTCTGATAGAGCATCCCGGAACTTGTCGCGACGGGTAATAATATTCTCAACAGTCTCCTTTTCTTTCTCTGTCTTCGCCCCTTTTCGCAGCTGCTCGTCACTCTGGCTTCCGCCTAGCTCGGCACTGAAAACGTAAAGGCCCAGAGGATCGATATACTTAAGTGGATTGTTGAGCACATACGAATAGCGATTCCACGTCTGCGGATCCTTCACCGGTTTTTTTCCTTTTTTAACGCCCTGCGCGAGTTGTCAAGATCAGAGCCTCCGAATACGGCAAACTAAAAGCAGCTAAGAAGAGAGAAGCCACGATTACTATCAGCATAATTACGCATCTGTCGCCGTCGATCAGCTTGTGCAGGGCATTTTTTGTGCAGTCTTCTTCCCTGAAGGGGAGAAAGTCTGCCTCTCTTCCTCAGCTGCTGTTCAGCTGAAGCCAGCGTACAGTCAAGGGTCTGGCGGAGCGCAGCGGAGTAATCCGCCGGAGGCCTGCTGAAGGCCCTTCATGCCGGCCCGAGCGGAGGCTATCGCGCAAAGAAGGAGCGGATCTGTTCCCTACGGGCTTCACTCCGCAAGGATCGGAACGGAACTGCCTTAATTACGCCACAGCGTTTAACGAGACCGCCTTAAGCTCTCAAAGTCTTCTCGTAGAACAAGCCTCAGATCTTCGACCTCAATGTGGTTGGCATCTCGGTGCAGTTTTTTCGAGACCTCGACGTCCCAACAAACGCTGCACATCACGTTTCTTGCGCCGCCTCTGAGAAGGCGAAGTTGCGCACGCATCGTGGAACGTGTGCGGGGGGTGCCTTTTTCCTAGGTTAGCGCTGGTGCACCCGGTGATCTGTGGCCATCATCTGCTCTCACAGTCGCCGGCCTTCGAGAGCCAGCCAAAGCGCCGGCGTGCGCGCTCTCGATCGCGGGATTCGAGGATCGCCGAGTCGCGCCTGGTTCCGCGGTACCGGTTTGCGTGCTCATCAGAGCCTGCTGGTCAGCTTATGGCGGCATTCGGTGATGTAACGCTAGAGCCATTTGCAGCAGTTTCGGTCAGCGGGACGATGCGATCGCGGCCGCCTTTGCCCTGCCGCACCACGAGCAAGCCTGTCGTAGTGTGTCACGTCGTACAGGTCGAGCTTGTGCACTTCGGCCAGGCGAATGCCGGCTCCGCGTAAAGGACCTCTCGATCAGCGCCGGTTTCTCGACGCATAGCGCAGTGAACGTTGGCGTCTTCGATCAACTGGGCGATCTCTGGATCGGTCAGAACGCGCGGGAGCGTGCCGGTCTGCGGGCAGCTTCAAGCGCTCTGCCGGGTCGTGAACCAGGCGGCGGCTCAAGATCATCATGAGAGAGCTTGCAGACACGACAGCCACCGTCTCAGGGGCGTCAGGCGAACGAAATTGCCCTTCGCTGTTCGGCGGCGCGTCGCGGCGTAATCGCGAAGTGGCGCAGGTCGCTTTTATTTACTGTGTGAAAGTCGGCCAGTCTATGCGCTCTCTCTTCAGGTACAGCATCAGCATCTCGATCGTTCGCCTCACGTGCGCCAGCCGCGACCCGGTAGTGCTGCGTATACAGCTCGGCCAGGTAATCGGCGAGAGCCTGCTCGTTCATCGCTCTTCTGGCATGGGGAATACACGAAAAGACCACTTTGCGAAGGTCGTCATCGTACGCGCGCGTAAGACCTCGGTCGATGAAAGTCTTCGATGGCCCAGCAGCTTTTGTAATCTGGCGGATGTCCGCATGGCCTTTCAACAAGTGGGTCTGTGCAAGTGTGACGCAGCGTATGCGGAGTGATGTGCTTTTTGATCTTTGCTCGCCGTTGCTGCCTTCTCAACGATTCGCACGATGTCGGCGTCGTCGAGGGGGCCTCCCACTGCGGCTCGATACTAACAAACGGGTCTGAGTGGTCTCGCGGGCGAAGGCGCCTCGTGCTTCCTCGATATAAAGCTTGAGCGCTGAGCGGGCGCTCTCGGTCAGAGGCATGATTCGCGTTGCGTTGCCTTTGCCGTGTTCGACTCGCAGCGTCGCGTTGTCGAAGTCGATGTCGTAGATGTTCAGCCCGATCAGCTCCGCGCGGCGGATGCCCGTCGAGTAGAGCACGTCAAGAATCGCGCGGTCGCGGATGTCGCGAGGTTTGGTCTGCCGGCGTCGATTTGATCAGTCGCTTTGCTTCGGTCTTTGATCAGAACGTTGGCAGGCAAGCGCTGTGGTTGTTTTGGTGGTTGTAAAGCCGAAGCCGGGTTGTAAGCGATCTGTTGTTCAGCGGCCAGCCAGGAGAAGAACTTTCTCGACAGCAGCCAGCCGGCAGGCCTGCGTGCCAACGGCCAGGCGTTTGTCCTGTCTTGTAGTTCCGCCTTCAGGCGGTCTTTACTCGGATTTCCGGCTGAAGCCGGTATTACGGAACGTTCGTAGTTGTAGATCGCCATCTGATACTGCTGAAGCTGCGCCGGCGTGACTTCTACGATCGACGCAACCGAGGTGTTGTCTGCAAGCCAGGTGATGAAGCCCTTCACGTCGCGCAGGTAGTTCACCCGGGTCTTGGGCGAGTAGTTGATCGCTCCGAGCCATTCGTCGAATCGCTCTGCCAGCAAGTCCATTCGTTGTCTCTGCGCTTCGTTCATTCTTCCAATGCCGACACGTCGAGATACAACGATCTCGACTGATGATTTCGAGCCGATGATTTTTTTCGCCTCGACCTTATGTTTGTGGAATCACCGCAAGGTCAGGCTTAAGCCTTTATCTCGACTCCGCTTAAACCTTGCGGTTGCCCAACCGCAACCCACCGCAAGGTCGCCCTTTTCACCTCAAGGTGACTGGTTTTCACCGCAAGGTGGGCTCTTCTAACCGCAAGGTTGAACCCTTAGCTGCGCATCGCCGCCTGCCTTTTTCTTTAGCTGCTGCCCTTTAGTTGCTCTTCAGCCCTTCGACGTCGGTCAGCCCGCGCAGCCGCAGCACTTGCTCTTCTTCGGCGCGCGCCATCTGGTAGAGCGCAGGCTTGCCGTTGCCGCTCACCGTCGCGTGCAGGTATTCCAGCTCAACCAACTGCTCGCAGTAGGTCCTCACCTGCCAGTCACTCCAGCCAGTCAGCTCGCGTATCTCACGTCTCGACAGCCGCACATCTGCAGGCGCACAGCCGCGCGCTCTTTGCCTCCGCTTCACACACCACGCGCATCGCTTCGTACATCCCGCGCACCGGAGGCGCCAGCTCATCGAGCGAGCGCGCCAACACCGCTTGAGCAAGTTCGTTGGCCAGGGCGATGTCTTCGATCTCGACTTCGACGTACTCAACTTCGATCGACTCTCTGCGCCGCGCGCTTGACCCTTCGCTGATGCTGATTGAGCAGCGCAATGCTGTTGATCAATGCAAGGTACTTCTTCTGTTCGCGTCGATGAATCAGCCGGTCAGTTGGATAGGTCAACTGCTCGACGTAAGGGTTGACCACTTCCAGCGGCCGCAACAGCTTCTGCACGTTGTGATGGAGCTTTCTTACTTGCTCTGACGCCGCGCGTTCGAGCACCCCTTCAAGCGTGTAGCGCCGCCGCTGTTGTTCAAGGACCTGCGCGTGTCTGGTCTTCGGATTCATCCATCGTGAGCTGAACGAACCGGCTGCGCGTCTCTTCGTCGAAGGCATCGGCGGCCGTGGTCGTGATGACGATGACCACCGGCCCGTAGACCTCGTAATGCTCGGTGTGCAGCTTGCCCGTCTGCGGATCAGTCCGAGTCGCCGCTATCGAGAGATGTTGATCAGATGCAAGAGTCCGGAGAGAATAAACTGCTTGCTGCGCGCCTTCTTCTTCGGCGATCGCCAGCACTTTGCGTTGAAGCGAGTACGGGTCTTTGTAGAACAACGCCTGGCCGGTTACGCGTGTGACTCGCACGACTTCATCAGGCAGGCACCAAAGCGCACAGCGCATCCTGCAATGCCGACTTGCCGGCGCCGCTGCGCGCCACGATCAACAAGCACAACGGCTCTTCCAGCTTGCGTGAGACGGCGGCCAGGTAAGCGACAAGCACTGTCGCCCGCTCTCCAACCAGGCCACAAGCTCGCGGAAGTCCTCAACTATCCGCTCACACAGATTCGGCGAGCGAAGATACTCAAGCGCCCCTTCTCGTTCTTCCGCAGTCATCGGCGCGTCATTCGGTCGACGTCGTCAGCACGGCGCATCGACAACCGCGCCGCTTCAAGGTGTTCGATCAACTGCAGCAAGTCCGCACTGACTTGTTGCTCACCGGTCCTGCACAGCTTCGCCGCGCTCTCGGCGAACTGCGTGCGCGCCCGCGCCTGGTACAGATCGATGGTGTCGAGATGAAACGCCGCGCCGACCTTGAGCCGCAAGTTCACTTTCAACCGATCAAGCCCGTTAGGAGAAAGCCCACGAACCCGATACTCACGCCCGTCGAGCGAGAAGGTTGTCGCTCCGTCGGGCGTCGTTTCGATCTCAGGACGTGCCCGCCGCATGCTCCTCGCTCGATTCGATCACAGCCGGCGCGACGATCGCCCGGACTTCATTAACGCGTGCCGCCCTGCGCGATGAACTCCGATGGATCCTTCGCCGACAACTCCACCGCACGCGCTTCGATGCTTGCCTCTCGAAGCTTGGCCGCGATCTCGACGGCGGCCGCGCGGCCCGCTTCGTCTGAGTCCATCATCAACACCGCTCGCTTCACTCGACACTCGCGAAGATGCTCGACGATCTCCTCAGTCAAGCCCGTTGTGCCGTAGATCGGAATCACGTTCCTCAGGCCTGCCGACCACAGCGCCGCCGCATCGATCACGCTCTCGGCGATAATCACTTCATCGGTGTTGCGAGCGCCTTGAGGGTTGAAGACTCCGCGCCGCTCGCCGGGCAAGTAAAGATGCTGCCGCCGCTCGCCGTGCCGGCCGTAAAGCGAAACCACCTGGCCACTGGGAGCAGCGACTAAAGGAAAAACCACGCAGCCACTCATCAGCTCCGCCCCGAGCCCGTCAGCACTCCGATCCGCCGCAGCGCCGCTTTGCCTTCTGTCGGCAGCTTCTCCGCGAGCGTTCCATCCGAGTAACCAGGCCGAAACGCTTGCGATGATCTCCGGCGCAGTGATGCCACGCGATCGCAAGTAGTCTTGCGCCGCCGGCGTCTCGAGTAGTCTCTTGTGGTAGTGCTCGACCGCTCGCTCGAGCCAGTGAAGATCATCAGCGCTGACCGGCTTCGCGCTGAGTTTCACCGCCGCCGAGCCTCGCGTGTGCTTCGCGGAAGTCCACGTTGTCAGCCTTCATCACGAACCGGTAGACGTCTCCGCCTTCGTTGCACGCACCCAGACAGTTCCAGAGTTGTTTCTTTGGATCGACTATGAAGCTTGGCTCATGGTCTTCGTGGAAAGGACATAAGCCCGACAAGCTGCTTGCCTCGCCGCGTGAGCTTCACCCCGCGCCCCCGAACCAGCGCCGCCAGGTCGTTAGCCCGCTTCACTTGCTCGATCTCAGCCTTGTCGATCAGCATCTCAACTTGCTTTTCGGCTTCCGGCCGTTTTCCAAAAACCTGTCAAGCAGAAAGTTGCTCAGCCAGTCCGCTACTTTGAACGGTCACAGTATAAGTAGTATACTACTCGCGATGCAAGCAAAATCTTCCACCAAACCGAGTCAGTCAGGAAACCGGCCGTATAATCCCAGCGCTATGGGAAGAACGTTGACCGAGACAAGACCGAAGCAGGGAGTGCGGTTGGCAGAGCTTCGCAAGGCGGCAGGCCTAAGCCAGTACGAGCTCGCTCGAATGATCGGAGTGCCGCAGGCCAACATCGCTTTCTGGGAACGCAGCGAGAAGCCTCCTCGCTCAGAGGTGCTCCCTAAGATGGCCGATGCGCTCGGCGTGCGTATCGAGAATATGCTCAACGGAAGTGCTGTCACGCGGATGGTCAAAACTGGGAAGAGTAAACCCGTAGGGAAAGTGCGCCAGGCGTTTGAGGAAGTTTCTAAGCTACCTCGACGCCAACAAAACAAGGTCGTCGAGTTTGTTACTGCGTTCGTTCAACACTACCAGCAAAACAGGCAGGACTAAGCTTTCTTAGTTCAAAGTTCTCTGGTCGCGAGAGTAGTAGTCTAAGCGGAAGGGTCATCCGATATCTTCCTCGCGCTTGCGGCGGAAATCTACACCGCCGCCGCGCGCTCCGGTTGGCCCCCCGTGCGTCACTTGTCGCTGTGTCTCACAAATATTGGGTATTGTCAGTCTTGATGCGGTGCCTAACGCATTGAATGACGCCCGACCTTAACGTCGATTCCCAGATATGTCTTGATGTCATCCAGGGCGATCTTCAGATCCTCGAAGCTACTGAAGGATCTCTGAGAAGTTCTTCCAAGAGCGGTAAAGCTTTTTCTAAGATCAAGTCTGGTGTGAATACGTGCCAAGTGACCTAAGCAAGTGACAGCGAGCCCCTCTGATATCCACATTCGGGTGTCGTGCCCACGAAATACACTGATCCTGAACCCACCGCCGATCAGGATCATGATAAGTGAGTCGGATAAGCGCATCACAAACCATATCCGGCTTTCCCAAAGCAAAAGCGGCCATCGCTTCGGTGCGAGTCATCGGCTTTACTCCATCATAACAACGCGTCATTTCCGCTTCCTATTGTGGCTTTCCTCTAGAACTTGCCATACCTGAATCTGTAAGGGCCCTCTTCATCTCTGGTGTGAGTTCATTCCAAGTACGCACGTGTCCGTGAAACTTGCCCGGCGACGTTTCGTCGAATACTACATATTCACCAGTCTGCGGGTCGACTCCTACGCGGCGAGGAGATGTTCCCTTAACCTGGCCTGACGTATCGAGGGCTTCTTGTCCATTGGTTGGCGCTTTACTGATCCTACCTCTGGCAGTTGGCCGATGCTTCGGACTCGCCTCGTAATCCAAGCGCCTCATTGCGCCGACACTTTTCCCCTTTGGCGCGAATGACCGCTCGCTACGGAGTGCTCGACCGAGAGCTATACCAATGGCAGCTCTGACGTAGGTGCTTGGATCATCGAATCTTTCACGTAACTCATAAGCCAGGTTTCTGGCGCGCCCCTCCGGACCGAACAAATCAATACTAGTCTGCTGATAGCTGGCAACTACTTGTCCATCTGGGGATATAACGTCCCCGCCCTCAAAGAAATCTCCACTCCCAGTGAAGGTGAAGCCTAACTTTTTGAAGTTCTTCCGCTGTTCGTAGAATTGATCATCGGTGAGGGTTCCGCAGCCATTCGGACCGCAAACTACGAATTCTTGTCCATCAGGATCAACGAACAAAAGAGGGTTGCTACGAGCGTAAGCATAGCCATTCCAGCTTTGCGGATCATCCGGGAGAGCGCCAGCATTTTCTGGATCCGAGCTTGTGAACCTTCCCTGTGCTGCCTCGAATAGTATCTCGCCAGGAAATAATCCAGCCCTGATTCATTGTCTCTTTCTTTTTGGGTACCTTGCTCCGAAGTAATCCAGCCCCGATTCAATGTCTCTTTCCTTTTGGGTAAACTTCTGGCGGGTCTCATCGCTCGTGACGTAACCAGTTACCAAGAAGCGGCTCCCGCGGTCCGATTCGATCTGCTCGCCAAAGGGCAAGTAGTCATATCGCGCCTTAACGGTAACATTCCCGCCCGCATCTGCTGCGCTCGTCACCACTCGCGTGCTGCCTAGATGATCGCTTGTCAAATAGCTAGTGCCGCCTCCGCCCTGTGGTGGCGGTACCGGGTCGCTCGTGTATTCCGCGACGAGTTGCCCAGCCGCATTATACACGAAGATCGTCGTTGGCGATGGATTTCCTGGAAGTACCTTCTTGACTCGATGACCATCCCCGTCGTAGGTGTAACTTGTCGCTGCCCCTCCCGCAGCCGAATAGGTCTTCTGCCGATTCTCGGCGTCGTAGGTCATAACGTCCGGTGGGTTCCCTTGAGCCGGGTCCGGCATCGACTTCAGATTGCCGGCAGAATCGTACGCATAGTCAGTCGTCGCGATGATTCGGTTGGTGTTTTGATTGAACAACAGGGGCAAGTCGCTCAGGGAATTCGAGGTCGGTGTTTGCCGAGGCGTCGGAATGTATGACCCGGAATGAACCGCCCGGTTACCGAAGCGATCGTAGTCGTAACTCTGGCTCCAGGCGGGCGAGCCGTTCTCGCTGGCGGTCAGCAATCTGTTGAGGGCGTCGTACGTGTAGGTCTGAGTGAGCACCAAATTGGAGCTGTCCGTCTTGGGCGCGGTGATCTTTTGCGTCAAGACGTTCCCGTTGTTGGCGGTCGTTCCGTAGGTGTATTCCAGCTTCAACGTCCCGGCATCATCGATGTTCGCTCCAAGCCCGATCTCAATTGGCTGCAGCCGATTGTTGAACAGCGTATGCTCCCACTTACCGTTGCCCAACTGCATGGAACTGACCGCCCCGTGCGCCGCAAAGCTGAAAGCCGAGGCATAAGTCTTGTCCGGCTCGGCGGTCTTCTGGCCTGAAACCTGGTTTATCCTACCCGCGGTGTCGTAGCCAGTGGTAATTATCCGTCCGGACGGATAGGTCTCGGTTTTCATCTCTCCGGCGAGATTGTAGGTGTAACTGAGAGCGTAGCCCTGAGCCGCTCCGCCAGTAGTGGTCTGCTTGGTTTGTTTGACGCGACCCAGAGGATCGAACTCGAGGTAGTCGTACACGCTTTCGCTTGAACTAACGCGGGTCAGACGACCTTTGGAGTTTGAGATGTTCGAACCGTCATAGCTGTAGGTAGTTGTCGGCGTGTTTGCAAATGCGTCAAAGTCGCCGTTTGAACCCAATTTGCCATGGGTGGTACAATAGCCGCGTCCTCACACACTTGCATCAAAGCACTTGTTAGCCGGAGACGACTATGAAGATATGTCCGGTCTGCAATGATTCCTTCGCCGACGAGTTGAGCTTTTGTGATATTGACGGTGCCCGGCTCACTCGCGAAGGTTCCGCACAAGAGCGAAACAAATGGTGGTCGCTTATTGGAGCAGGCCTATTCATCGGCGCCCTGGTGATAACCGCAGCATCGATACTCTTTCTCCCAAAGGCTCGCGTATCCACCCCGATTGTTAACTCCGAGCCTGAGGCTAGTCCAGCTCCACCTAAGCCAGCCTCGAGCCGACAGCGCTGCTAGTGTTGCCGCCGCACCGCAGGTGAGTGTCGAGCCGGATGACGGAACAGAAGCTGCAGTTCCCGAAGTAAAGAAGAAGGACAAGGCGCTCGCTACCGGCGATTTCAGTGGGACACCAAATCCAAAGGCGGCAGCTCTTGCCGCCGAAGCCGCCGACAAGAAGTCTGCGCCAACCGAATGTGGACCACCCAGTTCCTCAACCCTCGCCGAGAGCCGAGACGCCTCCATCAGTGAAGACCGTCGGCGACACGCGACCCACCGATGTCAACAAGGCTCAACCTCCTCCTGATCTGAAAAAGGACCAGAAGACTCAGCCCGCAACCGTGAAGAGTTCTGACAAGGACTCGAACGATAAGAAAACGAATGACGAAAAGGACAAAAAGAAGGGCGGGTTTCTGAGAGTCTTTAAGAAGATCTTCGGCAAAGGCTGAGTCGATGCACCTTCCAGGCACGATCGCGGAGTTGAAATCGAGCGAGTTTTCCGAAACCCGCATCCGTCATCGCTCTGTCAAAGACGAGTTGCGCGAAAACCTGTTGGTCAGGCTCGAGCGCCGTCAGACAGTTCTTCCCGGAATTGTTGGCTATGAGGATTCGGTTGTTCCCCAGGTAATCAACGCTCTGCTGTCACGCCACAACTTCATCCTGCTGGGGCTCCGCGGGCAAGCAAAGAGCCGAATTCTGCGTGAGCTTCTGGGGTTGCTCGATGAACAAACGCCCGCGATCGAAGGTTGCGAAATCAGCGACAATCCATATGCGCCGATTTGCAAGGCTTGCCGGCTGTTGATCGAAGAGAGGGGCGACCAGACTCCGGTGACGTTTGTCCCTCGGGACCGGCGGTACGTCGAGAAGCTGGCAACGCCTGATGTGACCATTGCCGATCTAATCGGCGATCTCGATCCGATAAAGGCCGCGCGTGGCGGCCACCTGCTATCCGACGAGCTGACGATACACTACGGGTTGCTGCCTCGCGCGAATCGCGGCATCTTCGCGATCAACGAGCTCCCCGATCTTGCGAGCAAAGTGCAGGTGGGTTTGTTCAACATCATGCAGGAGGGCGATGTTCAGATTAAGGGTTATCCGATCCGAATGCCTCTCGATGTAATGCTGGTGTTTTCGGCGAACCCCGAAGACTACACCGCCCGCGGCAAGATCATTACCCCTCTGAAGGATCGCATTGGTTCCGAGATCAACACGCATTATCCCTCCAGCGTCGAGGAGGGCGTCGAGATCACCAGACAAGAGTCGTGGTTGAGCCGTGATGGGCTCAGTGCCAACGTGCCCGAGTTCATCAGGCGCGCGGTCGAGCAGATCGCGTTCGAAGCCCGATGCGGACCAGCGGGTGGACAAGCGTTCGGGAGTCAGCCAGCGGCTTCCAATTTCGGCGCTCGAGAATGTCATCTCTAATGCCGAACGGCGCAAGGTTGCTACGGGCGAGCCTGAGATCGTTCCGCGCATATGCGATATTTATGCGGCGCTGCCCTCGATCACCGGCAAGATCGAGCTTGAATACGAAGGCGAGCAGCGAGGCGCGAATGCCGTCGCCCGCGATCTTATAAGGACTGCGGTGGGCAAGACGTTCGAGGCATACTTCGAACACATCGACTGTTCGGAGATCATCGCCTGGTTCAACGATGGCGGGTCGATTCGCGTCAGCGACACTGATAGCACCGACTTGTGTCTGAAGAGTTTCCGGCACGTGAACGGCTTGATCGCCGCAGCGGCGTATTCGGGGTTGGCTGAAGAATCCCACGCCCAGGTGCTAGTGTCTGCGTGCGAGTTGATCCTTGAAGGCCTGCACGCCCACAAGAAGATCGGCCGCAGCGAAGAACGAGGATACATTGCGGCCAAAAAAGAGCCGCGAGACCAGGGTTATGACAGCTTCAGCCGCTCGCGAAAAGTAAATTAGATAGCACATCACCCAATCTGTTCAAGAAAGGAGCAATTATTACAATGCCCAGCGCATGGCACGCACCGTACGAGATATTGAAGCCGGAAACCAGGGACATGGCTCGGGCCATCCGGTCGCTAATGGAGGAACTCGAAGCGATCGATTGGTACGGACAGCGCACCGATGTCACCGATGATGACGAACTGCGCCGGGTCCTCGAGCACAACCGAGACGAAGAGAAGGAACACGCTTCGATGCTTTTGGAATGGATTCGGCGCCGAGACCCAAAGTTCGATGAGGCGCTACGAACTTATCTGTTCACGACCGGCGATATTCTTGCCATCGAAAAAAAGTCGGAGAAGTGAGTGGTGTGATGAATGATGGGTGACGGGCGGGCGGGCGGGCCGTCGGGAAGTGCGGCTTGCCACCCCGTTTAGGGCTCCTTTGTGGAGTAATGCGGCAAGTCACCCTTTCCAACCGCTTGCTTGCGCCTGCACCCATCGTCACGTATCGCGGTCACGCTTCACGAGACAGGCAGCAGCCCGTTATGCCCTTCACGAAATACACAAAGTGGGACGGCGTCGATTGGGAGGCTCTGAGTCTCGAAGACCTGCTCGAGCGGCTCTCCGATTTCCTCTTACAGAGCGGGTATGAGAGCCAGTATTCGCGCTACTGGGGCGACGAACAGGAGCGCACCTTAGAAGCGCTGCGCGACGCAATCATGCGTGCGCTGATGGAAGGTTTGCTGTCAGATGAAGAGATTCAATCGCTCTCAGATGAGAGAGGCGAGCTAAACGAACAGGCAGTTTCAGCGTTGCTCGACCGCTTGATTCAAAGGCTCATCGATGAGGGCTATCTCTCGCTAGGTGAGGCGCCTACGCTTAACCTACAACAATCGAGTCGCCTTGCCACACAATCGGGCCGCACTGGCAAGCCAGTCGAGCGCAGCGTTAAGTTTGAGATGACTGACAAGGGCCTCGACTTCCTCGGATTCAAGGCGCTGAAGGGACTCATCGCATCCCTTGGGAAATCGTCTCTTGGCCGCCACGATACCAATCAGCTCTCGACCGGCATCGAGGCCAGCGAGGCTCCAAAACGCTACGAGTTTGGCGATACGTTGAACCTGGACGTAACCGCGACGCTTCGGTCGGCTATCCAGCGCGAAGGGCTGGGAGTTCCGATCAATCTCGAATATGCGGATCTGATGGTTCATCAGACTGAGTATCAGAGTTCGTGCGCAACGGTATTGATGCTCGACTGCTCGCATTCGATGATTCTCTATGGTGAAGACCGGTTCACACCGGCCAAGCGAGTCGCGCTGGCGCTAACGCATCTGATCCGGACTCAGTACCCGGGCGACAGCCTTCGTGTCGTGCTCTTCCACGATTCCGCCGAAGAAATCCCGCTTTCGGCCGTGGCGCGCGTACAAGTCGGACCGTATCACACTAACACCGGGGAAGGTTTGAAGCTTGCACGCAGGATCCTGATGTCCCAGCGTAAGGACATGCGCCAGATCATAATGATCACCGATGGAAAGCCTTCGGCGATGACGATGCAAGACGGAAGAATCTACAAGAACCCGATGGGTTTGGACCCGATGATCCTGCGCGAAACATTCCGCGAAGTAGCCGCGTGCCGGCGCAGCGGAATAATGATAAATACTTTCATGCTTGCGGACGATTACTATCTGGTTGATTTCGTCAAACGGGTGACCGAGATATGTCAGGGCAAGGCGTACTTCACCACGACCCTGACGCTTGGCCAGTACATTCTGATGGACTACCTCCGACGCCGTACACGCACCATCCGCTGACGCCGGCGGGCTCGAGATCTCTTTACTACCTGCGCAATAACTTCTGTCAGTCGGATGCCTAATCGCACTCCAACAGAAACTCCTCCATTGCTAATTGCTCAGGGGTTGGCTCCGGAGTGAAGCATAGTTGGTAGAGCATTTCAAAGCGTATTCTATTGATAATATTGTGATTGTCCTTCGCTGGTTCAGCTTCCCGATGATCGACCTCGACCCAAGCGGAGGACGCGGCAGGACCAAAACCAATTGCTTGAGCGCTCATCCTAACTCCCTCCATTTGAATTAACACGTTCCCGATTGAGCAAGCACAGGGTTAGAATAGCCACAGTTCGGGTCTCAGAGCCTGCCAGACCTTCTCCGCCAGGATAAGGCCAATCGACTGACGGCCGAAGCTGATTCGCGCGTAGCCGGTCATCCCGGGTCGCAGTATCCCGTCGGAGTCCTCTATCAACACCTCTACCGGATAGAAGCGTTGCGCATACTGATTAGGTATTGGTTCGGCGTTTATCTTTGAGACCCGGCCGGTAAATACTCGTCCGGGAACAGTCTTCAGCTTGAAACGGACAAGGCTATCAAGTTTGACGCTGGCAATCTCCCGTTCACTCACATCGATCTTGAGAAGGAAGTTTCCAATCTCACCGACGCGACAAATCTCTTCCCCCCTGCCGTAGCGGCGGCCGACCATCTTGCGTAGATCGTCCCCAAGCACGACGCCCGATTTCGGGGCGACTAATGCCATTCCCTCGGATTCGCGGTTTAACATCTCGTGCCTCAGCCGGAGAGATTCGACTTGCTGGCGGTTAGAATGGAGTTCGGCGATCAGCGACTCGAAGTTTGAGCGGGCGGCGCGTGCTTCAGTTTCTGCCACAAGCGAATTTGTCTGGGCGCCGGTTGTGAGCCGCCGATGGTCTACAAGTGCAGCGTCGAGCCGCGAACGGGCGGCATGCAATCCAGCTTCGCTCAAACGAGCCTCTGCGGCAGCTCGATCATAAATCTGCTCCCCGACTAGCCCTTGATCCAGGAGCTTTTTGTAGCGACCCACCTCTCTACGGTTGTGCTCGAGTTCGATCTGCTTCAGTTCTATCTCCGATTGAAGAATCGCGAGCGAGGGCGGAAGCGGCCGTCCGCTCGAAGTGCGCTGCGTACTCGCTTCTGCGTCAGCATTTGCGATTTGCGTAGACTCGTCCTTAAGCTCATTTGCCAGACGCTTGCTGTCAAACTCCTTGAAGTTGGCGGAGAGAACGTTCTCGCTTCGTACCCGCAGCTCATCCTCGATTTTCGAGTTGTTGTTGTTGAGCCGGTCAATTTCGGCGCTCAGTTGTGTAAGGCGGTCGTCGATGTCAGGGTTTGAGAGACGCGCGATCTTTGCTCCCTCGGCAATGGCGTCGCCAGGCTGAACATAGATTTCCGCGAGCACCGCGTCAGTATTGGCCCGGACTACTCCTTCGCGATCCGGAGGCAAGAGCAGAGTGCAATCGCTGCCGGTGGCGGCCTCCCACGGAGCGATCAGCACCGCGATGACAATAAGCGCAAACCCAAACTTGATTACCCGCTTGCGTCTGGGCAGCCACTTTGTTCGAGCCGGGACGTGCGGATTCTCCTGGCCGGAAACCGGGTTTTGGATCGATGCTGGCGCTGACATGGTTTGTACTCCTCCAATCGTGCTTGATGTTGTCTTCAAGAGGTGGGTTCGAATCACTGATTCAATAACGGCGCTTCCTTTGATCAGGATCGGTTTCCACCATCTCTCAGTGAGCAGTGCCGCCAGAACCACCGTGAGCAGCACGCCGAAAAACCGCAACCCATCCATCAATTCGCCGCTCACCCATCCGAGGATCAGCCAGATCAGTATCACTGAGTAGAGAATCGAGCAGATCCAATAGGTGAGGTAGACCAGAGGCCTTTGAGAGTCTACATTTTTCGCTGGCTCTCCCAGGAGACGAGCAAACAGCGATCGAGTATATTCCGAGGAACGTCCCTGCAAATTAACGACTCCGAGTGCCTGTGAAAGAGCGTAATAGCCGTCGAGTTTGATTAGCGGGTTGCAGTTGATGAGGATATTGAATGACCCGCCGATAAACACCAGCATTGCAAGGTCCGCCAGCAGCGTGTATGGCGTCGCAATAACCCATAACAAGCCACCGAGCGCGCTCACGAGCAGTTGCCAGTAGATGCCGGCGAAGATCACCCACATCCGCTCGTGCTTGCGGCCCATTCGGTAGATATCCGTAACGTTGCAGTAAAACGCCGGCAAAACGTAGTAAATCAGCAACACACCCATCTCACGCACATCGCCGCCAAAGTGCTTGCAAGCCAGCCCGTGGGCGAATTCGTGCAAGGCGGTGATCGTCAGAGCGATACCCAGGATTACCGCAATTCCGTATTCGCGATACAGATATGAGGTGTATGCAGGGACCTCATTCGCTCTAGCGAGCATCCAAAATGCGACGAGTATCATCACGACGAATGAACAGGCAATAGAGCCGCTGGTGAGCGCCCATCCAAGTGTCCGGTCGAGAAAGGACAGCAACTTGTCAGGATTGAAAAGCCGGAACCTGATGTACAGCCCGCGTCCTTGCTGGTGAGCAGCGATCGGATCATCAGCGCCGCCACGAGCCAATAGCCCAAGTGAATCCAGCTTGCCCAGAAATCTCACAAGCGTTGGCAGCGAGACGCGAGGAGCTATGCCCGGCGACTTGACGCCGGCGACATCCGAAGCTGTCAGCGAGCCATCGAACTGACTGAGGATCTTGTACTCGAGTTGCTTTAGGATGAAGTAGCGAGAGGTGGCAGCGTTCCGCACGACGTATCGCGCCACGCCCGCTTCGACTTGCTCGGTGATGTCGACTTCTTTGGCGAGCCGTGGCGGGAACAGGCAATATGACCCATCTTGATGTTGTTGGGTGTCCATATATCGGTGCGCGTACGAAGGGCGCGGTGGCTTCGACTTTACGCATCATCCTTTGCGATCTTTGCTATGGATGATGCGGTTCAGTGCACTATCACCGCGCCCTTCGCAGGCTAGTGTGTTAAGTCTCTACCCACCTATCAGACAGGTAGGCGCAACGACTTCTTCCACCTCTTCGATTTCCAACTCGAAGATGACTCCATCTTCCACTATCTTGATTTCGTTTCTCATCATGGTCTCCTTTGTAGTTCTTATTTTTGTAATCGGGTTGTGACTGCAACTAGTGAGCAGCCTTAGCAACCCGTTCTTTCTTGCACCCTTGACTGGGCAATGTGTGTGCCGCTGTCAGGAAGACGGGTGTACAAGAATTCAGACGTGTGAAGTCAGCAACTTAGAGGATCGAGAGGAGGACTGAGGGTGGCGGTGAAAATGGGAACCCGCTACACACTATCGGGCGTGTGACGGTAAGTATGATCAAGACTGATGTTATGGTAGTTGTGTATCAACTACCCTGCGTGTAGCTGCTACTCACTTGCGGCATCCGTAATCCCGGACCCACAAGGCCGCTTGGTTGAAGGGCGAGATTAGAGGGTAACGCTTCGGCGAAAGGCCGGTACGCGTTTTCCTAACTCGGTACTTTTGCGGGCTGGCTTGCAAAGTTGAGGAATGCCAAGTCTGACATCGTTCCAACACAATCGATGCTCGCAGTGCGTGCGGCGCGCAGAAGCTCCTCAAAGCTGTCGTCGTCACCCAGGGTCGTCGCGGAACCCACGCACACGGAAGAATCGTGCGCCAAACCCGCCATCACAATCTCTCTTCCTATGCGGCCACATACCTCGGCGGCTTCAATCTCACCGCTGTCCGGCAGTAAGGCAATCAAGGAGTCACCCTCGTACCGCGCTACCATGTCAGCCTCTCGCACTTGCTTCGTAGTCAGCCTCCACAGTTCTGCGAGGGCTTGTTCCTTGCCGCCGTCTCCCTCGCCGCCGGCAAATCCGAAGTGGTCGACCCTAACCACGATCAGCGAAAGGGGCGTCCCGTGTTTGCGGCTTAGTGAGAGCTCTCGTTCGAATTGGTTGATCAGCGCGCGTTCATTGACCATGCCGGTCGCTGAATCCGTAAACGAACCTCGCTGAGCCTGCTCGAAGGTTAGGGCGTTGTAAATAGCATCAGAGGCCGGCTGAGAGATCGACTCCATCAACTGGATATGCTCGCTCGCATAAGCCGTCAGCTCGGTGGAATATAGCGCGATTGCGCCCAGCGGCTCTGAGTTCTTTACCAGCGGGAACACAACGACGCCCTTATAGGCACCGGCGGCCTCTGAACCCAGGAACGCGAGGTCCAGCGCGGGGTTGGTGTTGTACATCGGCCGCTGGTTGGTGATAACCCAGCCCGTGATTCCGGCTTCCGCCGGCATTCGGTGTTTCATGAACCTCGCGGCGTGTAACCCGGTCGCGTGTACTATCTCAAATTCAGATCGTGATGCGTCAAACAGAGCGATTGCACAGGTGGTAAAGGGGATCAGCTTAGAGAGCCGATTCGATAGTATGGCGACGGTGTCTTCCAGCGAGATGATGCTCGAAAGCGTGCGAGACATCTCGTACAGGGCAGTCACACGCTGATTTGTTTCGGCGATTGAGTTGAGGGCAGCGGCGGCGCGGTCGACCTGAGGGGCAGTGTCGAACCCGGCGGCTGGTCGTGCATTCGCCATTGCCGCGCTTTCTACCCTAATGGGTTTATTGGACGGCGTTGGTTTGAAGTTCACTGCCTCGTACTCGAGTTGATCGGCCATCGCGAGGAATGTTTCCACCAGGTTTGGATCGAAGAAAGTGCCGGCATTTTCCTTTATGTACGCGAGCGCCGCCTCTCGAGTCATTCCGGTCTTGTAAGGCCGGTCTGATCGCAGCGCGTCGTAATTGTCCACGAGTGTGAGGATTCGTGCGGTAATCGGAATTCCTTCTCCCTTCAGACCATCTGGATAGCCGCGGCCGTCCCATCGCTCGTGATGATGGCGAACTATCGGAACGACCGGATATCGGAAGTCGACGTTCGAGAGCATGTCAGCACCGATGATTGTATGCATCTTCATCTGCTCGAACTCGTGCTCGGTGAGCTTGCCCGGCTTGTTGAGTATATAGGCGGGCACGCCAATCTTTCCGATGTCGTGAAGTAGCGCTCCGGCCTTGAGCGCTTCAATCTCTAGCTCAGAGAGTCCGACCGCTTCACCCATTCGCCTTGCGAAGAGCTTTACACGCTGGATGTGATCATGGGTGACGTCGTCTTTGGCGTCAATCGCCATGGCCAGCATTTCAAGAATCGAGTCGTAAACGCTGGTGAGTTTTTGGTAGTGACTCTGTTGTTCTCCGAGCTTGTCGTGGTAAGTCTTAAACGTGTAGTAGATCACCACTGGGATAGGCATTAGCCCGAGCATTATGACGCCCGTTGTAACAAGCCCGAAATTGAGGAAGGAATAGTCGATCAATCCAGCCATTGCCGCACAGGCTAGAAGTGATATCGGCTCCCATGGGAATGTCCCTAGAATCCTGTCCTTGATCTTGATCAGAGACGTGAGCATCGACACGAGTGCGGGTATAGCGAACTGCACAACATAATAGGCCAGCGTCATTGCAACAAGTGGTACGGCCAACGTCAACGCTCTGTGGCCGGTTCCCACCGGCTCTAGAATCTGCATTCGGGCCGCAACCGCATAGTAGACCTTGCCAGAAGCGTAGACCGAAATGGAGATGTTGGAGAGATTCATGAGGTAGTTCGTCGGCCTGAACCTCAGTCGCCAGCTCGATAAACATACATCAACAACGCCAAGCATTGCGCCGTGGTATGGCCCCAACATTATGACGGCAAGAAATATCAGCACCTCCGGGAAGGAGACCGCGCTTCCGTTCTTGAAGAACAAGGCATGTTTCGCTGACGTTAGCGCAATAATCAGAGCCAGGAGCAACCATACGAGGAGTCTTCTTGAGCCCCCGGTGGCTAGCTCCATAGTTGCCCGACCAATCAGAAAACCACCCGCCAACGTTAAGCATGCGAGCAGAACCAAGCCCTTCGCCGTGTACCTTTTTAGGTCGTCCTTGAGCCACTCCATAGGTTTCGCCGATGCCGGATATCGAATACTGAGTTCTCAGGGTTGGAGTCTTTCAAACGTGATGCCGCTCGGTCGCGCGGGGACCTTATTCCAGCAATGGCTTAGCTTATCTGGAATTCTTGGTAGATTTCTGCGGTATTTAATTCAGTCAGCCTGACCGCACGTGGAAGTTAGAACAGTCATTCTGATGATGTGAACTGGTTCGACGGATTCGAGAGACCAACTCTTTGCAAGAGGCTCACAAATCTCGGGTCGACCCGCAAGCTGTCTAGCCGTGGGTCGACCTTGAGCAGGCAGAGATCTTCATCGCGTTCTGTATATGCCCTCTCAAGCCAATGGAAGGCATGATCCGCTTCTCCAAGGGCCACGTAAATCCCTGCAATGAAACCGGATTGAACATGCTCCGTAGTTGACATGCGAGTCAATTCATCTATCGCCTCCCGTGCCTTTGCCTTCCTGCCGAGCAATGCATGGATGCGTCCTAGAGATGCCGTAACTTCTGGAACGTTTCCCAGGCTACCCCGTCCCTTCTGATACTCAAGTGCAGCCTCTTTATACTCTCCCCGGGCCTCATGCGTGTGACCCAAGCCAAAATGCGCCACCGCGAAGTCGGGATCTAACTCGAGGGTTCTCTGAAACTGCTCTGTCGCCCGATCGTACAGTCGCGCGAGATACAAAAGCGATGCTGCGCAGAAGTTTATCGTAAGCGACAGCGGATCCAGACCTTGGGCCTTCTCGGCCTGTGCTAAAGCCTGTTCGACCCTTCCTCTTAGAACTAGGTGAATCCCAAACCACGCATGTGCAATTGCGTAGTTTGGGTTAAGCTCGATTGCTCGCTCAAATTCCGTTTCACCGCGGGACCAATCCCATTGGCGAGTTCTGAGGTGTCCGAGAGAAGCGCGAGCTTCTGCAAGTTGCGGGTCAAGTTCCAAGGCTTTCAACAGGGCGCGCTCCGCCATTTGGTCGGACTCCCGCAACGGAAGCCCGTTATAAGAGTGGAGCAGGTTATAGCTGTCTGCTAGTCCCGCGTAGGCTAGCGCGAAATTCGCGTCGAGCGCGATCGCTTGATTGAAACACTCAATCCCTTTCGTCAGACCCTCTGCGGTTCTCCGGTCGAAGAAATAACGGCCCCTCAGAAATGCTTCGTAGGCTTCGGCATTCTCCGTATATCGCTTTGCTAGTAGCCTTCTTTCCTCTCCAGTGAGTCTCGGGGCGAGCGCTTTCGCTACTTGTTCGGAGATCGAGTCTTCCACCGCGAAAATGTTCGTGAACTTCTCATCGAATTTCTCCGCCCACACAAGAGCGCCGTCCCCAACGTTTACCAGTTGCAGCGTCAATCGCAGCCGCTTTCCCGATTTACGCACACTGCCATCGAGCACCCATTCAACGCCCAGGTCTTTCCCCACCAAAACCGGGTCCTGGGTTCCATCGTACTTGCGGACCGAGCTCGTCGGCCGAACGGTCACACGCCTCAAATTGCTGAGCCTGGTTATCAACGCGTCAGCCATCCCCAGACCAAGATACTCACTGCCCGTCGGCCCGATGGTCGTGAACGGAAGTACCGCGATCGCTGCCTTACCCGTCCCCACGCTGGCTGAGTCATCAGCAATACTGGAATGTGCCACATCTACATCTTCCGTCCGCACCGTTGTTATCTGCCGCGCTCCTTCCGTCACGCACGCCACAAAACGGTAACCACGTCGCGGAACTGTCTCGATGTATTTGTGCCCATTCGCTCTCCCACCCAAAGCCTTCCGAATCTCGAATATGCTCACCGTGAGGTTGCCTTCCTCGACAATGCTATCGGCCCAGACCTGTTTCAAGAGTTCATCTTTGCAAACTACGCGGCCACTACTTTCGACCAGCGCGGCCAATACATCAAAGACCTTCGGCTTTAGGGGCAGAGTCTGTCCGTCCCGTAGCAGAATTTGCTCCCCGATATCCAGTTGGAACGGCCCGAAGTTGTAAACGGGTTTGCTCATCCCTCGTACCGACCTTTTAAGAATTTCAACCATCCCATCTAGAGTTAGTTTCCATCGAGGACTTCGCCCTTACCCAGGAGTACGATTCGACGCGAATTGAAACGGGCCAAAAGCGAAAAGGCAGAAGAAGATACTGATTGCGCGTGCATTGTAGTACCTGTTATTTCTGCTGGCAAGCGCATATGTGTTGAACACATGGTGATCCGGTGATCGGATCACAAGCCACTTCGTCCATCGCAAGCTCTGTTGCGCTTGAAAGACGACCCAAAACCAAAGTGTAGAGGACAAGAGCGGCCGCGTCATCCCTTGGTTGTCTTCTGCTTACGTAGCGTAGCTCACAATCGGTTTTGGCGGTCATCCCCTGACGAGAGAATGACCGGGAGGCGCTTGGTCAGGCGTGAATCGACAAAGAGGAACTCGCTAAGAACTCGCTAAGAACTAATTAATTTCCTGTTAAGGACTTTGTCGGGAGTTCTTGTGTACTATCCGCCTGAAGTGACATCGACCACAGTTTGCGCGACCCGCGGAGAGTAGTAGCGGAGCACCGAAGACGGGCCGCGGAGGATCGGACAAACGCTAACAACTCTGGCCGAGCTCTCTTGTAGATCGCTTCAAGGCGGCAGGTTAAGCGGAACTCAACTCTCTGGGTTGCACGCGCAGAAAAACATATCTGAAGCAAGGTGTGAACCCGCGAAGATCCGGCTCTCTAACGGTACTTGAACGATGCCGGAGCTTCAACAGGTGACTTTAATGCAGCGAGAGGTGCGACTATGACAAAACGAGAAGGCAAGAAAGAGGCTACGGAGCCGCCGGCAGGAAAGACCCCGCAGAAGTATGTTGTTCCAGAAAGCGAGATCCGCGACTTCATCGGAAGTTTGAGCGTACTGGACGTCACCGACGTAGCGGCGCGATTTCAGGTTGTTGCCGACCTCACCAGCGGTGCTTTCGAGGAGAGAATTGACCAACTCGACGAGTCCGACCTGTTCCTCATCAACAGGATCGCCGGTGAAGACCACCAGGTGCACTATCAGCACCTAATGACTGCAATCATCGCCGGCGTTGGGCAAGGCCGTCGCGGCATCAACGCGGCTCATCTAACAGCCCGCCGCGCCGTCGAGCTTGCCTTCAGGTGTACGCGCGAATACTTTTCGGCGCTTCACAGCTTCAGTCGAAATCTGAGACTGAGACAGCTTGATCGGTCAGCCGTCCCTCGGAGCGGAGGCAGGTCGTCGGTTCGAAGACTGGTGAACCATCGGTGATCAGGACGGAGACGATACCGGAAGGGCTCTCTTGCAAGTCAATCGCAGCCGCGGCCCTCAAAAAGGGAACTGGTTCCTTCATTGGCTTCAGCCACCAAGCAGCGCTAGGATCTTAAGCAGAGCCAGCTGCCAACGAACTCCGCTTGAACTCGAGGCACCGAACCGACCGACGCCCGGGCTTGCATACGATCGTGAGAATGTGGTAAGAACATACTAACTGAAAGCAGCAATTGAGGTGCCTCCTCAATTCCTGAAGTGAGCGGAATGGTAGAGGACGAGACGCTGGATGTGCAGATCTCGTCCTCTTTTTTTCTCTACGCACTGCAGCAATGCTTGTTGACATCCGTCCGTGCCCTTGGCGTTACGATTCTGCATTTGGTGGGAAGAGGCCTCATTCAACCCAGTACTGTCGCTGATCAGGCGTTTTACCGAAGGGTATTTGCGGCCTGTGCCCCGAGACTCATATAATCGCCTCCGAAGAATGTCAACTCCCCCCGATCCGATGAGCAATTCAAATCCGCCCTCCGGCGTGGCAGACGGAGGCCCCTGGACTGCAGCGAACCTTTTGACTATTTTTCGGATCGCCCTGATGTTGCCATTCCTGTACCTGGTGAGCGACGGGCGTTTTGGGGTCGCGCTGGCTGTGTTCTTTCTCGCCAGCTTGACTGATTTTGCGGACGGCTATGTTGCGAGAAGATATAGGCAGCAATCCAGCCTCGGCCGGTTTCTGGATCCCATGGCGGACAAGCTGCTAACTACAGCTGCGTTTGTCGTTATGGCAATACCTCATCAGCAGTTCGCGTCGATTCCGGTTTGGCTCGCCGTAGCAGTAGTCGGCCGGGACCTCCTTATCGTTCTGGGAGCGTTGGTTGTATTTCGACTGACTAGATTCAGAGACTTTAGACCAACACTGTTAGGCAAGATCAACACGTTAGTAGAACTCGGCCTGATTGTGTGGTTTCTCGTCTTTCATACAACGGGGAAGCTCATCTTCCTCTTGCCGCTTCTCTATGGCGTAGTGCTCACTTCACTCGTGGTTTCTGGAGCGGAATACGTCGCCCAAGGTGTGGGAATAGTGTTATACCATCGCCGGAGCTCCGAAAACCCCCGATAGACCGGCGTCGGCTGCATCCCCGAATCCCCCTACCTCGGATTAAGAATCCAACAGCCGAACCCATCTCCAACCCGAATACCTGCCAGACCGACCAACGATAGAATTCCTGAGGCGCGGATTAGTAAAAAAACTTGACATCGTTGCGCTCAGATATTACTATTCGGCAGGACTTTCACTATCGGAGGCATTTAGCATGGGAAAAATAATAGGCATTGACCTTGGTACCACCAATTCGGTTGTTGCGGTGATGGAGGGTGGTGAGCCAATGGTGATCAACAACTCGGAGGGTGCGCGAACTACCCCTTCGGTTGTTGCTTTCACGAAGGATGGTAACCGTCTGGTCGGACAAGTTGCAAAGCGGCAGGCTGTTACGAATCCCGAAAATACGGTTTACTCGATTAAGCGGTTTATGGGTCGCCGCTTTGACGAGGTGAACGAAGAGATGAAGATGGTGCCGTACAAGGTCACCAGGGCGGGCAACGACGTCAGAATTTTTGCCGGTGACAAAGAGTGGTCTCCGCCGGAAATCTCCGCGATGATCCTCCAAAAACTCAAACAGGCAGCTGAGGATTACCTGGGCCAAAAGGTTACTCAGGCGGTCATAACGGTGCCGGCGTACTTCAACGACTCTCAGCGTCAGGCCACCAAGGATGCGGGGAAGATCGCGGGCCTCGAAGTGATGCGCATAGTAAATGAGCCGACCGCGGCAGCGCTGGCATACGGCCTGGATAAGAAAAAGGACGAGACGATTGCGGTGTTCGACTTCGGTGGCGGAACGTTCGACATTTCGATTCTCGAGGTAGGCGAGGGCGTGGTCGAGGTCAAGTCTACAAACGGGGACACTCACCTGGGTGGAGATAACATCGATCAACGAGTGATCGACTGGATCATCGAGGAATTCCGCAAAGATCAAGGCATAGATCTCTCGAAGGACAAGATGGCTTTGCAGCGGCTAAAGGAATCCGCTGAGAAAGCAAAGATTGAGCTTTCGTCGACGATGGAGACGGAGATCAATTTACCTTTCATCACCGCCGATCAGGCAGGCCCAAAGCATCTCGTGATGAAGCTGACGCGCGCAAAGTTCGAGCAGCTTGTTGAGGAACTTTTGCAGAGGACTATTGGTCCTTGTCGAGCAGCGCTCGAGGACGCCGGTCTGAAGACCGACAAGATCGACGAAGTTGTTCTGGTTGGTGGGTCGACTCGAATACCGAAGGTGCAGCAGATGGTCAAGGAGTTCTTCGGACGCGAGCCCCACAAAGGCGTGAACCCCGACGAAGTAGTTGCCGTCGGCGCGGCCATTCAGGCCGGGGTGCTCGGCGGCGAAGTGAAAGATCTGCTTTTGCTGGACGTCACCCCACTCAGTCTCGGCATCGAAACGCTAGGCGGCGTCTTTACAAAGCTGATTGAGCGCAACACCACGATACCCACTCGCAAGTCGGAAATCTTCTCGACGGCGTCCGACAGTCAGACCTCGGTTGAGGTACACGTGCTGCAGGGCGAGCGTTCGATGGCGGGTCAGAACCGCACGCTAGGGAAGTTCCATCTCGTTGGAATCCCTCCAGCGCCACGGGGTGTTCCTCAGGTTGAGGTGACCTTCGACATCGACGCGAATGGAATCGTCAACGTATCCGCAAAGGATCTGGGAACGGGTCGCGAGCAGAAGATCACAATTAGTGCTTCTTCAGGGCTCGCGAAAGATGAGATAGACAAGATGATGCGCGATGCGGAATCCCACGCGGAGGAAGACCGATTGGAGCGCGAACGCATCGAAGCACGCAACAAGCTCGACGGAATGATCTACTCGAGTGAGAAAACGCTGTCCGAGCATCGCGACAAGGTGGATGCCGCGACGGCGAGCGAGATCGAGGCTGCAGTTGCGGAGGCCAAGGGCAAGCTTGATTCTACCGATGCCAACGAGATCAACGCGGCCTACGATCGGCTGGTAAAATCGTCGCACAAGCTGGCTGAAATCATGTATCAGCAAGCTTCATCGCAGGCGGCGGGCCAACCAGGCGACACGAGTGCCTCAGGTGCGGCTGCGGGAAGTAGTGGCGGCGATGACACGGTCATAGATGCCGACTTCGTCGATGTTGACGAAAAGAAGTAAGAAGTGAAACGCGACTTCTGCAGGCGTGACCCGTGATAGCAATCCGGGTCACGCTTCACCGAACCAACAATCACCATTTGGCCATCCCTTATGCAAGGTCCTGACTACTACAAACTGCTGGGTGTACCGCGCAATGCAAAGGCCGATGACATAAAAAAGGCCTATCGAAAGCTGGCGCGGCAGTATCACCCTGATGTCAACCCTGGGAACAGCAATTCCGAGGACCGGTTCAAGGAAATCTCAGAGGCGTTCGAGGTTCTCTCTGATTCGAAGAAGCGCGAGATCTATGACAGCTACGGGTACTATTCCGAGCAAGCGGCCGATGCGGGAGCTGGAAGCCCCAGGTTTGACTTTGCAAACTTCGGAGCCGCAAACTTCCGTGACATATTCTCCGAGATCTTCAGCAACGTCAGGCCTCAGGCTACTCAAACCCGCCGCCCCGCGCGCGGGAGCGACCTTGAGTATGCCCTTGGTGTCACATTCGAGGAGGCGATGCAAGGCGTGACCACCAGGATCGACGTCGATCGGTCCGAAGTCTGCGCTCCTTGTCATGGGACGGGTGAAACATCCAGCCGCACTGTTGTCTGCTCGGCGTGCACCGGAAGCGGGCAACAGACCCGACGGGTTGCCGGCGTTTCAAAGTGCGTGCTCTGCGGCGGCTCAGGGAAGGTCGCCGCGCCCTGCGAGAGTTGCAAGGGAAGCGGAATGGTACTGAGGCGCGAGACCGTCACGCTCAAGATACCAGCCGGCGTCGATAAGGGCTCGCGCGTTCGTCTTGCAGGAAAGGGGCACTCGGGAAGCCTGGGCGGACCGCCCGGCGACCTGTACATTATCACCAACGTCAGTGAACACGCGTACTTCAAACGGCAGGGCGACAATATTTACTGCACAGTCCCGATCACCGTGCCCGAGGCTGCGCTCGGCGCAAGGATCGAGGTGCCGACGGTAGATGGAAAGGCTTTGCTAAGAATCCCGCCGGGCACGCAGTCTGGTCAGCGCTTTCGGCTGCGTGAGCGAGGAGCCACGAGCCTGCGTGCAGGCGGCATTCGAGGGGATCAATTTGTCGAGGTCAAAATTACGTTGCCCACGGTGATAAGCGAAGAGACGAAGGAGGTGTTGCAACAGTTCGCCCGGCACAACACGGAAAACCCTCGATCTCAGATGGGGCTTGCGTAGCCGGCCAATCGAGGATGCATATGGCGCAGATACTCACGTGGGTGGCGGTCTTTGCCGCAATCGCGCTGCTCGTCTGGACGCTCGTGAAAGAGAATGACCGGCGTCGCCAGAGAACGGTCGAGGAGTGGGAACGCGAGAATGCGGCGGGTCAGGGCAAGATGACTCAGTTCATCCAGGCCGGTGCTCTGGGCTTTGAGGGCATTCTCGTCAGCGAGAAGCGCGAGGCGGCGCAATATCAAAAGGACGAAGAGCAGGGGATGACCAGAACTGGAAGCAAGAGCGACGACGCTGACAGAACCGCGATCAATGAGTAATGGCTAAAGGAACCACAGCAAAGAAATATACGATCAGCGTTGTTGCTGAAGAATACGGCGTCCACCCGCAGACGCTGCGTCTCTATGAGCGTGAAGGTCTCATCACACCCTCAAGATCGGCGAAGGGCACTCGCTATTACACTGAAGAAGACGTCGAACGCCTCGAGTTGATACTCAACCTTACACGCGATCTGGGAGTCAACCTCGCAGGCGTGGAGATCATCCTTAACATGCGCGAAAAGATGAACCGCATGCAGCGCGAGTTTGAGAACTTCCTCCAGTACATTCGCGAGAACATTGCTCAGGAGTTGTTCAGCACCGACGAGCGCTCCAAGAGCGCCCTGGTTCCGCGACGGCGCATCGAACTTGTCGTCAAGAACCGCGGGCGTGTGGATTGAGGCCAGTTGGTGGGTCCCGACGCCGGATATCACCTGCCACTCAGCATGCGCAACGCATTGCATCGCGGAGAACTCGACGCGTCGCATATCTTTCTATTTTTTGCATTGCCTTCCGCTCGGTACTTGTAGTATATTATCTCTATTCTGATTTGATCAAGAATCCTGGGTAGCCTTTGGCGTCACATAGACGTCGTATCGGGAGGTTGCGGGAGATGTTTACCAGGATGTCTTGTTGGCTCGTTCTCGCGCTAGTTGCGTTCCTACCCTTCGTATTCATTGCCGTGCCGACAACAAACGCCGACGATCTGGACAACATTGTCTTCGAGGGTGTGATTCGAGACTCCGCCGGCGCCGTGATCCCCGGAGCCAGCGTTGTCGCAATTCAAACCGCTACCGGCGTCGAGCGCCGTGCAATGAGCAATGGCGAAGGGCGCTTCCGAATCGCGGTCGGCGCGCCCGGCAGCTACAAGCTTAAGGCCCGAGTCGCTGGATTTGGCGAACAAGAGAGTCAGGAAGTCGCTGCCGTTGCCGGCCGGACGTTCACAATCGACCTTTCGCTCGCGGCCGCGGGGTTGAGTGAGGAGATAACCATTGCCGCCGCGAGCCCTCCGTTAGTCGACACGAGTCGCACGGTTGTTGGTGACACCATAACGCAAAACGAGTTGGAAGACCTTCCGATAATTGATCGCGATCCGCTTCAACTTGTCTTTCTGCTGGGAGGGGTTACGGAAGCCCCGCTGTCGACCAGGGAGTTGGCGGATGAGGGCCGCGGTATCTTTCTCCGCGGGACTCCGGAGGAGGCCGGTTCCTTTTCGCTCACAGGCACGCCGGCGACCTCAAACAACATTACCATCGACGGACTCGACAACAACGACGACCGGTCAGCCCGTGACCGTATCACTCTGAACGTGGATTCGATCGCAGAGGTCCAAATCATCACAAACCAGTACGCGGCTGAATACGGGCGCGCTTCCGGAGGCCGAATAAACATCCGCACCCGAGCCGGCGCGAAGAGTATTCACGGCAACGGATCATCTTATTTCGGCGATGAGTCCCTCAACGCGAACACCTATTTCCGAAACACGCGAGGACTTGGCCGCGTGTCTCAACAGCAACGCCGCGAGGGTGCTGTGCTGTCCGGGCCTATTCGCAAGCAGAGGGATTTCTTCTTTGCCGGCTATGAGCGGTTTGACATCCCCGACTTTACCGAGGTAAGCGCGTTGGTCCCCGTAGCAATCAATCCTCTGTTCCTCCTGCCTAAGCCCAATCAGCCGGTCGCTGCTGGGAGCGACGTTGGTCTCTTCTCTGACGAAATTGCAACGTCGGAGAGCACGAACGTCGTCAATGTCCGGGCGGATCTTAACTTCTCACAATCGCATAACGCTGCCGCCAGGTTTGATATGCTGCGAGGCCAGAACCGCCGCGGGTTTCCCGGCGGGACGCGGATGCCGGAGACGGTTCTGATCCAGGGCCGCAACTCAGACTCACTGAGCGTTTCGGATTTCCTGATATTCTGGGATCGATTTGTAAACCAGGCGAGGTTCCAATATTCGAGGCTGTTGCCCCGCAGCGCGGCGGGCATCGATTCTGTGGGCATCGTGATAAGCTCACCAAGAGTGACCGCGGGATCGTTCACCGGCAGCGACTCGTCGCCCGCGTTTGCAAGGGAAGAGAAGAGGACTCAGGTTCAGGACAACGTCTCGGTCGTCGCCGGCGCCCATCTTGTCAAAGCAGGTGGCGACGTTCAGTTGGTCCGATCGTCCTTTAACGACCTCTTTGCTACTGGCGGCCAGTTTACCTTTGATGCGGTCGGTGACTTTCTCTCGAACAACCCGAGCCGTTTCGTCCAGCGGTTCGACACCGAAAGCCGGCTCTCCAACGACATAGTAGGTATTTTTGTTCAGGATGAGTGGAAGATCGTTCCAAGTCTGACATTATCGTTCGGCATGCGATGGGACAACGAATCGCTTCTCGATGACCGAAAGAACTTCAGCCCACGCATTGCCGTTGCCTGGGATCCCTTCGGAGGCAAACTGTTTCGCAGCTTCAAAAAGTTGGCTCAACCTGGCAAGACCGTGATTCGCGCGGGTTTTGGATTGTTCTATAACAGAGTTCTGCTTAGGACGATCGATGACTTTTCACTGGGAACTTCAACGATCATCGTTGATTCGGATGTAAGCCCACAAGTCCTGCAATCGATCCGATTCCCGCAGCCTATTACCGATCAGGCCCAGATCGACAGGTTCGGCATTTCCGAGACAAAATTCCTTCGCCGCATCAGCCCGGATCTCGAAATTCCATACACTCTTCAAACAGGCCTCGGAATCGAGCGGCAGCTATCAGAGGGCTTGGTTGCGTCAGTCGATTATGTGTTCACTCGGGGTGCTCACCTCTGGCGCGAGAGCAATATTAACGCTCCGGTTTTACCCGGCGGCTTTCAGAATTTCACCCAGTATCTCCAGAGCAGGGATTTCGATAACCGCCCCAACCCGAACGGCGAGCGACCGATTTCAGGATCAAGCGCCGATATCGTGCGTTTCAATGCCAGCGCAAATACGTCGTCGACTGCGGGAGCCATCCAGGTTGAGAATGGCTTGCGAGTTCTGACGCTCGGCCTGAATACGACGCGCTCGTCAAACATCACCGCGGCGTTAAATGCAGTCCGTTCGCTGAGGCCGGATCCGTCGCTTACTCAAGTCGAGCGTCTCGAATCGACCGGCAACTCGTTCTACCACGGCGGGGTGGCGTCGCTGCGGTACAGATTGGGCGGTAGGGCGTATCTTCGGGCGGTGTACACGCTTTCGAAGTTCGTCGACGAAGGAACTACTAATACCGCTTCGCCTCAAGACCTGGGCGACCGCAGGGCCGAGCGGGCGTTGTCGCTTCAGGACCAACGCCATAGAGTCACATTTAGTGGGCTCTTTAAGATTCCCTGCATCGAAGTGGATCTCGCGCCGATAATTTCGTTCGGGTCATCGAAGCCGTTTAACATTGGCGCCGGGTTTGATCGTAACCTGAACGATATCGAGAACGATCGCCCCATCTTCATCACCGAACTCGAGAGGCCAGTTTGGCGACGGACCGGTAGCTCGACTGCGGACGATGTGAAAGCAGCACTCGAGTTGGCGCCGATCGGATCGAGCGGCAACTTGCCGCGCAACTACGGAGTGGGACCCGGAACACGCACGATCAGTCTTCGCGTCTCGCGAACCATAGTTGTTCGGGAGCGCATCAGAGTTCGGCCGTCAGTCGACGTGTTCAACCTGTTCAATAACACAATATTCAGCTTTGGCTCGGAGTTTGTGGATCGCGATGATTCGGACTTCCTGCTGCCGCGACGCACTCAGCGACCGCGCAACGTTGTGCTGAGTCTGAAAGTGTTGTTCTGATTACGGGTTTGTGACTGCCGGGGAAATCAATCCGCTAGGCAACGCCGCCTGACAATTTCGGCTCGTCGATGGTGGTTCCCGGAACCTTGGGTCTCCCCGACTGGCGAGGCCAGTTTGGACGTCGCTCGAGGATCCGGTTACATTTCTCGATACCCAGCCGGGCCCTGGCGCCGTATGGCTCGGGTGCGTTTAGCGCTTCTGCCTTTTGAAACAGCTTGAACGCGCGGTCGACATCGCCAACAAACAGGGCGACCTCGCCGCCTTGAACAGCCGCCTGCGAGGCTAACGGGTCATCCGGGCAGGCGGCCACAAGTCGTTCGTATTCGACGGCTGCCTCCTGGTTCATGTCCGACTCTCGCAGGTATTCGCAGATTGAGAGCCAATCTCGAGAGCCGATCCGAGGCGCAACGTTGTCGTCAGGGAATGCGGATAGCAGACTATCGTAGGCGTAAAGCGCCGCCTCTCGGTCCTGGTTGATGAGGTGCTGGCGAATCAGCCGTGCGTACATTGCGTTGAGCCGGTCGAAGTTCGCCGCCTTTTGATAGACCTGAATCGCGGCCAGCAACGCATTCGTGTCGTTTGGCTGCTTGCTTAGATGCGCCCTCAACTTCCGCTCCGCCATCACCGAGTCACCTTTGTCCAAAGCCTCGAGAGCTTGAGTCACCGCAGGCGCTGCCGAGAACGAAACCATTGCCTCGATCATGGGATTGATGTGCTCTTCTTCATACTTTGTGACCTTCATCATCAACGCGAAGCCCGCCCCAAAAACAAAACCTGCAATGTGGATCGAGTACCCGATATTCGATGTCGACCCGGCTTTCTTGTCAAAGTACCAGTACACAACTTGGGCGATGAAGTAAGAGGCGAGATAGACATAGCCCGGCACCATGACAATGAGCTTTTTGAAGCCACATAAGAGCCTGAGCCACCAGACCGGTGTTATCACCGGAATGCAGCATAGTTTTATCCTGGTCTTCGGCAGCCTGAAAAGGAACGCGCCCATTGTCGCCGAGATTGCTCCCGACGCACCGATTGATGGCACCGCGGCGGGACTGATTAGGCTCGGTATGCACGACGCCGCGGCCCCGAGGAGATAGAACGCGAGAAAGACCCCTCGTCCCCACAGATCCTCCAGACTGAACGCGACCGCGAAAAAGAATATTAGGTTTCCAAACAGGTGAAGCGTGCCACCGTGCAGGAAGGCTGCGGTAATCAATTGATGGACTTTCCAGTCGCCGTTTGGGGCGAGGCCATACTTGTACCATATACTGTCTTGCGCGGCATCTTTGAATGTTGTGAGCTTATCCTCAAGCTCCTCACGCAGCTTCTGGGCTTCGATGCCGCTGAGCCATTCCTTGTACTGGGAAGCGATTTCAGGCGACTTGTTGAGATGCTCCTCGATGGCGTCGCCTTCGGCCTTGCTGATCATCCCTATTTCTGAGAGCTTGGATCGGATGTTCTTATCGGCCAACATTTCCTGATGCTTTTGAACGAATTGTTCGATCCCTGACCCGAGCTTGCTCAGTTGCTCCTGCTGACTGCCAACCACCGGGAGGGTAACGTAGAACACGATCACGTTCACTGCCATGATCGAGAACGTGACCCAGGGCAACCGACGCACCGTCGAGTTCTCGTTGCCTATGGGAATGAATGAAGACACGAGACCGAGAAAGATCAGTACGAGGATGAAGAGAAGGATGCCCACAATCTTGAAAACCTTTTGTCGTCAGGGAGTGAGGGCAGTCGCGGGACGCACAGTTAATCGACAGCTTCAATAACGGACGAACGGATGATAACAAGGTGCCGGGAACAGGGCAATAGTATTGTTCGTAAGTGGTCTGCGCGAAACGTGATGCGCACTGTCTCACGGGTCGTTGTTGACCGGGACTGACTCCGCCGGCGAATCCGTGGCTTTAACAGCCATCCCGGCGGGAATGCGGATCGAGTGTTTACCAGGAGGGGTCACCCCGCGCTGAAGTTCGGGGTTCAGATCGAGCAACGTGCTGTAGGAGACTTTTAGCTTCTTTGCGAGTGGCCTCAGATCGGTTTGGCTGGTCACCAAGCGGGTCTGGTAGCGGTAGGGATATGCCGACGGCATTTCGAATCCATACTTCTTCGGACTCTTCGCTATAGTCACGACCGCAAGAATCGCAGGAACATAGTTGCGAGTCTCCTGGGCGATATACCCGGCTCGATGTAATTGCCAGAAGTCTCGCGAGCCAGACCGAGCGATCGCGCTGTCTACGTTGCCCTCGCCGGTGTTATAGGCGGCCAACGCCAGTTGCCAGTCGCCTTTGTAGCGGATCGACAGCCATTTCAAGTACCGCGCCGCGCTGATAGTCGATTTCTCGGGATCTGAACGCTCATCTACCCAGTAGTTCTGCGTCAGGCCAAAACGCGCCCCGGTCGACGGGATGAACTGCCAGATGCCTTTTGCCGCAGCCCACGAGTAGGCGTTTGGGTTCCAGCCCGATTCAACCTGCGCAAGCCACACGAGATCGGTCGGCACGCCTTCTTGTTTGAAAATGCGCTTGGCCATCTCGCGGAACCGCACCGAGCGCAGCAACCCTGCCTCCATCGTTGCTCGCCCGCGGCCTCTTGTGAAGTAGTTGATGAACTGCCGAACGGGCAGCGCGGAGGTGAAGTCGAAGTTGAATCTTGCGTCAACTTCTTCGTCGTCCGCGGCGCCGATCTCCTCAAGGTCTGCTTCAGAGAGCGACGCGAGCTTGTCAAGGGGTGAAGGCTCGAATCGCTGCTCGGCGAATCCCCCGTCTTTCTGCTCGAGCGCGGCGACCTGATAGTGATTGACCTTTTCGATTAGCTCGCGATAGTAAACGCGAAGCTCATCGTCGCTGCGCACATCAATCGATTCGGTCAGGATAGTGTCAACTGCCTCATCAAACTCGCGCCGCGCGATGTCGTATTGGCCTCCGGCGTAGGCTTTTTCTCCCCGTTGGTAGTGTTGTTCCGCTGCACTGATGATTCTGCGTACTACACTTTGCTTAGCATCTTGAGGACCCGGCCTCGAGACGGGGTCCACCTGCTGCCCAACCGCGCTTAACGTGGCAAATGCGATTAGAGTTGCGATGGTTAGTCCTGATAGCATCCGATTCATCATACTTTGATACAACACTTGCTCTACTTGTGAACGCTCTCCGAGTGTTCGGGTTCGCGATTTTTATTATACCTGATTCTGATGGGATCGCGGCAGACTATTCAGAAACGGCGACAAGCTGGCGACAGTTGAGTTCCTGAAAAGGCGACAAGGCAGAGTCAAAAATGAAAATTGACCGATCGAGTGATGGGTTCAATTGTGCTCTTTCCGCTCTCTACTCGTAGCGTAGCGCGTCGATTGGATCCAGGCTGGCTGCTTTGCGTGCAGGGTAGTAGCCAAAAGACACTCCCACAAGCACTGAAAAAATAACCGCCGCCAGGATCGACCAAGGCGAGATCAACGTAGGCCAACCCAGAGTGTTGGATATGGTGATAGCGGCGCCAATGCCGAGCATGACTCCGATTATTCCGCCGACAACCGATAGCGTTACTGACTCGATCAAGAACTGGCGGCGGATCGCGGCGCTTCGCGCGCCAATGGCCATGCGAATACCGATTTCGCGGGTTCGTTCGGTGACCGACACAAGCATGATGTTCATTATTCCAATACCGCCAACCATGAGGGATACGCCCGCAATCGAGGCCAGCAGGTTGGTCATGATCTTGCTCGATTGATCGGCTGCTTCGGCAACATCGGTCAGGTTGCGTACGAAGAAATCATCATCTTGATTTGGGCCGAGTTTGTGACGCTGGCGCAGCAGATCAGTGATCTGTTTCTCCGCGGTAAACGTTGCCGCGGGACTGATTGCCGAAACCATGATCTGGTGAATGTAAGAGATTGTCAGCATCTTCTTCTGCGCGGTGGTGTATGGAACGATGACAGTGTCGTCCTGATCCTGTCCGAATGCGCTTTGACCTTTGCTGCTTAGAACGCCGATCACTCGAAAGGGCAGATTTCGAATACGCATGGTCTGGCCAATCGGGTCGCCGTCAGAAAAGACATTGTCGGCAACCGTCTTTCCGATTACGCAAACGCGCGCCGCAGTTCGCACATCGCCTTCTGTGAAGAATTCGCCTTTTGAGACCGGCCACGCGCGAATATCAGGAAATTTCTCATTCGCGCCTTGTATTCCGCTCGACGCCACCCAGTTTAGATTGCCGAATACCAACTGCCCGTTAGCGCGCACGCCGGGGCTGACAGCCCGGACTGCCGGACACTCGGCTTCCACGGCGGCAGCATCTTCGGGGGTCAGAGTATTCGATGAGCCCGCGCCCCCGCGCATCCCGCCTGCATTATGCGAGCCTGACTGCACGAAGAGCATGTTATTGCCCAGGTTCGCTATCGAGGACTGAATCGACGCCGACGCGCCCTGACCTATGCTGACCATCGCGATCACGGCGCCGACACCGATGATGATGCCGAGCATCGTAAGGCTCGACCTCATCTTGTTGCGGCTCAGCGCGCGAACAGCGACTCTAAACGTCAACAGCAGGTTCATTCGTCGTCCTCCTCATCGTCCACCAGCGGCGGCAAACTCTCAAGCTCGTCATGCGCCGAGCGCGGCTCTTTGATCATGTAATCGTTCTTGATCCGGCCATCCTTGAAAACTATGATGCGGCGCGCATACTGCGCAATATCCGGCTCGTGCGTCACCAATGCGATCGTTATTCCGCGCTCTCGATTGAGCTGTTGAAACACATCCATCACCTCTACCGCGGTCCGGCTATCGAGGTTGCCCGTTGGCTCATCCGCGAGGATGATCGAGGGTCTGTTCACCAGTGAGCGCGCGATCGCGACGCGCTGCTGTTGGCCGCCGGAGAGCTGGTTCGGCATGTTGCCCATGCGCTCACCCAGGCCGACTATCTCGAGAGCTTCTTTGGCCCGCTCGATACGCTCTGAAGTCTTCACACCGAGATATAGCATTGGAAGCTCTACGTTCTCCAGCGCGGACGTTCGTGACAGCAAATTGAAGCCCTGAAACACGAACCCAATCTTGCGATTTCTGATGTCCGCCAATTCGTCACGCGATAGCTTAGAGACGTCTTGGCCGTCAAGGAAGTACGACCCACGCGTCGGCTTATCCAGACACCCGAGGATGTTCATGGTGGTCGACTTACCCGATCCCGAGGCACCCATTATCGCGACAAACTCCCCGCGATCAATGTGTAGCGAAGCGCCTCGAAGCGCGTGGATCTCGAGTTCCCCCATTTGATAAGTTTTATGGACGTGCTCGAGCGTGATGAGCGCCGGACCCACCAACGGGTCGGTAGCGTAGTTTGGTTCAGTGACCACCTGAGTTCCCAATGACCCTCTGTCCTTTCTCGCATTGTATGGGCGCGGCGTCGCAGGTTGCGATGCTCGCGCCCAGAAGTGACTTGACGCCGGCTTTAACGGCCTCGACCGCCGCCAGGCCTCGCGGGCTGTCCGAATGGCGTGGGAGTCGGCGACTGCGGCCGGGTGGCACCTGTTTCATTCAGCCCGATGATGACCGTGTCGCCTTCCTGAAGGTCGCCGGCGACGATCTCGGTTACACGACCATTCGTGAGACCCACTCTAACCAGTCGTGGCTCAATTTGTTTGTTGGCGGCTAGTACCCAGATAGTCTGCCATTGTCTTCGCGGGCTGCCGCCTTCGCCGCCGCCAAAACTCTGACCACCCTGTCGTTGGCGTTGGCCCTCACCAGTCCCAGGCTGGCTGCCCTCGACCCGGGGTGTGCCCGTCCCAGACTGGCTGCCCTCGGCCCGGGGTGGGCGCTGACCCTCGACGCCTGCTGTTTGTCCGCCGCCGCCTCGCTGGCGCGCGCCGTCGCTGTTTGCATTACTCTGGCCGCCCTCGCCTCTTTGCCGAAAACCTTCGCGATTGCCGTTGCCCTCGGCTTCACGTCGCTTGCGCCATTCTTCCCGGTTGAAGTTGCTCTGTCCACTCTCCATTCGCTGACGCCACGCTTCTCGGTTAAAGTTGCCAGGCCCCCCCTCACCTCGCTGACGTCCGGGCTCGCGGTTGCTGTTGCCCTGACCGGCTTTCTCTGGTTGAGAAGAACCTCCGCCACTATCGGTGTCGCGGCGCGGGCCCGACTTGGCGTTGCTCTGGTCAGCGCCTTTACTGTCGGGTTGTTGAGTTTGCTGATCCTGCGACTGGCCGGGTTGCTGTCCCTCTCGACCGCCTTGGGCCTGGAGCTCGGCGTCGAGTTCTTTTCTCCGCTCGTCGATCTTTGTCTTAAATGCCTCTTGCTCCTTGTCTGTCAGGTTGGGCTTGAATCTCAGCGCTGAATTGGGAACGGTCAGAACGGCTTCGCGCCTTGCAACCAGGATGGTAATATTCGCGGTCATTCCCGGGCGCAGCTTCATCCCCCTGTTCGCGACATCTATAACCGCACTGTAGGTGACCACGTTTTGCAACGTCTGGGCGTTTAGTCTGAGCTGGCTTATCTCGCCGGTAAAGGTTTCACCGGGATACGCGTCGACCGAAAAGTGAGCCTTGATGCCCTGGCGGATCTGACCGACGTCGGCTTCATCGATGGAAGCCAGCACCTGCATTTTCGTCAGGTCGTTTGCGATAGTGAAAAGAGTTGGCGCCGAGAGGCTCGCTGCGACGGTCTGACCTACGTCGACGTTTCGCGAGACAACCACACCATCAATCGGCGACGCGATGATCGAGTGATCGAGGTTAAGTTGAGACTGTTGAAGCTGTGCTTTTGCCTGGGAGACGGATGCCTTGGCCTGATCGACTCTCGCCTTGGCGGAAGCGTTTGCGGCCTGAACCTGTCCCACTTGGGCCGCTGCTTGTTCGTAGCGCGCCGCCGCTGCGTTCGCCTGTGCTTGAGCCGCCTCGAGATCGCGTCCGGACAAAACGTTTTTCAGGTCTTCATAACGTTTTACGAGCGCGGCGGCATCGTCGCGCTGGACCCGTGTTACTTCTAAATTTGATTTGGCAGCGTTTAGGTTTGCCTTTTGACTATTGATTTCGGTTTCAGCAGCGGCCACTGCAGCTTCTGCGTTGATTACGTTGGCGCGCGAGTTAGCGATCTGGGCCTGGAATATTGCCGGATCGAGTCGGGCAATCACCTGGCCCCGCTTGACCTGCGAATTGAAATCAGCGCCGAGCCATTCCAGAGTCCCTGACACCTGCGACCCGACCTGTACCGTTGTCACTGCTTGAACGGTGCCGGTAGCCGATACGTTGACTTCTACGTTGCCTTTTTCAACCTTGCCGGTGATATAGTCGCTTGCGCTTGCTTTGTTGCCCCAGAAGAACGCCGCAACCACAGCGACCCCGCCCAGCAGCAAGACTATACCAATAGGTGTGCGTCGTTTCTTGATAATGCCGATGATCTTATTTAGCCTCTCTGCCATCTGTTCCTCGTTGTTTGGATGCCAGGGACTTCGGTCATCCTGTGGCTCTCCTTAATATTTTGTCGCATACCTAAAGACGCTTTGCAATGTAACGCGGTTACAGGTAAAGCCCCAAGGATCAGTGCGGATAGGTGAGCGGCTGAAAGAGGCTTGCCCTTGCTCGCAATGTAGACCGTGATGAATCGTCGCTTCACGTTGAGAGCTGTCGGGAAAGAGGCTGCGAAATGGCCAGGCGGAAAGCGTGCACTGCTTGACAGTCGATGTGGCACTACCTATAGTATGCTTTCCCAAGCGGGGCGGTTAGCTCAGCGGTAGAGCATCGGTCTTACAAACCGGGGGCCACTGGTTCGAACCCAGTACCGCCCACCAAGTAAGTCAACAGCTTACCGACGCTTCCAAACTTCTGCTTCTGATTATCCCCAGAGTCATCCCCAGACGCAACAGAAACGAACAGAGTCAAACCAAGAAAAGAGCAATCGGCAACTTACAAACTAGAAAAGAGCACAATAGGGTCAAGAGGGGGTCCCGAGGAGTGTCCAGTTCATTCGGTGAAACGCTCATCGCGAATGGCTATCCATGGCGGTCCCGTTTCAACGCAGAACACGGAGTTGATTGATAGGACGCAGGTTTGAAACTACCCACGCCGGGAAACCCAAATCAAAGCTCTCTAGCGAGTCGACGGCAAGCCAGAGGGGATGGCCAAAGCTCTCTGAGACCGAGCTTCCTGATCAAGTGTAGACGCTAGAACATCACTGCACCTTACGCTGAAGGGGCCGGCCGTGCACCCCATCGCACAGCCGGCCCGATTTTGTTTCTTCACCGTAAGAGCGTCCGTTGGGGAAGCAAGAGATTCTCTTGTGAGGTCAAATGTCGACGAAGTCAAGCCAGACTCCTCGAGCCGCTGTTTGACTTTCTAAATCCGATCAGATGTGCGAGCCGACAACCCTAACCTCTGATCGAGTTTTCTAATAGCGCTTTCGACGCTGATCGATCGCGAAGTACTTGCGTATCAATCGCGGCGACATCAGGGCGTTGCAGAAGATTCGCTCGGTGGAAAACGACCGAGCTGCACTCGGCGCGCGAGCTACTCGTTCGCGGCTTTCGGCTGAGTCTCTCGACGGGCGTGTCGCTGGCCAACTCTTTGAACTTCACTGCCGGAACGTCGATATGAATATCTATGAGGTCGAGCAGCGGGCCCGAGATTTTCGACACGTAGCATTGAATCTGCACCGGCGAACACTTGCACTCGCGAGAGGCGTCATTGAAGAACCCACAGGGACAGGGGTTCATTGCCTATAAGCCATGTTACCTTAAGTGCCACTAAGCCGCAGGATCGGTGTTATCCTGCAGAGATTACCACAATCGGGGATCATCTCAGGAAGCGCAGGCTTGATTTTGGACTGCTGCAAAGAGAAGTGGCGAAGAAGATTGGCTTCACGTGCACGATCCAGTACTGGGAAACGAATCGGGCTGTTCCAGCGCTCCGTTTCAGACCTCGGATCGCTGATTTTTTGGGGTATGACGCCTTCGATGGGAGCGCGCCCGAATCAGTGATCGACAGGCTTAAGGCGCACCGAAGGCGGCTGGGTTTATCGCGCAAGAGACTGGCTTCTCTTCTTGAAACTGACCCAAGCAACATTGCTGGTTGGGAAACTGGGCGTCACCGTCCTACAAAGAGATCGTTGGTGGTTATAGACAAGTTCTTGAACGACGATTCGTACATGACCGAAGTAAAAAATAATCACCTGTAAAATCTTATTCCCCTATCCCTGTCGATTCTCGCCGACATAAGGATGGGTGTTCACTTTGAGCGTCTAAAAAAATAGTGGCCATAATAACCAGACGTTTCGTTATTCTTCGTAAACTGCACAAATTCCCATCCGTCTGCCCCAAGCTCGTTCATCGCGCGCTCTGGAAGGTTGTTACTCACACTGATCATTTTGTATTCCCATACAACTTTTGGGGAGGCTTGACTCCGATTGCCCCACCCAAGAATGCCCGCCGCAACGAGAATTGTGATGCAGAATATGAAGACCGCTAGAAAGTTCTTCGTTCGAATCATGTCATCTCCCTTTCAATTGTTGTTGGTGTCCGAAGGCAAGTGGAGGTTTGAAGTGCTTCAAACCTCCCAGCTCCTTGCTGTTAACGGAGGCCCATTTACTTTATCAGAAGTCATGAGCGCATCGCCCAGTCAATTGACGTGCAGATTCTTTCCCATTCCGCCGTTGGTTGGGTCCAGGATAACCCCCGTGGGACTGACCAGGCTGGTCGACGTACTCAGATCAGGCGGCTTGCTTGGATCATTCGGACGTCTGACGTCCGAAACCCGGATCGTGAAATTGTAGTTCATATTTCCCGGTGTCCCGGTACCAGCCGTGACCTTCCAACTAGCACGCACCCCGTCACCTAGATTCAATGTGACAAGCTGCGTTTGCTCGGAGCTGCCCGTATCACCGATCTTGTAGGTCCAAGTTCCGCCGGCCGTATTCTTGACAAGAACAACGACGACGAAATCCCCGGTCATCAGGCATTCCGGGCTCCCGCACGGCGGGTCAGCAGCGACGTCTGCGCTTCCCGTCGAAGTATTGTGTGTCTCTTGTCCGTCAGCGGTAACGGCGGGAGGGTTGAAATCATTATTGGTAATGGTAATTCGCGGCCTAATCCACGTGGTACTCCCCAAGTGAATGGAGACAGGATTGAAATACCCAAAGATATCTGCCGGGTAAAAAAACCAATCACCTGGGTAGCTGTCACCGGGCGAGAATCTGTAGCCCAAAGAGTCGACATACGATGACTGCTCATCCTCGAAGTATTTCATATCGACATAGTGATCGCTAAGAACCGATCCTGTGGCCGAAGTACCAGTATACTGAGTATAAATTGTGGCAGTAATAATGCCGCCTTGGCAGGCTCGCACCTGGTATACGCCATCCTTGTATAACTCACCGCAGACATAAGCCGTATAGTACTCCGCGGTATCATAGTCGACTTGCGTTCGGGAATATCCCCTTGTTCTGTTATTCGCATAGTCGTATATCACGGCAGAGGTGCCGTAAACATTGCCCGCGAGTGCATCGATAGTTCCAAACGCACACGAAAAAAGGACTAGCATGCAGAAAAGTCTAATCGTCTTCATTTCACTCACCTCCTGTGGTGATTAGCCCATCGATTCGTTAGTCCGCTACCTGAACACGCAGAGCCTACCTTGTAGGGCTGGTCGCCCGAACGCTGAGTCCCATGCGATATGTTACAAAGTATTCAACGTTATCAAACGAAGCTGCTTCCAGAGCACTACTTAGCGAGTCTCTCGCGGAGAGGATGATTTGATCGCGTTCCCGTTGCAATACCTTCAGTTCAGGTGACGGTGGCGGGACATGGCTTCCTTTTGGAATCCTGCCTCCCGGAAACTGAGATTGGGCCTTCTGTATTACTTGAAGAGCCCGCGCGTCTTGTTGTGCGACCTGTTCGACACAGGCGGCCGCGATCGCGCCTAGTTTCCTGGCCTGGTCATCAGTCAGGTTGGCCTGTGTCTGCACGTAACTGCGAAGAGTCTCCCCTTTGGCGCCTTCACTCTCAAGCTCCAAAGCCTGGTTTTCCAGGTCCACGACCATTTGGAAGAAGGCGCTATAGACGACCGCAATTCGTGGTTTCAGATCCGGCCCTTCGCCAGGGACGGCTTCTTGAGCGCGAGGAGTGGTTATGGTAAATCCAACCGATGCAGCTAGCAGGACTACTGAGGACAAACTGACGATCCATTTGTTTTTCATTTTCATTCCTCCCTAATAATGAGCGGCCGAATACACCGCCCTCGAATGCTATACCGTGCTGATAAATTTACAACGGTCCAAATTGTACGACAATAGCAAAAACCAAATCTGTGATCACCGTCACCTATCTAAGTATGGGAGTCACTGCGAGGCTGCTCTGCAACGAAAAGCGGCTAAGCATATTGCCGTGACCGCCTATACTATTCAATTCTGCAAGAGACAGTTGCCGCCTTCGGGGGCACTGGCCCAATCCGGCCGATTGGGGGGCACTCCTACCAGGCTATTCAAGACCGTGACTACGTGTATGCCGTGGGGCTGGTTTCCCCACGCCTGTCGCATGTGAGGAATTATGGGAAGCGTCTTGTTTGAGAAGTTGAATGGTGTACAACCCGACTTCCTATTATCAACGGATAATCAACCTTCGTTCACGGCGCCGCAGTCGCATCGTCGCATTTCCTAAGGAGAGAAAAGTCTAATGCGCTCGGCAACCCCTAAATCAGTGATCGCAGTCACACGCATGTTCTTGCATTGAACCCGGATACCCGCATGCCGAAAAATGTTAGCACAAGAGACTGCTAGGAGACGGAAAGCCAGCTCTTTTACCGCTGACTCGAATCGTTATACCTCCGGCGGATCCCCGGTCGCAGGCGGATCTGCTGGACGCCGCTGAGTTCGCTCTTCTTCTAGTTCCTTCAGCTTTGAGGTCTGTGGTTGAAACCACTCTGCAGGCTGGCCTGCATTGCTTCTGGAGCCGTCGGGCTTCTCGGCGCCAGTGATCTTGTACTGGGCCTCTGCGGTTTGGAAGTCAATCACGTACGGTGTTCCCTTGTTAGCGGCACGGGCTAGGTCTTCTTGGCAAGCCTGAACAAATGGAGGCGCGAAGAACTTGATCGGTGGAGCGTCGCCGACGACAGCGATGGCACGCTTGTGTCGATCTAGCTGGCGTAGTTCCTCCTCATATACAAGAACGCGTTTTGCTTCAGCAAGGCGCTCGCCTTTGCTCTTCTTTTTTCGCCCATCAATTGCCCCGTGCTGAATGACATTGAAGCCGGCTAGCCTCGTGGCGAACTCAATAGTCCCCTGATCCAGGCCAGGTAGAAAGATCATAGTCTTGAACGAACGGAGGACATGATCGCCGTTGTGCGGTCCGTAGTGATTGTAGATTTGGCCGAGGTGCTGGAATGCCGCGGCGATCGCGACTTCAGAGCAGGGCGCTAGATTGAGCATACTAGTAAGACCCCGAATAGGGATGCTGCCAGCATCGTCGAACACAAAAAGTCCTGGTGCGTATTCTGTGGCTGATTGAGGAGGCGTACTCAGCCTACTAAGCGCGACGCGGAAGAACGCAGTCAAGAAACAACCGTATAGATTGGCCTGACCTTCTAAGATTTGCAAGTAGATGGCAGTGCCGGGCGTGCGCAGCATGTTGAGATCGATGGCGGTTCGTGGTGCAGATCCACGAGCCGCAAGACTGGAAGTCACAGCGTTGACCGCCGGCGACGTGAACATTCGGCACTTTGATATCAGATCAGAAAGGATGAGGCCCTGCAGATAGCGGTCAACGCTAGCGAAATCTTTCTAATACTTGCCAACCTGTGGATCAGGCGATTCTCTCATCTCCTTGTCGAGCGGTGATTCTGTTTCACCTTCCATCGGTTCGATTGAGCGGACGGAGATGAACTCGCTAATCATCGCTGGTGTCGGCTGCTCGACGATCTGAGGCAGGTGAAGCAGGATGGCGGTCATAACATCGATTTCTGTGTCTGTCCGGAACCGCGGGGAAAATGAGCGCCTACCGTCCGGCTGCGACGCAACGATGATCGACGCGATTTCGTATGCGAGTCGAGCGTTGCCTTTGCAGTCTGGAACGAAGTTCCAATAGTCAGACCGGGTTGGATCGATGAGGTCAAGCCGATACGCCCGCTGATAGTGAGAAGCGGTTTGCTCGAAGAGTTCCCCCTTGGGATCGAGCACGATTGTTGAGCCACGCGCGGCCCAATCACGCAGGAAGGTGCAGATGAACGCGGCAGACTTGCCTGAGCCTTTAGGACCGAATAGAGCGATGTGGCGCATGGTGTGAGCAGCCGGAAGCACTAGCTGATAGCCTGTCGGGAGCGTACCGAGTCGCAGTGTACCTGGACTTCGATCAGTACCGTATTCCTGAGCGAAGCCCGCTGATTTGAGCCATGCAGGATCGGCCCATGGCGAGGGAGCCTGGGCTACTGGTGGTTCTTCGCGTTCGTAGGGAAGAATGGCCTGCAGTGACTTCGCAGTACTAAACAACAGGACAACCCCACTTCCGCAGATAAGAATGAATCGAGTGTCACGTTCTACTTCAAAGAGATCGGCCGAGACCCACATCAGATAGACGGCGATTGATCCGCACAACGTAAGCCAGAACATCTTCGCGGCAGTCAGGAAGCATCGGAGCGCGGCCTGCCTCGCGGTCAAATGCGGATGACTAACCGGCCGCGGTATGCCACGCCTCGCGTCGTATTTCTCAAGGAAGTTGAGTAGTAATTCATAGAGTACATCCATTAGAGTCATCTTCGATCGCCTCCGATCCCAGGATAGCTGTCGCTTTCTATCTACCGCGTGAATAGCTATCGCGATCGCTTCGAGTATCTCTGGTTGCCTCGGTTGCGGACCGATCGTTGGTCCGAGTAACAAGGTCGTGGCTACGAGTTTCGTCGGCGCGCCGCATCGCTTCAGCAGTTTCTCTGTCTTGATTCACCCGTTCGGCTTGCCGCGCGCCTTCGGTGAATTCCCTTCGATCAGCACTCAATGCAGGGAGTTTCTCAGCAAACTCTCTCAGCTCGGCTATCTCTTTTGGGTTCAACTCAGGGGCGACTTGATCGGACGACAGTCCCGCGGCCCGGTAGTGGTCCTGAGCTATCCTGTCCCTCATCGCACTGTATTCCGCCGCTTTGATTGACCTCGCTTCTGCCATTGCGATCTGCTGCCGCGCCGATTCCCCGATCTGTTGGCGTTCTCGCTTCTGATCCGGCGAATCAGTGAAGTGTCTGACTATTAGTTCTAACGCGCTGCGAGGTTCCACTTCCCTGATGCTCTTGGTGTAGTCGAGGCCGGACTGGTCTTTGACCGGTACCTGTCTGAAGTCGCGATACTTCATAGCCGCAATGAACCGCTCCCCTTCCTTTATCATGTCCATTCGAGCCATAAGCTCCCGGCCTCGGACTCTGGAGAGCTGGCCGGGGCTCGGGTCCCGAAGCAGGTCTCCCTTCACTTGTTCGTATGCGTAGCCCAGGATTTGAGCGTCCTTGTTTCGCTGTGCAATCGCGATCATCTTTTGCAGCTCTTCACGATCGTAAGTTGGCGAAGGCATTCCCTTTCCATTGTTCGCCCGTGCATCCCTTGTCTGCTCGACTTGCCTAGCCGCGACCTGAAACCTGACCTCAGCCGCACCAAGGCCCCTAGCAACGCTGAGTTCTTTCGTCGCCAGTTGCTTCTGTAGGTCCTTCTTCACCTCGCGCAGGTAGTCGATCTGACCTTGTATTTCCTCCCTCTTACTCGGTCGAAGATAGTTGTAGACCTTGAGCTTCTGCTCGGTCTTAGCTTTGATTGCCTGTTCGACATCCTTCAAGGACATCCCCTTCTCCCAGCCTTCGACATCGAGTTTCCAAAGGTGACGTGAGACTTGGAAGGCTCCCGCTCTTGCCTCTGCGTCTTTCATCTCGGCGCCAGCGAGCACGCAATTGGCTTGAAGTCGCGCGGCTACTCGGTCCTCTTTGACGGGAATATCGGTGGACGCTCGATACTCTTTAAGCTGCTTCCATTCTTCGGTTGTGTAGACAACCTGCGGCGGCTTTTCGCGCCCCATCTCCTTTCTTGTAGCAAGAGTCTTATCCAGGGCGGCGGCGAAGTCGTGGGCCATCCTTGCCGCAGATTTGATCTCCGGCTCCGGTGCGTCGATTCGAATCAAGTGTGCGAGTTGTTCTCTCGCAACTTCGGTTTTGGCTAACAACCGACTCGTTTGCTTCTCTGACGCGGGCCGGATTACCGGTTCAGCCTGCTTCGGTGACTCGATTTGCTGGCCCCGATCCCGTGCAGTCGGATCTCTCGGCCGCTAGTCTCTGCTCGGCCAGTCTCTCCCTTCGGTCGTTGTCTCTTTCGGGTTTTGGCGGGATAGGTTCGCCCTTTCGGTAAGCTTCAGCCGCCGCGATCTTCCACAGTTTGGTCTCCTCTTTCTTCCTCAAGTATTCGACGTGGGCACTCTTGTCGCCGGCGAAATCGGTGTAAATCTTAGACCACTTCTCGTCGATGGTTTTGAACTCGTTGTTCTTCAGCTGAATTCGCCGGCCATCGGTTTGTCGGGAATTCAGGTAGAGATGTACGTGCGGATGGTCGGTATCCCGATGGATGGCGCCGAACGCTATCGCCTTCGGGAATGCCTGCTCAAGGAAGTTATTCGTCAGATCTCTGATCTGTTGATTGGTCGCCGGCACATCAAACGAGAGGATTATTCGGTAGTGCGTTCGTCCTCCTTTCCTTCTTTCATAGGCTTCCAGTGAACCGAAATAGAGCCTGAGATTCTCGGTCTTCTCCTTCAGGGAGAGCTTTTCACTGGCGCTCGATTGGCCCAACTCTGGGGGGCTTCCGTAGGTGTCGCCGGTCAAAAAGTCGGGCGCGTTCCGGGTCCAAACTGGATCAGCATCGCGTTGGCCCCCGCCGCCATGCTCCATCTCTGCGTCCAAGGATCGATGATTTAAGTTGTCTCTTAGCGTTTCGGTGGCGCTTGGCTCGGTCTTCTCGGTCTGGTCATGAGTCAGCAATGAGAGTTGTTCGAAGCGCTCTTTCGCGTTACTTCCTGCCCGATCTCTTCCCTCGGGATCGAGTGCGGACATTCGTGTTATGTAAGAAGCGTGTGCGGCGCCGCAGCCGCTTCTACCTACGCTGACCTTTGCTATTGGGCTTGCTGTTGTCATTTCAGTTCCTCAAAATGAGGGCCGCTGTGGTGGGGCGGCTACCGCCGCTGCCACAGTTCTTCGATCCCTTTCAGGGCAGCTTTGACTTCCGTGAGCGACTCTTCGATTTCGCGGGAGCTGAGTGCGCCCCGCTGGGCGTTCAATTGTCTGGCAATCTGGTTGAGGTTATTACCTACCCTGGCGAGCTGCAGAATGGCCCGCTCGCGCTGCCTCCTGTCCTCACTTGTTGGCGCTTTCCCCGTCAGTCCCGATTCGACCAGGAACCTGGAGAAAGACAAGTCGGCCTTCTTTGCCAGCTCGGTCAGGCACATATGTTCGTCATTTGTCATCCTCACGAAGCCGCCTTTTGGATACTGTTTCTTCCGGTTGCCCATAGTCTTACCTTCGCCAAATGGTCCCTGTCTTAGCGCGATAGCGCGAAGACGTAGCCCGCCTTAAGCTGGACTCTTCTACTTTGGTTTGCGGTACTTTTTTCATGCACCTTTCTCTTGGTTCTGTTCAGGATTTATTGCGGCTGACTTGATGCCCGCTGCAGTCGTTTGCGCTCCCGGGAAGCTGCTTCGAAACATTCGTCGTCGTAGGCGCAAGTTGGAGAGTTGTGAAGTCGACTCGATGAACTGCTCGTGGGATTGGACCTGGGATCGACTTCGTTTGCGCAAAATCGACGCGAATGTTTGGCCGCAGTTGGGTGGATGTTCGGTCTGCAATAAGCCGCAAGCTGGCGCCTAATGTAGGAGTCGGCTGACGACTCTGGCAGCGGGTGACTCGGATGCGAATTACGAACTCGGCTCCAAACGGGGCGCCGAATCTGGCTGACTTGGTCGACCGGTGAATGCCCAATTCGTGGCCGATGGCCCGCTCGGATAAGGTGCAATAGGCTTGGTATTGGGAGGCCGTAATCTGATATTCGCGATCGGTGTGTCGCACTCCTCAACCTGCTTGTTGAACTGATGTCGAAGTGAAGGCCGGTCAACGCCGCACTCTTGGGCTTAGCGGAGCGAGGAGCATGGGGGCGGCGGTACGCAGTCTCGCTCGCTCCGGTGTCTGCAATTAGGGCCGATGTCCCGCCTGCCGAATGCGCCGACCACACATCGTCATTGGCAAGTTTTACATTCGTGTTTGCGTTCATCGTCTTATCATCGGTCAGGTCGTAAACATCCGTAGACATCTGTAAACTCAGTCACAAACACATTAAGCTATTCAATATTCGTGCCACACAGCAAAGTGTGGTGCAATCAGTCAGGTTCAACCCAGCCTCGACACGCCTCGAACAGTCGCTCGGGTGTCGTGAAGATGACTCTTATTGGTAGCACTCAAGCTCGCGTTCTCATCGCCTACTTCGTGAGAAGCGCTGAACATTGCACGTAAGAGTTCACCTCCGCGCAGTTCTATCGCCGTTCAAGAACTCCTCCAGTGCCGGTGTTGTGAATAGAACTCTGCGACCAATTCGAACAGGTTTAAGCCTGCGCGTCTTGACCAATTTCCAGAGCGTTGTTCGTGAGATCTGAAGAGCCTTGCACGCTTCGGGAATCGAATAGGTGAGCTTTGGAGTGTTTGTCGTGATACTCATTGGGAAAAGTTCCTTTCAAGATTTGGCCAGGAACCGTGATTTCAGGAACCTCTCCACAGGGGCGTTGCGCAACTTCTCGTGCGTAACGCGTTTCTGGCTGCGCTGATGTTAGGCGCTTCTTGAGAGCGCTTTAACACGAATAACGAATACCCGTACAGGAATTCTCGCCCCGCATGATAAAGACGGTGAGCGATGCCCTTTCTGCCGCCCGGCGAAAAGCTTTTCCCGTTTCGCTCTTCACACTGTTGTTCGACGGCAGGTTGGCATTTGATGTAGTGACCTCCGCTCTGGACCCCGACCGCTATCAAAGTCGTCTTTCCCGTCCGTCACATTCCGATCACCGCAACCGCCTTGCGCGGCACGGCAGGCACCCATAACATCCCGCCGCGTAAACGCCGGAACAGGTGACGCTAGGGAGTCAACAATCTTTTGTCGGATGGCATCTCATTTGTCCTTTTCTGGCGGATCAAATAACGGATTATTGTCCTTTGAAAGGGATAAATCTGAATGCGCCCGAAAGGCTCCGGATTGCTACTCTTTTAGAGAGGTTCAGAAATGAGCTGGCCATTCGCTATTCGCGAATAGCGAATGTATAATCCCCCCATGGTTTTGAAGCCTCAAGACGTCGTTGTTGTGCTTAAGCTCCTGGGGTATGGGAGCAATAGACCGCCATTCGCCCAAATCGCCAGCGATCTCGTAATGAGTCAATCTGAAGTCCACGCTGCTGTGAAGCGCGCGCAAGCCGCTCATCTATTGCACGGGCCGGAATTGTTCAACCGGCCGAATATCAGCGCCTTAGAAGAGTTTCTCATCCACGGCGTCAAGTATGCCTTTCCGGCAGAGCGCGGCGGACCCAGCCGAGGCATCCCGACCTGCTACGCGGCCGAACCCTTGAACAAACTAATTGTTCCTGATGACGAACCGATTCCCGTGTGGCCCTATGCAGAAGGAAAGTCGCGGGGAATCGCTTTCGCGCCGCTTTATAAGGCGGTGCCTATTGCGGCGCTAAGAGACCCACTGCTGTACAGGCAGCTAGCTCTAGTGGACGCACTCAGGGATGGCCGCGCGCGCGAGCGACAACTAGCAGAACAGGAACTCAGGAAAATTCTGCGCGGAAAGATTGATGGCAGATCCCAATCTTCAGTTACTCCTGGACGCCGCAAAACTGCTGATACCAGTTCTCGATGAATTGGTGTTTGTCGGCGGATGTACCACTGGATTGTTGATTAGTGACGAAGGCGCAGGCGCGGTTCGTCCCACGTTCGATGTCGATGCTATTACTGAGATCACTTCTTATGCGGATTACCTCGGCTTTTCTGTACGCCTTCGTGGTCTCGGTTTCACCGAAGACACGAGCGAGGGTGCGCCACTTTGTAGGTGGCAACATGGACACGTCAAGTTGGACGTGATGCCGCTTGACGAAAAGATTCTTGGTTTCTCAAACCGCTGGTACAGGGGCTCTATGGAAGCCGCGCAGACACATGAATTAGAACCTGACCTTCGCATTCGTGTCGTCACCGCTCCCTATTTTTGTGCGACCAAGTTTGAGGCTTTCAAAGGCCGTGGCAAAGGGGACTACCTCTCTAGTCATGACCTTGAAGACCTAATAACGGTAGTTGACGGCCGGCCGGAACTGCCGGAGGAACTGCGATCCGTGGCAGACGATGTTCGCTCATACATTGCCGAGGCTGTTGGTCGAATGCTCGAGACGACCGATTTCATTGACGCCCTCCCGGGGTATCTCCTACCTGATGATGCTAGTCAAAGCCGAATTACCATTGTGTTAGAGAGGCTAAAGGAAATCTCGAAGTTCAAATAAGGAACGAAGATGGGTAGAATGCTATCAACAAAGTCCCCCGTGATGAGATGTTGATCTTTGCGAAACGGTGAAGCGCAACCGCACCTTTTACAGCCAATAATCAAGCAGCGTACGGCTCAAACCTCAACCTCTCTTACCGGGGCCGCATCGTCCCGAGATCAACGCCTTCGTAGTATGCCTTCTAACTTCTTTGTCGCCTCTTTCTGCATAGTCGGTAGAACGTGACTATAGACATCAAGCGTCAACACTATTGTCGAGTGTCCCAGCCTCTCAGAAACTACCTTTGGATTCTCGCCGGCAGCGAGAAGCAAAGTAGCGCAGGAATGTCTCAGGTCGTAAAGCCTTATGTCGGGCAGTCCAGCTGTCGTCAAGAGCGGCTTGTAGAATCTGCGCTCAAGGTTTCTCAGTGAGACGGGCGTGCCGATTTCCGAAGTGAATACGAGGTTGTGTTCGTTCTGATACTCTTCGCCCATTTTTAGCCTATGCTCAAGCTGTTGCTTTCTATGCTTTTGAAACTTTTTCATAAGGTAAGAGGGGAGGGGAATCGTCCGCCTGCTCTTGGGAGTCTTAGGCCCGGAAAAATACCAGCCGTTTTTCCATCGCTTCCAGACGATGACCCTCTGAATACTGACCGTGCATTTCTGAAAGTCCAGGTCAGTCCATTGGATCGCCAAATATTCCTCCGGCCGCATTCCCGACATAAGTGCTAGCTCAAAGATTAGGCCAAATCTGTTTGCCTCGCAGGCTCGAAGAAATAACCTAGCTTGCTTAGGAGTCAGAACCTTCATTTCCTTTCTTACCTGCTTTGGCAAGTCAACGTAACGGGCGGGATTTGAGACAAGAATTCTCCACTTCACTGCCTGGTTCAAAGCCCTGCCCAGAATCGAATGGGCATGTTTGACGGTTCGAGGGGCTAGGCCTTTTTCCTTCATCGTGTCTATCATATGCTGAACATCTAAAGGGCGTATTTTGGAAAGCTGCTTTCTTCCCAGAACGGGCCGAACGTAGAGTCTCAAGTAGCCTGTGTTGTCTTCCAGTGTGCGCTCGGAGACAACTTGTTTTTGTGAGACGAGCCACTTATCAAGATACTGGTCCAGGGTTCCGTGATGCTCAAACGCCTCAGAACCTTGAGTCTTGAGCTGGTGTTCGAGCTCTCTTGCGATGTCCTTCGCCTCGGTTTTACTTTCGGCGCGTCGCCAGATTTCCCTCTGTTTTCCCGCCGCGTCCGTATAGGTAATGCGCGCATAGATCTTTCCGCTCTTCTCCTTGTACCGCTTCATTATCGAGCTCCTGAGCCGTTATACCACGAAAGCAAGAACGGCGTTTTCGTCCCCAGAGTTGTCCCCAGTCTCGCAGAAACAACGGCAAATAAGCGTCAACATTCGCTGACAGCTTTCTTGCAATTGTCTAGCGTTTCCGTCTATACTCGTCTCTCCTTGTTTGGGGTTGTCGGGCTCGCTGGGAGCTTACAAACCGGGGGTCACTGGTTCGAAACCAGTACCGCCCACCAAATAACTCAACAGCTTACCGACGCTTCCAAACTTCTGCTTTTGATTGTCCCAAGTCTCATCGCCAGTGGGAACGGAAACGAACCCGGGAACCAGATCAAAGCCTCTCTAGTGAGTCGACGGCAAATCGGCTGAGAGAAAGCCTCTCCCCTCTGAGACCAAGCATCCTGATCAAATTTAGACTCTAGAACATCACTTCACCTTAAGCTGAAGGCCCGGTCCGTGCACCTCAAGCACCGCTGGCCCGGTTGTTTTTTCGTTCTAAGAGCGTCTGTTCGGAAACAAGAATTACCTGAACAAGTCAAATGTCAACGAAGTTAAGCCAGACCCCTGTCGACGCTTTTGAACATCATCACCGGCCGGACTCTGATATCGGGGAGAGATTTGTATTGAAACGAGGAGATTATTTTCATTAAAGTGATGGCGGCAGCAAGGCCTTTGGTGGAGAACACTTAAGACTATGTCGAAGCTGATCGGTACGTTCATTGTTTTTAGCTTAGGTTTATTGTCGTGTGTAGACTTTGCCCAAGAGCAAAGAGGGAATAGCAGCGCAGCTAACAACAACAGATCGCCCGTGGCGCAGCAAACATCTGCTCCTGTATCCGCGAAAAATTCAAATAGCTCAGCAGACAACCGAAACGATTATCGAGATCCCATTGCGGCCGCGGCTGCAGGAAACGAGGCCAGTAGCGATGAGCTTGAGGCTATTACCACGCCAGAACTCCGTGAGTTGACGCGGTGTATTATTGAGGAAGATGTCACCATCGCACCGGAGGGAGAGGGCAAAGCCCCTTTGCGGTTTACCTTCGATTCAAGTGGCGCTGTGGCCCCGTGCGGAAAGATCGTTGAGTCGATTTGGAGTTTTGGCGATGGCACCAAGGCCATAGGGACGACGGTCACACACACGTACTCTGGGCCAGGCGAGTATATCGTAAAGTTGAGCCTGACTGACAACAAGGGCCACCGCAACCTGCTGGACACTGAGTACGCTTTAACCGTTAGAGGAGAGAAGAGCTCGATAGAGATTAGAAGAAAGCAAACCACAAAACCTGGCCGAACAATGGAGCGCGGAAAATCGGTCGAATCTCGCAAGAAATATTAAGGTAGCAGCGGGAAGTACCGCCACCGTTTAACCCAATAACTTACCGACCTTTCAATCTTCTAACGTCGAGTATCGGCCCGACCTTGGTCAGCGACCCTCTAGGGTCACAGCACGCGGAAATAGAATATTGTTTTCCAGGTGAATATGCTGGTGCAGGTCCTGCTCGAGGGCGTCGAGCGCTTTGTACAGCGTCTCGTAGCTGATGCAACCGTCCTTCGGCACTGAGAACCCGCCGCTGATCTGACGAATCCGCTTGAGGATCTCACCGGCCGTCTCGTGTTCCATCATCATCATGCGGATTGGATTCTGCACCGTTCCGAAGAAGGGAACCGGCGCTCGTTTGCCCTCGCTCGCCGCCGCTTCCATCTGCTCGATGTACGGGAACAGAACCATTTCTTCCTTTTGCATATGCGGAATCAGATCGCGATTAAGGTCCTGAAACAAAGGCTGAATGCCGAACAGCTCAGCGTGGTTCTGTCCGTGGACCGAGCAGACCTTCGACAGAAGCGCATCGAGTCGCGCCAACTCATCTCTGGTGAAAACGTGATGCCTACTCACGATGTACGACGCAAGCTTCGATAACGGCTGCGTCTGCCACTCGGTAGCATCCGCTACGAGACCACTGGACTCGCCGGCTTGTTCCAACGAGCGCACGACTTCATCAGTCGATACCCCAGCGGCCGCGCACGCTTCCTGAAAGGGCTTCGCGCCACCGCAGCAATAATCTATGCCTGCCTTTTCGAACACCCGCGTCGCGCCCGGGATCTCTAGTGTCAGTTCTCTCACGGTCTTCGTAGTATTGATCTGCATCTTGTTTTCTCCACGTTATGTATCGAGTCAGTTTAATAAGAACACGCCGGGATAGGCCTGATTAGTCACCGGCAGAAAAGCTCAGGCAGCCTACCTCAGCAATTCCGGGTTTCGAGGCTGAGACGCCGAGCCGATCAGACTGAAGATCGCCCGCTCGACACGGAAGATAATCTCCGGTGAGGCATGCCGTTCGTAGATCGGAAACAACTCTCGCTCCTCTTTGCGTATGTGCGCCTCGAGAGTATCGGCGAATTCACCTAGCGTAGACGCGAGTGAGCCGGGTTCAATTTGGCGCAACTGGTCAACTAGCCGCCTCATCTTCTCGTGCTGGGCAAGCAACTCGTCGATGATTGGCGCAGCGTCCGAAAGCTCGCGCATCGCGGGAAACAACACCTCTTCCTCGGCTTGAAAGTGAGTGACGAGTTCGCCTTCGAAGAAGCGAACCGTAACCCCGGCTTTCATCTGAAGCCAGTTTGCATCTTTGTTGTGCTCGATCAGTCCTCGATGGATGCGCAAGCACAACATCAATGCGTATTGATGCTCGCGAGAAAGCGGGATCAGGCTTTCGTGTCGCCGGGTTGATGTTGTCATGGCTTGTCCGCCCCCGAGCGAAACGCCCAGTTTCGATTCACGCGCATCCAAGTCTACTGAGCGGCGCGTGGCCATCTCTCGCCCGACGGCGGTGAGTTCGGCGCTGCTCAGTATTTGGCCCGCAAGCGGAAAGACATCGCCGTCTTCAACGGCGATGTGTTTTTGATAAATCGAGTGAAGCTGGTCCAGCAGCTCGCTGAGACGATCAGTCGACTCGACCGACAGAACGCCCTCCGAAAGCCATCTGCTCCCGAGGGCTTCTACTTCCGCGTGACCCGCGTCTGCAAGCTCATGATCAGCGTGTAACTCGTCAAGCAATAGAATCGCTGACCGTGCTCTCGAGTCGGCAGATGCGCGGATGCGTGGGAACAATGAAACTTCCTCATCGCGGGTGTGATTCGGAGCGGCTTCGCGGAAATACCGAAGCGCGGCTTCCAAAGCGTGCCGTTGGTCTTCATTCAGGGCGGCGCCTCGAGCCTGGGTAGTGACCTTGATCAGCACATCCAGAAAGTTCTCGATGCGACGGTGGCAATCGCTGAGCAGGCCCAGCGGGTTCGAATAATCGCTCTCAATCTTCTTACCAATCTTTATGGGCATAGTATTCTCTATGATAGCTATCTTCTCTATTCGGCTGTCGCTTCCGAACGTGCGCCTAGAATCTTTGACTTAACTCGAAATAGACGAACCGCGCCGCGGGGTTGTTGCCGCCCGCCGGATAGATGAAGCTCTGCACGCCACCGCCACGCACGCCCGAAGCGTAAAACGTTAGCACCGTGGTTTGAGTGAGGTCGAAATCTGCGCTTACGTCAAACAAAGTTCCCAAACTCTTTTTTCCGCCGCTTGGACGGCCAACGTAACCAAAAGTCTTATCCTGGAACGCGCCGCCCCCCACGTACCACGAGTCTCTTGCATTGCTCAGTCTCAAGTGATGTACGTCGGCGCGCAGCGCCACTCGATCGAGCGGCTTCAACCTGAGTTGCGCGAATAGGTCTTGGTTGTTCATCAAGTTGTAAAACGGGAATCGCGCATAGACTCGCGCCGTGGGAAGCACTTGAAAGAACGTCGTGTGATCGCCATCCCCGGGGTCGCCGTCACCTGTGCTGCGAAAGTATCCTGCTCGAATCCAGGGACTGGTCTTGACCGCGAACTTGTAACCGGCTTCTGCGGCAATGGCCCCCGCACGGTGATTGAGAGCGCCCCAGCTTCCGAATTGGCCCGCGCCCCACAAAAGAAAATCAGCCGTGCCTGTCCCGGCCTTGACCGCGCTCACGAAGTGCCCTCCTACGGTGGTTATTCGAACGTTTTCAAAATCAGCAGAGCGAACCGAGAGGGGCCGATTGTCTGTTTTCACCGCGCCGCGGCCATCGTGATAATGGAGCGCGAACGCCCGCAATTCGCTTTGCGCAGCCTTTCCCGGGAGGGGATTTGTGAACGCGGCGTAGTAGAAATCAACATCCATCTCTCTGTTCGCATTCAACTGAAACGCGCCTTCGGTGACACGAGCGCCCAATAGAGTGAAGTTTGAACCCGTCGTGTTGCGGACGTATTGCACTCCGTCGAAGCTGCGCCCGATGTGCGTAAATCCGAAAGGGCCAATCAAGCGGTGCGCGATCGAGTCGCGCTTGAGCGTTGCAAGTGTTTGATCTTTGGGAGTGACCTCCGCGCCATCGGCAAATTCGAATCGGCCAACCCGTAAGCTGCTGGCCTTGTCGCCACCCAATCCTTTGAAGCGCACGAAAGCCTGCTTGAGAATCGTGCTCGCGTCCTGTGTGCCGTTAGCCGCGAAGTACGATGCCCCAAAACCAAGCTGCCCCTGAGGCGCAGCCGCAATGGCGTGATCAGGTAAGTTGATCAGCCATGGAAACTCGCCCTCCACTTGCCAGTCGAGGGTGTCGTTTTGCCGGCTGAGACTGAGCCTGAGCAGAGCCGCGCCGAAGGTGTAGTCGCTATTGGCGGCAGGAGTTTCGAACCAATCCCAACTCTCAAGTCGAAGGCGCAGGCTTCCCGAGAACGTCACGCCGCCCAGCTTGATCGGCTGGTAGGTCGAGTCCGGCTTGGGTTGCGTTTGAGGTTTGGATGATGTGTCCGACGGCTTATTGGCGCTTGACGCCCTGGCTGCCGGCGAGGTTTGAGCACTCGCGTTGATCGCTGCGCTCGCAAGCATGGCGGGTGTGAAGACAATCAAGGTTAAGACCCTCAGCGCGGAAGTCAACGATCTCCAGTCGGAATTACTACCGCTCATAAAGAACTCCTCGAGTATGGGATGAACGGCACGCACAGACATCAGGGAGCAACGCGCATAAAGCCAGGGTCTAGCGGCAAGTTCCGTTCCAGCGTAGTGCAGCGACGCAACAAGGGAATGGACCAATCCGGCAGGGTCTCTCTGAGTAAAACCCCACAGCAGCTAGGGTATTCTCGCCCGAATCGACGATGAGGGATGAGGCGCAGACTGCGGTCTGCAGCAACCTGATCATCCTATTCCGCGCAGACTCGACAGTCTACGCTACAGTCTACTAGTCCTCATCTATGTTCTACTTAGATCAGCCCGGCGTGTTCAGCCCGGCGAATTGCTTCGAGGCGAGTGTGAACGTCTAGCTTTCGCAGTATGTGTTGGATGTGATTGTTGACGGTTGTTCGGCTGATGTGATTGC
>CAVTUR010000023.1:0-225780 GCA_963737945.1 Blastocatellia bacterium | reverse complement strand
CATGATCTGCGTCACACTTTTGGAACTAGGGCGGCAGATGCTGGAGTGCCGCTGCCCGCGATCAGGGATGTGATGGGACACAGATCAATTCAGACGACCGAGCGTTATGCTCACGCCACTGATGAGGGAAAGCGTCGCGCAGTTGAGGCAATTCACACGCAATCGAAAAAGATTGTCACAAAATTGTCACAACGCAAGGCAGCAAACCGTTGAGTGAAACCGTAAGTTCTTGATTCTTTGGTGGCCCCTGGAGGATTCGAACCTCCAACCAAAGGATTATGAGTCCTCTGCTCTGCCGTTGAGCTAAGGGGCCAAGCTATCGAATGAAAAGACTTGCTGACTCGGGTTTATCAAGCAATCAGGTCCCTGTCTAGCAGACATTCCAGCAGATTGAATGACGGAAGGAATGTAGCACGAAATCTTTTTGCGGGCCAACCTTCGCTCTAACCTTTGCTCTGCCTTTGCTGTCGTGGTGATTCCGCGAGTGACCAGAAAAGCGTTAACGGCAGCGACAATGCAAAGCGTCGTCGCGGCCTTGCGTTTGACACGCTCTCTTCACGTCTGGAGAGAACTATGAACGCGTTACTACGAAGCCCCAAGTGAAAATGACCAACCTTAGTGGGTTGCCGGCTGCTCTTCCTGTCTCGGCAGACTCTCGAGCGCTCTGAAAAGTTCTGCCGCGCAAAAAGGCTTCGCAAGATAGGCGTCCATACCCGCCCTCAAACACTGCTCGCGATCCTCTTTCATCGCACGCGCCGTGAGCGCGATGATGGGAATGCGTCGCCCGGTTCCCATTTCTTTCTTGCGGATTTCGGCCGTGGCCCGCAGACCATCCATTCCTGGCATTTGAATGTCCATCAGAACAAGGTCGAAGTGTTCCCTCTCTACCGCTGCGACCGCCTCCTGACCCTCCGAAGCTACCACCACCGAATGGCCGCGCTTCTGTAGCATCCTGACCGCGACTAACTGGTTGACCGCATTGTCCTCGGCTAAAAGCACGCGCAATGGGTGTTGAGTCGTGTCGTGAGTAAGGCGCTTCACTGCTTGCGTCTGTTCCGCCGGCTGGTCGCGCGCGGCCAGACTGGAAAGCAGCGAGCTGAGCAGTATCGATTGGCGGACGGGCTTAATAATATAAGCGAAAACACCAATCTCCCGGCAACGCTTGGAGAGGCCGTGCTGGCACACCGAGGAGAGCATCATTATTGTTGTGCCGGCCAATTCCGGCATTTGTTTGATCCTTTCCGCCACTTCAAAACCATCGATGCCCGGCATCTGATAGTCGAGCAACACGAGGGGAAACGGATCTCCGCTGTTCCGAGCGCTTTTCATTGCCTGGATCGCGGCCTTCCCTCCGTCGACCAATGTTGGCTCCATTCCCCAATTCCTGAGAACGCCATTGAGTATCTGTCGATTGGTCGCATTGTCATCCACTACCAACACGCGCAACCCGCGCAGCTCCGCCAACTGGGCGAGCGGCGGTTTCGACACAGTGTTTGGCCGCTCCTCAAAAGACGCGGTGAAGTGAAATTTGCTTCCCGTCCCGGGATGACTCTCTACCCAGACCCGGCCGCCCATCAGTGTCACCAACTGGGAGACGATCGCGAGCCCTAGCCCGCTCCCGCCGAAACGGCGCGTCGTCGAGGCGTCGGCCTGCGTGAACGGTTCGAAGATCTTCGACTGTTTCTCAAGCGGAATACCGACGCCGGTGTCGCTGACCGTGAACTGCAACGTCAATCGCTCGCCTTCCGTTTTTTCGCGCTCCACCCACAAGACGACCTCGCCGGCTTCGGTGAATTTCACGGCGTTGTTTATCAGGTTGACCAGAATCTGGCGCAGCCTTACCGGATCACCTCCCAGACCCATTGGAACGTCGGGCGCTACGTTGCAGGCCATCTCCAATCCTTTCTCATGAGCGCGCGGTGCGAGCGAGCGCATTGTCTCGTCTAGCACATCGCCAAGATCGATATCGGCTTCTTCCAGATCCAACTTCCCTGCTTCAATCTTCGAGAAATCCAAAATGTCGTTAATAATGCTCAGCAATGAGTCCGCGGATATTTTGACCACCTCGAGGTACCCTCGTTGGTCGGGGGTCAGATCGGTGTCCAAAGCAATCTCGGTCATTCCTATGATGCCGTTCATCGGCGTGCGGATCTCGTGGCTCATATTGGCCAGGAACTCACTTTTCGCTCGATTGGCGTCTTCGGCGGCATCTTTTGCCGTGACCCACGCAAGCTGCGCCGCCTGCGCTTCCCTACGCGCGGTCTCCGCTTGTTCAAGATTGTGAAGCGCTTCCTGGCGCGAGCGTTCAAGCTCGCGTGTTCGTTCGACTACTTTCAGATCCAGGTCGGCATTCAACTCAGCCAGCTCCGCTGACTGCAGGGACAGCCGTTCATCATTCTCCATCAGCTCGGCCTTCCAACGTCGCATCGTCCGCAGAGCAATGAACCAGCACGTGAACAACAGGGGCAGCGCCGCTCCGGATATTGCCAGGACGATTCGAACTCTCCGCACTTCTCCCTCGACCGCCTGAAGCACCGATTGTTTGAGGGTATTGTCTAGCTCATTCATCCCATCAGCATAAATCGCTTTCTGTCGATCGTACTCCCCGCTGAAGAGAGTAGCGCGAGCTTCCGCTAGACGGTGTTGACGCACGAGATCGAACGCATTGTTCTCCATTTCAACAAGTGCAGTGTTCGCGGCCTCGGTTTGCTCGATGACCCTGGCGGCGCCGGCATCCGCCGCAAGTGGCAGCGCCTGCTCGATTGCCCTTTCCAACTGCGGCTCGAATTCTCGATATCGTTCCTCCCAACGTGCTTCTCCAGTCGAAGCCGCCATGCGGGCCGCCATCGTCAGGACTTCATCTAGATAAATGATCCTGCCGCGAAGGTCCTCGATAGGCAGGTGGTGTTCTTTCACCTCCTGGATCCCGTTGATCGACGTGACCGCGTTCCAGCATAGGCATCCCAACGCGAGGGCCGTTACGCCCAGTGCCACAAACAATGCCTTCATCGGACCGGATGAAACGCGATGTTGGTCTTGACCCTTCATCGACTACAACTCCTCAGTAGCCTGGATGCTCGCCTGATGGTTCGGAACTCATCGCGAGCAATCAGAAAGTCACAGTGCGGATGAGCCTTGCCTCGAAGACTGAACCGCCGCGCAGGGGGAATCTTCCTTGATCCGCGTTCGCCGTTGTGAATGATCGCGGGGCCAATCAGCGGATTCCCGTTCCCTCGACACGGACAAAACCAGTCGATACGCAAACCTCCCACTGCATTTGCCTTTCTTGCTTATGTCGAGGCCATAGAGAAATGTGTAGCGGGCTACCGAACATAGACACGTCGGAAACTGCTTGTGTCATAACACACCACTCGAGACGATTAGTGCAAAGAACATACCGGCACTTCTGACGAGTCGCTTTAAAGGAAAGCACAATTTATGGAGGCAGTTACGTAGGGCTGCGCGGTTGGTCGCCAGCCAGCCGGTTCAGAGGCAAGTCTTTTAGCCCCAATTCTTCACTCACCCAGCGCGACAAAATGGTACGGGACTCGAATATAGACCACGGATGACACGGATCGGACGGATTGACGCGGATCAGATCCGTGTTGATCCGTCCAATCAGTCTTATCCGTGGTCTATTGTGCGCTAAACGGTGAACACTTCCACCTGCGGAGCGACCGTTGACTTGGGCATCAGCGCCGGCCAATACGCGACGATCTCTTCGAGCTTGGGTCTTCCGCCTCCCAACCCGCAAACTGTCGGGGGACCGTTCAACCCAAGCGGCGCTAGCTCCTTTACAAAGCGCTCGATCGCCGCCTTGTTGCTTCCGCGCACCCCTACCCTTAGAAGAACTTCGGCAAGATCAGGCGAGACGTCCCCGGCCAGGTCTCCGTGCAACGCACCCGCGCCAATGACCTCCGAGTGGATCTTGTCAAACTTCAATCCAAGCGCGTCGAGCCGCCGCCTCAGAATCGCGTCGGCAGCCGTCGCTTTAGCGCAGGCATCGGGCCACGAATAAACCAAAGAGCCTATCGCCTTATAACCTGCTGAGTAGCTGATCGAGACCTTGTAGGTATCCGTGGCGGCTCGACCTTTGATCCCCGAAACAGCCACGACATCATTCGCGGACTGCGCAAGCCGAACCGTCGTGAAGTCGGCAACACAATCTGGCGTGATGTACCGTTGAGGCTCGCCCATCTCATACATTAACTGCTCGATGATGCCCGCGACGGTGATACGGCCTCCGGTGCCGGGGTGCTTGGTGACGGAGAACGTGCCGTCATCATTCGCCTCGACGATCGGGTAGCCGATGTCCCACGGATCGGGGATCGATTTCCAATCGACCTGGCAGTTGCCTCCGGTACATTGCGCGCCACACTCGATGATGTGACCGGCGATCGTCCCGGCGGCAAGCCTATCCCAATCATCCGAGGGCCACCCGAACTCGTGGATCATAGGGCCGAGCGTCAAGCCGGTGTCGGTGCAACGGCCGGTGATGATTATCTGCGCGCCGCGGCCCAGGGCTTCGGCGATCGGAGCCGCGCCGAAATAGACGTTCGCGCTTTGCACTCGATCTCGAATTGTGGACAGCGGTTGGCCGTCCTCCATGTTCTTGAGCTGGATGCCCTGATCGATGAGTGCATCGAGCCTATCCATGATGTCATCGCCGGCGACGATCCCGATCTTGACTTTGCCCGCGAGGCCCAGCTTTCGAGCAACGTCGGCTACCGCAGCGCTGCACGAGTGAGGATTGACGCCACCGGCATTGGCAACCACCTTGATGTTCTTCTCAACGCAGGCCGGTAGGATGCGAGCCATCACGCCGACAAAATCATGCGCATAGCCGAAGCGAGGGTCGCGCGCACGCTGCTTTTGCATGATCGACATCGTGATCTCGGCCAGATAATCGAGGGTCAAATAGTCGATTGGTCCGCGTTCGACGAGTTGGACCGGCGCTTCGAGTGAGTCGCCCCAGAAGCCCTGTCCGTTTGCGATTCTGATTGTTTTCATAGCAATTGTGAGGGGGTGGGCTGCATAGGCGAGCCGTTGAGGACGCAATGATCTCCGGAAACGCTCCGAGAGTTCGGAACGCATACGGCAGCAGCATTCCAGCGCATTGTCGTTCGCGGATGCAATTGGTTGCGGATGTTAGACAGCCGTTCGCACATTCTTTGGCTCTCTGTCCTTTATCACCTTTACGATCCTTTTTGGCTCAATATGTCTAAGAATGATCATCTCGAAGTCGGTCCAATTGTAGTCAAAACCGCTAGGGTCTGACTCCAATATTCTCTCCGAAAAGAATTCTCCAAATCGTCTTGCGAGGTCAATCAGGTTTGCTACGTTGTGCTCTTGGGGCTGCTCGCGATTAAGGAACCAGTATCCGGCGATCAAAGGGAAATCCTGCGGTACCAGCTTGAAGATAAAACCGTTGTAGTTGCCGAGGCGTGTATCCCAAGTCTTGAGGTTGCGACGCCAATTCCCGGTGAGAGACTTATTGCGAGAATAAGGATAGACATAGACTCCTTTAGAGTTCTTACGTTGACCACCACGTCGGCGAAATGATGGGCGAATGCCGTTTGCGAGTATGGATGCTGTCTTATTCTGTCTTGCCCAATGTATTACAAGCATAGTTAAAGTAAGCGAGGCAAAAACAATCGTCTTTTTCGCGCGACGACGCGATTCAAGATTGCGGACGCCGGAGAGTGGAGCCGGTGCGACACCTACAGCCCTATGCGGTTCTCTGCTTCGCGACGTCTCCCAGCCCAAGCTCCTCGATCAGTTGCTGCTTCAACTCGAACTTCTTCACCTTGCCGCTTGCGGTTAACGGAAGCGAAGTGACAAACCTGATGTACTTTGGAACCTTGTGCCGGCTGATTCCATCGTGGCAGTACCGGCGCACGGCATCACTATCCCCTGTCGCGCCGCGTTTCAGCCGGATTACCGCAGCTACCTCCTCACCCATGAAGGTGTCTGGCACGCCGACTACCTGGGCCTCGGCGATATCCGCATGGCGCATCAGGAACTCTTCGATCTCCGCGGGATAGATGTTCTCGCCGCCGCGAATGATCATGTCCTTCACTCGCCCTACAATGTTGACGTAGCCCTCTGCGTTCATCGTCGCAAGATCGCCGGTGTGAAGCCAACCTTCGCCGTCTATTGCGTCGGCAGTCTTGTCGGGCATGTTGTAATAGCCCCGCATCACCAGGAACCCTCGGGCCATCAACTCGCCTGATTCGCCTAAGCCGACGGGCTCGCCGGTCAACGGGTCGGCGATCTTGATGTCCATATGCGGATGGGGAATTCCGACCGTCGAGGATTTCAGCTCGAAGGTATCGGTCTGAATGGTCTCGGTTACCGTCCCGGTCGACTCGGTCAGCCCAAAGACGATCGTGCAGTCGGCACCCATCTTCGCCCGGACATCCTCCATCAGCACCACTGGAACCGGCGTTGCGCCGGTGATGATCTCACGCAGCGATGAAAGATCGAATTCGCCCGCAAGGAAACGCGGGTGATTCAGCATGGCGACCAGCATCGTCGGAACACAGAATGAAAAGGTCGCCTTCTCCGTCTCGAAAAGCTCGAGCTCTTTCTCCGCGTTGAAAGAAATCAGCGGGATCAACGTGCAGCCGAGATACACCGAGAACATCACCGCTCCGAGGCTTCCAGCGATGTGAAAAAGGGGCATTGCCGTGACGTAGCGTTCGTCGGGCCGCAGGCTGCCGATCAAACATGACACGTGCGCCTGGTTGATGATGCCGTAGTGAGTCAGCATCACGCCTTTTGGGAAGCCGGTCGTTCCGCTGGTGTACTGCATCTGGATGACATCGTGTGGATCGAGGCTTGATTGCCGGTCTGTGAGAGCCTCATCGGAGATGCCTTCGCCAAGCGGCGCGACTTGTGAGTAGAGCATCATTCCGGGCCGCGCGTCTTTATCGATCAGAATCACACGCTTCAGTTTTGGCAGCGCGGTGCTTTGCAGCGTCTCGCGAATCGGATCTTCGAGACTCTTCAACTCGGGCGCGATGCGATATAGGGAATCGATATACGAATTGTCGCGAAATCCGTCGATCATGAACAGCGTCGTGATGTCGCCCTGACGAAGGACGTACTCGATCTCGGACACGCGGCAGTTGGTGTTCACGGTCACCAGCACCGCGCCGATCTTTGCGAGCGCAATCTCGAGCAACACCCATTCCGGGACATTGGTCGCCCACACCGCGACGTGTTCGCCCTTGTCGATTCCAATGGCCAACAACCCCTTCGCGAGGCAGTCCACTACTTCGTTGTATTGCCGAAAAGTGAGGCGAAGATCGAGACCGATCTCGGGGTAGTTGTAAACGAGCGCTTCTTTGTTCGCGTGGGCGTCGCACTGACGATCGAACAACTCGCCGATGGTGAGGTCGATCAAATCAATGCCGCGGGTTTCAGCTTCCCAGATGGCTCGATTGCGTTTGATTGCCATGCCCTCGCCCTCAAAAACGGAACTAGACAAATAGTATTCATCCCATTCAGCCATTTCAACTGCCGGCTTCTTTCTGGAGATTCTGAGGAGAATACGGCATCCGGTTTCTTCCTAACCCCTTGGTTAGTCGGCGTTCTTGACAACCAAAATCACGTTCAGTACTGTCTCAGGGCTCCGCAAGGCTATCAATTCTCTTCGCGCATCGCAACAACGGCGGGAAAGACATGCAAGCGATCAAATCGGTCGTCAATCCACAGGACCAGACCTATCAGAACAACTACGCCGCCAATTCGTCGGCGGTTGAAAGACTGAACGGCGAACTCGCGCGCTCGACCAAAGGCGGCGGCCCCCAATATGTCAAACGCCACGTCGCACGAGGACGCCTGTTGCCCCGTGAGCGAATAGAGATGCTGCTCGATGAGGGTTCATTCTTTCTCGAGATCGCGCCGCTCGCCGGCGTGGGGATGGACAACGAGTTCGTTGGAGCAGGCGTAGTGGGCGGCGTCGGTCTGGTCTCAGGCCGCGAGTGCCTGATCATCGCCAACGAGGCGACCGTCAAGGGCGGTGCCGTCAGCGAGATCGGGCAGCTCAAGAATCGCCGGCTCTCGGATGTTGGAACGGAGAACCATCTTCCAAGCATCAGCCTTGTTGAATCCGCGGGAGCCGATCTCCCGGTTCAATCAAAGATCTTTGTGCCCGGCGGCCGCGGCTTTCGCGAGATCACCCGCCGGTCGAAGATGCGCATCCCCAGCATCTCGGTGGTGTTTGGCAATTCGACCGCGGGCGGCGCATATCTGCCGGGCATGTCCGACTACGTGATCATGGTCAGGAATCAGGCCCAGGTGTTTCTGGGAGGGCCACCGCTTGTGAAGATGGCTACAGGTGAAGTAGTCGATGAAGAATCACTTGGCGGAGCAGAAATGCATTCGCGCATATCGGGCCTATCGGACTATCTCGCGGAGGACGAACTCGATGGGCTGCGACTCGCGCGGGATATAGTGAGTCATTACTCGGACGCGGCGCCAAGACCAAAGCTTCGTGCCGTCGAAGAGCCGCTTTATCCCGCCGATGAGCTGTTGGGGATCGCTTCGGCGGATGTGCGAGTGCCATTCGAGTCTCGCGAGGTCATTGCTCGGATTGTCGATGGCTCGAGGTTTGAAGAGTTCAAGTCAAAGTACGGCACTACTCTGGTGACCGGCTTCGCTTATATTCATGGCTATTCCGTCGGGATACTCGCGAACAACGGCGTGCTGATGTCCGAGTCGGCGGCGAAGGGCGCGCAGTTTATTCACCTCTGTAACCAACAGAATATACCGCTGGTGTTTTTGCAGAACATCACCGGCTTTATGGTGGGACGCAGCTATGAAGAGCAAGGGATCATTCGCAACGGCGCGAAGCTGATCAACGCGGTGTCAAACTCGACGGTGCCCGCGATTACAATAATGACCGGCAGTTCTTACGGCGCGGGCAACTACGCTATGTGCGGGCGGGCTTATGAGCCGCGATTCCTGTTTACGTGGCCGAATCATCGGATCGCAGTGATGGGACCGCAGCAGCTTTCGGGAGTGATGGACATCATAAAACGGGAGGCGCTGACCAAACGGAGTCTGCCGATCGACGAGGCGAAGCTCAACGCCTCAAAACTGGCTCTGGAAGCCCAGATTGAGGCTGAGTCGGATGTTTACTTTGCGACGGCGAGACTGTGGGATGACGGAATCATCGATCCTCGAGATACGCGGACGGTGCTGGCGATATCGTTATCGGCGGCTTATAACCGGCCGGTTGAAGGAACGATGGAGTGGGGAGTGTTCAGGCATTAACGGACGCCAGCCTGGCACACTTCCGCGTTTGCGCTCTTTGCGGTTCTTTGCGACTTTGCGCTGTGTATTTAGTTCATCACAACGAAGACTTAAGAAATACACAGCGCAAAGACGCAAAGAACCGCAAAGAACGCAAAGTCCCGCGAAGTAAAGAACCTCTGATTTTGAAAAACCGAGCGGGCTTGATTGCTACGAATGACTGAGCGTCATTTCAAGAAGCTCCTGGTAGCCAATCGCGGAGAGATCGCCCTTCGCGTGATGCGTACCTGTCGCGCGATGGGTATCTCGACCGTCGCGGTGTACTCAGATGCCGATGTGCGAGCGCCTCACGTGCGCTTCGCCGATGAGGCTGTCCTCATCGGGCCGGCCCCGAGCAAAGACTCATATCTCAACGCTGACAGAGATCATCGACGCCGCGACGCGGACCGGCGCCGAAGCCATTCATCCGGGCTACGGGTTCTTGTCCGAGAACGCCGCTTTCGCCGAAGCATGCGAAACCGCCGGCATCACCTTCGTCGGGCCGCGCGCCGACGCCATGCGCAAGATGGGTCTAAAAAGCACGGCCCGAAGGTTGATGATGGAGGCGGGTGTCCCGATCGCACCGGGCTACGACGGAGAGGATCAGTCGCTGGAGACTCTCACCCGGAATGCAGCCTTAATAGGTCTGCCTGTTTTGATCAAGGCTTCGGCGGGTGGCGGCGGCAAGGGCATGCGAGTCGTTCGCAAGGCGAGCGAGCTTTCCGAGGCGATTGAATCAGCCCACCGCGAGGCCCAGAAAGCCTTCGGCGATGGAACGCTGCTTCTGGAGAAATACATCGAAGGGGCGCGACACGTCGAAATCCAGATTCTTGGCGATCACCACGGCCACTTGATCCATCTGTTCGAGCGCGAATGTTCAATCCAGCGACGCCATCAGAAGATCATTGAAGAGAGTCCTGCGCCCGTTGTTAGCCCGGAGCTTCGCGGCCGCATTTGCGAAACGGCGGTCGCGGCCGGGCGTGCGATTGAATACACAAATGCGGGAACCGTCGAGTTCGTTCTGGCTGCGTCGGGCGAGTTCTACTTCATCGAAGTAAACACGCGTCTTCAGGTTGAACACGCCGTCACTGAGATGATCACCGGTCTGGATCTGGTCAAGCTTCAAATCGAGATAGCCGAAGGCAAGGTTCTGTCCTTCTCGCAAGAGCACATCAAGCAGCACGGCCACGCGATAGAGGCGCGGCTCTACGCTGAAGATCCGGCGAACAGTTTTCTGCCAGCCAGCGGGGAGCTACTAGATTGGGAAGAACCGCTATCAACGGCTGGGTTGCGAATCGACGCAGGCGTCGAGCGCGGAACTGAAGTCGGGATTCACTACGACCCGATGCTGGCGAAACTGATCGCTCACGGCTCGGATCGCGAGACCGCTCGGCGCAGGTTGGTCCACGGGTTGAGGAGTCTGTTCGCGCCCGGCGTGTCGACCAATCGCGACTTCCTGATTCGCGCGCTCGATCACCAGGACTTCGCCAACGGGGTTTATGACACCGGCTTTGTAGACGAGCACCTCGATGAGCTGCTCACACCCGAGGATTCCAGTGAGGACTTGATCGCGGCGAGCGTCGTCGCGCTGTACTTGAGCAAGCGGCAACAAGTGGATTGCTCAGTCCTTCCGCAGGTGCCGCCGAGCTATCGCAACAATCCCTTTCGAGCCCCATCGATAAAGCTGCAGGTCGCAGGCGAAGCCGTTGGATATTTCGTGGCGGCCACTCGGAGACGAAGCGTTCGCGATTTCCTGCGGAGATTGGCAAGCCAATGCGCAGCTTGTATCATTCGAGCTTGGCAGCATTCGTGTCGCAATCGACGGCATCCAGCGACTCTTTCGAATCGCAGAAGCAGGTGCCCGCTTCTTCGTGCAGTCTCACTCGTCGTCAAGCCTAGTCACGCGCTTGCCGAGGCATCCGCAAACGGCCGGGGCGTCTGAACACGAAAGTGCATTCGCCCCGATGCCGGGACAGGTGCTGAAGGTCCTGGTGGAGGTCGGACAAAAGGTTTCCGCAGGCGACCCGCTGGTAATTCTCGAAGCGATGAAGATGGAGCAGACGTTGCGGGCAGCGACTGACGGCGTCGTCGAAGCGGTGCTGGTTAAACAGGGTGACGTCGTAGCGCCCGGCGATCGCCTTGTAGAGATCGCGGCGGCGACCAATGAAACAGGTTTTGGTATCTGACTATTGTTTGAGGGCCTGACTCAGGTGTCAGGAACTGACTCCAGCTTCAGGATCTGACTGGTGTTTCAGCATGACTCCAGCTTCAGGATCTGACTCAGGTTTCAGAGTTGGGAAGGGTGGCTTGCCCCCGCTATCTTAATAAACAGCCAATGGGGGGGCAAGCCACCCTTCCCAACTCTGAAATCTGAGTCGGAGTCTGAAATCTGAGTCAGAGTCTGAAATCTGAGGCAGATCCTGAAACAAGAGAAACATCAGTCAGATCCTAAAACAGAAGTAAGTCACAATCCTGAACAAACAGTCAGATCCCTAAACGGAGGAATCATCCATGTCAAGCGTTACAGAAGCAGCGCCCGCAGTTGCGAGCACTTTTCCCTACTTCACCGAGGAACACGACCTGTTTCGCCAAACGGTGAAGCAGTTTGTACAGGCGGAGATCGCTCCATACGCCGAAGAATGGGATGAGGCCGGTATCTTCCCAAAAGAGCTTTTCAAGAAAGCCGCCGCCCTCGATCTCTTCGGCATTCGAATCGATCCAAAATACGGCGGCAGCGGACTCGATTGGTGGTACACCGCGGCTTACCTCGAGGGCTTTTCGTACTCGAACAGCGGCGGGGTATCGATGGCGATGTTCGTACAGTCTGACATCACGCTGCCGGTGCTCGATGAACTGGGAACCGATGAGCAGAAGGAAGAGTTCCTGAGACCGGCAATCGCAGGCGACCGCATCGCGGCGCTGGGCATCAGCGAGCCCGGCGGCGGATCGGATGTCGCGGCGTTGACGACTCGCGCACGGAGCGACGGAGACGATCTGTTGATCTCGGGGCAGAAGCTGTGGATCACCAACGGCGCGCGCGCGGATTTCATGATCCTGGCGGTGCGCACCGGAGAAGATCGCTACAAGGGCGTCTCGATGGTTTTGTTCCCTACGGATACCAAGGGCTTCGCGGTCGGCAAGAAGTTGAAGAAGGTCGGCAATCTTTGCTCGGACACGGCGGAGTTGTTTTTCGACAATTGCCGGATTCCGAAGCGCTATGTGCTCGGCGAGATCGGCCGCGGCTTCTACTACACGATGCACAACTTTCAGGGTGAACGCCTTGCCTCGGCGATCGCAAACGTCGCATCGATGGAACGCGCGATCGAGTTCGGGGTGGCCTATGGTAAGGAACGGACGGCCTTTGGCAAACCGATAGGCGATTTCCAGGTGTGGAAACACCGGTTCGCCGAGCACAAGACAAGCATCGAGGCAGGGAAGTGGCTCACCTATCGAGCGCTCGATTTGATCAACCGCGGCGAACGCGCCGTCCGGGAGATCACGATGGCCAAGCTGTTCACAAGCGAACTCTCACAAAAGGTCGCTTATGACTGCATGCAGATCTTCGGAGGATTCGGCTACACGACTGAGTATCCGATCAGCCGCTTCTGGCGAGACGCGCGGTTGAACACGATCGGAGCAGGATCGTCGGAGATCATGAAAGAGATTCTGGCAAAGGAAGAGAAGCTTTAAGCAGGCTTTATGTAGTTGACGATCTGGCGGCCCATCTCTTCGCTGGTTACGGATTGCTGGGCTGCTTTTGCCAGATCGAAGGTGCGATATCCCTCGGACAACGCCTTCTCTACAGCTTCTTCTATCGCGGCGGCCTCTGTTTCAAGTTTGAAGGAGTAGCGAAGCATCATTGACGCCGACAGTATTGCGCCAAGCGGATTCGCAATTCCTTTTCCGGCAATGTCAGGTGCTGAACCGTGCACCGGTTCATACAATCCAACCGGGCCCCCGATGCTCGCCGACGCCAGCAGGCCAAGTGAGCCGACGACCGCTCCCGCTTCGTCCGAGAGGATGTCGCCAAACATGTTTTCGGTAACCATCACATCAAAGCTGGCCGGCCGGGAGACCAGCGCCATAGCGCACGAATCAACGTATTGGTGTTCAAGCGTCACGTCCGGGTAGCCGGCTCCAACGCTGATCACGACTTCGCGCCAGAGTTTCGAGGATTCGAGCACGTTTGCCTTGTCGACCGAAGTCACCTTGTGCCGGCGCAATCGCGCCAGATCGAAAGCAACTCGAGCAATTCGTTCGATCTCCGGTTGAGAATAGCGCATCGTGTTGATCGCTTCGCGAGCCCCGTCAACATCGCGCTCACCACGCGGTTCGCCAAAATACAACCCGCCCAGCAACTCGCGCACGATAAGAACGTCTGTGCCTTTTATTACATCAGTCCTGAGCGGGGAGGCGTCGATGAGCGCAGGATACAAACGCGCGGGCCGCAGATTTGCAAAAGCGCCAAGCCCCCGCCGAAGCCTGAGCAGCCCGGCTTCCGGGCGCAGGTTTGTGGGATAGCCATCAAAGGCCGGATCGCCGACCGCTCCCAGCAGAACCGCGTCCGACTCGAGGCACGCCTGGAGTGTCTCATCCGGGAGCGGATCGTTGTGTTTGCGAATCGCGCAGCCGCCCGCGTCCTTGAAGGTGAAAGTGATTTCGTGCGCATAGACTCTCGCCATAGCCTCGAGCACGCGCACAGCTTCGACGGTCACCTCGGGACCGATCCCGTCACCGGGTAGCACGACGATTTTCATTTTCATGGCCTTTTGTAATCCTTACGCTTATGACCAAACCGATCCAAGCTACTGCTACTGCGATTTCAACCAGCGCGCTATCTCGTCCTGCACTCCCTTGTACACTTCGTCCTGAGTGACGCCGCCTCTCTTCGGAACCTTAAGCGAGTGGTCGCCGCCTTCGATGAGATGAAGAGTAGCGTGAGGGAGCTTCTTAACTATCGGCCCCAATTCGTCTGCGGTTCCAAACGTGTCGCGCGAGCCCTGCACAAACAACATCGGCGACTCGATAAGCGGCAGGTGTGTTGAGCGAAGCTTTTCCGGTCTGCCAGGCGGGTGTAGCGGATAGCCGAGAAACACCAGCCCGACCAGATCCCCAACACCCTCGGCGGCGACTTGCGAAGCTATTCGCCCGCCCATCGACTTGCCGCCGATCGCCAAACTGTTCCGCGCGAGTTTCTTGTTGCTCCGAACAGCTTCGATCACCGCGCGATAGCATGTTTCCAACTTGTCGTTTGGGTCAGGAGCGCCTCGCCGGTGTTCGGAATAGAAGAAGTTGAAGGTGACCGCGTCTATCCCGCGCAACGCCAGTTCGGTGGCGAAGGTCACCATGAAGGCGCTGGTCTGGTTGGCGCCGGCCCCGTGTCCGAGGATCAGCGTGATCCGAGCGCGCTGCCGCGCAAGCGCGGGGTAGAGGCTTGCAGTCACGCTCTGATATTCGTTGATGTCAACGCGGAATTGTTCGGGCATCGCTCTGAAAAACTATTTCGGGAACGCCGGGTTGTTCAACACTTCAGCAATCTGCTTGTTATGGCGAAGATTGTGCGCCGGAATGTATAGCAGCCATTGATAAGCGTTCAAGGTGCCAAATACCGCAAACGGATGATCGAGCGTGTGAGCCTTCATCGGCAGATCTGTCGTCTCGATAAACTTCAGTGTCTTTGCGCGGCCTTCCTTATACATCGTCATGATCTCCGTGCGGGACATCTTTCTCTTGAGCGGTTGGATCGGTTCTGGCGCCTGTGCTTTACCCTGACGGGCTGCCAGCAGATTGTCGAGAATCTTTTCTTTGCCCGCGCTCTTTGTTTCCCAGTCCGGGTTGAGAGGTGCGGCGAGCGCTCGCTCCATCGCCCCGAAGAGCAGGCCTTCGGAGAGGGCAATGTGCTCGGCCGTTTCTCCGGCGGTCCATTTGAATGGAATCGGCCTCGCGTTCCACTGCTCGTCGGTGAGTTTCTCGACGTAGGAGAGGAACTCCTTCTGCGAGTCGAGGAGCATCTTGATGGCTCTCGCTCTTTCGTCGGGTGTGAGCGTTCCATCGCCGGCATGCGTAGGGGTAATTGCCTGAGACAGTGTCGTGATCAGAATCGTGCAAATGACGGCCGCGAGCGTTTCTTTCATGATCATCCTCCAAACTGGGTTGCCGGTGATAATACTGGACTCCGCGCGGCGCGGCAATGTACCGTCTATCGAGTCGCGGCCATCGAAAGCAGCACACAGTCTTGTCTGTGTTGCTTTCGGCAAAAGGAATCGCCGGCAAATACAACACAGACTAAGCCTATGCCAGTTGCAAGCCAGCAAGAATTCGAGGAATCGTTAAGCGAGAACGTGGCGCTTGCGCCAATGACGACGTTGGGCGTCGGCGGTCCCGCGCGTTATTTCGCCGAAGTCGCCACGACTGACACGCTGTTGGCCGGGGTCGCGTGGGCGCGGGCGCGAGCCACGCCGCTCTTTGTGCTGGGAGGCGGGAGCAATATCGTCGTCGCCGACAGGGGCTTTCCAGGACTCGTCCTGCGTGTGAGTATTGGCGGTGTCAAAACGCACTTCGAGGGTGGTGATGTTGTAGTCAGCGCCGGCGCCGGTGAAACGTGGGACGCGCTCGTTGCTCATTGTGTTGCTGGAGACTGGTCCGGGTTTGAGTGTCTGTCGGGCATTCCGGGTCGGGTTGGCGCCACCCCGATTCAGAATGTCGGCGCTTATGGGCAAGAGACAAGGGAAACCTTGGCGTCGGTAGAAGCGCTGGATCTTGAAACTGAGACGGTTGTCGACTTGAATGCGAATGATTGCGAATTCGGTTATCGCACAAGCAGGTTCAAGTCGCGAGATCGCGGACGGTTCATCATCACCCGAGTGACGTACCGATTGGCGGTCAACGGGAGGCCGGCCGTTCGGTACCCTGAACTTCAGCGTTATCTCGCTGATGTGGGGATTGGGGAGCCCGCTGCCGCGGATGTACGCAAAGCAGTGCTGGCCATCCGGCGTCGCAAAGCGATGGTTATCGATCCGTGCGATATTGATTCGCGCAGCGTCGGTTCCTTCTTTGTCAATCCTACGGTCACCCACGAGGAGTTAGAGGCGATCAAGTGCAATCTCGCCAGGCTGGATGCCGGCGGCGATGAGCTGCCTGCCTTTCCCACTTCAGATGGCCGGGTAAAGCTTTCCGCGGCATGGATGATCGAGTGCGCGGGCGTCAAACGGGGATACAAACATGGCAATGTTGGGACTTCGACAAAGCATGCGCTTGCGATCATCAATAGAGGAGGCGGCTCTGCAGGTGAGGTTGTTGAATTGAAAGAGTTGATTCAGAAACGGGTTCTCGACACGTTCGGCTTGACTCTGACGCCGGAGCCGGTGTTCGTCGGGTTCGATGAGTAAAGGACCGCTTCGGCGCGCGGCGAACTGGCCGCACGCCGAAGCACGGTTCCGTGGAGGTTCTTTACTGTCCGGCTGGTTTACTGAACTTCGTATCGTCGATCGCGACGTTGTGCTTCACTTCTTCAAGCTTGATGACGATCGTGAACGCCGTAGTGATCTGGCGGACTGTGTGGGGGATCTTGATCCCGTCGACTTCCTTGTAGTCTTCCTGGAAGACCTCAACGGCCATCTTACCTTGAGGTGACTCGCGCTCGAGATCCATTTTTCCGAGCAACCCACTCTCCGTATCGAAGTACCATGTTTCAGGCGCGCCTTCCGCGGGCGTGGCTACGAGCACGTAAGCGTCCCTTTCGCCCACCTTTTCCTTGCCCTTTACTGTAATCTTAGGGTAAAGCTGTTTGAGCTTGAGTGGCTTGTAGAAATCCGCGTCAAGCTTAGTGGCGGCGAGCTCAGCGCCGGTCTTCTCGCGCAACCCGCTTTGCGGATCCTGCGACCACGCAACGGTTCCGTTGAAGCCCTCCTGCACGAGACCGAAGCCCGGAATGTCGAGCTTCAATGCGGTCTTGTTTGGCGCCTTTTCCCAGATCTCGGCGCTCCCATTTGCGCCGAACGCAGCGATCTCGAATGTGCCCTTGGACGCGGTGCTGGTGATCTTTTCCATGGCGGATTTGCCGCCGAGAGCCTGCACATACTTGTCCAGGATCTGATCGACGCTGGGCAACGCGGCCATCGTGTCGGAGGCCTTTGGCGCTCCGCTTTGCGCAAAGGCCGCGACCGCTATTAACGAACCGAGCATTAGAATTGTTAGTGTGCGTTTCATCGTTCTCCCTTTCATCAAAACGTTGAGCGAGCGGCTACAGCCTTTCGCTGCCCCGGTTGTTTGTTGATTTGTTCGATCGCCGCGTCCAGTTGAGGATCGCGACCCTCCAATAGCGCGCGGCGGGTTAGCTTTACTTCGATATCTGGCGAGACGCCGCGCCCCTCAATGAGCGTGCCCTTCGGTGTCCTGAAATCCGCGATTGCGTATTGAAAAAGCGCACCGGTCGGCAGCTTCTGGAAGATTGACGGCAGAGCGGCTCCCGTCGTTCGTTCACCCACCACGACAGCGCGGCCAAGTTCCTGCATTCCGCCCGCAAAGATTTCGCTGGTGGAAGCGCTGCCGCCATCGGTGAGGATTACAACCGGCCCGAGATACGGATCTGCCTGCGGGAAGATCACGAAGTTCTGGTAGCCCGAGCGCATACGCATCGTACCAAGCGAGGCCTGCTCTTTCTGGAGTACGCCTGCGATTCCAAAAGACATACCGCCCAATCCACCCGGGTTACCCCTCAGGTCGATGATGATACCGCGGGCATCTGCCATCCCGCGGATCGCTGTCTTGATTCTTTCCATCAACAGCATCACGAAAATGTTAAAGCGAATGTAGCCGATGCCGCCGGCCAGCCGCTTCGCCTCAAACTCAGTGTATTGAGGAGGGAAATTACCGAATCGCTGCGACATCTCGCCCTTCAACCGTTCCCGCGCGACGGTTGCCTCGTGGAGCTGATCGTGCTCGTCGAGATAACCAACACGCACCGTCGATTGCGGCGCGCCGTTGATCCGGGCCATGAGCGTACGAGTGATTCGCAGGGTTCGCATGGTCTCCGACTCTTTGCTCTTCGCAAACAATGCGATTACCTGCGCAGCGGTTGTGTCATCGATTCTTGTGATGATGAACCCGGGGTGCAAGCCTGCGGTTGCGGCTGCTGATCCCGGTTCGAGGCGCGTGATCATCGCCTGGTTGTCGACGAGACGGAGGTCGATGCCGATGCCGCCACCAGTCGGTTCCGGCGAATTGTCTTCGACGACTGCCTCGGGTGGGATTATGTTGAAGTGTGACTGATGCAGTTCGCCGAGCATCTGTCGCAGGACGCCGTAAAACTCAGAGTCGGTCTTTGCCGCGGCGGCGCGCGGCGCATATTCGTCCCGCACTTTGTCCCAATCAAGCCCGCCAAGCGTCGGATCGAAATGCTTCTCTTTTACGGTCCGCCAGACAATGTCGAACGTTTCCTTGCGTACCTCCGGCGATGCAACCAACCCATGCGCAACACTGCCAGTGTCTCTACCGGGAACCCCGTGTGTGGGTTGAGGAGTTTGCGCCGCCAGGCCGACGCACAGCAGCGCAGATAGCAAGCCGATCAGTACGGTTCTCTTCAAGGTCGATTCTCCAAGCCGCTTGGGCTTAACGCGAGGGGCGATTAGCTTGTACGATTTGTTCAGCAACAAGTTCGTCCATTTACTCGATTGGCTCTCGAAGTGTAGCGCAGGGCACGGTAGGCCAACAAGCAAACGGAACAGTGACCCCCTGGGAGCGCAGGCATCCCTGCCTGTCCCTCCCAGCACCGCCCCAGGGCAGCAGGCAGGGATACTGCGTTCCCGGGCCGGTCCGGTTGTTTACATCTTGCACGCCCATTAAACTCAGCAATGAGGTGCGGACGGTATGGCAACGAGTGAAGCAAGGCAAACGGAGATTGACCAACTGATCGCCGATGAGTTCGGCGTGAATGCGGACTATGTCAGCGAGCTCCTTGGCTGGTATCAGCGTGACCGATCGGCTGTGGATGATGACTGGGCCTCCTTTTTCGATGAACTGTTGAGCAACGGCCGTGTTGTAACTGAAACGGAATCCGGATCGCTTGGCGTTGACCGCTCGGCTGATGGGCGCGGGAAACTGGCTAACGCTCCGGTCGCCTCGAGCGCGATCCAGTCGACTTATGAATGGGGCCGCGACGGGGCGGTGTCAGCCGGCGATTCCGCCCGGAAGGCTGGCGCGCAGGCAACGCCGACCCAACCCCAGCCGGTGCCGGTCTCCTCCGAGACCGACGCCTTTGAGCGGATACCCATTCGAGGACCAGCGCTGCGCATCGCTCAAAACATGGAGACGAGCCTTGCGGTTCCCACCGCGACATCACAGCGGCAGGTCCCGCTCAAGCTTTTGGATGAGAACCGCCAGGTGATCAACAAATACCTCGCTCCATCCGGTCGCAAAGTTTCTTATACTCACGTGGCCGCGCGCGCGATTCTGCGGGCCCTCGAGTTGTTTCCGCAGCTTAACGATTCATTCGAAGAGCAAGCAGAGAGCGCTTATCGGGTGCGACATCCGACGGTGAACTTCGGCGTTGCCGTCGATGTGACCAAAAAAGACGGGACTCGCACGCTGCTTGTTCCAAACATCAAGGGCGCGGACAAGCTGACTTTTTCTCAATTGCTCGACGCGTACGACGATGTCATCAAGCGAGCGCGTCTTGGCAAGCTACAGATCTCGGATTTTCAAGGCACGACCATAACCCTGACTAACCCCGGGACGATCGGCACAACCGCTTCCAACCCGCGATTGATGTCCGGACAGGGCGTTATCATCGCAACCGGCGCGATCGGTTATCCGCCCGAATACCAGGCGATGTCGCCTGAGGGACTCTCGCGTATAGGCATCAGCAAAGTGGTGACCTTGACCAGCACTTACGATCATCGCATCGTGCAGGGCGCGGAGTCGGGCGCCTTCCTTGCGCTGATCGATGAATTGCTGCGCGGCCGGCACGATTTCTATGATCGGATATTCGCCGATCTGGGTATTCGCTATCGGCCCTATCGATGGGCGATGGATGTCAATCCTGCGATTCTGGGTGAAGAGCGCCGCCGCGACGTCGTCCGCAAGCAGGCCCGCGTCTTCGAGTTGATAAACGCATATCGCGTTCGCGGCCATCTGATCGCCGACATCGACCCCCTCGGCTGGCAGAAGGTTCAGTATCACCCCGAGCTCGACATCGAAACGTACGGCCTGACGATTTGGGATCTGGACCGCAAGTTTATTACCGGCGGAGTCGGCGGCCCGGAGAGTGCGACGCTGCGTGAGATCGTCGATCATCTGCACGACTACTACTGCGGCAAAGTCGGCGTCGAGTACCGGAACATTCAGGGGCCGGAAGAGAAAGAGTGGATTCGCGCGCGGGTTGAAACGGCTCCGCCGCCGGTCCCAGTCGAGGTGAAGAAACAGATTCTGTGGAAACTGATCTCGGCCGAGTCGTTCGAGAAATTCCTCGGCATAAAGTATCTCGGGCAAAAAAGATTCTCGATCGAAGGAAACGAGACCGTCATCGCGGTCCTCGATCAATTGATCGACAGCGCCGCGCCGCGTGGGATTGACGATATAACCATCGGCATGGCACATCGTGGCCGGTTGAACGTGATTGCCAACGTGATCGGCAAGTTCTGCGAACGCATCTTCACCAGCTTTGAAGGGTCGATTCATCCGAACTTCCCTCACGACCAGGGCGACGTAAAGTATCATCAAGGCGCTAGCGGCGTGCGCGAAACCGCCGATGGGCGCGAGGTCTCGCTGGCGGTAGTGCCAAATCCGAGTCATCTGGAATTCGTCGATCCGGTGGTTGAAGGAATCGTTCGTGCGCGGCAGGATGCCGACGGCGAGCGTTTGCACAGGCTGGCCGTGCTGGTTCACGGCGACGCAGCGTTTGCCGGCGAAGGGATCGTCGCCGAGACGCTCAACCTTTCGCAATTGCCCGGCTACACAACCGGCGGCACGATTCACATCATCACCAACAATCAGCTCGGGTTTACCACTCCGCCTGAAGAGGGACGGTCGTCCACTTACAGCACGGATATTGCGAAGATGATTCAGGCGCCGATCTTTCACGTGAACAGCGATGATGTCGAAGCCGCCTACAACGTAGTTCAGATCGCGATGGATTACCGGCAGCAGTTTCAGAAGGACGTTGTGATCGACGTGATCGGTTTCCGCCGCCTCGGTCACAACGAGGGCGATGAGCCGACTTACACCCAGCCGGTGATGTATCAGCGAATCCGCGAACACCCCGGGGCACGTGCTCTCTATGCGAAGAAGCTCGTCGCGGAAGGAGTGATGACCGAAGAGCTGGTAGCGACTCTGATAGATGAGCGAAATAGACGCTATGAAAACGCACAGCTTGGAGCCACGGAGATCATCGCCAGGCAGAACACCCAAATAGTCCTTCCCGATCACGAGCCCGAGCCTGAGACCGTTGAGGTGATCTCGACTGGTGTCGATCAAGATACTCTTCGCAGGATCGCCCACGCCATCACAACCGTTCCCCGTGGGTTCAATTTAAACCCCAAGATCGTCGGGTTGCTCGCAAGGCGCGCGAAGATGGTTGAAGGCGCGGCGGCGGTCGATTGGGGCATGGCTGAAGCGCTGGCGTTCGGGTCGTTGCTGATAGAAGGCACCCCGGTTCGGCTCGCCGGTCAGGACACGGTGCGGGGTACGTTTAGCCATCGCCACGCGGCGTTTACCGATACTCAGACGGGCGCGGAGTGGGCGCCGCTTGCGCAGCTTGCCGAGGGCGCGAGGTACGAGATCTACGACAGCCCGTTGTCGGAAGCCGGCGCGCTGGGGTTCGAATACGGCTACAGCGTCGCCGCCCCCGATACACTGGTGTTGTGGGAAGCTCAGTTTGGCGACTTCATCAACGCCGCGCAGGTCGTCGTCGATCAGTTTATCGCATCGGGGGAAGAGAAGTGGAATCAAGCCAGCGGCGTAGTTTTGTTGTTGCCGCACGGCTACGAAGGTCAGGGCGCCGAGCATTCCAGCGCAAGGATCGAGCGCTTCTTACAGCTTTGCGCGGAAGGGAACATGCAGGTGGTGAATTGCTCGACCGCGGCTCAGTACTTTCATGTTCTTAGGCGTCAGGCACGGCAACGTCCGCGCAAGCCGCTTGTGATAATAACTCCAAAGAGCCTTCTGCGACATCCGGAGGCCGCGTCCGGGGTTGATCAGTTCACGAGCGGCGGATTCCTGCCGGTGATGTCCGACAAACTTCAGTTTGTCGATGACCTCACCACAGTGACTCGCGTCCTTTTTTGCAGCGGTAAGGTCTACTACGATCTGGTCGCTGAGCGAGAGAAGCTGGGCGACTCCGGGACCGCGATCGTACGAATCGAACAGTTCTATCCGTTCCCAAAAAACCTGTTGGTTGATGAACTATCGAGATACCCGCAAGCGGCTGATGTCAGATGGGTTCAGGAGGAGCCGGAGAACATGGGTGGCTGGTCGTTTATGGAGCCGCGGTTATTGAAGCTGCTCGGTCCGGGGCGGACTCTGCGCTACATCGGCCGTCCCGCGAGCGCGAGTCCGGCTACGGGTTCGCACACGATTCATCAGATGGAACAGCAGGGGTTGGTAGGGGAGGCTTTCCGCTCTTAATTAGGACGGGCACTCCGAAGAGGGACGAACCGTTTAGGCCGAGCGACCGTCGTGCCTTGACGACGAACGCATGTCCAGGAGTAACACCGCGTCGACATCCCTCGTAACTCTGGGGCGGCCCAGAAGACCTGCTGCGACGCCGCCTATGATTGCGCCTGGAACGTTCCAGCCGATCAAGATCACTGAAGTATGTCGAGTACTTATAGTCCAAGTAGTGTTCAATAGTTAGTCATACGTATTTCTCTCGCTTGAGCCGCCAATAACCCATACTAGCTTCCTAGTTCGAGCACTGTGACACCTGTTTTGCCATTGCGCGATTGCGGCAGCCGGAGGCGGAATAGCCATCATCGGGGTACCTGCTGCTTCAACTTTTCATGTCTCTTCGATCTCTTCGAGTTCTCACTGATGACTTGTATCAGATCTTTGAACCTAGCGTGATCTGAGCCATCATCCAACCTCTACGTAGGTACCGAGATTGTAATTTCAGTTCTTCGAATGATTCTTTCGAGTCTCTTTGATTTTCGTCTCGTGGGTCATCAAGCCGTCAAGACAACTTTAACTCTTTCGCCATTCTCAATGCATGATCCCGTATAGCTCGATTTGATGTATCAGATTTGCGGTACATCCATTTCTTTGTGTTATGGTATCCACTTCCTCTTCTTCAGAGAACGCCAATAATCGTCGTCTGCCATTTGATCGACGGATAGCTCAAATCAACGCGGCCACCTGAGACAGCTTCTCGGCGTCGCTCATCGACCTGAAGCTCACTCGATTCTTAAGCGCGTTCACAGCCTCGTAGGCTTCTTTATAGCAAGGGCCTCTTCCTTAGTCACTGATGGACTTTCTCGTAGCATCGAGTAATAGATCTGTTTAAAATTGGAGTGGCGAAAAACCGTGCACGCGTAAATATGCTTCCTCAGCGTTCGGCGCTTGATGTTTTCTGCTTGCGGGCCTTATAGCTGCTCCACCAGTGTATCGAGTATTCCTCCGGCGTCTCGAGCTTCGAGAACCGCGGCGAACTGCCGACCCAGTAGCGAACCCGATCGAGATCCAGATCTGGATGCGCGTCAAGCACAGCTTCTATGTCGGCTATGTCGCGGGTTCTGTGCGCAAGAGCCTTCATAACGATTAGATCTTCGGCAGTGATCACCGGAAAAGAAACACCGGCGACTGTTCGCACCGTCGCTCGCGAGATGCTCTCTTTCTCGAACGGAGTCGCGCCCAGAGAGAGGTCGACTGTAAGGCCGGTAGCGTCGTGAACGGCAAGCAACACGCGTCGGCGAGCGGCGAAAGCGAGGGCGTCTGGGAATCGCGGCGAGAACCCAAAACGCGAACCCGCTGCTAGAAAGGATTCAGCGTGTATAATGTCCAGGAGCAACACCGCGTCGACATCCCTCGTCACTCTGGGGCGGCCCAGAAGACCTGCTGCGACGCCGCCTATGATTGCGCCTGGAACGTTCTGATCCTCCATCCAGCCGACAAGATCACGAAGAACGTCGAGCAGAGGTTCCAAGTGGGTTGAGTTAGTCACACGAGTACACTCGCTTGAGGCGAACCCATAGCTCTCTCACTTCCTCTTCTTCAGAGGCCAACGTCTCCAGCCATCCCATTTGTTCGACGGAAGCCATCAGCGCGGCAACCTGAGACAGCTTCTCTGCGTCGCTCATCGACCTGAGTTCCTCGATCTCAAGCGCGTTCACAGCCTCGTACCCTTCTTTGTAAGCGAGGGCCTCTTCCCTTGTCATTGGTTGTCTTCTCGTGGCCATCGAGCACTAATCGTAACACGATTCTGTTGAACCCATCGGCCCTTCTCAATTCACGCTCTCGGGCTGGGGGATAATCATGGTTCGCCAGACTGCCAGCCATCGATCGTTCTCGCGCACGAATACGAAAATGTCGCGGCCCGTGTCATTGAAACGCTCGCCGCCCATCTCATACGCGATCTCGTATGAGTAGGTGGCTATCGCAGTATTCCCGAATACTTCGATCCCCGGGTTGCTGATCTTGAAATCCAGAATCGCCGCTTGCTTGCAAAAGTCATCATAGGTCGCTGCGCACGCTTCTCTGCCTTCAGTGCGCTGGGTGAAATCCGGATGCACCATTACGATGTCTTCGCGGAAGAAGGGTGCCAGTTCCGCGGAGCCGCCCTTTGTCCACGCGTCGTTCATCCGTTGAACCAGTTGCAATATCTCTTCGCTGTCTTGCGCCCCGTCAGAAGATGTCATCTGTTTACCCCTCTTCGCTCATCTGCGCCCGGCTCGCGGCTGCTGCTGAGTCATACAATGCAATGTCCCAAGACCCCAGACCAGATCGACTGCGTGAATGCCGACGATCGGCCGATCGGTGATCAACTCGTTCAGAACGCCCATCGCCACGCGATCATTCGGATCATTGAACGTCGGCACCAACACCGCTGAATTCGCGATGTAGAAGTTAGCATAACTTGCGGGGAGCCGCTGTCCGTTGAACACGAGCCGCCCGGGCATTGGAAGCGGAACAACCTCGATCTTTGAGCCGTCCTCGATCCGCATCGACTTCAACCGATCAAGATTCTCTTCAAGCACCGCGTGGTTGTAGTCGCGTGAGTTCTCCTCTCGGCATATCACAACCGTGCCCGGATTTACGAAACGGCACAGATCGTCGACGTGTCCGTGGGTGTCGTCACCCTCAATCCCGCGGCCCAGCCATAGCACGTTTGTTACACCTAAGTTGTCGCGAAAGGCCGATTCGATCTCCTCCCGAGAGAGACCGGGGTTCCGTGCCTGGACCTGATCGAGCAGGCACTCCTCCGTTGCGATCAATGTCCCGCGGCCGTTGACATCAATTGCGCCGCCTTCAAGGATAACTTCGTGGTTGTTTACCCGGGCGGGAAAGATCCGACAACCGAGCGAGTGTGCCGCCCTTTCAGGCACGCGGTCATCTTTCTGCCAGTCGCCGTATTTTGCCCACGCGTTGAACCGAAAACGCACGATCGCCACCTCGGGTCGCTTTGAGTTGCGCTTTACGAACATCGGGCCGAAATCACGGGTCCAACCGCGATTGGTCGGAAAGCGAAAGAACTCGACTGAGGTCGGGTCGACGCCAACACGTGAAAGCACCCGCCGCGCACGAGCTTCGTGGTTCTCAGAGTTGACGATGATGCGGACGATTTCGCGAGGAGCAAGATGGCGGACTATTTCGCCGTAGACCCAGGGAATGGTCGCGAACTTACCCGGCCAATCCGTTCGATTGTGAGGCCAGCCGATCCAGGTGGCTTCGTGAGGCTCCCACTCTGCGGGCATACGGAAGCCCATCGAGCCTGGGCTGTTGGGCGCTGCTCGTTCAGTCCTTCGGGTCATTTTTTTTCGTCGAGAAACCGCTGCTCGATCCCAGCATAAGCGTCGATGCGGCGATCGCGCAGGAAGGGCCAGTTGCGCCGCACTTCTTCGATGCGGGAGAGATCGACTTCGCCGATCAACACTTCTTCGCGATCGGTCGAGGCTTCGGCGATTACTCGTCCGAACGGATCGCACAGAAACGACGAGCCCCAGAATTCAATGCCCGCTCCGTCATGAGGTCTTTCATGACCGACTCGATTCACCGCTGCGACATACACTCCGTTAGCGATTGCGTGCGAGCGCTGAATTGTTTGCCAGGCGTCACGTTGCGACGCTCCATGGATTTCTTTCTCGTGCGGATGCCATCCGATCGCGGTGGGGTAGAAGAGCACGTTCGCGCCTCGCATCGCCGTCAGCCTTGCGCCTTCCGGATACCACTGATCCCAGCAGATCAGGGTGCCGATGCTGCCAACCGGCGTGTCAAAGGCGCGAAAACCCAGATCCCCCGGGGTGAAATAGAACTTTTCGTAGTAGGCGGGATCGTCGGGTATATGCATCTTGCGATAGAGGCCCGAGACGGTGCCTTCGGTGCCGATGATGGCGGCGCTGTTGTGGTAGAGCCCGGCAGCCCGTCGCTCGAATATCGGGGCGATGACCGTGACGTTATTCTCGCGAGCGACTGTTCCGATCGCTTCCGTTGAGGCTCCCGGCACAGCCTCTGCCAAATCGAACAGGGCAGCGTCTTCGCGCTGGCAAAAATACTGTGAGCGGAAGAGCTCGGGCAGACAGATGACCTCGGCTCCCATTCTTGCGGCCTGGTCTATGAATGAGACCGCTCGCGCGAGGTTGTCGCCGCCGTCGGCGGACATAGACATTTGAACCATGCCTATCTTGAATTTCGAAGCACTGGGCATAGCCGAAGCTTACACAAGTTCTAACCGGGGTCCAAGTAAACTGGCGCGAACGGTCACACCCTGGAAGGGGCGGGGCCCGGCTCTTGGCTGCCATCAGCACATCGAACGAGTTTCAAAGTCGGGAAGGGTGGCTTGCCCCCGCTCTCCTCGATGCTCAGACTTGTAGCCCAAGCGAAGAGCGGGGGCAAGCCACCCTTCCCGACTCTGAAACTAGTGCGAGGTCCTGGTATGTGGATACCTCTCACAACCCCGAGCCAAAGTAAGCAAGAGCAAATACAAACTTCCGCCTGAAGGCCGGACTACGAATCAAGAAAGCGGCTTGATCACTCGGCGCTCAACCTTTACCCTATACGTTCTGCAATCAATCTTAGAATGTCAGGAGAAAATTGAATGGCAAATGTTACACTCAAAGGTAATCCGGTTAAGCTGGTCGGCGACGAAGTAAGAGTTGGCGACTCCGCGCCGGAATTCAAAATACAGAAGAGCGATCTGAGCGACTACAGCTTGAGCTCATCGGCTGGTAAGACCCGCATACTCCTCAGCGTTCCTTCGCTCGATACTCCGGTCTGCGACGCCGAGACGAGACGCTTTAACGAGGAGGCCTCGAAGGTCCCCGGCGTGGAGATAGCGTGCATAAGCATGGATCTTCCGTTTGCGATGAAGCGATGGTGCGGCGCGGCGGGCGTCGACAAGATAACGACTGCAAGCGATCACCGCGACGGCTCGTTTGGCAAGAGCTACGGAGTATTGATTGAAGGCGGACCGTTTGATCGTGTACACGCCCGGGCGGTCTTCGTCGTTGGGCCGGATGACAAGGTGAAATACGCCGAATACGTCGGCGAGATAGCAAATCATCCTGACTACGACGCCGCGCTTGCGGCAGCAAAGTAACCTTTAGAAAGGGTAATAGCCACGGGCTATCAGTGGATCAACCCGAATCGTGAAGGAGAGAACATGAACAGGAAACAAATCAAGATAGGGAGTCTTTCGCTAATTGCGGTGTTGTGTCTCGCGGGTTTGGCGCTCGCCGCCAGCGGCCCGGAGGTAGGCCAACCGGCTCCGGCATTCACGCTCAAAAGCAACGAAGGCAAGACGGTTAGTCTCAAGGACTACAAAGGCAAGTGGGTCGTGTTGTATTTCTATCCAAAAGATTTCACATCCGGCTGCACGATTGAAGCTCACAATTTTCAACGTGACCAGGCGGCATATGAAAAAGCCCACGCGGTCATCCTGGGGGTGAGCGTCGATACCGCAGACTCACATAAGGATTTTTGCACCAAGGAAGGGCTGAGCTTTAAGCTGCTGGCGGACACCGAAAAAACCGTTTCCGAGGCGTATGACTCAGTGATGGAATACAACGGGAACAAGCTTTCGGCTCGCAATACTTTCATCATTGATCCGAAAGGCAACATCGCTCGGGTGTTCATGAAGGTGAAGCCGCCGGCGCACAGCGAGGAGGTCCTCGCCGCGTTGGCCGAACTGCAGAAGAAGTAGCTGAGTAGCTCTGCGGTTTGTGATGATATTGCAGGCGCGAGGATCAGTGCGTGACCTGGGTGAAATGGGATGCGGACTCCTCTGATGGGAGTCCGCATTCCTAATAGAGATCAGTAAGTAAGAGCCGGCATTCCTGCCCTGGTCAATTGCTCGTTAAGCGCTTTCAGGTCCTTGTCCTTTATTTCGCTCCAAAGCGACAACACGCCAGCAAGCGTCCGCTGTGCCTGCTCGGACGCGGCGACTGCCTGAGTGGTTGGCGGGACGTCTGCGCCTTCGACCAATCCCATCAGACTCAGTAACTCGCCGCTTGCCGCGGACAGGCTTGGCTCGCGCGATCCTCCACCACGACCGCCGCCACCACGGAAGCCCCGGCCTGCTCCTTCAAGCGCGGCCGCTTTCCTCTCCAAAGCGGTGATGGCGTCCGCAAGCCCGCCCTGGCCAGCTCGATCACGCAAGCTCCCGAGTTGCGTCCTCAGGTTGCGGACCTGTTCGATCGCGTCGTGAGCTTGTTTCATCCCGTCATAACATCGCATCGCAATCGCGTGTTGCCGGGCCAGCCCATCCGCTGAAGTCTTTACGCGCGGGTCCATCTTCACCGTCAGCGGTTGGGTGAGGCTTCGACCGTTGACCGTCAGCTTTACAGTGTAGTCGCCGGGGAGAACCCACGGACCGAGTGGGTGGCGCTCGGTGTCGCCGTAGATCCCGGCGATCGGATACTGAGGTGGTTGACCTTCGGGTCGCGGATAGTGCAGGTTCCACACGTAACGCTGCATGCCGGCTTGAGTCGAGAGGATCTGCGTCGGGCGAATCCAGTAGCTCGGTATGTTGACTTCTTTGCTGATCGCTTCGATGTCGTCCGGCTTATCGGCGCTCGAAAAGCGAGCCACAAGGTTGTTCGATGAGTCGGATATCTCGAGCACAACCGGACCGCCAGTCGCGGATTTCAGATAGTAGTTGATTACCGCGCCGTCGGGTGGGTTCTTGCCCGCGGGTTCTTCGGGGGGAAGCGGCGTGTCAGTGTTCATGTTCCAGCGAACGCGATAAGCCTGTTGGGGCTTGAAGAGAAAGGCATCCGCAGCCGCGACCTGTTCGCTGATCTGGCGAAGCGGCGTGATGTCATCGAGAATCCAGAAAGATCGGCCGTGAGTTCCGACAACCAGGTCATCGTCTTTGATCACCAGATCGCGTATGGAGCTCGCGGGCATATTCAACCGCAGCGGCTGCCAGTTGTCGCCGTCGTCGAACGATACGTAGACCGCTCTCTCGCTGCCGCAGAAGAGCAATCCGCGTCTGACCGGATCCTCGCGCACGACATTTATCGGACCGCTGTCACCGAGACCATTCACGATCTCCTTCCAGGTCTTGCCGCCGTCGTGAGTTCGATAGATGTGCGGCCGTTGATCGTCGAGCCGAATTCGATTCACCGCCGCGTAGGCTGTGTTTGCGTCGAATCGCCCGGCGTCCATGATCGAGATCTTGCTCCACGAAGTTATTCCGGGAGGGGTCACGTTGCTCCAGTTCTTTCCGCCGTCACGAGTCACGTGAATCAAGCCGTCGTCGGTTCCGGCCCAGATCACGTTTACGTCTTTGTAAGAAGGCGCGACCGTGTAAATGACCCCGCGGCGCGGCTGCCGTGCCATCTCGGGCGTGCGGTAGACGCCGATGTTTTCGGGCACGTCAGGTTGTTCGCGCGAAAGATCAGGGCTGATGATGTCCCAACTGTTTCCGCCGCTGATAGTCTTGAACAGAACGTTGCCGGCGAAATACAAAACATGCGGGTCAACCGGCGAAAAGATCACTGGCGCCGTTCGCACGAAACGATATTTGCCGCTGCGAGTCGCTTCGGGCGAGATGTTCTGCACCTGTCCGGTGCTCCAGTCGAAGCGAGTGATCTTACCGCCGTAGATCAGATTCGGGTTGAGCGGATCGGGTGCGACGTATCCGTATTCTTCGACGCCGACCGGATGCCATTCACGAAACGTGATCTGACCATCATTGCCACGGCTGGCGATTCCAACCGAGCCGCTCTCCTGTTGTCCGCCGTAGACCCAATACGGAAATCGGTTGTCGGTGTTGACGTGATAGAACTGGGCGGTGGGCTGGTTGTACCACGAGCTCCATGTCTGCCCGCCGTTGACGGTGACGATCGCCCCCTGGTCGCTGGCGATCAGAATAGTCTGTGAGTTGTCGGGGTTGATCCAGATCGTGTGATAGTCGTCGCCTCCTGGGGCTCCGCGAAATCCGGTCCAGGTTTTTCCGGCATCCGTGGAGCGCCAGGTGACGACATTGGCGCTATAAACGATATCGGGGTTTTTCGGATCAGCCTTGATCTCGGCAAAATCACTGCCGCGTCCCCAGGGCCGAGCATCATTACTAATGCGCCGCCAGCTCTCCCCACCGTCATCCGATCGGTAGACTCCACCGACTTGCGGAGAGGCGTCGACCGTCGCATACATCCGCTTGGGATCGCTCGGCGCAATGCAGAACCCGATTCGCCCTAACCCCTGTTCAAACGTCGGAAGGCCCTTTGTAAGCTTACTCCACGAGTTGCCGCCGTCAGTTGACTTGAAGAGCCCGCTTTCCGGTCCTTGCCACTCGCCGTTTTCCCAGGGACCCTGGCGGCCGGCCCAGAGATCGGTGTAGACGACCTGTGGGTTCGAGGGATCAAACGCCAGCGCGATCGCCCCGGTGTTCTCGTCTTTGTAGAGAACCTTCTGAAAGGTCTCGCCTCCGTCAGTTGAGCGAAACACGCCGCGTTCTTCGTTTGGTCCATAAGGATGCCCGAGCACCGCGACAAACAACCGATTAGGATCACGCGGATCGACGATGATCGCGCCGATCTGTTGACCGTCGCGAAGCCCCAAATGCTTCCAGGTTTTGCCGGTGTCGGTTGACTTGTACATGCCGTCGCCGGTCGCGAGATCGGGTCGTTGCAAGCCTTCGCCGCAACCAACGTACAGAATATCCGGGTTGGACGGGGCTACAGCGAGCGCGCCGATCGACCCTGTGGGTTGATCATCAAAGATCGGCTTCCAGGTATGGCCGTAGTCGTTGGTTCTCCACACACCGCCGTTGTTGACACCGATGTAGAACACGTTTGGCTGACCGGGGACTCCAGTGGCGCCGACGGTTCGGCCCCCGCGATGAGGCCCGATGCAACGCCAGCGGAGGTCCTGATAAAGGTTGGGGTTGAACTGCTGGGCAGTTGCTACGGTTGCGATCAACGAGAGCAAACAGATGAGTACCGGGAAAAGACGCCGTGAGATCACGGTTCACCTCCGAAGGGTTTAATTATCAGGAATCGTTTCTGTGAGTTCGTACGATACTAGCGAGGCGTAGCCGGTGACAAGTGCAGATACTCGAACTCAGTCCCTTGTTTTACTGGCACTTGGGTCAATCACAAATGAGACCGTGGTCTCGGAGTCTCTGTCTACGATCACTGTCTTGGTTTCAGAGAAGTTTCTGAGGTCATCACAGATCGAGATCTTAGACTCGCCTGGTTTCCCGTCGATTGTGATCTCGCCTGTGATCGTGCCCAGACGGTCGTCAACGCTCATAGTCACCCCCGCACGAAATACCCACCGAGTCAATCGTCGCGGCGAGACTTGCCGGCGCCACCGAGACGATTCTCACCATTGAGATACGAGAGATGAGATCGTTTGTTCGCAGCCGATTAGTCGGTGGTTGAAGCGATTTCGAGCGGCGCTTCGAGCTTCAGGTTGATAAGTTGATTCAACGACACGCTCTGTTGCGCGGCCTCGATAGCGAGATGGCGGTGCAAGTAACTCGGCATTCTCACGTTAAGCCGTCCGCTGAACGAACGCTTGCCGAGCGGCTGCGGTATCGGCTCCTTCGACCCAGTCATGTCCTTCAAGACTGCCTTGACGACCTGCTGAATTGAACGTAGAGCAGCCTCCTGCGAATCGCCGTGCGCCGCAAGGGATGGGAACTCGACTACCCGCGCGACATAGGCTTCGTCGTCTTCCGACCAGCCGACCGTGTACAGATAATGTTCAGCCGCTGGACGGGAGCGATTGGCCCGCTTGTTGTGCGTAGTCGTGATCGTCTTTTTCATCGATATTCCCCTAACTCAACGCTTGGTCTTTCAGTCGCCGAAGGCAGCGGAGGACTTGCCGCACTTGATAAGGCTTCGCACTGCCTCCGGCCTCCTGCAAGTTGATTCTCGGGTCGCCGGTCCAAGGCGTCTTAAAAATGTGATGACTTCCCACGATCCGCGGCTTCCCGAAGAAGTGCTTGCAGATGACCAGCAGCCTCGAAAACCGGACGTGACTCTCATTTTCCTCAAGCTCACGAATCGTACCCTCGATGGTCATCGCGGGTTATGGTACTGCATTCGGTACCGTAAGAAAAGCGCAGATAGGCATCTGGGTCAATCTCTACCGGTGTCTGAGGCTAGCCGCAGACTGGACAGTCTACGCTACCTCTACGCTACCTGGTACGCTGCCTGCTACGCTACGTCCGGCTCTACTCCCCCCCTCGTCACAACAAACACCGTCGAGGTGAGCGGATAAGGCTGGCTTTCGCTGTCTTGCCGGATCTGAGCACGAACCATCGATTGAAACTCCTCCGGATTTGATCGCGACCACAAGATAAGAAAATCGCGATTGGGGAACGCTGCGTAGCATGGCTCACCTAGTTGCTCGACTGCCAGCTTACGCATAGCCGGGAGCAGCAGCCGCGCAGCGTCATAGCCGTCTCCGGTCTGAATCGCCAGAAGGCGCTGCGGCTCCTCACTGGCATGAATCTGAATTCCGTCCGATGCCTGCTCGAGATTCGAGAGAGCCTGCTCATATGCCAGCTCCTCGGTGACTTTCCATCGCTCGAGATTCGCAGGCGATACATAAGAATACGCGTGCGTAAGATCAATTGCTATCGCGACCACTACCTCGCCGGCAAATGGAAAGGTGACAACCGGCGCGCGCTCGGTGTGCTCGGTTCTCATGATCTGGAGCCTGAGCTTGGCACGGGCCTCTTCCCACGCCGGAACGCTCGCTTCCTGGGTGAGGCGTAGAGCCTCGAGTACGTGCCAGAAGTGCTCGCGAATGTGCGCATCGCGCTGCTGGGGCTCAAGGCCTTTCTCCGTGTGAAGCGCGTACAGATTCCTGAGTCCAAGCTCTGCTCCGCCGTATTTGATGAGAAAGGGGTCGGTCGAACCCTCGAACTTCTCTTGCGGGAAGGTTGTCGCAAGCAGGCCTAGTACGTGACGTTGGTATTGTTCAGGAGTCACCGTTCGATCCTACTCTACCGGCTCAACTACGACCGCCGTCCCATACGCCAGCACCTCGGTCACTCCGTTCATGATCTCGTTCGCGTCGTAGCGCATCCCGATCACTGCGTTAGCGCCGATCTCGCTGGCGTGCTGAACCATTATCTCGAAGGCTTCGGCGCGAGCGACTTCGCAGAGCCTGGTGAACGCGGTGATGTTGCCGCCGACCAGCGTGTGCAGCGTTCCGCCGAGAGTTCCAAAGATAGAGCGCGAACGCACGGTGATGCCTCGCACCACGCCAAACGTCCGAACTATCCTAAAGCCGTCGAGGGTGAACGCCGTGGTCACCATGTGTTGCGACAGCGTGTACCGCTGAGAAACCGAGTAAGGCGCGTTAGGGCTCAAGCTCTGCTTCGCCTGTTCCAGTTCGTCGAGTTTGTCTTTCATTAGATTTATCGCAGCCTCCGGAGCGCGTGAAGTCGCTCGATTCTCGGACGGCGGAAAGATAAAGCCTGGAGTCAGAATGTGCAAGAGAAGCAGGACCGGGGCCTGGATGGTCCTGTCATACCCTAAAGGAGTCCAGTGGCTTGACCCGCCTCGTCCAGCGAGGGTGCTCTTTCCCAAATACCCCCAACCGCCCTGTTGTGGGTATCTGGGGAGCGTTGCGAGGCGCACATCCAGTCGTTACAATCCTGACTTGAATCAGCGCTTCAAAGGAGCTCAGTGGTGTCCAGTATTGATAGAAGGCGATCGGTAGCGGTAAACATAGACGGCGTACAAGTCGGCGGCGATCACCCTATCGTCGTTCAGTCGATGACCAATACCGACACCGTCGATGTCGAAGGCACCGCGCTTCAAGTCGAACAACTCGCTCGCGCAGGTTCAGAACTTGTGCGAGTGACGGTGAACACCAAGCAAGCCGCGGCTGCAGTTCCCCACATTGCAGACCGGCTTGGCGAGCGCGGAGTGGTAGTCCCAATCATCGGCGACTTTCACTACAACGGGCACATTCTGCTGAAAGAGTATCCGGAGTGCGCGCGCGCCCTGGCTAAATATCGCATCAACCCCGGCAACGTCGGACCGGGCCAGCACCACGACAAGAACTTTCAGTCAATGATCGAAGTGGCCGTCGAAAACAACAAACCCGTGAGAATAGGCGTCAACTGGGGCTCGCTCGACCAGGGCCTCCTCACTCGTTTGATGGATGAGAACGCCGGCCGTCCTGATCCCAAAGACGCTCGCGAGGTCATGCACGAAGCTGTCGTCGTCAGCGCGCTCGAGTCCGCCGAACTCGCGGAACGCTCCGGTCTCAGACACGACCAAATCATCCTTAGCGCAAAGGTTTCTGAGGTCCAGGATCTGATAGAGATATATCGCAACCTGGCGGCGCGGTGTGACTATCCGTTGCACCTCGGACTTACCGAAGCAGGCATGGGCAGCAAGGGGATAGTGGCCTCGACGGCGGCGCTCGCGGTGCTTTTGCAAACCGGCATTGGCGACACGATTCGTGTTTCGCTCACGCCAAGGCCGAACGGCGATCGGACGGAGGAAGTAATCGTCGCGCAGCAGATTCTCCAGACGATGGGTCTGCGGAGCTTCATGCCGCTGGTGACCGCGTGCCCCGGCTGCGGAAGAACCACGAGCACGCTGTTTCAGGAAATGGCCGAAGACATTCAGACCTACATTCGCGAGCAGATGCCGACGTGGAAAGAAACCTATGTTGGCGTTGAAGAGCTCAAGGTCGCGGTGATGGGTTGCGTGGTAAATGGTCCCGGCGAATCAAAGCACGCCAATATCGGAATCTCGCTGCCGGGGACCGGTGAAGATCCGCGCGCGCCGGTGTACGTCGATGGGAGCAACTTCGTGACGCTTCAAGGGCCGACGATTGTGCCGGATTTCATTCGGATACTCGATGAGTACATCGCGGCCCACTTCGCGAGCCGAGAAGAAGAGTCGGTCGCGCAGTTTCAGGTGTAGCGGCGTTACCCATCGCGTAGCGCACGCCGTCATTCTAATGAGTCGCGGATGTCAGATACTCTTTCCTCCCCTCTAGCGCTCCATGTCAACGGAAGAACTACTTGATAAATTGAAGTGCCGCGGAGCGTCCGGGTCAAACGCGCGAGGCATCGGACATCCGGCCTGGAGTCGAGTGCTGATCGTCGAAGGCACTTCGGGTATTGGCAAATCCACACTTATCGACCAGCTTGTGCGGCGGTACGTTGCCGACCAGCCGGCGCGCAAGCTTCGAACCTTGCTGCACCTTACCCAGGCCCACACCTATGGCCCCGTGGCGTTGGGTGAGGATCTGGAAACATTAACCGCGGAACAGAATCTCAGGCATCTTGATGATGTGGTTTCTATCCTCGAATGGCATGTAACGTCTCTCACCGCGGAAACCAAGGTCAAGTTCCTCGCAGTCGTTGACACGCTTCACCTCACACCGTGTCACCGGCCTGGAGTGCTGGATTGGGAACGGGTATCCGGTTTTGATCACCGATTGGCAAGCATAGGCGCAAGACTGTTGTTCCTACACGGAAGCGCGCAAACCATATGGGACCGCGGGATCGCTCCTCGCCGCGATCAAGAGTTCATAACCGGATACGCGTGTCCTAAATTCGGTAAGACTTTGGAAGAAATCCACCAATACTTCGTAGTGGAACAGGAGCGTATGCGTCAGCGACTCTCGGATACGAATATCACATACCGCGAGATAGATGCCGACAACGACTTCGATTCAAATGTGGAGGAAGCCTATGAATTCTGGCTTTCCTGACACGTTATTTCTCCTTCTGTCCTTCCTTCTGTGCGTTCTTTATCTGGTTGATCGCCCCAGCGATGATCTGCTTAGCAAACGCGGGTATATCTGAGGACCTCGCCAGTTCCTCGAGCGCCGGGATCGCGCGTTGATCTCCGAGCTTCGCAAGTGCCTGAACCGAGGCGAATCGCGCCTGAAACGACTTTTCCTTTAGCACAGAGAGAAAGGCGTCGAGCGCCCGGTCGTTGCCTTTTCCGACTTCGGTGAGTATCTGAAACGCCGCAATGCGCAAGCTGGATGGATTCTCCGGCGTCGCGTACTTCAGACCGGCTTCGAGTGCGCGCGGATCCTTCAGCGCCGCGAATCCCCCGAGCACTCCGGCACGAATCGTGCCTTGCCAGGATTCAAGCTTTAGCGCACCTTCCAGAATATCGTAAGCCCGAGGCGACCCGGTTTGCCCAAGCGCCTTTGCCGCTTCTGCGATAGCGAAGTAGCTCGGGTCGGTGTTGATGATCTTGACGAACAACTCGGCGAGCTTCGGATCTTTAAACGCCGCAAGACCCTTGATTGCTTCCCGCCGAATCCGCGAGTCTTTGTCCTTCAGCGCTTCGAGAAGAGATGTGCGGGACGCATCAGTTGTAAAAGCAGATAGTCCCTTTGTTGCTTCGATGCGCACGCCCCAAAAGCTGTCGCGAACTGCGGCTTCGCCGAGAGCCCGCGCCGCAGCATCGCTTGTGTGTGTCTTTAAGTCGATCGCGGCGAGGACTCGTCCCATGACGTCCGAGTCGTGGAGCAACTGGTAAGCCAGCTCGTCGTCGCTGCGCGTGAACTTAACCTGCTTGATGAGGTAGTTTCCGCGATCAAAGTTTACGATCAGGGGTTTCGAATCGACTTCGAACGTGAACTCTTTCTCCAGCTTATCGATCCAAACGCGATGAATCCTTTCACCGCTTGCGGTTGTGACGGCGATGTCGACGGGCATCGTGAAGAAGTCCGGCGACGGAAACCACGGCCGCTTGTCGTCCGGTTTTTGAGTTTGTTTGACGGTTAGCTTTAGAGACTTTGAGCCGTCGTAGCTCGAGGTGATCTCGAACTGCGGATGCCCCATTCGATAGACCCACTCGTCAAAAAACCAGGATAGGTTCTGACCGGTTGCCTCCTCGATGGCGCTGCTGAGGTCGGAGGTCTCGACGTTCTGCCACTGATTCTTCTTGACGTAGTGGTTGATGGCTTTCCAAAACGAATCTTCTCCAAGCACGTATCGGAGCATGCTGAGAACCGCGCCGCCTCGCGGATAGGCATACGCGTCAAACAGCGAGTCAGGGTCGTCGTAGCGAACGGTCACTATAGGCCGCCGGATTCCCTGATTCCAAGATTGAAAATAGCCCTGCTGATTGCCATACATCTCGTAGAGAAAATCGTCCTTGCCTAAGTCGTGCTCCTTCCACACGGCCTCAAAGAACACCGCGAAGGACTCGTTGAGCCAGATTTCGCCCCAGTGCCGGCAGGTGAGCAGGTCGCCGAACCATTGATGGGCAAGCTCGTGCGCCTGGATGTCGTCCGAAGATATGTCCAAAGCCGCGCGCTTATCGTGAATCGCATTGTCGGTCATTGTCGTGGCGCTGATGTTTTCCATCGCGCCGCCGAAGTCCCGCACCATTGTCTGAGCGTACTTCGCGTAAGGGTAGTCATAGCCGATTCTCTGCGAATAGAAAGCGACCATCTGAGAGAGCTTACCTAACGAGACTCGGCCGTTATCAGCCTCGCCCGGATAGACATACGAGATGACCGGCTTGTCTTTGAACTGGCCCTTAACCTCTTCGTACTGGCCAACGATTATCGAGACGAGGTAGCTCGAGAACGGCCGGTCCATCTTCCAGTGCCAGGTCTTCGTTTTGGCTGTGGCGTTGTGCTCAACGCCGATTAGGGCTCCGTTCGATACGACCTGGAACTTCTCATCGGTCGTCGCCAGGAGCTCGCTGGTTGCCTTATCGTTGGGATAGTCGTAGCAGGGAAACCAGTAGTGGTTCGTGCGCGCTTCACCTTGCGACCAAATCTGATAGGGACGCGTGGGGTCGGTATCGGTGGGGGTAATAAAGGTCAGGCCCTGCTTTGGCGTCGCTGAGTAGCTGATGGCGATCGAGACATCGCGCCCCGGTTCGTATGACCGGTCAAGCGCGACATAAAGCTTCTCGTTTTCGACGTAACGGTACTTAAGCGCCTCGCCGCCTGCGAGCTTGACCGATTTGATGGTCATATCGCCGGCGTCTATTTCGATTTCCTTTACGCCCGCCTCAAACGGCTGAAACGTGATGGTGGTCTCGCCGGTGACCGATTGCTTCGTCCAATCGAAGCTCAACGCCAGCCGATAGTGCTGCACGTCATAGTTGTGGCTGCGCGCCCACTGATAAGGCGGAGCTTCGAGCGCCTGCGAATGAGGAGCAGGATTCTGCGCGACCGATGAGAAAGGCGCGACGGCAAGGGCGAGTACCAGAGCCGCAAGCCTCGCCGGTCTCTTTGTGAGAAATCGAATGTCGATCATCGAACCTCCAGGTCGAAAGACGTAAGGGTGATGCGTGAAACGTGATGAAACGTCATGCGGAAAAGGAAGGATCTTGCTCAGGCTCGAGGTCGGGAAGGGGCTACTTGCCCCTGCCGCCCGGCCAAAGCGTCAACTTGCTTGCCTGGCGGCGGCGGCGGCAAGTAACCCCTTCCCGACAACGAGCATGAGAGCCACGGATCATTGTACTGATTCAGCATCAAAGGAGACTCCTGGTCCGTCGCGTCCAGGAAAATGCTTAGTATGCTGACGAGCGGCTAATCGGAGCCACAGTTACGGTTTCTTTTCAGCCGGCTTCGCGCCATCGTGTTCGTGCGGCGCAAGGTACGGAACTTTCGCCTCGGCCGTCACGCGCGCTTTCCCGTAACGTGCTTCGATTGTAAAGGTGTCGGTATCGTTTTCGGGTCTGAAATCGAAGGTCAGATAATTTGCCAACGCGCCATCCATTGTGAACTGCATCGGGATCATCAGGTCCTTTCCTCCGCTACCCAGTACAAGCTTGAAGTTATCATCTGCATCGAAGTTGATGCCCATGATGTACGAGCCCTTCGGTACCTGCACGCCTCCGATGATCACCTCGAAATCGGTATCGAATTTTCCGATCGCTTTCCAAAGTCTATTGAATTGCGGGAGGGCGGGTCCTTTTCTGGCAGAGAAATTACCGTCGTTATAGTGTAGCGATTTGTAGCTGAGCGTTAGCTTGCCCGCGCCCTCGAGAGTAAGCGTGTGCGAGAAATCCTTTGAAACCGTTCGCGGATCGTGTGCCAATGCGACCGCCGCGAACAAAACAACGAGCAGGGATGAGATCAGAGTCTTCTTCATATGCATTCTCCTTCTGAGCCTTTACACTTCAGTTTTCGAGCCTTTGGCGGAAGGAGGATTATAGCCGCCGCTTATCAGCTGTGACAACGTGACCGGCACCGAGGATTGCGCGTCGGGTTCGGATCGTTTTGTAGAGAAAGAGCGCAACGCGCCGCCGCACTCCGCAGGAGTGTGGTGTTTAGAGCCGAGAGAGCCATGGGGCACAGTCGGGAGCGCTATCTCCCAGATGCGATAGCATCTCACCCCTGACTGAGTGAGCCGCATCACTTGCCGTTGGTTCTGGTCATGAACGCTGCTGTTTCGGATGATCAACATCGATTAGTTGACGCGTGTCGCGGGCTAACCTAGTATTGCACTTGTTATAAGGACACCAACGTCGAAGGCACTTTTTGAGAGTGCCTGTCTCCCTGATAGTTGGCCCTAGGAAGAGGAATCAAACATGGGAAGTTTGGGAATGCCGGAGATTCTGGTGATTCTGGTGATCGCGCTGATCATCTTTGGCCCGCGCAAGCTGCCGGAGCTTGGAAAGACTCTGGGCAAGAGCCTCGCGCAGTTTCGTCGAGCAAGCGAGGATTTCAAGCGTCAATGGGAGGATGAGGTGTTGATCGAGAGGCAACGGATCGAGGCGCCGGCGCCCGCCCCGGTTGAGCACTCGAACTATGCGCCGGCTGATGTAGAAGTTGCTGAAGAGATCCAAACGAGCGCGTCAGAAGAACCCTTGCATATCCCGACGGCCAGCGAGACTCCCCTGCCCGCTCACCACGAAGAGATTGCTGCTCAAGAAACCAAGCGCGATTGGATGTAGGTAGCATAGACTTCTGTCTGTATCCGGAGACTCTCTTGCTTCGCTAGCCGGACACAGACCAAAGCGTCCATGCTAATTCCTGAATATGGCCACCGACACTGAGCCGGACGAAAACGAGCCGTTGAGCGAAGAAGGAACGATGTCGTTCCTCGATCACCTCGATGAGCTCCGAAAACGATTGATTCGCAGTGCGCTCTTCATCGCGATCGCGTTTGTCATCTGCTGGATTTTTTCGGATAAGATCTACGACTTCCTGCAGGTTCCTGTCCTGGCCGCTATGCGCGAGGCCAAGAGGGAGCCTTCCCCGGAGATCCACGGAAACCCGCTGGTTCTGCCGGACTTGCCGGACGGGACTGACGTGATTTTTACTTTGCCGACGGACGCCAAGTTGGGCGCTGTTTTGATTTCGGCGGGAACCGCCATCCAATGCAAAGTGAAGCGCGACACCGATGGAACTGTCCAACTCGTCACCGCAAGCTATTGGGTGATAAGTGACCGTACGGTTATTGAGAAGGACACCGTTATTCCGCCCAAGCTTTATCAATGGGCGAACACGCAAATGGGCCGGGACAATCAACTGGTCGTGCCGACGGTCCAGGGCGCATTCAACCTGTACATAAAAGTCTCCTTTTATGCAGCCATTTTCTTCGCGGTGCCGTTTCTGCTGATTCAGATTTGGGGCTTTGTATCACCCGGGCTGTATCCCCACGAGAAGACTTACGCGGCTCCGGTAATCATAATGGCTTCTGTATTCTTCCTCCTGGGGTGCGCGTTCGCCTACTATATCGCTTTTCCACGCGCCGCAAATTTCCTACTGGGCGTCGCCACTGGGGGAAACCTCAGACCGTTGGTGACGGCTGACGAGTATTTTGACCTGATCATCATAATAATGCTCGGGCTCGGGGTGGTTTTTGAGATCCCGACGATAACGTTCTTCACTTCGCGGTTGGGTTTGGTTTCGCCGGGGCTACTGCTGAAGGTCTGGCGCTACGCTGTAGTCGTCATTTTTATTGTTGCGGCCGTGCTATCGCCGACGACAGACGTCCCGAATCTGCTTGTTTTTGCTGCGCCGATGATGGTTCTCTACTTCCTGAGCGTCGGAATCGCGTGGGTGTTTCACCGGCGGCGGCGGACCGAGAAGGAATACCAGGAATCTGAGCGCAAGTGAGGTTCAAACAGGCATTCTATGTTTGGGCGCGGATGTGCCAAAACTGACGCCCAGCCGCCGAACAGGCGAGCTTGACCACCTGGAGCCCGCTTACGTAGACTTGAGCTTCGGGTCAAACAAACGCTCACTAAAGTGCCTTTGTCACGGTCTGTTTCGTTTTGCAAAAGGAGAAATGGTTATGAAGAGGGATGTCAGTCTCTTCGATAGAATCGCTGGAGTCGGGATGATGCTGGTTTTGTCGGCCGGAATAATCCCGAGTGTTCTCGCTCAGGATAAGAATCAGAACAAAGACCGCAATGAACGCCGGAAGAAAGAAGAGCTCAAAAGCGTTTACAAGAACTGGTTGGAACAGGATGTCTCGTACATCATAACCGACGAGGAACGAAAGGCCTTCAAGGCGCTAAAGACCGACGAGGAGCGCGATCAGTTCATCGAGCAATTCTGGCTGCGCCGCGACCCGGACCCTGACACACCCGAGAACGAATATAAAGAGCAGTACTTCGAGCGCGTCCAGTACGCGAATGAGAAATACTCATCAGGCATCCCGGGCTGGCGCACGGATCGTGGCCGGATCTACATAATGTTTGGCAAACCGGACGAGTTGGAGTCCCACCCTGCCGGAGGCCAATATGATCGTCCTTCGTGGGAAGGCGGTGGGTCCACTTCCACGTACCCGTTTGAGACCTGGTGGTACCGCTATATCGAAGGCATCGGCTCTGATATTGAAATAGAGTTTGTAGATCCGAGTGGTTCCGGGGAGTACCGGATCGCGCGCAGTCCGGACGAGAAGGACGCTTTGCTTCACGTGCCGAACGCAGGGCTGACGCTTGCCGAGAGCCTTGGGATGGGAAACAAAGCGGACCGGGTCACCGGTATGGGCAGCACCCCGAACAATGGAATGTATGGCGGGGGAAGGGCGAAGGATCAGCCTTTTGAGAAGCTGCAGTTGCTGGCCGATTTGCAACGCGCGCCGGCAATCAAGTTCCCTGATCTTCAAGTCAAGGCCGATTTACCTGAAGTTGCCTCAGACATCCTGCCGTTCAGCGTGCGCACCGATTTCTTCCGAATAGGGAGCGAATCGGTAGCAACTTCGTTCACGATCCAGTTTGATCACTCTGACATCTCGTTTAAGAACGAGGGCGGTATCTACTCCGGAAGCGTGAATATATACGCGAGGCTCACCGGGCTCTCCGGCCGGCGAGCAGGGAACTTCGAAGACGTTGTGCAGACGGCCCGATACGGCGACGACCAGTTGGCGGCGGCCCAGGCCCAGCGCTCCATCTATCAGAAGAATGTCGTGTTGCCGCCGGGCCGCTACAAGATAGATGTTGTTGCTCGCGACATCGTCAGCGGCAAGACGGGCGTTCTTCATCACTCGTTTGAGGTGCCGCGGTATCAGGAGAAGCAGTTCGCGACCAGCACGCTGATCCTGGCTTCGTCGATCGACAGGTTGGACAACCAATCGATCGCTTCCGGCCAGTTCATCATCGGCCGCTACAAGGTCAGACCCCTGGTGAGCGGAGTCTACAAGACCGGGCAGAACCTGGCGATATTCCTCCAGGTGTATGACGCAGATATGGACCAGGCCACTCTGCAGCCGGCGCTCAGCGTTGAGTACATAATCTCAAAGGGGGGACAGGAGATCGCGCGCATCGTTGAGGATGGAAAGTCAAGGATGGGCCTCATCGATATGAAGGGCCAGCAACTTGTCGTTGCGCGTGGGATCCCGCTTCAAGACAAATTGGGGGAGCCGGGCGAGTACACGGTGACCGCCAAAATCACCGATCTGGTCTCGCAGAAGGTTCTCACCCCTCAAGCCAGATACTCAGTCGTCAGCAAATAGTTTAGCTTTTTGACAAGGTTTGAAAGGTGAAGCCGGGCCCGCTCTCGAGGCCCGGCTTTTTTGCCGGTTTCGGGTCCGCTGCTTGGCATCGCTGGAGATCGACGCGGAACTCTGAACCCGGATAAAGAAACCAGACACTTGGAATCTGGAATGGAATCACGGACCGGAGTCTGTGCCACTTTGTCGATTTTCTTTTCGTTTTTCAGACCGGTTGTTATCATCTTTTTCCATTAGAAGTGGAATCGCTATCAGGCGTTATGAACTTTTCAATCAACCCATTCACAGAAGACTTGGCGGTCGATCTGGGCACCGTTCACACCTTTATCTACGGGCGCGGGCGCGGGATGGTGGTCAATGAGCCTTCGCTTGTTGCTATCGACAAAGTGTCTAACGAGGTGATCGCCGTTGGTAATGAAGCGCTGGAGATGCTTGGAAGATCACCGGAAGACGTTGTTGTGGCTTATCCGATGCAGGATGGAGTGGTAGCGGATTCGGAACTGACCCAGACGATGCTCAAGAAGTTTATCCGCAAAGCGCGCGGCGGCCGCGCGCGGTTCTCGCGCCGGATAATTCAGAGCGTGCCCGCGGGCATCACATCGGTGGAGCGCTTCGCCATTCGAGACGTGGTAACGGGGATTGGCGCAACCAGAGTCTATCTCGTCGAGGAAGGGCTCGCGGCCGCGATTGGCGCTAAGCTGCCAGCTGCCGAGATGACGGCGTCGATGGTTGTGGACATTGGCGGAGCGACGACGTCGATCGCGGTGGTAGCGAACGCAGGCATAGTCGAATCGGAGACATTGCGATTGGGCGGCCTTGATATGGATCGCGCCATCATCGACTACATCAAGCACCAGCGTCGAGTGCTCATAGGCGAGCGAACGGCAGAACGCTTGAAGACAGTTCTGGGTTCAGCCACCGATGCGGTCGCCGATCACAAGAGCGTCGTTAAGGGGCAGAACATCAACGAGGGCGGCCCTGAGATGATTGAGGTTTCCGCGTTGGAGGTACACCGAGCCATCGAGCCCATCGTGAAGCAGATCGTCGAGGCGGTTCGCGATGTTCTGGAGCGCATACCGCCGGAGGTCGCTGGCGACATCCACGATACCGGGCTGGTGCTCACCGGTGGGATCGCCTTGTTGGCGGGAATGGATGCCCGAATCAGCCAGGCAACAAAGCTCCATGTGGCGATTGCTGAAAGTCCGCGGCAGTCGGTTGCGCGCGGCCTGGTTGCTTTGTATGACCAGCCCTTGTTGCTTCGCCGCGTCGCTCGAAATATTGAACTCGCGTGATCGTCTGCCGGATCGATTGCAATTCCGCGTTCCTATTAAAGTATTGCGCTCAAACGATTGGGATAATATGATGGCAACTGATCGTTTGAAGAGTCTGAGACGAGTTGTAAACGCAACGCTCCCACGGAAGAACAATGGCATTCTGTCCCGACTGCGAAGCTGAATACAGGACCGGCGTCACCGCTTGCCCTGATTGCGGAGTCGACCTGGTACCGGAACTGACTCAGGCGAACCGAGTTCACGATATCAGTGAAGGCGCGCCTGTCAGGCTTCGGTCTTTCAGCAACAGCGCCGAAGCTGAAATGGTCTGCGAGACGATGGAAAAGAACGGCATCCGCGCCTTCGTCGAAGGCGGCGACTTCGCCGTGATCCCGAGCAGCTTTTCGCAAGAAGTAGTCGTGATGGTGGACGAGCGGGACCTGACACGCGCGGTAGAGTTCTACGAAGCCTACTTCGAAGCTGAAACAACGACTGCCCCTGCCGAAGAAGATCAAACCGACAAAGAATAGTTTTTAGTTTCTAGTTCTTAGTTTCTGGTTTTAGTTTCTGGTTTGCACCGTTGTCGCAAATCAGGAAGTGGAACCAAAAACCGGAAACCAAAAACCAGAAACCATTTATTGGGGGTCCGCGATGAAGAATCTCCTTCGCTCATGCGCCATCGCTTCAGTGGTACTTGTGCTGGCGTCGCTCGGTTACGCTCAGGAAGGCTCAACCCGAGCCGAATTTGAATGTCTGACACTCGCTAACTCTTCGCGAGTAGTTGCCACCGGAACCGTGTCACCATTTCTCACGTTCCATCAGGTTTGGACGCCGGGTCTTTTCTACGGCACGTTCCAATCGCACGGACTAAAGCTGTCTTATGAAATGCAGGGCAGCGGTGACGACGTTGTGATTGTTGTCCACGGCGGCGCGGGGCTTCCACACGAGTACTTCCATCCGATGCTATACAACCTGAGCCGGTACGCGAAGCTGGTGTTCTTCGACAGGCGCGCGGATATGCTCAGCACAACCTCGGGTCACGGGATGGCGTCGGTATCCGAGCTGGCCGATGACATCGAAGCACTGCGCAAGACGCTTGGGGTCGAGAGAGTCACAGTGTTGGGACACAGCTTTGGTGCGACGATCGCTCTCAACTATGCGCTGCATCATCCCGCCAACGTAAAGCGCCTGATTCTCGTGAGCGCATCGGCCTCGGTCGAGAACCCGTACGAAGGCGAGAAGCGCATCTTGAAGACGCTTTCAAAGGTCGAGATGGCTAATTACCGATCAAGTGAGGGTGGCACCGGCGCCATGAAGCCCTGCGAACGCGTCAGGCTGCGCTACTCGGTACTGTATCCGCACTATTTCCACAAGCTCATTCCCTATGAGTTTGATCGCGGAGTCTATACGGCTTATTTTGACGCTCTCTCCAAGAAGGAGGCGCTTGCTGAGAACGCAACCGGACTGGATGTTCGGGCTCAACTGAGTGAGATCAAGGTACCTGTGCTGGTCGTTTCCGGGCGGTACGATCTTGTGACGACGCCGGATCAATCATTCCAGCTTGCCGAGGGGCTTCCGCAATCGAGGCTGGTCGTATTGGAGCACAGCGGTCATTTCCCATTCTTCGAGGAGAACTATTTGTTCACCGAATGGGTGCGCCAGTTCATGGCGGCCACGAACGGTTCACAAGACGACACGATAACTCGCGGGCCGTTAGCCGGCGCGTCGGGTGGCTCGCGCTAGCCCCTGCGGGCGGCATCGTTGGCAGCCATGCGTGTAAGAAGAGACGCCTGAGGGTATTGGACAAAGAGCAGCCACGAGTGTATGCAGGCCCGCATTCGTGGTATAAAGATCGCCCATGGCCGCTGAGTTTGGCGATCAGAGCCGCGAGCTAATAGTATTCGTCACGACTCCGAACAATGAAGAGGCCGTGCGATTGGCCGAGGCGTTCGTATCGGAGCGACTGGCTGCCTGCGTAAACATTGTTGCCCCAATTCAGTCGGTTTATCGTTGGGAAGGCAAGGTCACTCGCGACAGCGAAGCGCTGATGATCATCAAGACCACCAGCGTGCGATATCCCGAACTGGAGCGCCGTGTCAAGGAACTGCACAGCTACAGCACGCCTGAGGTTATCGCCTTAAGAGTCGAACAAGGCTCTGAACAATACTTAAATTGGCTGCGCGAATCGACGGAGAAAGATGAAACGCGGTAGCGGCTCGGCCGCTTAAGTCGCGGCATTCTGAAGTCTCCTCTCCGAGTTACTCTCAAAAGGATACTCTTAAACGTCTGTTGGTCAGTGTTTAAAGTGCCGGATCCCGGTGAACAGCATTGCCAGGTTGTGTTCGTTAGCCGCGGTAATTACTTCCTCGTCCCGCACTGACCCGCCGGGTTGAATCACCGCCGTGATTCCGGTGTCCGCGGCTTCGTCTATGCCGTCGCGAAACGGAAAGAACGCGTCCGAAGCCACAACGCAGCCGGCCAGTGGGAGCTTGGATTTCATCGCTCCGAGCTTCACCGAATCGACGCGGCTCATCTGCCCGGCCCCGACTCCGACAAGTTGCCCCTCGCGCGCGTATACGATTGCGTTGGATTTGACATGTTTGGCTATGATCCATGCAAAGCGCAGCGCGTGCATCTCTTGGTCGGTTGGTTGCCGGTCGGTTACAACTCGAAGCTTTGCATCGTCGAGCACACCGGTGTCTCGATCTTGAACGAGCAGGCCGTTGTCGCTTATGACTCTCAGATCGCAGGCCGGGGCAAGCTGCGGGCTGCGCTGCACTCGCATCACTCGCAGGTTCTTCCTGGACGCGAGCACTGCGAGTGCGGCTGGCTCGTAATCGGGAGCTGCAATTGCCTCGAAAAAAGTTTCGCCGATAACCCGAGCCGCTGCTTCAGTGACGGTTCGATTAAGTCCGATGATGCCGCCGAACGCGGAGACGGGATCAGTCGCCCGAGCCTTCTCGAAGGCTTCGCGTGCGTCGTCAGCGATAGCCGCGCCACAGGGGTTGGTGTGCTTGATGATCGCGCAGGCCGTATCGGCGAACTCAGAAACCAGCGACCACGCCGCTTCGAGATCTATCAGGTTGTTGAAAGACAGTTCCTTTCCCTGGAGCTTCTCCGCCGTCGCTATACCTCCACCCGACTCAGCAGTAACATAGAGCGCCGCACGTTGATGCGGGTTTTCGCCATATCGCAGGTCCATCATTTTCCTGGCGAAGACGGTGAAACGCGCCGGCAATAGTTCAGGCTTCTCTATCAGCAGCTCATTCGTTGAAGGCTCCAGAGTGATCGAGTTTTCAAGAAAGTCCGATATGGCCGCGTCATAAGTCGCGGTTGTCTCAAAAGCGAGTCTCGCGAGCCTGAGCCGGGTGGCGCGTGAGACTTCACCACCGCCGGCGTCCATCTCATCGGCGACGGCGTGATAATCAGAAGGATCAACTACGACCACAACGTCTTCGAAATTCTTCGCCGCCGAGCGAATCATCGAGGGCCCACCAATATCGATGTTCTCGATGGCGTCTTCGACCGTTGCATCATCTCGAGCGATGGTCTCACGAAACGGGTAGAGGTTCACGACGACCATATCGATGTACTGGATGCCGTTGGCCTGAACCTGCTGCTGGTGTTCAGCGTCATCGCGGATCGCGAGCAAGCCTCCGTGAACTTTTGGATGGAGCGTCTTGACGCGGCCGCCGAGGATTTCTGGGAACCCGGTCAGCTCCGACACGTCACGGACTTGCAATCCGGCTTCGCGGAGAGTCCTGGCGGTGCCGCCCGTGGAGACGATCTCGACCGATCGGGCGCTGAGCCTCCGAGCGAAATCAACCAGACCTGTCTTGTCGGATACGCTTATGAGTGCGCGTGTGATCTTCTTCAAGCTGCTCCTTTGCCAAGGCGTGTGATTCAATGGGACTAGCACAAAAAAGTATCCTGCGCGGATCCCACCCACGGCAGTGGGTGTGAAAGAATAAGCGTTCCGTAGTTCCGCCTTCAGGCGGCATCCGGCAAATGCACGAGCGAAAGGCCCGCCTGAAGGCGGAACTACGAAACGCGCGCGGACTCGTCAATTCCTTCACACCTTCGCCAGTGGTTGGATGGTTCGGGCCCAGGCTGCTCAGCGCCGTGTACATTAGCATATTCGTTTCGAGTATTTCGAGTCGCCCTTCAGAGCAGTTTTTCTACCTCAGAGCAAAACAATGGTAACGCAGCATTATCACACTGATCGGCATAGGAGTCGGGGTAACGATCCTTGTGCTGTGGCTGATCTTTCTGAATTACCAGGATTGACCTTGCGTCCAAACGACTCGGCAGGAGGCGGACCCTATTCGTCGACCCAATCCCTGGTGAGTAGTCGCTCATAGTCAAACCCGCTGCGGCGGCCTTCCCAGCGAGCGATCAGGTAGAACACGGTCCCTACTCCCACCCAGACCAGGAGAAGCTGCCAGATCGTCAGCCCTCCTTGTCCAGGAGGAAGGCTCGCGTGTTGTGCGATGTCTCGCGCGATGGTCACCACGGTGAGGTAAATCATCGACACCAGTGAAGTCAGTCCGAGGATGACCAGCAGTGCCGGATGAATCTTCACCCGAGCCTTCCTATACAGCTCAGGACGGATGAACGGAAGCGCGATCAACGATGCGCTGTGCATCCCGTAAACCAGGAACATCCCGACGATCGCGATGTCCAGAACGTAGCCGAAACTCTTAGTCCACAACAGCGCGAGCGCTATGACGGCGTTCACAACCAGGCTCACCCAGGGTGTGCGAAACCTCTCGCTCACCTTTGACAGCCATTGCGGAAGGATCCGGTCTTCGCCGAAGACGTAGAGTATTCGCGCCGGCACGAAAAGCGTCGCGTTTAGGCACGACGAGAAGGCCATCAGCGCGCCAACCGTGACCACAGCCCCGCCCCACCACGGCAGATACCGCGCGGCGGCGTCGCTCATCGCAAAGCTCGACCGAGCGAGTTCCTGGTAAGGCATCACGCCGAAAGCTACGAGCGACATGAGGAAAAACATCACCATCGAAATCAAAATGCCATTGATAAAAATCATCGGAAGCGACTTGCGTGAGTCCCTGGTCTCGCCGGCGGTTTGCGCAAGGCTTTCAAATCCAGCGTAGGCAAAGAACAGCGGTGGCAGCACAGCCAGAAAGCCCCTCTCGCCTTCGGGCGTCATCGACGCCCAGAAGCCGTTTGGGAACATCGGCGAGAAGTTCTTTGACTGAATCGCGAACAACCCCGGAACTACCAGCACGACGATCGCCAGGCACTTTACGATTACCATAACGGTCTGAAGCCAGCCGTAGAACTTCACCCCGAGCAGGTTGAACACGAAAAAGAAGAGCAGCGCCGAGGTCGCGATAGCTGCTTCGCCGAGACTCGGATCGCCCGTGTAGCGTCGCCCGAGTGCTTCGCCAAAAGGCAGCACCCCCGCAAACCACTGATCCATTCCGGGATAAAAGAATTTCAGATACTGAGCCAGGGAAACGGACAGAATCACGAGCGCGCCGATGTAGGAGAGCCACTTGAGCCACATAGCGACGAACCCGAGGTAGAGGCTTTTCGTGGTGCGCGAGATGTGAAGGTACTCGCCGCCGGGTCTTGTTCCGAGCGGCGTCGACAGATACACCGAGTACGCGACCGCGGTGACCAGCACGACCGGGGCAAGCACGAGATAAGCAAGCGGGACCGATGGTCCGGCGATGCCGCCAGACTTGCCGGTCACGACAAAGATGCCGGAGCCGACCAGGATGCCGATGATGGTCGCGTAGCTTTGGAGTTTCGTGAGCTCACGCTTGAGTTCAACTTTGGGAGATGCTTTGTCCTTCGAGCCTTCAGTCAAAACGGGCCACCTGCGTTACGGGTCGATCGAATGAGGAACGGATTCTCTCAGGCTTGCAGGTGATTGTCTATCTTCATGCCCCAAAAGAAATATCGTCACACTCTTGCCCGTGTCGCCACATGAAGAAAGAGACGCTGAAGAGATCCAGGTGGTGAGGTCCGCGGCCGCTGCGCAGCGCCTCACGGACGTGATCGGCAACCTGATCGCCTTTGTCGATCTCACGAACTAGTGCGGCGAATAGCGAGTTTGCCAGCGACACGCATTAGATCCCGTGATCGAAAGAGTTGCGGCGCTAAAGGGCGTGAAGTGGAGGAGAAGCAACGATGCGAATCAAGAGTGAATCAACGCGCAAGCCCTTGAGAGCCTTATTGCATCGTTTCACGCCAAACTCACTGCGTTGGCTTCTCTTCTTGTTAGCGTCGTTCGCGGCTGTTTCCTACGTGGCTTACGCCATTTCCGCGAATCGCCACGCGCCGTTGGCGCCAGCGAGCTCAAAAGACCAGAGTGGGCCCGCGGGCATCAAGCTAAGCGATAAGAAGGCGCCACAAACGACCATCAACTACGTCGCGATTGGCGACTCATTAGCCGTTGGCGTAGGAGCTACGCCGGGAAATGGCTACGTTCCGCGTTACCAGCAATTCCTGGCCACCGACAACAACGCGACGGTGAATCTGACTAATCTGGGTGTGAGCGGGTCTACCAGCGCAAATCTTCTGAATGCTCTGCAGACAAACACGACTATGCGAAGCGCTCTGCAAAGCGCTCAGGTTATCACTTTCAACATCGGTGGAATCGATTTGCTCGTGGCGCGAAATACCTACAAACAGAATCAAATCTCCTGCGGCGGAGTGGACAATCAGGATTGCCTTCGCTCGGCGGTTGCGAATTTCAAAACGAATTGGAACGGCATCATTGCTGAGATTTTGGCCCTACGAGCGAATACCAGTGTGAGTGTCCGAACGATCGACATTTACAATCCTTTCGTCAATGCTGACATGTTTGCAGACACTTTTCCGGACGACGGCGGCCTAAACGACTTTCAGGTCTTTAAGGCCTATCTCGATGAGGCCAACAACCATATTCGCACGACGACGCTTGCCAACGGGATCTCGCTCGGCAGGGTCTATCGGTCATTCAATGGAGCGAATGGAACCATCGATCCGGGTTTGACGTTCGGGTTGATCGCAGCCGACCTTTTTCACCCGAACGACGCAGGACACGCCATTATTGCCGACCGTCTTCGAAGCGGAGCAGCAATCTGTCTTCAGTCTCCAAGCGGATTGACCGCCTGGTATCGGGGCGAAAACAACGCCAACGACACAACCGTTAACGGCAACAACGGAAGTTTGGAAAACGGCGCGACCTTTATTGCGGGCAAAGACGGGCAGGCCTTCGATTTCGACGGTGTGGATGACAGTGTCTTGCTTCCAACGATCAATCTCGGACAGGACTACACAATCGAAATGTGGATTAAGCCGGCGGCGACTCAAAGCGATAGCTTCGTTCACATTGCTTCGAACGATTCCGGTACATCCGGGGTTTACGGCGCCCTGGGACTGTTTACCGATTCGCCGGGAAATCCCGCGAGCTACAGCCTTAAGTATCAGCAAGCAAATTCGGAGCGGATGGCGACCTCTTCCGTAATTCCGCCGAATCAATGGTCGCATATCGCCATCACTCACAGTTCTAGCGATGGCAAATCGCGAATCTACATAAACGGCGTTTTGGATGCTACGAGTAGCGCAAGTTTTTCCGACACATACGACAACCCTCTTCGTTTAGGACATCGCATTAACGGGTTGCTCTCCTTTTACAAAGGCCAGGTCGATGAGGCGTCGCTGTACAACCGTGCGCTTTCAGCGTCGGAGATTCAAAGCATCGTCAACGCCGATAGTGAAGGCAAGTGTCAAGGGGGAACGAATTTGCAGATCTCCCCGGCGACGGCAACTGTGAACCAGTTTGGGACGCAAAGTTTCACCGCGACGGGCGGAACTCCGCCATACACGTTTAGTATTCCGATAAACAATACGAATGCTTCAATCGATGCGGCAAGCGGTCTCTATAACTCTCCGATCCAGACCGGCGTTGACACAGTGCGTGTCACCGATGCCGCGCTTTTTACATCCGACGCAACGGTGACGGTGGTTATACCATGTGGGGGTGGCGAGAAGATATGGGTCGGCGGCGGCGCTACTAACAACTGGTCTGACGCCGCCAACTGGTCTTGCAACCAGGTTCCGACCTCTAGCGATACGGTTATCTTTAACAGCACAAATACGAAGAACGCGATCATTGACGTCAGTATCTCCGTCGTCGCGATCAGTATCTCTGGCTACACAGGTACAATCACTGTAGGAGACGGTGTTACAGCGACATTCAACGGGGCAGCTGGCGTTAGCTCATCACAATCGGGCGGAACGTTCACCAACGGAAACGGCACGGTAAATTTCAATCTGTTTTTCAACTTTAGCGGCGGAACCTTTAACGCGGGAAGCGGCACGATCAATTTTGGCCGCAACTACACGCAAACCGGCGGCACATTCAACGGGGGAAGCAGCAATATCAACGCAGCCGCCTTCGCCCCGATTTCTCTCAACGGCGGAACCTTTAATGCGCCCTCCGGCATACTGACTGTTGCCTCGGATTTCACCCTAAACGGGGCGACGTTCAATGCGCCCTCCGGAACTGTTGTTTTCGCCGGCGATAATACCTCGTGGAGCATCGCGCCAAGCGACTTGATGCTACGTGATCTGACTATCAACAAAAGCGACGGAAGCAGCATTACTATCCAGGAAGCCGGCCGTATGGTGCACGTAACGGGCACATTGAGATTGACTGAGGGCAAGATCAACGCCAACTCGGGTCCTCCGCCTTCGATCGTCAAAGCAGAAGGCGCGGTGATCATTGATTCCACATTCGGGGATCAGACTGGCACATCTGTGGGCGGGAATGGAACGTTGCTTATTCAGGGTGGGGCGCCCGCAATCGCAATACCTCCAGGCGCGTCCTTGCCTCATGTTACGATCAACGATCCGGGTGCTACAATTACGGCAAACCTGCCGGGGTTAATCCGCACTGGCAAAATCAATCTACAGAGAGGAACGGTCAATATTGGTTCGACGGATATGGCCGTCGGGTTCGGCGCGCAGGGCAATAATGCCTACAACCAAAGCGGTGGAAGCTTCTCGATGGGTGCCGGCAACTTCTCAACGACTGACGGCCCGTTCCTGCTCAGCCAACCAGACAGCCTCAATCCGAGCACGTTCTCGATGACCAGCGGAAACTTCTCGACTCCAGAGTTCAGAGACTTTCAAATTACCGGTGGCGCATTCACAGCCTCGAGCGGCACAACAACTATCGGCGCGCCGGGAGGTTTCAACAACAACTTTATTCAATCCGGCGGAATCTTCGACGCCAACTTGCGTCACGGCACTGTGGACATCAATGCTCGTTTCACTCTGACGGGCGGTGAATTCCGGGCCACCTCAGGCAATACATTTTTCGGATTCCTCTTCGAACATCAAGGCGGGGTTTTTACGCACGGCAACGGGACGGCGATTTTCGACAGTCCGGTATCAACCTCACTCAGGACGTCCGGAACCACCTTCAATAATTTGACGGTGAACATAAGTGGCAGTTTGACCAACGACGGCGGCTCCGATGCTTTGGTGAGCGGAACCCTAAGGATCACGGATGGCGCCGTCAATGGATTTAACAATACCGGCGGGATTCAGGCGGGAGGCGATGTCATCGTCGAGATCGGGGCGGACGGCGGCAATGGCAAGATCGCTTTTAGCGGCAGTGCACCTCAGGTGTTTACAAACAACGGCGGGATAAATCCCTCCGGAAGTTGGACCATCGACAAATCGGGCGCCACGTTGACGCTAAACAGTGACCTCGATCTAAGCAATGGCAGTTCGTCTTTCAATCTCACGAATGGCACGATCACCACGGGCGGGCATTTGGTCAACGCCGGGACCAGATTCATCAGCCGCTCAGCGGGCTTTATCATCGGGAATCTACGTCAAGCCTTCCCAGGCGGAGGTCAGAATATTGCAAAAATCTATCACGTGGGCACGGCCAGCGGTTATTCGCCAGTGACCGCTCAAGTCCCGATTACGCCGGGACCGACCTCCGGGACCCTGACGCCACTTACTGTTGGTACGGCGCCGAGCCCACATCCGCTGTTGGACCCATCCACCTCACTCAGCTATTACTGGACAATGTCTGAGGGTACGGGTCTTTCGGCGACGTTGGAATTTGCTTACCCTCAAGCGGCCGTAAACGGGAATGAGGGGTTCTACGGTCTAGATAAACTGAAAGACGGTCACGTTGAGATATTAAACGCTCAGATCTTCATTTCTACTAATATAGCGACGATTGCCGGCGTTACGGACTTCCTGGGGGACTGGACATTGAGCGAGCTTCCGACGCCCCTGGTGCTTACGCCAACAAGTCCGATCGTCAGTCCCGGAAATCAGATCATTTTCGCCGCGTCCGGCGGCCATCCGCCATATGCGTTCACATCGGTGAATAATTCAGGCGCCACGATTGAACCCGCGGGTATTCACGTCCTTTATACCGCCGGGCCGACCTTTGGCGTCACCGACACGATTCGCGTCTCGGATAACTCGGGACAGATGGCCGAGGCAAACGCCGCAGTCGTCGACCCGTTTGTCGTCATTAATACAAATTCCAGTGGCGGAGGTTCGCTGCGGCAGGCGACAATCAACGCCAACAGCACTCCCGGCACACAGACCATTACCTTCAATATTCCCGGTCCGGCGCCTTACGCGATAAACGACAGCCTGGCGATAACGGATAGCGTGGTCATCGATGGGACGACGCAGCCAGGGTACGCAGGCCAACCGATTATCGAACTAAACGCCAATCACGCTCTTTTCGGCCTGCTCTTATCCTCTGGTTCTTCCAGCTCTGTCATCAAAGGCTTAGTGATCAATCGTTATCGGTTAGTGGGAATACAAATCACCACCTCAAACAATGTCATTCAGGGCAACTACATCGGCACAGATGTGAGTGGTAATAGTGTACTGGAAGACAATTCCCCGGAAGAGAAAACCAGCATCAACCTCGGACCATTTTTTCCTGGGGGTGTCGCCTCAAGCAATAACAATTTGATTGGGGGCGCTAGTCCCGCAGAGCGAAATATTCTCGCCTCAGATGTGGGTATCGGCGTCAGTTCCGGCGCGCACGACAACATAGTTAAGGGAAACTATATCGGCATTGGCGCCGACGGGGTGACTCCGTTGACAGGCAGCAACGATGGGATTGCCCTTTTTTCCACTCGATTCAATATCATTGGCGGAGTGGAAAATGGCGCGGGCAATATGATTGCCAACCATAGGACCGGAGTATTAATTGCGAATGACTCGTTGGTTACTTCGGGTGGTTCAATTGTCGCTGACCAGTTGAGTTTTGGAAACGCAATCCGCGGCAACTCGATCTTCTCCAACACAAACCTTGGAATAGACATCACGCCAAACGGCGTAAATTCGAACGACGCCTGTGACTCCGATCTTATCAACAATGTCGGACAGAATTTCCCTGTCATTGGTTCAGTTGCAACAGGCGGCGGAACCACGACGATTACCGGAACACTAAACAGCGAGCCGGGTAAGATGTATACGATTGATTTCTACTCGAGCCCGACTGCAGACCCGTCGGGTTTTGGAGAAGGCAAGAACTATCTCGGCTCGACTACCGTCACCACGCCCGGAACCTGTAATAACGGGACGCCGTTCAGCACCACGCTTCCGGTTGGCCTATCTGCAGCCGATCAGGTTACCGCAACTGCGACCGACCCTAGTGGGAATACGTCGGAGTTTTCTGCGTCTTTGGGCATCTCCCCCGCCAGCATTCAAGGCACAGTTCTTGATGACAACAATCAACCAATGCAAGGCGTGCTGGTCGAGCTCGGCCTCGTAGAAACGAACACGACTTTTCGTGTCGAGTTTACCGACTCAAGCGGCAGGTTCAATTTTGACAACGTGCCTTTGGGGGGCAACTATGAAGTCGTCCCCGGCAAAAACAACTTTACGTTCACCCCGCTGTTTCGTATTTACAACAATCTCTCAACGAGCCACGATGATACCTACACCGGCGCGATAAACAGCTTCACGATCGGCGGTAAAGTGACCCAGGACGGATCGTCGTTAGGCGGCGTCACCATAACGCTTAGCCCGACCAACGCGATTCTTATCACCGACAGCACCGGCAGCTATGCTTTCAACAATCTTCCGTCAGGAATATACGCTGTTACTGCAGCAAAACCGGGCACGACATTCACGCCGCCCACCTTCGATTTCCCAACGCCGATCACGAGCAATCAAACCGCCGATTTTGCTGCGGTGTCGCCGTTGTCGACTCTGCCGGGGAGGATCGTGTATGCGGATGCGGCCGGAAACATAAGGGCAATGAACGCAGACGGCAGCGGTCTTGTAACTCTACGGTCGAAGACGTTCAGTTTCTCGTATTCCTTGCCTACGCTTTCGAGCAATGGACATAAGATCGTGTTTAATGATACTCACGCCACGACTACTCCCCCCAACACAGCGATTCTCATCGAACCGGACGAGATTCGGACAAGCAATGCAGACGGGAGTTCCTTTTCTGTAAGACTCAATCCAAATTTCGGCGGCGAGTCTCCTGTCTTGTCGCCGGATGGATCGAAGATCGCTTGTAAATCTCAACTACAGGTCTTCACCTTCGACGCGAGCGGCGGCAACCAGACACAAATCACTAGCGGCGGAATCTTTACACAACGGCCATCCTGGTCTCCCGATGGATCGCAACTTGTGATCGAGCGGCGTGAATCAGGGTTCTACCCGCACATATTCAAGGTCAATGCTGCCAATCACATTCTGACCCAGCTCACCAGCGGGACAGATGTAACCGATTCGGAGCCAGCGTGGTCACCCGATGGGACCAGAATCGCCTTCATAAGAAATAATCACGCGACCTCGGTCAATTCAATTGAAATAATAAATACAGATGGAAGCAACCGAACGACAATTGCATCCGTTCCGGTCCCCGAAACTCTACGTAGCCTCAAGTGGGCGCCCGACAGCAGCAGGCTGGCGTTTATTTATTCCCCAAGTCCATCCGGGAACAAGGAGCTGATTGCGATATTGCCTGATCCAAACAACAACGACCCTCTCGAGATCCGCAATAGTTTCGATGGCTTTGCCTTTGACTGGGGCCCGGACAACACCTTTCCGACACCAGCGGGCTCAAACGTCAACGTGCAGTCGGGCGCAGTCTCGATTACTTTCCCGAGCGCGACCGGCGCGAATGCCGAAACAACCATTACGCCTATATCGCCTGCTTCGGCGGGAACAACGCCGGGCGGATTCCTTGCAGGCGGCGTTGCGTATGAAATAAGCACGACTGCAAACTTCACGCCGCCCGTTCAAGTCTGCTTCACCGTTCCGTCTGGTATTGAGCCGACGGCGCAGAGTTTTAACACGTTGGTTTTCTTCCACAACGAAGGCGGCATATTGGTCGATCGCACTGTTTCTCGCGATTTCAACACGCGAACAATCTGCGGGCTGGTCAATTCATTCAGCCCGTTTGTAATCGCGCAACAAATCGACCAAAGTATGCCAAGCATTAGGGGTCTGTTGGTGGACCCGGACGGCAAACCATTGAATGATTTCCCAATCGCTTTGTGGGGCGATGCCGAGCGAGAGGCACGCACCGACAGCAACGGTTTCTTTACTTTTGTAAATTTAACACAAGGCGGAAACTACACTGTTCAGCCGACACAACTGGGTTATCTCTACAACCTGCCATATCAGAGCTTTTTGAATGTGAACGGTGAAGAGACCGTCGTCTTCACGGCCACGCAAACCAGCTTCTCGATCAGCGGAACGGCCCTTGATGAAACCGGCAATGGAATGGGCGGGGTCCAGATCAGCCTCGATGGCTCGACCGCCAACGTCGCAATCACGGACGGCAACGGCAACTACACGTTTGCCGGACTGCCGGCCAATGGTTTCTTTTCTATTGCTCCCTTTGAGACCGGTCTCGATTTCAACCCGTCGCGGTTACTCGTTCAGCAACTCACGGACAATCTGACTCAAGTCAATTTCATGGTTGGTTCAAGCGCTTCGTCGAGCTGCTCGTGGGATGGTTCAACCGGCGACTGGAACGATGCGTCGCACTGGGCTTGTTTGCGCGTCCCGACGACAACCGACGCGGTCGTGATCGCGAGTGGCAACCCCATCGTCACCACTAACGTCAGCGTCACCAATCTACAGTTGACCGGCGGCGCAATCACCTGTAACGCCATCCTGACCGTGAGCGGATCGATGAATTGGGATGGTGGAACGATCAACGGAACCGGCGCGGGCAGCCTTGTCAACAACGGCACGCTCACGATTGGCGGCGCCGCCGCGAAGACCATCGATGGTCGCGCTATGACCAATAACGGCACGGTCAACTGGACCGGCGGCTCAATCACCTTTGCCAACGCCGCAACCTTCAACAATCAAGCGGGAGCGACCTTCAATATTCAAACTGACAACTCCCTCAGCCCGAGCGGGGCATCAGGGCAAGTCTTCACGAATGCCGGATTTGTCGTCAAGAACGCCGGTGCGGGAACGACTACAATGGGCATCCCTTTCAATAACTCCGGCTCACTCACCAACGGCAGCGGCGTCCTGATCTTTAATTCTTCGTTCACGCAGACCAGCGGGAGCACCACGCTAGCCGGAGGCTCATTGGCGTTCGGCCAGCTCGCGAACTATCAAGGTGGATTGCTCGGCGGCTCGGGTTCGATCCTCGGCAGCATCAGCAACAGCGGCGCAATCGTGGCGCCCGGATCATCGCCCGGGATTCTCAGCATCGACGGCAACTATACCCAGGGCGCTTCGGGAGCGTTGAACATCGAACTGGGCGGTACAACCCTTGGGTCGCAATACGACCGGCTGGCAATCACCGGGACGGCTAACCTCTCCGGGACGCTCAACGTCACGTTGACCAACGGGTTTCTCCCGACCAACGGCAACAGCTTTTCGGTTATGACGTTCGCTTCGCGCGCGGGGGACTTTTCCACCAAGAGTGGTCTGGACCTGGGCGGCGGGCTGAGACTCGATCCCGTATACACTCCAACCGCTTTTATCTTGAGCGTCACCGACCAGCCTACCTTGGTGACCCTGATCAAGTTTGAAGCGACGGGATACGACAACGGCGACCTGTTGGAATGGCAGACCGGGTTAGAAGTGAACAACCTGGGCTTTCGAATCCATCGGCAGGACGGAGGAGGGCAGACGCTGCTGAATCAGGAACTGGTCGCAGGATCGGCTCTGGTAGCCGGTTCCGGGACGGTACTCACTGCCGGGCGGTCTTATGCCTATTGGGTCGATGCCAAAGACGCCGGCAAGGACGCGGCGTTCTGGCTGGAAGACATCGATTTGAATGGCGCTTCGACCTGGCATGGGCCGGTGTTCGCCAAACAAACCGGCGGGAAGCCCCCCGCGCGTTCGTTAGCCGATATGTTGAGTCAAGTAGGCCGAGCGAGCGGCGGGGATGCGACTCGCCCGGCTGAGAGCTTCGCCGATCTGCCCCGGCTATCGCAATCGGGGTCATCGGCGGCCTCGGTCCAACAAGCAAGCCTCGCGTCTTCGCAAGCAGTCAAGATCGGGGTCAGGCAAGCAGGCTGGTACCGAGTGACTCAGAGGGAGCTGACTAACGCCGGGCTCGATCCAAAGACAGAGCCGCGAACACTGCAGCTGTTTGTCGACGGAATGGAGCTGCCGATCAATGTGATAGGCGAAGAGGATGGATCGTTCGACGTGGATGATTCAATCGAGTTCTACGGAGAGGGTTTGAACACTCCCTCGACAGACACACGAGTGTACTGGCTGATCGGAGGCTTGCAACCGGGTTTGAGAATAAGCAAAGCGCCGTTAGCAAAAGGGAACCCTTCAGGGGAGAGCTTCCCGTACACGGTCGAGCGGCGGGATCGAACGATCTACTTTTCGGCCCTGCGCAACGGGGACTCGGAGAACTTCTTTGGGGCAGTGATTAGTCCAACAGCAACCGAACAGATAATCACGCCGCACAACCTCGCCGAAACAGCAGAAAACGCGGTGATCGAAGTTTCGATACAAGGGGTCACTAATCTCGCACATCAAGTCGGTCTCAGCTTGAACGGTTCTTACATCGGACAAGTGAGCTTCAATGGACAAACGAAAGGCAATGAGAAGATCGAGATCCCGCAGGCGATGTTGCGCGAGGGCGAGAACGTCGTGACGCTGCAATCGATCAACGGGCCGAGCGACATCAGTCTGGTCGAATCAATTCGAGTCACCTATCAACACGCGTATCGGGCAGATGACGACTCGCTGAGCCTGGCGGCGAAGGCCGGTCAGACGGTGAGGATAGGCGGGTTCTCGACGAAGGACATTCGGGTGCTGGACGTCACTGATGAGCGCAATGTGAGTGAACTCGAGGTTTCGATCGATGAGACAAAGGACGGGTACGCGGCGACGGTCAGTGCACCTGACGGAGGAATCAAGGGCTTTGGCGGAGGGGACCGGAAGCTCCTGGCGTTGACCGACCAAAGGGTTCTTCACCCGTCGAGCGTCAAAGCGAACACGGCGTCTCAACTGCGAAGCGCTGGGAATGGCGCAGACTCCGTCATCATCAGCCGTGGCAGGCTTGTTGACTCGCTGAAACCGCTGGTCGGGTTGCGCGTGAAGCAAGGGCTCAAGACGGCGCTGGTTGATATAGAGGATGTGTACGACGAGTTCAGTTTTGGAGACAAGAGTCCGGAGTCGATCAGAGACTTCCTGAGGTATGCGACGGCGAGTTGGAAGATAAAGCCGCGGTTTGTGCTATTCGCGGGGGATGCGAGCTACGACCCGAAGAACTACCTGGGGCTCGGGGATGGGGACGTGGTTCCGACGAAGCTGATCGATACGGACTATCTGGAAACAGCGAGTGACGACTGGCTTGCGGATTTCGACGGGGACGGCATAGCAGACATCGCTGTTGGGAGGTTGCCGGGTAGAACGGCGGAGGAGCTTTCGGGGATGGTCGGGAAAATCGTCGTGTATGAGGAAGGACCACGCTCAGAAGAAGCGTTGCTGGTGGCTGATGCGAACGACGGATACGACTTTGAAAAAGCGAGCGCGGGGTTGAGAACGTTGATTCCCGTGAGTCTTAGGATCACACAAGTAGACCGTGGCCGAGTAGATGCGGAAACGGCGAGGAACTCACTGTTAGAAGGACTGAATCGGAGGCAGTTTCTAGTCAACTACGTCGGCCACGGTTCGGCAAACCAATGGCGAGGGAACCTTTTGACGAGCGAAGACGCTCAGGGGTTGCGAAACGAGCACCAGTCTGTGTTCGTGATGATGACGTGTCTGAACGGGTATTTTCAGGATCCCGCGTTGAATTCGCTGGGAGAGTCGCTCATGAAAGCGGAGCGGGGTGGAGCGGTGGCGGTATGGGCGTCATCGGGGATGACCCTCCCGAGCGATCAGGCTGTCGTGAATCAAGAACTGTACAGACTGTTGTTCAGCCGAACTCCGGGAATCACGATAGGCGAAGCGGTGATGCGGGCGAGAGCGGCGTCGAGCAGCGTCGACGTCCGGCGGACGTGGGTTCTGCTGGGCGATCCAACAATGAGGCTGCACTGAGAGCCGTCGGCACGCTTCGACATCAGTCGGGGGTTCGCAGCCCAGCGGGGTGCAATGCTTGTAGCCAACGAGACGTCCGCAGCGGCGCACCCTCTGGTGTCGGCTCCGCGTCTCTCGACCGGCGCGGGTCCTGATCAAAGATCTAGGACGCTAAACCCATGCGGCGCAGCACGCCTTGGAAGCGCGGGTCGGTGTGCAAACTGTCAAAGACCGGATCCGCGTTTACAAATGCCAGCATGAGGTTTTTGTTATCACACGCCTTCTCCAACCATTCGAGCGTCTCCTGTCTTTCGCCCAGCATCGCGTGGGCCCTTGCAATCTGGTAGGACAAGGCCCCCTGAGCCCCGCGCATGTGCTCGTCAATCTTATTTCGCAACACACCCCGCATCCCTGATTGCAGGTAAATCGATCTTAATCGTGCTTCATAGGCAACTTGTTCTCTTGTGCCGATCGAGTCAGAACCAAGCGAAAGATACCACTTCAGGTACTCCTCGAATGCTTCATCGGGTCTTCCAGTTGCAAAGCAGATTTCAAACAAGTACTGATGCGCGAAAGTGAACCGAGGGTATACCTCAAGCGCCTTGCGGCAATATGCTTCGGCAGGGCCGTACTCTTTTGCGAAATAATTCAGCTGACCCAGATCGGCCAGGAAGTTATGCGACATCGGGTCTATCTCGAGGGCTTGAATCATCTCTCGTTTTGCTTCTTGAACACGGCCGGTTATTGCAAGCAGCGTCGCGTACCACTGATGGGCTGTCCCGTATCCGGGACTCAGATTAATCGCTCGCTTGAAGCTCTCTTCTGCTTCCCCCCATTTCCAGCGGTGGAACATCATAGCGAAACCCTGCGTTGCCTGCGCTTCGCCGAGCGCCCCATCCAACTCAATCGCTTTTTCGATAGCCGAGAGAGCTCCCGGGCTGTCCCACGAGGTCAGTACAACATCGGCAAGACCAAGGTAGGCGAGTGCGAAGTTGGGATCTTCCTCTGTTGCGCGGCGAAAGTAGTATTGGGCTCGCTCCATCCCTTCGTTGTTTCGCTTGTTCCAGTGGTACCGACCCTTAGCGTAGAGCTGATATGCGTCTGCGTTTTCGGTGTAGTGCTTTGCGAGCCTCGCCCTTTCACCGGCGGTAAGATTCAAGGCAAGTGAATCCGCCACCTGCCTCGAGATGGCGTCCTGCACTGCGAAAATATTTTTTGCGCTCTCGTCGAACTGGCCTGACCAAATGGTGGTCTGGTCACTGGCTCTCACAAGGCGAGCTGTAACTCTGATTTGTTCTCCTGAGCGCTGGATGCTCCCTTCAACTAGGGCATCCACTCCAAGCGTTCGCCCCGCCTCAATCAGATCCTGTTCCCGGTCGTACCTGGACACTGCGCTGGTGGGTCGAACGTTGATTTGCTTTAGGTTGCCGAGTCGAGTTATCAGAACGTCAGCCATCCCAAGCCCAAGATGATCACTCTCACCCTGCGCTCCAAGGTCCTTGAAAGGAAGGACGGCGATTGATTTCACCGTTGTCGCGGTTGCACCGCGATCCGGTTTTCCGGTAGTCCAGACGTAAGTCAGCGCGGCAATCGCGATAACAACGACGCTTCCGGCCACCGCGACCGATCTCCGTCGCAGAGTTGAAACGACCCTGGTTCCGGTCATCGTTGTGCGCGCTTCCGGCCCGAAGGAATCGAAAATCTCCTCTTCTTCCTCTGTGGTGATCTTTTTCGAGGTGTACTTTTCCAGAATCAGATTACCTTCGCCTTTCACCTCGACAACTGGTGCCACGAAACGATAGCCGCTCTTAGGCACAGTCTCTATAAACACCGGACTGCTGGCCGATTCTCCCAGGGCTTTCCTGAGGCTCGATATGCTCCGGTTGAGATTGACTTCCTCGACGAAGCTGTTCGGCCAGAGCCGGGTCATCAGTTCCTGCTTGTCGATGAGGCGACCGTGGTTCTGCACCAACAGCAGCAACGTGTCGAACACCCTTGGGGGAAGCGGGACGGGTTGCCCGTCTTTTAAGAGCCGGCGTTCGGCCGCAGCCAGCTGAAAGTCGCCAAACTCGAATACATGGTCTTCAATGGCCTGCATAAATGTCCCCTAGTACTGTATTCAGGAAAACTTCAAGGTTTGTTCACGTTTTAAGAAAGACCTCCGAGCGGTCCTCGCGTTAGTCTGCCCAGTGTTCCCAAGTCGGTTATCTGTGAAACCGGAGCGCGAGCTTTGATGCGCGACTCATTATAGGCAAGAGCCTGGACACGAGCAACGGCCGCACAAGCCGATGGAAGCACCTGACTCGGCGGAGACCGCTGGAGTTTCACTCTTACCTTTCAGGAACGTGTCGACGCGGCTGAAATCTGAACTCCTGCGGTCCGCCCGGGTCCTTTCCGCGGCGGATTGATTCCGAGAATGAGAATGAAGAGAACGCGACGAATAAGGACCACTGTGGAGACGCGCGAAGTGGTCGTGATCAGAAGCTCCGGAAAGCTCAAGAGAGACTTCTGCCCTGCATGCTCGGAGCAGGTCTCTCTTATCGCGATCGATGAGGCGGTGAAGATTTCAGGCGTAGGCTCGCGAGCCATCTATCGCTTGATAGATGAAGGGCTGATTCACTTCGCTGAAACCGAGGATGGCGTCGCGAAAATATGTCCAGCGACTTTACTCAGGCGAGTTTATGGAAAGATCAATGCCGACTGAACCGAGCAACGACAATCGTAAGGAGCAATGAGTCATGAAAGACGCGCCAGGTGTCCGCATGAGATTTGACGGCGGCGCCGCCACGCTTTTTATTTCCGGCGCGGCCACGCGCACGGTTACGTTGCCGGCGGGAGCAGCCCTTCCAGGAGTGACGGTCAACGCACCGGAACGTCACCATGAATGGCAGCGGGGTGGGAACGATTACTTTTGGTCGGCCTTTTGAGGTTCAGAGCGTGGCGTTATTTACAAACCGATCTGTCAACTTTGCCTTCAATAATCTGTTCACGTTTGGAGCGGCGGCAAACTTCGCGGCGGGCAGCGGCGATTTGACGTCCAATAGTGATGACTATGAGAAATGTTAGAAACGCACTGGGGGTAGTTCGAGGGGCGTTACTACTGCTAGCCCTCGTTACGGCGAGTGTTACCGCCTTCGGACAGTCGACAGCTTTCACCTATCAGGGCAGACTCGCCGACGGCGGCGCTCCGGCAAACGGCAATTACGACTTCGAGTTCAAACTCTTCGACACTGCAACCGTCGGCACCGGCACCCAACAGGGTTCAACGGTCCAACGGCTCAACGTCAACGTCGCCAGTGGAATCTTCACGGTTTCACTCGACTTTGGAGCGTGCCCAAGTTGTTTCAACGGGGCAGACCGGTTTCTGGAAATCAGCGTTAAGCCCGCCGGTGGCGGCGCGCTGATCATATTAGGCCCGCGGCAACCAATCACCGCGACGCCTTACGCGCTGAAGAGTGTGAACGCGACGACGGCGGATGGTTTGTCGGTGACGTGTGTGAATTGCGTGACCAGCAGCCAGATACAGAGCGTTGCGGGGAGCCAGGTGAGCGGGGCGATACCTGTGGCGAGTGTGCCTTCGGGAAGCGGCAATTACATACAGAACGGTACGAGTCAGCAGCCAGGTTCAAATCTCAATATTAGCGGCAACGCGACGCTTGGGGGTACGCTTTCAGGAAATGTAGTGAACGCAGCGACGCAATACAACATCGGCGGCAGCCGGATCTTGAGCAACGCGGGGACAACCAATCTTTTTGCGGGCGCGGGAGCCGGGATTGCCAACTCGACAGGCACTGGGAACTCGTTTGTCGGTGCGGGAGCCGGAGACTCGAGCACAACGGGGCATAACAACTCGTTCTTCGGGATGAGCGCCGGACAAGCGAACACGAATGGCGGCTCTAACTCGTTCTTCGGCGAGACGTCCGGGTTTCTTAACACGACGGGCTTTAACAACTCGTTCTTTGGCGGGGGCGCCGGATTGTCAAACACGACCGGCACAAACAACACTGCTATTGGCGTGGGCACAAATTTCGGGGCGAACAATCTCGACCACGCCACGGCAATCGGCGCCGACGCACTCGTTTCGAGCAGCAACACGGTGGTGCTTGGGAGAAACCTGGATACGGTGCAGGTTCCGGGCAATCTAAGCGTCACTGGCACATTTACCGGAAACATAGACGGAGCGGCCCTGACGAACCTGAACGCCTCGAATATTGCGTCAGGGACGCTCAACAACGCGCGGCTTGGAGTTGTGCCTATAGCGAACGGCGGGACAGGTTCGGCAACCGGCAGCGGCGCGAGCCTGACGAACCTCAACGCCTCGAATATTGCGTCAGGGACGCTCGACAACGCGCGGCTTGGAGTTGTGCCGATAGCAAAGGGTGGGACTGGTTCGGCAACGCAGACCTTTGTTGATTTGACCACTACTCAAACGATCGACGGCAACAAGACTTTTTCCGGTACGGTCTCGGGCAACATCGTCAATTCCACGCGATACGATATCAACGGTATCCGGGTGTTGAGCGTAGCTGGACCTAACAACCTGTCTGTTGGTGTCGGCGCGGGAACTGTGAATGCGGGGAACTCTAATTCGTTCGCCGGCCAGAATGCGGGAATGGCGAACACGACGGGCAGCAGCAACTCATTCTTCGGCGCCTTCGCCGGAAAAGCGAACACGACGGCCGATGAGAACGCGTTCTTCGGTACGTTTGCCGGACAAGCTAACACGACGGGCGACAAGAACTCGTTCTTCGGCACGTTTGTCGGAAATGCGAATACAACCGGGTTCAACAACTCGTTCTTCGGTTGGGCTGCCGGGAATTCAAACAGCACGGGCGCAAGCAACACCTTCTTCGGCGCAAGTGCGGGGTTTTCTAACACCACAGGAAACAACAACGCGTTTTTCGGCCTAAATGCCGGAGCCCAGAACTCGACTGGTTTCAACAACTCGATATTCGGCACTGGCGCCGGAGACACAAACACAACCGGCGATAACAATTCTTTCTTCGGCGTGAATGCTGGTGGAAACAACACCGTGGGAATCGCCAATTCCTTCTTTGGCGCGGCGGCCGGTGTTGGCAATACCAGCGGGAGCCTAAACACGTTCGTCGGCGCTGGTGCAGGTATCGACAACACGACCGCCGGCAGTAACTCGTTTTTCGGCGGAAATACCGGTCAAAGGACCACCACTGGCAGGGAGAATTCGTTTTTCGGGACGAGCGCCGGGTTCCTGAACAACACCGGCGACGCCAACTCGTTTTTTGGCAAAAGCGCGGGCGGGAATGCCAATGCTAACAACAACTCCTTCTTCGGCCACAGCGCGGGTCGCGAAAACCGGCTGGGAGAGGGCAACTCATTCTTTGGCAGGGATGCTGGAGGCGAAAACACATCGGGCAGCTTCAACACCTTTGTTGGTATAACCGCCGGCAACACGAACACCACTGGCAGCCAAAACACGATCATCGGAGAAGGTGCGGATGTGGGTGTAAACAATCTCACGTTTGCAACGGCTATCGGAGCAGGTGCGGTCGTCTCCTTTAGCAACACTATTGCATTGGGGCGCAGCAACGGCTCGGATAAGGTACGCGTCCCCGGTCTCGCGGCGGGGGGAAATACATCGCTCTGCCGCAATGCCAACGACGAAATTTCGACATGCGGGTCCTCCCTGCGCTACAAGACGAACATCGTACCGTTCCGCTTAGGCCTGTCGTTTGTTAACCAACTGCGCCCGATTGCCTACGATTGGAAAGACAGCGGCACGAAGGATGTCGGCTTCGGGGCGGAGGAAGTAGCGCGAATCAACCCGCTGCTCGTTACTTACAATGCGGCCGGCGACGTCGAAGGGGTGAAGTATGACCGGTTGAGCGCGGTGTTCGTCAACGCTCTTAAGGAACAACAAACACAAATCGCAGCCCAACAAAAACAGATTGACGAGCTCAGACAAATGGTATGCTCCATCAAGCCCGACGCCCCCGTCTGCAAGGCGGCACGCAAAAGCAACCCTTAATGGAGGTGTCAACCTCACTGCGATCGCCCCGGCCTCCTCCTCTGATGTGAAGCTCAGATCAGATATTCCTCCTTCTGGTTAGCTCAAGCAGCCAGAGCTCGTTCATTCCGCCTTGCCGAGCCGATCACGTTGCCGAGCGCGATCTCGGCTCCTCCAATTCATCTGGGTTTGTCGATCACGACGTCCAAGGGGTTCCGCCCGTTCTCGTTCCCGAAGGCATGTTGGTTTCCAATGTCGTCAGTTTCAAAGCTCTCTAAGAATTGAGTCTCTTCGTTTCTCGCAGCGCTTGTCTCGCCCGGCAAAAAGATCGCGTCTGAGATTGTCTTTCGGCTAAGCCTCGCTTTGGCTATGATGTTGCCGTCGTTGTTCGATCCCCTCAGGTCGCTCCGCTGAGCACCAGACCCGCGATACTATTTGAAGGGCATATCGGATGAAGCTTGTTCCCCAATGCCGCCGCTCTGCTGGTCGCTTTATCGCAATAACGTTCGCGCTGTTTGCGACGCTCGGGTCTCTGACCCAATCGGCTGCGAGAACCGGCGCGCCCCAGGCCGCGGCTTCTCAGGATGTACTCCGCTTATCGCCGGGTTCGAGGACTGAACGGGAAATAAAGGACGGAGAGGAGCACTCATATAGCCTTTCTCTTGTGGCCGGCGAGTTTGTCCGGTTTGTTGTCGAATCACGCGCCGACGATCTGGTGATGTCACTACAGGACTGGGGCGGTAATCCGCTGGCGGAAGTGGATAGCGCCATCGGGTTCTGGTCTCGGAAGAGTCTGTCGGTTGTCGCTCAGACTCCAGGAGACTACCGTCTGACCGTGCGGCCGGCGCGGAAGGCTGCGACTCGTCGGACTTACACCCTCAGCGTAGCGGAATGGCGCCGCAGCGAGTCGAAGGACCAGAGCGCCGTCGCCGCGGAGCGAGCGTTCGCCGAGGCCGTGCGATCCGAGCGGGAAAACCGAGCGGACTCGACGCGTAGCGCGATTGAAAAATATGACGAAGCTGTCGGGCTCTGGCGTGCCGCCGGAGATCGCCTCGGTGAAGCTTTTACGTTGCTGAGGGCGGGCCTCGCGCTCCACAACTTGAGCAGGCTCAAAGAAGCGATTGATCGCTACAACCGGGCGCTGCCAATCTTCGAGGAGCTTCACGACGATCTGGGAACAGCTCACACGCTGACCAGCATCGGCTGGACGTATTCCGCTTCGGGTCAGCACAAGGAGGCTCTGGACTACTGCAATCGGTCGCTCGACATCCGACGCCGCCTTGGAGAACCCCGTGCTATCGCTCAGACCCTTAATCTGGTGGCCGGCTCGCTTCAAGCATTGGGTGAGGAACAACCGGCGATCGATCGATACCTGGAAGCCCTTCCGTTAGCAAGGGCGGGCGGCGATGCGTCGATCGAAGCCTTTGCGCTCAACGGCCTGGCCTGGCTTTACGTTCAGTCGGGAGAATTCGATAAGGCTCTTGAGCGCGTCGATCAGGCCCTTCCGCTTTGGCGGAAGGTCGGCAACATCAGAGGGGAAGCCCAGTCGTTAAGCCTGCGAGGAACGATTCATGCTAATTGGGTGAATACCGCTGAAGCGATGGAGTCCTTTCAGCGAGCGATAGGGATTTGGCGAGACGTGGGGAATCGCTACGGAGAGGCTGAAGTTCTCAACAACATCGGAACGTTGTACCAGCGCCTTGGCGACTATCAGCGCGCAAAGCAAAGCTATCTGCAAGCTCTCGAGATATGGAAGGCAATAGGCAACCGGAACAATCAGGCAAAAGCGCTGTCCAATCTCGGACTCCTGGAATGGCGTCAGGAGAACTTGCAAGGGTCCCTCGACTTCTTTCAGCAATCCCTCGATATCCTGATCGCAGCCGGCAATCGGGCGGAACAAGCCCCCCCGCTTCACAACATCGGCGCCGTACGGTTCCTTCTGGGCCAGTCGGCGCGGTCGCTTGACTACCTCGAACGGGCGTTGAAGATCTACAAGGAGACCGGTCAGCGAGATGCTGAGCGAGACGCGCTGAGCGATCTGGGCTTTGTTTTTGAGAGTCTCGGAGACGACAAACGCGCCTTGGAGTACTACCATCGCGCCCTTCCTGCGAGCGCGGCCCGCATGAATCTCGCGCGCCTGGAGAGCAAACGTGGCAACCTTGCGGAAGCTCGCGCGCTCGTCGAAGAAGCGGCCACAATCTGGGAAAACCGTCGCCAACGCATATCCGATCGGGATCTGAGGATGTCGTTAGGCGTCCAAACGCGTGCCCTCAATGAGCTGCACGCCGACATTTTGATGCGACTCCAAGAGAGGGCGATCGCTTCGGGCCAACCTTCCGAGGAGCTATCTGACCGCCGCGCTCGAAGTCAGCGAGTATGCGCACGCTCGCGCCTTGCTCGAAACTCTCGCCGAGTCGCACGTTAATATCCGGCAGGGAGCGGACCCCGCGCTTATCGACGAAGAGCGCGCGGTACAAGATCGGCTCAATGCACGGGAGACTCGGCGAGCCGGGCTGCTAGATGCTCGCGGGCAGGAAAAGCAGCTGGCGGCGATCGAAAAAGAGATTCAGGAACTCGAATGGCAGTTGAATGATATCCGATCGAGGATTCGCGCCGGCAGTCCTGCATACGCCGCGCTCACCGAACCTTCGCCGCTCAACTTTGCTGAGATTCGCAAACTGCTCGACGATGACACAATCCTCCTGGAATACCTGCTGGGTGACGAGCGCAGTTTCTTATGGGCAGTGACCCTAACGTCGGTCAATGGTTACGCGCTGCCGGGTCGTAAGTCGATCGAAGAAGACGTCCGGCGTTTTCATGAACTATTGAGCGCACCGTCTGAAGCGTCGACAGGGAGGTCCAACGTTCGAAGTCCCTTGCGAACGGTAGCGTCCGCAAGCTTCGATGAGATCAATGCAAAACTGAGCCGCATCCTGCTCGACCCGGTTGCCGGACAACTTGGCAAGAAGCGCCTGGTGATAGTCAGCGACGGAGCGCTGAATTACCTGCCGTTCGCGGTATTACATACAGCAACCGTGGTCGAGCGACGCGCAACCGAAAAGGACTCTCAACATCGACAGCCCTCTTTGGACCCCCGGCCTCTTGTAACAGATCACGAAATAGTAAACGTGCCCTCCGGGTCGGTGCTGGCGGTGTTGCGCCGGGAATCAGCGATGCGCAAACCGGCTGAGAAGTCGCTGGCCGTGCTTGCGGATGCCGTGTTCAGCAGAGACGATCCACGGGTGATGGAAAAGCACTTTGTGCCCGCCTCGGAGTCGGCGACTTCATCCGGCGGAGGAGAAGGCGCGACGCCTGTTCGCGACGTCAACAAGATAGCCAGCGAAGCCGGCTTGGCTGACTTCACTCGCCTGCGCTTCAGCCGTCAGGAAGCCGACTACATTACCTCTTTCCTGCCGGCCGCGGACAGACTCGAAGCGTTGGATTTCGCAGCAAGCCGAGCCACGGCGCAAAGTCAGGACCTCGCAGACTATCGAATTCTGCATTTCGCGACGCACGGAATCCTCAACAGCCAACATCCAGACCTGTCGGGACTGGTTTTTTCAACAATCGATGAGCGGGGGCGCGACGTGGACGGGTTCCTTCGCTTATCAGGAATCTACAACCTGAAGGTCAACGCCGAGCTCGTAGTCTTGAGCAGCTGCCAGACGGCGCTAGGCAAAGATGTGCGTGGCGAAGGGCTAGTCGGGTTGGTACGTGGTTTCATGTACGCGGGCGCTCCGCGAATTGTAGCCAGCCTGTGGAGTGTTGATGACCGGGCTACTGCCGAGTTGATGAAGAGATTCTATCGGGGTATGTTGCAGCAAGAGCTGCGCCCGGCGGCGGCGTTGCGCGCGGCTCAGGTTTCGATGCTCGGCGAGAAGAGATGGGCTGCGCCGTATTATTGGGCCGCGTTCACAATTCAAGGCGAGTGGCGGTGATGGTTACGATAGCTCCGTAAGAAATACCCTCAATTGTCATTAGATGAACCGGGCGAATATTGACGTTGAAGACGAGAAAAGCTTGTCGAAGCAGAGTCACGACACTATCGTGTATTAATCCCGGTGGTGGCCCTTGGAACGATCCAGGAGAATGTCGATGTTCAGTAAATCGCTCCTGAGCGCTTTGGCGCCTCAAAAGCGTCAGTCGTCTTTCGGTGTTTCGGGCCTACTCGTGGCGTCTATTATTTGTGGTGCGCTGGCTACTGGGTACGCGCACTCCGATCCGGCATCGCTCAGAGTGTCTCCGGATGAGAGACCGGATTTTGCACAGGATCAAAATCGCACGTCTGCGGAGAAGCTCGTTGCTGAGGCGGAAAAGTTGGCGGCCGAGAACACCGCGGTGGCACGTAAACAGGCATTGGGAAAGCTTCAGGAGGCGCTGCCGTTATGGCGGGCTGCGGCCGATCCGAACGGTGAAGCAAGAACGCTCAAGGAAATTGCAAGGATCTATCAGGCCACCAGCGACGCCAGGGAGGCGCTTCAAGCTGCAGAACGCGCTCTTCAGCTATACCAGCGCCTCAGCGACCGCGCAGGTGAGTCAGAAGTATTGATCCGGATTGGCAGCATCCACTACGACACCGAAGACCCGACGAAGGCTCTGGATTACCTCAACCGTGCGGTTGAAATACTGAAGCAGGTGCCGGACCAGAGGTTGGAAGGCGCTGCGCTTGAGACCCTCGGGAACGCATACGACGCCGTCGGCGAGCCGCGGCGAGCGTTGGAGTTTCTCACTCGTTCACTCGCGATTAGACGCGCGATCGGCGACAGAGCAGGCGAAGCGTCCGCTCTCGCTAACATCGGCTCGGTCCACCAGAACCTGCGCGAACCGCAAGCCGCCCTGGAGAACTTCACACTAGCGCTGCCGTTCTTTCGCGCCACGAAAGACGTGCAAAGCGAGGCAATCGTTCTGAATGATATGGCCGTCGCCTGGAGTGACCTGGGAGAGATTCCTAAGGCGTTGGAGTATTACAGGCAGTCCCTGGCCGCAAGGCGCGCGGCCGGGGACCGCCGCGGTGAAGGCATCACGCTCGCGAACATTGGCGCGAACTACTACAAACTCGGTGACAACGAGCGAGCGCTGGCACAATACAGCGAAGCCCTCGACTTGTTTAGAAACCTGCAAGACCCTATCGGGGAAGCTCGAGCGCTCGAGAGAATTGCGATCATTCATAACAACACCGGCGAGGCGCAAAAAGCGCTTGAGGTTTACAATCACTTGCTCGAACTCCACCGAGCACGAAAGGACAAACGATCGGAAGGAACTGTTCTTTTCAGGATGGGCGTCGCGTATCAGGCGATGAAAGACTCGACGCGCGCATTGGACTATTGGAAGCAATCCCTGGCCATCGCCCGGGTGGTAGAGAACCCTGGAGATGAAGCTGAGATATTGCAGAGAATGGGCGCTGTGTATCGCGCATCCGGGAAGTTGGATGAATCCGCCGCGGCGTTTGAACAAGCGCTTGGTATCTACAGGAAAAGTGCAAAGGATAGGGAGCCGATTGCGTTATACGGTAGCGCGCGCACCGAACTACTGCGGGGAAATCTTGAGACGGCTCGAAAGGAGATTGAACGGGCAATCGAGCTGACAGAATCATTGCGCGGCAAGTTTTCGAGTCCGGACTTGCGCATATCCATCCTCGCAGACCGAAAAAAGCACTACGAAACCTATGTCGATGTGTTGATGAGACTCCACGAACGCGAACCGGACCGCAAGTACGATGCGCTTGCTCTTCAGGTTCATGAGCTGGCGAGGGCGCGCGGGTTACTCGATCTGCTGAACGAGTCCCGGGCGGATATCCGGCAGGGTTGTGATCCCATCCTGCTCGATCGTGAACATGCGCTGCAGAAACAACTCAACGACAAGGAGCTTTTCAGGATGGGGTTGTTGCGCGGTAGCGGTAAGGAGAAACAACTCGCTGAAGTTGATGAGGAGTTGAGCGGTCTTTTGTCGCAGCTCAAGGACGCACAGGCGGAGATTCGTTCTGTGAGCCCGCAATACGCCGCCCTCACGCAACCCGGATCCCTCGGCCTCGATGAAATCCAACACAAGGTCCTCGACTCAGACACTGTGCTGCTGGAGTACGCACTCGGCGACAACCGCAGCTACATGTGGTTTGTAACCGAGAACTCCATCGCTACATTCGTGCTCCCTGCGCGCGACGAAATCGAAAAAGACGCTCGGAGTTTCTATGAGTCATTGTCCGTTCCTCCAGTCGAGTTGGCGGCCCGGAATCGCGCGGGCGGCGCCCGGACAGCGGGCCAATCGTCGGACAACGACGCGGCGATGTCGTTGGGCAAGACTCTGCTCGGACCGGTGGCTGCGAGTCTTGGCAACAAGCGCCTACTTGTGGTGAGCGACGGCGCGCTTCAGTATTTGCCGTTTGGAGCTCTACACGACCCGCAGTCCGGCGACTCGAGTGCAGCCGGCGGTCCCGCTACAAATCGGATGCCTGGGGGCTACCATCCGCTGATTCTCGATCACGAGATTGTGAACATGCCGTCGGCGTCCGCCCTGGCGTTGTTGAGAACCGAGACCGCGGGGCGCAAGCCGGCTACGAAGGCAGTTGCTGTGCTGGCGGATCCGGTCTTCGGTCGGGACGACCCGCGCCTCGCAAACGCCAGCCGAACCGGCCCTGCACCGAAGGCAGTCGAGAGTTCCGGTGCGGTTCCAGCAGTCAATAGATCGGCGCGCGACGCCGGCCTCGGCGATTTCTCGCGTCTTCGATTTACACGACAAGAGGCCGAGAGCATTGCGTCGCTGGCGCCCAGGGAATCAAGCCTTCAGGCGCTGGACTTCTCGGCCAGTCGCGAGATGGCGACGAGCCCAGAGCTACGTGAGTACCGCATCGTGCATTTCGCGACTCACGGTCTGCTCGACAGCAAGCGACCCGAGTTATCGGGTCTGGTCTTATCGCTGGTTGATCGGCAGGGGCAGGACGTGGACGGGTTCCTTAGGTTCTATGAGATTTACAACCTTAAGTTGAACGCCGATCTCGTTGTGCTTTCAGCGTGCCAAACGGCATTCGGGAAAGAGATCAAGGGTGAGGGGATCATGGGTCTCACCAGAGGGTTCATGTACGCGGGTGTTCCTCGAGTGGTCGCAAGCCTTTGGCGTGTCGACGATCGCGCCACCGCAGAGCTGATGAAGCGGTTCTATAAGGGCATGCTCAAAGACGGGCTCCGCCCGGCCGCCGCCATGCGCGCAGCTCAGGCGTCGATGCTTAAGGAGCAACGCTGGTCTGCCCCGCACGATTGGGCAGGCTTTACGATTCAGGGAGAGTGGCGGTGAGAAGATCTGGCGGGTTGCCGAAAAACCAACACCAAGGCCACAAGGACTCAAAGCAGCGCGAAGCTGCGTTCATTAACTTTGTGTCTCTTTGGCGAGCGCTCCTTTTCAGAACTAGCGTGACACGCGCTTGCGCTTTTGGCCACCTGGTGGTGGTGGAATATTTATGATCACGGAGACCGCAGAAGCGCTCACCCCGTCAGGAGTGAGATCCACCAAACGCAGTTGGTGACTAGAGTTTGGACATTTTCCCCGAAGGGGATCCGTCCTCCAGCCCAGGGTTGCTGTACTCGGCTACCCTGGGAACCCGGCAAGCCAGTTACCCAACCCCAACGGGGTTGTGGCCAAGCTTCCCCCACGTACAAATCGGGATGAGTTTGTCCCGCATCGTTCTCGATTATTGAGTTCATGCGCTTTCGAGGTGAGGCCCGGCCGCAACCCCGTTGGGGTTGGGGGAACTCGCCGACGTCTTTCCCAGGGTAGCCGAGTACAGCAACCCTGGGCTGGAGGACGGATCCCCTTCGGGGGAAATGTCCAAACTCTAGAACTACCCCTTCGATTCTCGAAGAAAAAACATCGCCACACTTTTGCCTGAGCCGCCACATGAAAGAGAACAGTCGCAAAAGAAGCGGCGTTCTGGAACAACTCTAGCGAAGAGACAAGAACCAGATAACCGCTTCTTTTGATGGACGTACTCTTGTCCGCGCGGTGACCGTGCGGGCTAGTAGGCATTGTGTTCAACAGCTCGAGTTTGACCCGGAGGAAACTCATGAAGAAATCCATTCGCCAGATAATTGTCTCGGCTGGCTTGTCGCTGTTCTTCTCAGTGTTGGTTCAGGCGCAAAGCGGCAGTTGTATGTCGGTGACGATGGCGGACAGCGCCGCCGCCAATACGAATGTTGCGGCCAATGTGTCAGTTGCGCGATGCGTTTCGTCGCCAGATCCGGTGACGTTTGAAGCTTTTCTGAATGTCAGCAGTAGTAACCCAGCCGTTGCGTCGCCGGTGAACAGCTCGATTCGACTCGCGACCAATGGAACCGCCGGGGTTCAGATTGCCGCGCACCCAGTAAGCGTATGCACATCTGTCACGATTACTTTCTCGACTAGACTCGGGGACCAGCAAATAACTAACACAAAAACGCTGATGGTGTGTCAGTTCGCCTCCGACATCGGCATCTCGGCGCTCGCAATCAACTCTCCGGCAACAGCCGGGCAGGACTCTCAAGTTTCGGTAACCGTTACAAACCAGGGTTCACAACTGCTCTCGGGGAACTATCGAGTCGATCTTTCCACCGAGGAAAACACCACCAACTTTGTGAGATATTCATGCTCTTCCCCGTTGCCGACTGGAGGTAGCTCGCCGGTCCTACCAGAGATCAGACCAGGCCAACAGGCAATCGTCACCATACCGTTTCGCTTTCCGCAAGCTGGCAATTTTAATTTGGTGGCCCACGCATCAGTCGGCGGCATCGAAGATGGACCGGCAAGCAACAATTCCCGAACACAGGGCGTGAACGTTCCTTTGCCTAAACCGCTGGTCTGCGAAGTCACACCGCAGACAACGCATCCTGGCGATACGGTGACCATCAAGGGAAACTGGTTCAAGAGATTCAACACCGGAGACATTCCCACCGTGCGTATAGGCGGCGTTGATGCGCAGGTTATTGATGTCGCATCACCACTGCAAATGACGGTGAGCATGCCGGACCTCACCTGCAATGCGGTGGGCCGAGTCAACGTCGCTGTGACTAACCCCGCTGGCACCACCACCGCTCTGATTGGCCCAACATTTCCGGCTGCTCCGCACATTACCGGCACATCAGCGGCGCAGGCGTGCCCGGGTGGCGAGATGACGATCAATATGAGCGGTCTGCGCGCCGGGTGTGCAAACCCGACTGTGCGTCTGGGCAATCAGGCGCTTCAGGTCCTCAATGTGAATGGAAATACAATTGTGGTGGAACTCCCGGCCGCCTTTCCGATTGCATTACGACTCTTACGGTGCAAACGACGCTCGGAACAGACTCAACCGATCTGATGTTTCTTAAGCCAACCATCACCGGCACCGCGCTAAATCGTCCGGCGCATTCACCACCGGGAACGGCTGAGACTCTGACAATCAACTTGATCATTTCAGACCCGGCTGCGCAGTTACCGTCAGACTTGAACCGGGAACAACAGCGTCAGGAGCACCGGGTGCGGTGGGTCAGCCATTCAACCCGCAGGTTCTCAACACAACAGGTAACAGCATTAGCGTGCGCGTCTATCAGGCCAATGGTCTGGGCGTGTGGACGGTCAAGGTGCAAACGCCTTACGGCACGGCCTCGAGGTCAGTCACTTTGCCGGGGCCATCCACACTTCCGAGTCCGAGATTTCCGTGAGAGTCTGGCCTCAACTCAGGACCACACCCATTTTGTTGGAGGAGTCAGCATGTCGAAGGTGAAAGTAAGCGCTTTGTTTCTGATAGTGCCTATGGCGCTCCTTGTTAGCGTCACGGCGTTCGGCCAGGGAACGGCGTTCAGCTATCAGGGCAAGCTGGCCGACGGCGGCGTGTCGGCCAATGGACAGTACGATTTTCAGTTCAAGCTCTTCGACACCCAGACAGTCGGAACTGGCGCGCAGCAGGGCGGTCTTGTCGGTGCTTCGAACGTAACGGTGACGGCAGGCGTCTTCACCGTGCAGCTTGATTTTGGCGCGTGTCCGGCTTGCTTCGACGGCTCGCCGAGATTTCTTGAGATCGCCGTCAAGCAGACTGCTGGCTCGACCTTTGTGACGCTCAGCCCGCGCCAGCCGATCACTTCTACGCCTTACGCCATCAAGAGCCAGAATGCGGCGACTGCGGATGGCTTGAGCGTAGTATGCGTCAATTGTGTGACAAGCACCCAGATCGGCAGCGTCAACGGAAGCGCGGTGACGGGGACTATCCCGGCTGCGAGCGTACCGGGAGGCAGCACGCATTACATTCAGAATTCCACGAATCAGCAGACCCCGGGCGACTTCAACATCTCTGGAAGTGGAACCGCTAGCGGGACGCTGTCCGCCAATACGGTCAATGCAGTGACGCAATTCAATCTCGGCGGCAGTGCGGTGTTGAGCGCCCCAGGGTTAGGTAACTTGTTTGCGGGCGTGGGAGCCGGCGCCACGGGTAGCGAAAACGCCTTTTTTGGCCATGATGCCGGAGCGGCAAATAGCACAGGGATCCGGAACTCTTTTTTTGGGTCAAATACAGGGTTGAATAATTCCACCGGATCCGATAACGCCTTCTTCGGAACCTCGGCGGGTGCGGCGAACATCGCCGGCAACTTAAACTGCTTCTTCGGCGCCTTTGCCGGCCAAGCGAGCACCGCCGCAGGCAACAACGCCTTCTTCGGCGCCTTTGCTGGCAGTTCAAGCACCACGGGGAACTTCAACGCCTTCTTCGGCATGTCCGCTGGCATTGCTAACACGACGGGCGCCCACGACGCCTTCTTCGGCGAAGAAGCGGGCCGTAATAACACGACGGGCGGCCATAACGCCTTCTTCGGCGAATTGGCTGGCTTGAATAACACCACGGGCAGCGACAACACTATCATTGGAACCAATGCCAATGTCGGCTCTGCTAACCTGAACTTCGCAACAGCCATCGGCGCAAACGCAGTCGTCAGCTCGAGCAATTCGCTCGTGCTCGGTTCCATCAACGGCGTCAATGGGGCAACGGCGGATACGCGAATAGGCATCGGCACGACCGCCCCGGCCAAGCACCTGCACGTACGGGGCGAGGGCGATCAGGAGATAATGATCGAGAGCACCGACGTGGGTGGCATCAAGTGGACTCTCCAATCCTCAGACGGCGCTGCAAACGGCAGGTTCGAAATCATTGACCGCACGGCCAACGCCAGCCGTATGACCGTCTCCTCGACCGGCAACGTCGGCATCGGCACGACCGCTGCTGCGGCCAAGCTTGATGTCAACGGCATCATCCACGTCGCCACACTCGGCGCCGCCGATAACACCAATACGCTGTGTCGCAACAGCCTTGGTCAAATAGCCAACTGCAACTCCTCGAGCCTGCGCTACAAGGCCGACGTCAAGCCGTTTATCTCAGGGCTTGATGTCGTCAAGCGTCTGCGCCCGATCAGCTTCACCTGGAGGCAGAGCGGCGGTCGCGACATCGGCTTTGGCGCGGAAGAGGTGGCCAGGGTCGCGCCGCAGTTCACCTTCAACAATGAGAGAGGTCAAATTGAAGGAGTCAGGTATGACCGCATCAGTGTGGTGCTGGTCAACGCGATCAAGGAGCAGCAGACACAGATCGAGCAGCAGCAAGAGCAGATCAAGAGTCAGGAAGCATCTATCGGACGCCAGCGGTCAACGATCAAAACCCAACAGACCTTGGTCCAGCCGCTACGAGAGCAGCTCAACCAGCAACAGACCCAGATCGATAGTCTGAAGAAGGTTGTCTGTCTGGATCATCCAAGCGCCAATTTATGCCGGTGAGGAGCAATCGCCATGCGCCTGAATCGTCACATCCATCTTCCCAGTTCATTTGTTCTATCGCTGTTGCTATTAGTGAGCCTGAGCGACGCCGCCAATGCGCAAGGAACAGCGTTCAGCTATCAGGGCAAGCTGGCCGACGGCGGCGTGTCGGCCAATGGACAGTACGATTTTCAGTTCAAGCTCTTCGACACCCAGACCGTCGGAACTGGCGCGCAGCAGGGCAGCCTGATCGGCATATCGAACGTTACGGTGACGGCAGGCGTCTTCACGGTACAGCTTGATTTCGGCGCGTGTGCGACTTGCTTCGACGGCTCGCCGCGATTTCTTGAGATCGCGGTGAAGCCAGTCGCCGGCCCGACCTTTACAACCCTCGGTCCGCGGCAACCGATTGCCTCGACGCCTTATGCTCTGAAGAGTGTGAACGCCACAGTGGCGGACGGGTTGTCGCTAACGTGTGTGAATTGCATTACCAGCGACCAGATTGCCAACGTCAACGGCAGCGCGGTAGCCGGAGCTATTCCGGTAGCAAGCGTCCCCGCTGGAAGCGGTAGCTACGTACAGAACAGCACAACCCAACAGACCGCGAGCAATTTCAACATCAGCGGCGACGGGACTGCGGGAGGCGCGCTTTCGGCCAACGTCGTCAACGCCACTTCTCAGTTCAACCTCGGAGGCCAGCGAGTGATCGCCGGCAACACACCACTTCGCAATACTTTCCTCGGCGTAAGGGCGGGAGAAGCAAATCCATCGGGCCTCGACGATTCTTTTTTTGGATACCAGTCCGGCAAGGCCAACACGAGCGGGTTTCACAACTCTTTCTTCGGGTCCTTCGCCGGTGAAGTCAACACCAGCGGCTCCGATAACTCGTGCTTCGGCTACGCAGCAGGTGGCGCCAATACTGCTGGAGCAGGCAACTCATTCTTCGGATCCGCGGCTGGCGCGTTCAACATCGGAAGCAACAATTCCTTCTTTGGAGCTGCGGCCGGCAATCTAAACGCGACGGGCACTGGCAATTCCTTCTTCGGACGCTCTGCGGGAAATGCCAACACGACCGGAGCGAGCAACACGGTGATCGGCTTTTCCGCGGGGACAAATAACACAACAGGCGGAAGCCTGACCATTATCGGTAGCTCAGCGGATGTTGGCTTGAATAACCTCATCAACGCCGGCGCCATCGGTTCGCGAGCTTTCGTCGCTCAGAGCAATTCTCTGGTCCTAGGCAGCATAAGTGGCGTCAACGGCGCGACCGCTGATAACAGCGTCGGAATCGGCACAACTAGTCCAGGGGCGGTGCTCGATGTGCAACGCGATGGGGGCGCGATTGCTGAAACGGCTCGCTTTACCACCTTTGGAACCGACAACGAGATCCTTGGCAGAGCCAGCGGTGGAACTCGAGCCGCTCCCACTGCCGCTCCTTCGGGTCGGAATCTCTTGGTGCTCGGCGGAACAGGTCACGACGGAACCAACTTCTCCACCGGCTTAGGCGGCAGCGTCAACATCATTTCGACCGAGGCGTGGACCAGCGCCGCCCATGGCACACGGATAAGTTTCAGAACAACCCCAAAGGGCTCCACAGGGACTCTCACTCGAATGACAGTCGCCGATGACGGCAACGTGGGGATTGGAACAACCGGGCCCTCCGCCGCCCTTGAAGTCAGGGGAGACGTGAAGCTCGGACCGAGCGGGCAGTTTTTTGCTTCAGGCGGCTCCGAAAACCTAAGAGTCTTGAGAGGCGAGATCCGCGACAACGGCACGATTGAATTTGGGGGTGGTGGGTTCACAGCCTCCAGGCTGGGGACAGGGCACTATCTCATTACATTCGGCACCCCGTTTGCTGATGTCCCTACGGTCATCGTCAGTCCGTTTTATGCTGGGGGTACTTTGAAGATCGCGACGTGGACCGCTCCCTTGGCCGAGAGCATCGAGGTTCAAACATGGTTCGTGACCGGAGTCGCGGTTGATTCGACATTCAATATAGTCATCGTAGGACCGCGGTAAACGATTCGCCTAAAGCGTGAAGAGGCGGATTCCGCGCAGATGTAGCCCAAGGCGAATTTCAGATAACCCCTGGCTTCGAGTCTCAGGACCCCACCCTCGCTTCTCATAGGCGCAGCATTCCAATTGGTGGTAGTATGCTCACCGCGTACTTAGAGAACGCTGGCCCATGCAGATGATAGAGCGTTCTCTGCGCAACAAGGCGTGTCGGCTGCGACCGCGGCCAATTGACTGAACAACAACCAATGCAAACCCCTCCGCCTCCCGGTCTCGCCCGAATCGAGATTGGCGGAGCGTACGGTGAATGGCGATGAACATAATCGACGTCGTCAAAGCGCCCCGGAAGCTAAGCGGTTTGAGACGACTCAGATCGGCGGTTTTCGCCGCGGCTGCTGTGGGCCAGTTGGCCGCCCTATTCCCCTCGTCGATCGCCTTTACGAATTCGCCTCGACAGTTCACCCCGCTGGTTGCCGGGAGCACATTTGATCGCGAGATCGTCGGCGACGAGAAACATATCTACAGCCTGTCGGCCGCGGCGGGAGAGTTTGTTCACGTGAGCGTTAGGCAAGGCGGCGCCGGTCTGGTGGTCAGATTGGCGGAACCCGACGGTGAAATCATAGACGTTGCCGACGAGAAGGACTGGTCTGATAAGCAACACGTCTACCTGGTCTCCGAAGCAGCCACGACCGCCAACCTGGAGGTGTCGGAGGCGCGCAAGGATGGGCCGCGGCGGCGCTATGTCTTGACTGTTGAAGCGTGGCGTGCGGCGGTGCAACCCGACCGAGACCGAGTCGCAGCGCGTCGACTTCACAGAGACGGTCTGCGGCTCGAGCAACAAGGCTCAGAGGATTCACGCCGACAGGCGATCGCCAGAATCAGAGAAGCACAAAAGCTCTATGTGGGAATCGATGATCGAATTGACGCCGTAAATATGCTTCACGACATTGCCACGATTCATGTTCGGCTCGGGCAGGCGAAAGAGGCGATCGACGTCCTCAACGAAGCCCTTCCGCTCTGCCGTGAAGCCGGGTCACTTCGATGCGAAACCGTGACGTACAATTACATCGGCACCTGCTACCAGGAATACGCCGGAGATTATCGAAAGGCGCTCGAGGCCCATCTTCAGAGTCTTGAAAGCGTTCGTAATGAACATGACCGGCGGCGGGAAGCCATCGCTCGCAATAATGTGGCTGCTGCCCACTCTCTGATGGGGGAGTACCAGGACGCTCTGGAGTTCTATCAACAGTCGCTGGCGCTCAGGCGAGAGACCGGCGATCGCAGAGGTGAGGCCAGCACGCTAAACAACATTGGAGGGACCTTCAGAGATCTAGGCGAATATCAGAAGGCGCTCGAATACTACGACCTCTCGCTGGCGGTCGGCCGCGAGCTAAAGGATCGAAACCACGAAGCGCGAATGCTCAACAACATTGGAACGGTTTACCTGGACCTCCGCAACTACCCGAAAGCTATTGAGTACTTCGATCAGGCGCTGGCGCTGAGAAGAGAGATCAAAGAACGACGCGGAGAGGCGACGACGCTCAATAACATCGGCCAGGTATATGGAAGACTCGGGGAGTATCAGAAAGCGCTGGAATACTTCAAACAGGCGATGGCCCTGAGACGAGAAGTTAAGGATCGGCGGGGCGAGCTTCAAACAATGATTGAGCTCGGCCGTACCCTCACCGACCTCAACGATTATCCAAACGCACTTGACTACCTGACTCAAGCGCTCCCTGTCAGCCGCGCGATGGGCGCCCGCGCCGACGAAGCCCGGACGCTGTACAGCCTCGCGGTTGTCGAAAAGAAGCGCGGCGACTTGCCGGCCGCGCAAGATCACATAAAAGCAGCGATTGAGGTTGTCGAGTCCATTCGCGGTCGCGTCGCCGGTTTGGAGCAGCGTGCATCGTTCCTGGCTACCAAGGAAGATTACTTCCAGTTCTACATCGATCTGCTGATGGAAATCCCGGGCGGCGAAGGCGCGGCGCTCACGATAAACGAACGTGCTCGCGCCCGCACCCTCGAGGACCTGCTGGTGGAGTCTCGAATCGACATTCGCGAGGGAGCTGACCAGACATTGTTGGCTAGAGAACGGGAGGTCCAGTCACAGCTCAACGCCAAATCCGCAAGATACAACCAGTTGGCGGACAACCAGAACAGCGCCAGGATGGCGGCCGCGCTAAAGTCCGAGATAGCCTCGCTGGTCGACGAGTATCAGCTGGTGGAAGCGCAAGTCCGAGCCAGGAGCCCGCGATATGCGGCGCTCACCCAACCCCAAACGCTAACCGTCGAAGAGATCCAACACCAGGTGCTTGACGGCCAAACATTACTCCTCGAGTATCGCCTCGGCCGTGAACGAAGTTACTTATGGGCCGTCAGCGCAGACGGCTGTCGGGGCTACGTCTTGCCGAAAGGACAGGACATCGAGAGTCTGGCGCGCCGGCTCTATGAACTGATAATTGAAAGGCCCGGCGCTGCGAGAACGAGGGGCTCCGCAGGAGCGGGCGCGGCCTCGGCGAGCGGCGCCATATCGCTCGATCAAACAGCGGCGGAATTGAGTCGAATGCTGCTTGCGCCCGTTGCCGCTCAACTGGGGAGGAAACGGCTGCTGATCGCGGCGGACGGCGCGCTCCAGTATGTCCCTTTCGCGGTCTTGCCTGTTCCGGAGGTCAAAGCGGACAAATCGGCGCGTGGACAGGCAGCCGCGCTACGACACGCGGCCGGATCGCACACTTTGGGCCACCCGCTTCTGATTGCGGATCACGAGATCGTCAGCGTTCCGTCCGCTTCGGTATTGGCGGTGCTGCGACGCGACGCCGCCGGGCGCAAGCGCGCTCCTAAGACTCTTGCGGTCCTGGCGGACCCGGTCTTTGGCAATGATGATGTACGAGCCTCCGCGAGCCACCCCGCAAACGAGATTGTGGCGACGGCGGCGAGGACCCAGGGGGATCGGGCGCCGGCCGCAGAGCTGCAACGGTCGCAGCGAGAATCAGGACTGAATGAGTTCGTTCGGTTACGCTTTAGCCGGGAAGAGGCTGAGGGCATCGCTTCGTTGGCGCCGGAGGAGGTCAGGTTAGAGGCTCTGGACTTCGCCGCCAGCCGCGCTACCGCGATGAGCGCTGGGATCGGCCAGTATCGTATTTTGCATTTTGCTACTCATGGATTGCTGAACAGCCAGCATCCCGAGCTATCGGGTCTCGTGTTCTCGTTGATTGATGAGCAGGGCCGGTCGCAGGACGGGTTCTTGCGATTGAACGAAGTCTACAATCTCAAGCTGAACGCCGATCTTGTCGTATTGAGCGCTTGTCAGACCGCGCTCGGAAAGGAAGTAAAGGGTGAGGGTTTGATCGGGCTGACGCGTGGATTCATGTACGCCGGCGCGCCGAGGGTTGCGGCGAGTTTGTGGCGAGTTGATGACCGCGCCACCGCGGAGTTGATGAAACGGTTCTATAAGGGCATGCTAAAAGACGGTTTAGCACCTGCCGCGGCGCTGCGCGGGGCGCAACTCTCCCTGCAGAAAGAGGCGCGCTGGTCGGCGCCCTATTATTGGGCCGCTTTCGCGCTACAAGGTGAATGGCGGTGAGGCGAGCGATGGGTGAAGTTCAAGAATTCTCAGACTCAGGGCCCCGCCGTCAGAAATGGGTCCTGACGAAGGAAGCGCTGGACGCGCTGCTTGGATCGCTCGATCCGAACCCTGATCTTGCCGGTGAGAAGTATCTCCTCATTCGACGCAACCTCGTGAGATTCTTCGAGGGACGGCGCTGCCAGTTCGCCGAAGATCACGCCGACGAAGCGATCAACCGAGTGGCGAAACGTCTCGCAGAGGGTGAAGAAATCCGCGACTTCAACGGCTATTCATACGGCGTCGCCCGATTGCTGCTGCTCGAGATTCTCAAGGATCGCGCCAGGGAGGAGAGGGCCCTCAAAGAGCTCCCCGCGCTGCGACTTGTGCACGGTGACCCGGCGGACGATGATCGGGAACAGGATCGCCTCGAATGCCTTACTCGTTGCCTCGAGGGTCTCCCGGCCGAGGGCCGCAAGTTGATCGTTCGGTACTACCAGGGCGACAAACAAGCGAGGATCGAGAATCGCAAAAAGCTTGGCGCGGAGATGCGCATTCCGAATCAGGCGCTGCGGAGCCGGGCCGTCCGATTGAGGGAAAAGCTTGAAGGGTGCCTGTCCACCTGTATGGTGAAGAAAAGTTCAGCGACACAGCTTCACGGATTCAGCCACTAATACATGAAAGGGTGAATTCTGAGTATGAGCGCAAGAACAACAGACGAAAACCAAGCCGTTAAGTACCTACTGGGCGAGCTGCCTGAGGAGGAGCTAACCCAGCTCGAAGAGCGTTTCTTTAATGATCCTGAATTGAGCGATCTCATATCGGAAGCTGAAGATGATTTGATCGACCAGTACGTAAGGGAAGAACTGTCGGTCGACGAGCGTGAGAGCTTCGAGCGGTCCTTTCTCATCTCGGAACGACGCCAGCAGAAGCTGGAATTCGCCAGATCTCTTTTGCAGGTGGAGCTTGCGTCCCGCGTATCCGAAAATGCGGCGGCCACGGTTGATCGCGTGGAATCGCCGCCGGTGCTGAGAGGAGCGTTGGCCGCGCTGAAGAGTGGATTCTATCTCCGCCCGGGCTTCGCTTATGCGTTAGCGGCGGTCGCCCTGATAGCGTTCGTGGGTGCAGCGTGGCTGGTGGTCGAGATGAGGGACTTAAGGAGACAGGTCGCCCAGATACAGGCTGAAAGAGAGGCGAGCGAGCTCCATAACCAGAAGTTGGCTGAAGAAGCCGGAAACCAGCGCCGGACTGCCGATGAGCTTGCGGCGGAGAAACAAAGGTTGGAAGCAGAGATCGCTGAGCTTCAGCGCCAACCGGATGCGGCTGGAATAGTGAAGGCGCAACCGGGTGTTGCGTCGTTGCTCGCCCTTGTCCTTTCTCCCGGGGCCCGCGGCGGCGACGCTACAAAAACTCTGAGCGTTACGCTGGCCGCATCTCAGGTTCGGCTGCAACTCGAGCTCAATCCGGCCGATAGATACCCTTCCTATCAAGTGACGCTTCAGACCGCCGCCGGCCAGGTTGTCCGACGTTGGACAGGATTGAAGTCAAACGCTGGGGCAGGCAAACGTTCTGTCGTTGTAACCGCGCCGGCCGCGTCGCTCAGCACCGGACGATATGAGCTCGTGCTTAGCGGGGTTAGTGCGTCCGATCACGTTGAGACGTTGGGATATTATTACTTTCAGACGCGGAGAGAATAAACCCCAAGGGGCTCGGACCAAATCATCCCGTCTAGCTCAAGCCGCCTTTCAATCCGTCGCACACACAGATTCGAATACGCATCGATAGGGGGCGAGCCCTGAGAACGCCGCGCGTGATTTTGGTGTTGTGCATCAGAGCCGGAGCCCGAGCCCGCGTACTCGCGGGCGCCAGCGTGTAGCCCAGGGCGAGTCGGCGAGCCCTGGCTCATGCACCGCTCAAACGGTAAGCCCGCGTACTCGCGGGCGACAGCGCGTAGCCCAGGGAGAGTCCTCGAGCCCTGGGTCATGCAGCGGTCAAACGGTAAGCCCGCGTACTCGCGGGCGCCAGCGTGTAGCCGAGGGCGAGTCCTCGAGCCCTGGGTGACGCAGCGGTCAAACGGTAAGCCCTCGTACTCGCGGGCGACAGAATGTAGCTCAGGGCGAGTCCTCGAGCCCTGGGTGACGCAGCGGTCAAACGGTAAGCCCTCGTACTCGCGGGCGACAGCATGTAGCCCAGGGCGAGTCCTCGAGCCCTGGGTCATGCAGCGGTCAAACGGTAAGCCCGCGTACTCGCGGGCGCCAGCGTGTAGCCCAGGGCGAGTCCTCGAGCTCTGGGTCATTGCAGCGGTCAAACGGTAAGCCCGCGTACTCGCGGGCGCCAGCGTGTAGCGCAGGGCGAGTCGGCGAGCCCTGGGTACGCGGCGCGCCAATACAACGATTTGTTCAAGGCCGAGCCCGCGTACTCGCGGGCGGCAGCGTGTAGCCCAGGGCGAGTCCGCGAGCCCTGGGTGACGCAGCGCGACAGGACATCGATTTTTTCAAAGCGGGAGCCCGCGTACTCGCGGGCGACAGCGCGTAGCCCAGGGCGAGTGCGCGAGCCCTGGGTAAGCAGCGCGACAAGACATCGATTTTTTCAAAGCGGGAGCCCGCGTACTCGCGGGCGACACCGTGTAGCCCAGGGCGAGTGCGCGAGCCCTGGGTATCAGGAACCCAATACCCTCCAGCGTTGTCCAGACACGCAAGCCCGCGAAGCGGGCGACACCGTGTAGCCCAGGGCGAGTGCGCGAGCCCTGGGTATCAGGAACCCAGTACCCTCCAGCGTTGTCCAGACACGCAAGCCCGCGAAGCGGGCGACAGGCTTCGCTTCAAAAACGATCGGGGTCATATTTAACCCCTTGTGCTTCGAAAAGCGCCACAAGCTCGTCACGAAATGAAATCTTTGCGTGGTGCTGACGCTGTCTCTGAATGTAGCGTCTGACGCGCCCCACTTGCGATTCGCTCACGGTGAACGCCGCATAGCCTTCCTGCCAGCCGAACCCTCGTCGAACTGACTTGGACCACTTTGAGGTGTTGGCCTTGAGCTTCTCTAAGAAATCAGACACGGCGATTGTGGGGGGGAGCTTGACCAGGATGTGGACGTGATCATCGGCGCCTCCGATCTGAAGGGACGTACCCTTCAATCCCCGTATTGTTCCTCCAACGTACTCGTGTAGCCTTGGTTCGAATTGCTCATCGATAAGCAGACTCCGCTCTTTTGTTGCGAAGATGATGTGAAAGAGCAGATTGGTGTAAGCGTGTGCCACGGGAGCCTCCTAGCGCACCCAGGAGCCGGCTGTGCTCTGCCCGTCATTATGTGGGGTTCATCCTGGGGCGCGTGTTTTTTGAATTTACTTACCCAGGACTCGCCGGGAACGGCGATTGAGCCAACTGATAGCACACGAGGGGGGAAGTGTCCAGGAGCTTGCTGATGCGAGGGGTTGAACTCGTGAAACTCTGGGCTACATGCTGTCGCCCGCGAGTACGCGGGCTCGCGAGGCTGGATTCACGGAGCTCGGAACCCGCGTTGCGTACGCAGGGCTCGCGGACTCGCCCTGGCTACACGCTGTCGCCCGCGAGTACGCGGGCTCGTGCGTCTGGATTCACGGGGCTCGGAGAAACGCCGCGCCTACCCAGGGCTCGCGGACTCGCCCTGGGCTACACGCTGTCGCCCGCGAGTACGCGGGCTCGTGCGGCTGGATTCACGGAGCTCGGAACCCGCGTTGCGTACCCAGGGCTCGCGGACTCGCCCTGGGCTACACGCTGTCGCCCGCGAGTACGCGGGCTCGCGGGGCTGGATTCACGGAGCTCGGAACCCGCGTTGCGTACCCAGGGCTCGCGGACTCGCCCTGGGCTACATGCTGTCGCCCGCGAGTACGCGGGCTCGTGCGTCTGGATTCAGGGGCTCGGAGAAACGCTGCGCCTACCCAGGGCTCGCGGACTCGCCCTGGGCTACACGCTGCCGCCCGCGAGTACGCGGGCTCGCGAGGCTGGATTCACAGGGCTCGGAGAAACGCCGCGCCTCCCCAGGGTTCGCGGACTCGCCCTGGGCTACACGCTGCCGCCCGCGAGTACGCGGGCTCTATGGCTGGATTCACGGAGCTCGGAACCCGCGTTGCGTACCCAGGGCTCGCGGACTCGACCTGGGCTACATGCTGTCGCCCGCGAGTACGCGGGCTCAGCGAGTACGCGGCCGCGCGCTCCCGCTCTTTACGCAGATCGACTCCAAATGACGCTCCCGCTCCCGCGACGAGATGGCTGACCGACTTGACTGGATCGCTGAACCCGACATCACCGGGTCCTGTTTAGTCACCCATCACCCTTCCGAATAATCACCAAGAAATGTCGTCACAGTTTGACTCCCGCCGCCACATTAAGATGAAGGCCGAAAATAGCGGTCTTGATCTGGCCCGGAGACGGACCAAACCTGTGAGCCAATCTGTTAACTCCCATTGCTAGCGTAGGAGCCCGTATGAAAAGCTCTAACAATCTCCGCCTCAGATCGAGCAGGCTGTCGGTAAGGACTCGCCTCGCGCTCGCGGGCATTCTCGCCGTCACGATCGCGTTGTCATATCTACCGGCGAAGGCAGTTCGCGCGAAGAGCGAATCACCATCCCCAAGCGCAGCGCCTGCCGAGGCAATGCCTACGCTTGAAGGCGACAAGGCCATCGACCACCTGAAACAGCAAGGCACATATGATTCGCTGCAAGAAGCGATGGCGGCGGTCAAGTACCAGGCCCAATGGCAACCGGCGCCACGGCTCGAAGGCGTCGGCGCGGGCTACGAGCTGAAGAACGCGGCGAACAACCTGCTTGCCTATGTCGACGCGAATGGCCTGCAAGCGACTTCGCTAGAAGAGGCGGAGAAGCCCTGGCGATTGGGCCTGGAGCTCAAGGACTACGGCTACGGCGATTCGCTTCTATCGATGCAAGCTGGTGAAGTCACCGCCAAAGGCAACCGCGTATCAATTCAGAAATCGGCAGTCGGCAATCCCCAATCGTCAATCGAAGAGTGGTACGTCAACTCCAGTCGCGGCATCGAACAGGGCTTCACGATCGCCCGCCGGCCGACAATGGACCACCGAGCAGCGACCGCAAACCCGCTACGGCTGCGAATGGCAGTGACGGGAGATTTGCAGGCGGCCGCAAGTGAAGCGAGGAGCGGCGCGACCTTCACGCGAGAAGCGGACAATGTGTTGCTGACCTATGACAAACTGTTCGTGACGGATGCGAAGGGTCGCGTAGTGAGCGCGCTAATGCGGTTGGATGGCAGAGACTTGATACTCGACGTGGAAGATTGGGATGCGGAATACCCGCTGACTATAGACCCGTTGCTCAGAGAGTTGACAAAGCTGACTGCATCCGATGGTGCAGCGGGTGACCAGTTCGGCTTTTCCGTAGCGATCAGCGGCGACACCGTCGTCGTCGGGGCTTATCAGGATGGTGTGGGCGCAAACGCCCATCAAGGCTCGGCCTATGTGTTTGTGCGCACCGGCGTGAGTTGGACGCAACAAGCCAAACTGACGGCAGCCGATGGCGCGGCGAATGACCAGTTTGGCAATTCCGTGGCCATCAGCGGCGACACCGCGGTCGTCGGGGCGTATCTTGACGATGTTGGTGCGAACGCGAATCAAGGCTCAGCCTATATCTTTGTGAGAAGCGGAGTGAGTTGGACTCAGCTGGCAAAGCTTACGGCAAGCGACGGCGCGGCCGGGGATGTCTTGGGCATCTCGGTAGCGATTGATGGAGGCACGATCCTCGTCGCTGCTTATGAAGATGACATAGGCGCGAATGCCGATCAAGGTTCTGCTTATGTGTTTGTCAGAAGCGGAGCGAGTTGGGTTGAGCAAGCAAAGCTCATGGCGTCGGACGGTGAGGCGAATGATCTTTTCGGCGTTTCCGTAGCGATCAGCGGCGACAGTGTCGTCGTCGGGGCTTATGGAGACGATTTCGGAGCCGCCTCAGCTCAAGGCTCCGCCTATGTTTTTGTGCGAAGCGGCGCGAATTGGACTCAACAGGCAAAGCTGGCTGCATCTGGCGGCGCTGCGAATGACTGGTTTGGCTATTCAGTCGCCATCAGCGGCGACACGGTCGTTGCGGGGGCGCCGTTCGGAGGCGCCATGCGATCAAGGTTCAGCTTATGTCTTTGTGCGAACTGGAACAGCCTGGGCGCAGCAAGCCATGCTGACGGCATCGGATGGCGCGGTTTCTGACCAGTTCGGCTGGTCGGTCGCCATCAGCGGTGATACTGCAGTCGTCGGGGCTGTGGTTGATAATGTGGGCGCCAATGCGGATCAAGGCTCGGCCTATGTGTTTGTGCGCAGCGGCGTAAGCTGGACACAACAGGCGAAACTGACGGCGGGTGATGGCGCGGCGCTTGACAACCTCGGCCAGGCGGTCGCCATCAGCGGCGATAAGGTCGTCGTCGGGGCTGTGTTTGATGCAGTGGGAGCGATCGCCCAACAAGGCTCGGCGTATCTCTTCGTCTGCAACTGGACTGAGCAGCCGCAACTCATCGCTTCAGACGGCGCACCAAACGATGAGTTGGGCTTCGCCGTTGCGCTCAGTGGCGATACCGCCGTCATCAGCGCGCCCGGCGACACAGTGAGCGCCACCCTGCAAGGCTCGGCCTATGTTTTCGTCCGCGCCGGCACAAGCTGGTCTTTTCAACAGAAGCTGATCGCCTCTGACGCCGCCGCGACTGACCTCTTCGGTTATTCAGTCGCTATTAGCGGCAGCACGATTATTGTCGGGGCTATTGGTGACGATATCGGTGCCAACACTGATCAAGGTTCGGCGTACGTCTTTCTGAGGAGTGGATCGTTGTGGACGCAACAACAAAAACTGACGGCGTTGGATGGCGCGGTGAGTGATGTGTTCGGCTGGGCGCTCGCCGTCAGCGGGAACACAATCGTGGTCGGGGCCTTGAGCGACGATGTGTCGTTCACCAATCAAGGCTCGGCCTATGTTTTTGTAAGAAGCGGTACGAATTGGACGCAACAGCAAAAACTGACCGCGACGGATGCCGCGGCGAGTGATAACTTTGGCGCTGCCGTGGGCATCAGCGGGGATACGGTCGTCGTAAGCGCAGTGAGCGATGACGTGGGAGCAAACGCCGATCAAGGGTCGGCTTACGTTTTTGTGAGAAGTGGAACCGTATGGACGCAACAACAAAAACTAACGGCCTCCGATGGCGCGGCGCATGACAACTTCGGCAATGCGGTTGGCGTTGCAGGGAATGTGATTGCTGTGGGTGCGCCGCTCGACAACGTGGGCGCCAACAGCGGCCAAGGGTCGGTCTATATGTTCGTTCTAGGCGGGGAGACGTGGACGCAACAACAACAAATCTTTGCCAGCGACGGTGCGGCGAACGACCGCTTCGGTATTGCGGTTGGTGTCACAGGCGACACCGTGTTGGTCGGCGCCAATCTTGATGACGTGAACGCAAACGCAGATCAAGGCTCAGCGTATGTTTACTTACGAGCCGGCGCGGTCTGGTATGAACAGCAACACCTGACGGCGAGCAATGGCGCACCAAACGATGCATTCGGCGCCTCGGTCGCCGTTAGTGGCAATACGATTATCATCGGCGCTTATCTCGATGATGTCGTCGCCAACGCGAATCAGGGTTCGGGATACCTGTACCTGATGAGCTGCAACACCGTGCCAACAGCCGCGGCAAACAACGTCATTCGTCAAAAAGGCAGTGCGGCGGCGACCGCGACGATCGCCAACGTCTTGGACAGCGAAGACCCGATCGGCTATCTTTCCGTCACGGTCGCTTCGACGCCGGCCGGCATTCTCATCGACGGCGTCACGAATACGAACGGTGTTATTACCGCTTCAATTGCAGCGGGTTGCAACGCGATGGTGGGCAATAATGCCGTGGTGTTGCAGGTTCAGGATTCGGATGGCGGCCTGACGACCGCAACGATGCTGGTCAACGTCACGGCTAACACGCTCCCGGCGCTCGGCTCGTATGGCGATACATCGGTTCTTGCCTCAAACTCGACGACGGTAATCCCCAGCCTTGTGCCTTCGGACAATGGCTCGATCGTCGAATTCACAGCTACTTCGCCGACCTTCGCCGGAATACTGGGAGCAGAACCCGATTCAGGCAATATCACTATCGCCAACGCTAGACCTGCAGGAACGCACGTCGTCACCGTGACCGCGATTGACAATTGCGGGGCGACAATTTCAAGCGGGTTCATTCTGACGGTGACCTGTCAAAGCATTGCGGTGAACCCTTCGACCATACCCGCGGCGACGGCCGGCTCTGGTTACTCGCAAGTATTCACGCAAGCCGGCGGCCTCGCTCCTATCACGTTTAGTCTGACGGGAACGCTCCCGACCGGACTCTCGTTCACCGCAGGAACGTCGACGCTCTCAGGAACGCCAACCGAGGTGGGCTCCTTTCCGATCACCGTCACAGCGACCGACAGAAATAATTGTTCGGGGTCGCGCGGCTACACGCTGTCAGTCATGGCGCCGCTGTCGGTGTGGAATGGATCGACCAGCTCCGACTGGCACACGGCGGCGAACTGGACGCCCAACGCGGTTCCGGCGCCGTTCACTGATGTGTTGATTCCAACATCAGGGGTCACCAGACAGCCAATAATCGCCGCAGGCTCATCCTCGATCAATGCGCTGACGATTGAATCGAGCCGCGTGCTTTCGATCAACTCGGGGCTGGGGCTTCTGACGGCGGCCGATGTCACAAGTAAAGGTGTGATCACCGGCGCTGGGAGACTGGTGTTTGGGGGAGCGACGATCACACAGAACGGTACGATATCGATAAGCGCGGTGGAATTTGGCGCAGGGGCGCACGCACTGGGTGGGGACGGGAAGTTCACGTCAGGGATCGTCACGGTTCTTGCGGGCGCTAGCGTGACGCTGGCGAGCGATCAATCACTGAGCGTTTTGGTGACCAACATCGGAGGCTCATTCGACGCAAGCGGCCGCACGGTGATGTTGACGGGAGCCGGGACGCCAATCTTCAACAGCGGGCATTTTACGGCGACCGGCAGCACGATCGTCTATCAAGGCGGCGTCGCGCAAGTCGTCACCGACAACATCGCGTACAACAATCTGACTATGAACAATACCGTTGGGGTGTCGCTTGCAGGTGATACGACTGCATCCGGCGTATTGAATCTGCTGACCAATTTGACGACCGGTGCGTTCACGTTGACGATGCCTGCCAGCGGGACATCAACCGGCGCAGGCGACGTGATCGGTAATGTGAAGCGGACCGGATTCACAAACGGCGCGGCGTTGAGTTTCGGCAATCCTTTCAACACGATTCGATTCGACTCGGGAGCGCCTCCAACGGATGTAATCGTGAACCTCGTCAAGGCGACGCCTCCGGGATTCCCGGCAAACGTGAGCTCCCGCACCTACACGATCACCCCGAATGGAGGCTCGGGGTTTTCGGCGACGCTGAGACTGCATTATCAGGACTCCGATCTCAACGGTCTCAACGAGTCGAATTTGGAACTCTGGCGGTTCAATGGATCAACCTGGCAGTCGCCGGCAGGATCGGCGACACGGGACAGCTCTGCAAACTGGGTTGAAGAAACGGGGATCACTGCGTTTTCGCCGTGGGGGATTGCAGGGCCGTCGGGGCCGACCGACGTCAAGCTGATCTCGCTAGGCGCGACCTCTTACGACAACGGAGTGATGTTCGATTGGAAGACCGGGTTTGAAGTCGACAACCTCGGATTCAGGATCTATCGGCAGGACGGCGGCGTTCGGACGCTGGTGAATCACGAGCTAGTAGCAGGATCGGCTCTGGTGGCCGGTTCGGGGACCGCGCTCACCGCCGGTCGAGAGTACGCCTACTGGGTTGACGCAAAAGACGGCGGGAAAGACGCGGCGTTCTGGCTCGAAGACATCGATCTCGACGGACAGTCAACCTGGCACGGACCAGTCTATGCAAAACAGATAGGAGGGAAGCCTCCGGCGCGCTCGTTAGCCGAGATGTTGAGTCAGGTGGGTCGGACACAGATTAGTGAGGGGACTCACCCGGTGGAGAGCTTTGCGCAACTTGAGAGCGCGACGAGCGGTTCGAGTCGATCGGGGGTTACGAGTCCGGCGATGATTCAACAAGGCAGCCTCGCGTCGTCTCGCGCGGTCAAAATCGGGTTGAGACGGGCGGGCTGGTATCGGGTGACTCAAGATGAGCTTGTCAGGGCTGGTCTTGATCCAAAGACAGACCCGCGGACGCTGCAGTTGTATGTCGATGGGATGGAGCTACCGATCCGTGTTCGAGGCGAAGAGGACGGGAGGTTCGACTCGACGGATGCGATCGAGTTCTACGGGGTGGGTTTGAACACGCCTTCGACGGACACCCGGGTCTACTGGCTGGTCGGGGGTTCGCAGCCGGGGTTGAGAATAAGCACTACGCCTGCGGGTAAGGGCTATCCGTCAGGCGAGAGCTTTGCGTACACGGTGGAGCGGCGAGACCACACAGTCTACTTTGCGGCGCTGCGCAACGGGGAACAAGAGAACTTCTTCGGCGCGGTGGTCAGCTCGACGGTGATCGGACAGGGAGTGACCATTCATAACCTCTCCAAGTCGTCGACCGAGAGCGCCGTGATCGAGGTTTCGATACAAGGGGTGACAAACTCGGCTCATCAGGTCGGTGTAAGTCTGAACGGGTCATACATCGGACAGGTCTCGTTCAACGGCCAAACAAAAGGACAGACAAAGATCGAGGTTTCGCAGACGGCGTTGCGAGAAGGTGAAAACGTGATCGGGCTGCAATCGATAAGCGGACCGAGCGACATCAGCCTGGTTGAATCGATTCGGATCACCTATCAACACGCCTACCGGGCGGATGACGACTGGCTGAGCCTCACGGCCGGTCCGGGCGAATCAGTGCCGATAGGGGGCTTTACGACAAAGGACATTCGAGTCTTTGATGTCACAGACGAGCGCGAAGTAAGCGAGCTGGAGGCGACGATTGATCAGTCAAAGGATGGATACACAGCGACGGTGAGCGTCACGGGCAGGGGTGAGCGGAAGCTGCTGGCGATCACCGGACGGAGAGCGGAGGAGGCTTCGAGCGTCAGAATGAACACGCCGTCAGGACTGCGCGGGGCGGGGAATGGCGCTGACCTGATAATCATCAGCCGGGCGGAGATGTTTGACTCACTAAAGGCACTGGTGGGTTTGCGAGTCAATCAAGGGCTCAAGACGACGCTGGTTGATATAGAGGATGTATACGACGAGTTCAGCTATGGGGAGAAGAGTCCGCAATCGATAAGAGATTTTCTGTCGTACGCGGCGACGAGTTGGAAGGTGAAGCCGCGGTTTGTGTTGCTGTGCGGGGATGCGAGTTATGACGGACGGAACTATCTGGGGTACGGGGATTGGGATGTGGTACCGACGAAGCTGATCGATACCGACTATATGGAGACGGCCTCAGACGATTGGTTTGCGGACTTCAACAATGACGGAATTGCGGAGATATCTGTTGGGCGTTTGCCGGCGAGAAGCGCGGAGGAGCTGACGGTGATGGTCGGAAAAATCGTCGGGTACGACCAAGGGGGTCGATCTGAGGAAGTGTTGTTGGCGGCGGATGCGAACGACGGATACGACTTTGAGGAGGCGAGCGGGGGGTTGAGATCGTTGATCCCGGGAAGTCTGAGGATCACACAAGTAAACCGTGGCCGGGTGGGGCCTGAAGAGGCGAGGAACTCACTGTTTGAGGCTTTAAGCCGGAAGCAACTTCTGGTGAACTACGTCGGCCACGGTTCGGCGAATCAATGGAGGGAGAGCCTGCTGACAAACGAGGACGCTGCGGGGATGAGGAACGAGCATTTGTCGATGTTTGTGATGATGACGTGTTTGAACGGGTACGTGCAGGATCCGGGGATGGAGTCGCTGGGAGAGAGCTTGATGAAAGCGGAGCGGGGCGGGGCAGTGGCGGTATGGGCGTCGTCCGGGATGACGCTGCCGTCGGATCAGGGGCGGGTGAATCAGGAACTGTACCGGTTGTTGTTCAATCGAGCGGGAATGATCACGATAGGCGAAGCTGTGAGTGCGGCTAAAGTTGCAACATCGAGTAGCGATGTGAGGAGGACGTGGATATTGATGGGGGATCCATCGATGAGGTTGAGGTAATTGATCTGGGAGTAGTTCGATGTGATGAGGGTTCAATGTTGTACGATCGCGCAGCGACGTCGACGAACAAGCCCGCGGAGCGCGCGACGTATTTAGCCCAGGGGTCAGGAAGCCGATTACATCATGTCTTTCTTGCCGGCCACTAAAAGGCGTCGGACTTCGCCGCGAGCCGCACAACGGCGCAGAGTCAGGAACTCGCTAAATATCCATTCTGCATTTCGTGACCTACGGAATCCTCAACAGCAAACCCGAATGATACTGTTTCTGGCCGATTTCCGCATTATTATTCAGAGGGAAACGTAAACCATCAGCATCATGAAAGGAGACGGCTGGAATGAAACCCCGCCTAATGCTTGTTCTCGTGTTGCTATTCGCCAGCGCCCAGATCGCCTTTGGGCAGACCACGTCATTCACCTATCAAGGCCGGCTGACCGACGGAGGCAATCCGGCGACCGGCGCTTATGACTTCGAGTTCCGCCTGTTTGACGCGCTCAACGACGGCGGGCAACAAGGCGTCACCGTGCAACGGCTCAATGTCAACGTGACCGGCGGTCTGTTTGCGGTGGCGCTGGATTTTGGGGTCTGCGCGAGTTGCTTTAACGGAGCAGATCGTTTTCTCGGCATCGGGGTGCGAGTGGCTGGTGGCGGTGTCTTCACCCTGCTTGCGCCTCGCCAGCAACTGACCTCAAATCCGTATGCAATTAGGAGCATGAACGCTACGACGGCCGATGGGTTGAGTGTGGGATGTGTCAGTTGTGTGACCAGCAGTCAGATTGCGAGTGTCAACGGCGGCACGGTGACGGGGACGATTCCGCTGGCGAGTTTGCCGGCAGGCAGCGCGAGCTATATTCAGAACTCGACGAGCCAGCAACTCTCAAGCAGTTTCAACATCAGCGGGGATGGAAGGGCTGGCGGGACATTGGATGCGACAACTGTGAATGCGTTGACGCAGTACAACATTGGCGGCAGTCGGGTGTTGAGCGCGCCTGGGACCCAGAATCTGTTTGCCGGTGTAGGAGCCGGTGCGGCGAACACTATGGGAATCAACAACAGTTTCGTGGGCGATCAGACCGGCCTGAGCAATACTACGGGGAGCGCCAACGCCTTTTTTGGATCAAACGCCGGCTATTCCAACACCTCAGGCGCCGCCAATTCCTTTTTTGGCGAAGTGGCCGGGTTTTCTAACACGACGGGCGACTCCAACGCTTTTTTCGGGCGGGATGCCGGTTTTTCCAACACTACGGGTAGCTACAACGCCTTCTTCGGGGCATCGGCCGGCAGCGCCGCCACATCTTGTTGCAATGCATTCTTCGGCTATCAGGCTGGAGCGTCAGAGACCATTGGGAACGCAAACGCATTCTTCGGCTATCAAGCGGGCGCCTCCAACACCGCAAGCAACTTTAACGCTTTTTTTGGCGCACAGGCCGGGTTTCATAACAGCACCGGCGGCAATAACGCATTCTTCGGCGCTGGCGTTGGGACAGCGAACACATCTGGCGCCGGCAACGCTTTCTTTGGAACGCTAGCCGGAAACGCGAACACCGTGGGCGACAACAACGCATTCTTCGGAGCACAGGCTGGTGCCGCGAACACCGCCAGCTTTAATTCCTACTTCGGCAGTGGGGCAGGCAATGCTGGCACCACGGGCCAACATAACGCCTTTTTCGGCGAAGCCGCCGGCTTTTCTAATCAAACGGGCAGCCAAAACACAATGATCGGAGCGCTGGCGAATGTTGGCGCCAATAACCTCACCAACGCCGGGGCAATCGGCGCCAATGCGCTGGTTTCTCAAAGCAACGCGATGGTCCTTGGCTCCATCAATGGAATCAACTTCGCCACGGCCGACACCAACGTCGGCATTGGCACGACCGCGCCAGCCTCAAAGCTGCACATCTCCGGCTCCGGCGTCGTTCGCGCGCGCATCAACTCGGATTCTAACGGCGGCGTCGGCCTCACCCTGAACGAACAGCCGAAATGGTCGGTCGCCACAGTCAACGGCGGTCACTTTCAAATCTACAACGATGCGCTCGGTCAAAACGCCGTCTGGATAGACACCGCCACCAACAACATCGGAATCAGCACCGCCACGCCTTCAGATCGGCTCGATGTGAACGGGATCATCCGGGTCGCCAACCTTGGCGCCGCCGGCGGCAATGCTCTGTGCCGAAACGCGTCGAACCAGATCTCCAACTGCTCATCCTCATTGCGCTACAAGACCGACGTGCGCCCTTTCGCCGAGGGGCTGGACATCTTGCGGAGGCTTCGCCCGATCACCTTCAAATGGAAGGACGGCGGCAGACGCGATATAGGGTTCGGCGCGGAAGAAGTCGAACGAGTCGAACCTCTACTCACGACTCGCAATGACCGGGGCGAGATCGAGGGCGTGAAGTATGGACAACTGACGACCGTTCTCGTCAACGCCGTCAACGAGCAACAAGCGCAGATCGCTCGTCAGCAAAAGGAGATCGAAGCGTTAAGGCAATTGGTTTGTCCGGACCATCCCCGTGCGACGCCCTGCCGCTCAACGAAAAAATCATCGCTCAGATCGAAAAGGTAAAATCCGACGCTTTGCCGCCTGGCGGGAGGATAGGGATGCGAACGCGGCGGTTCTGGCGAAGTCGAAGAGGCCCGCAGAGACGCAAATACCTGCGACGATGCGTGCTAAAATGCGCGCGGAGGGCGCGGCTATGCTAGAGACCAATCTCAGAACTCTCGTTTGGATGGTGACTGTTTCGCTATGTTCGATTGCGACGGCATTCGGACAGACGACGGCGTTCACCTATCAGGGCCGACTCAGCGACAACAGTATTCCGGCGACCGGGTCTTATGACTTCGAGTTTCGATTGTTCACCGCCGTGAGCAGCGGCAGCCAGCTCGGGTCAACTCAGCAGCTGCTCGCGGTCACGGTGACTGACGGAGTGTTCACTGTGCAGTTGGACTTCGGCAATCAGTTCGCCGGAGCGAATCGCTTTCTGGATATCAGTGTGCGGCCAGCGGGCGGGGGATCGTTCACCCAGCTTGCGCCGAGACAACAAGTCACCTCAGATCCGTATTCGATCAGGAGCCTGAATGCCACGGCCGCCGACGGACTTTCGGTATCTTGCGTAAGTTGTGTGACAAGCGGTCAGATCGCCAGCGTGGACGGGGGCGTGGTGACCGGTGCGATTCCGGTGGCGAGCGTGCCGGCGGGTAGTGCAAGCTACATTCAGAACAGGACGAGTTTGCAGGGGTCGAGCAACTTCAGCATCAGCGGAGACGGAACCGCAGCGGGGACGCTGAGAGGAAAGTTTGTGAACGCCACGTCTGAATACCAGCTTGACAACAATCGGGTGCTGAGCGGTTTTGGGATGAACAATCTGTTTGTAGGCGTGGGAGCGGGCGCCTCGAATCTGGAGGACCAGAACACGTTTGTCGGCACGTCAGCGGGGTTTAGCAATATCCTGGGGACAAACAATGCTTTTTTTGGCGCAGTGGCCGGTCTAAACAACACGACCGGGAACAGCAACTCGTTCTTCGGTAAGTCGGCTGGGGGATCCAATACCAGTGCTTCGTTTAATGCTTTTTTTGGTTATCAGGCCGGCGCAGTTAATAGCACAGGTTTCAACAACTCTTTTTTCGGGTCAAACACCGGGTTGAATAACTCCACCGGTTCCGCGAACGCTTTCTTCGGAACCTCAGCGGGCGCGGCGAACATCACTGGCTCCTCCAATTCTTTCTTCGGTGCTTCGGCGGGCGCCGGAAACACCACAGGCGACAGCAACGCATTCTTCGGACTTCAGGCCGGCGCCAACAACACGATGGGCGCAAGCAACGCTTTCTTTGGCAGGGCTGCCGGTCTGTTAAACGGCACGGGTGCGAACAACGCCTTCTTCGGGTTTCAAGCCGGGTCTGGCAACAACGCGGGTATGCAAAATACAGCCATTGGCGCGAACGCCAGCGTGAGTTCAAACCTCACCAACGCGACCGCGGTGGGTTCCAGAGCGTTGGTCGCACAGAGTAACTCACTGGTGCTCGGCTCAATCAACGGGGTCAACTCGGCTACCGCCGACACCAACGTCGGCATCGGCACCACCACTCCGGCATCGACTCTCCACATATCGGGAACCGGAGTAGTTCGCGCGCGAATCAACTCCGACTCCAATGTCGGAGTCTCTCTAGCTTTGAACGAACAAAACAAGTGGTCGGTCGCAACAGTCAACGGAGGTCACTTCCAAATCTACAATGAGGCCTTCGGTCAAAACGCAGTCTGGATAGACACCGCCAACAACAACGTCGGCATCAGCACAGCTACGCCCGCCGACAGACTCGATGTCAACGGGATTATCCGCGTCGCCAGTCTTGCCGGCGGCGGCGGCACTCCGCTGTGCCGCAACGCGTCGAACCAGATCTCCGACTGCTCATCCTCATTGCGCTACAAAACCGAAGTGCGCCCCTTCGCCGAGGGGCTGGACATCTTGCGACGGCTTCGCCCGATCACTTTCAAATGGAAGGAAGGAGGCAGGCGCGACGTAGGGTTCGGCGCGGAAGACGTTGACCGGGTCGAGCCACTCCTGACCACCCGAAACGACCGCGGGGAGATTGAGGGAGTAAAGTATGGACAACTGACCACCATTCTGGTCAACGCCGTCAAGCAACAACAGTCTCAGATCGCCGAACAGCAACGCGAGATCACCCGTCAACAAACGGAGATCGACGATCTAAAACGCCTGGTCTGTGTCGGTCACCCCCGAGCTGCGCTCTGTCGCTCTTCGAAGAGCCCATCGGTCAAGAAATGAAAAATGTATGTCTATGATCAATCCCAGGCCACGAGTGCGGACCCGGATTGGTTGCTTCAACCACGCCCTTGTTTCGACGGTGTCGCGGTGTCCCAGAGCCCCAAACAGTTGAAACTGCCGCGAGCGACCCACCGCTAATACCAATTCAGCATTGACGAAAGTTTCGTCCCTGACGCCGTCAGGCCGCCGTCGATTTTGACGATGAGCTCCTGTCTAGCGCATCGCAGGAAAACCTTCGTCACACTTTTGCTCGAGTCGTCACATGAAAGAGAGAGCAGCCATTAAAGGGAGTGCTGTTGGTGATTTGTGTTTTGGAGTATCGCGATCCGGCGGCGAGGTGAACGTGCCTCCGCTAACTTGAGGCCACACACGATCTATCTATCAAAGGAGGGAACTGTCTTTGCGCACTCGACCGACACAGTTCCACCCGGTTAGCCACATAGATGTAGAAGACGATTTTGCCGGCTCGGGAGTAAGGGTGTCTTGATTCGAGTCTGATTGCTGACAGGAGGTGGTCATGAGAAGAAATTTATTTCTAGCGTTGGTGATGTTTACCTCAATTGTTTTCTTTGGGGTATCGGCGTCCCCGGCCCTTGCACAGCCGCCTCGGCCGCGGCCTTCGAATCCCGGATCTCAGGTTCCGGATCTGCGGCCGACTGTAAAGCTGGGGTCGGTCTCGCTAAACGGAGGGGTACAGAAACCGCTGGCTTCGCTGTCCGGGGTTCCAATCCAGACGCCGGAATTTACAGTTCCCCGCACCCCGGTTGGCGGCACTGCATGGGTATTCGAGATTCGCACGGTTGATGGCAGAGGGACAATAAGTTTCTCGAATACGGTTCCGTCAGGGGTACAGCCGAGTGCATTCCAGTGGGATCAGAGCAGCGGCGCATCACCGGGAGCGACAGGGCGGCTTCGATACAACGGGTGTGCGAACTGCGCGGGATCGGTGACTATTAGTGTGACCGTAAGAGACAGCCTCGACTTTAGCGGGGCTGCTCCAACCGGACAGATAAAACTCAATCTCACCGCTTCCGGCGGTCCTCCGCAAGTTACCGGCGCAACGCGAACTGGCAACGACGTAATCCGGCCCACATTCCAGCTTGCCTTTGCGCAAGGAACCTTCGCCCAGTCGGATGGCGAGGTTGTGGGGACGTACGCCGACGGGCTAAAGGTACGACTAGCCATATCCAATGTCAGCGCAAACAGTTTGGTAGTAGTCTTGCCGAGATTCAAAGCATCACGAGGTGTGTCGGTGGCTCTGCGCAATCCTTTCGGATCGAGCAGCCGTAACATTGAGCTGCCGATTCAGCCGCTGGAGAACGGACCGGCGCAGTTTGACTCGGTTCAGAATTCCACCACATCCGGGCAAGCAAATATCCGCGGCCGGTATTCGGTAAAGCACACTAATGTCACCCCGTTCGATGCGACCGGAACGGACGAGATAACGATCGCTACTATAGGATCGGGAAGTTTGGCCTGTGATCAACAGGATGTCCTCTATCACAGCGCGAATGTCAGATGGATTCGGAACGATGGCTACTCCGGAGATACGAACGAGCAGGGCACAGTGAGCGTAACGGGTCAACCGTCTGTTGACCATCTGCTTCGCTCACCAGACAACAAGGTGCGAATCGCATGGAGGCTGAAACCCCTCAGGGAGCGGCACTATCAGGTCATGTTCGGCGCCATCGATGTAGTCGGCGTTTGCACAAACCAAATCGTCCCGTAGTGCCGTTGTAGGGCGGCGTCCTCAATCCTAACCAACCCTCTAGGATCCGATCCGTGATCGCCAGGCTATGTCTGAGTGCAAAGGAGTCGAAATGACAAGAAACAACCCGGGAATCCGGTTCAACGCTATCCATCTGTTTACCTGCGCCTTTTTCGCGGCGACTCTGGCGATATCGGCGGACGCGGGAGACCTTACGGTCAGGGTATTGAACTCGAGCAATCCGAACACTGGGATTGGAGGTTCGCAAGTCTGCCTGATAGCCGGGAGCGGTTCCAGAGCAGAAAGCAAGACCGCCGATGGCCAGGGTACCGTGGTGTTTAGCGGTGTCCCGCAGGGTCCGGCGAAGCTGATAGCCACCAAGAGCGGTTTCACTGGCGCTGAAGCCGAGTTCAACATGGGCGGTGCGAATCAAACCCAACAGATACTCCTTCAACAGGGCAGCGGCGGGCCCACTTGTCAATCGGGATCCGTCCCGCAAAAGGGAATGCGCGTCTCGCACCTGGACGTGGGTCTCAACCGGCGAATCCCCGGTCAGTTTGAACTGCGGATCAATTTCTCGATAGATCCCGGGGATCTCAACGTCAGCGCCCCGACGCACTATCGAATCGGCTACAAACCCGACCTGAGTGATGCGTCGTGGCTTCAGTTTGAGGGCTTCTTTTTCTTTCACCTGATTCCGTTCCCGCCCGGCGCGCTGACCGTATACGGCACCACGCCAATCTACTTTCAAGCGAGAGTTGAGCTGCACGGCGGCAGACCGGTGGATATGGCTCGAGACACCGGGGCGGAGATCCATACTTCTCCGATCGCAGGGCGCAGCATCACTTTAGCCGTCCCTGGGAAGGTCGAATACAAACTGCAGGGAGAAGAGCTCAAGGCAATGCTGCGCTACGCCGAAGATCGTGGGTTCGATCTTAATCATCGCGTCGTCTCGGTGACCCAGAGCCATTGTCCGCAATTCGATTTTGATCGTAGCCATCTCAGATTCAGCATCACCTCCGGCGGACTATCGCGGCAGGCATGGCACAAGGTAGTTGAAGTGAGCCTGCTGGAGCTTGGTGCGAAAAAGTTTACTTCCGGTTGGCAGGTGAAGGATATCGTTGTAGGGGACACTACCGACCTCGCCGCTGATGGATCAAGAACATTTGCCGGCGCACGGGATGGGGATGGATTTCGCCTGACAATCAGACTCTCGGCCGAACCCCGGCCTACAACTACGGGAGGATTCCCGGCTCCCCTCGTACACGCCTGCCTGGATGCATTGTTCCCTCTGAAGCACATCACATTGGAGGGTCCAAGAGACGATGTCGTCCTGGATTCCAGCGCTCCCTGGAAGAACGCCTTTCCCTCGAAGTGATCCGAAAAGGCGGAGGTGTGATTGTGGATATGCTGCCGATCAAACTACAAAAGCCGCCCGGACGCAGGAGGGCGATCGTCGTCGGCGTGATTCTGTTACTGACTTGCATCCAGGCTGAATTGCACTCGGCGGCAGGTGGATCGGAGTTGATTGTGACAGCCGGTTTCTCGCTATCGTCAACCGGGCAAGCAGTCGGTTCGCGCCAACCCCTGGAGCTGCGATTGAATCGCCCGTTGCTTGGCTCCGAGGGTCGCATCGCGGTGACCGTGGGCCGCGAGGACGTCACGAGCCTGCTGGTGACCGCCGCTACAACTATCACCTACGAGCCAAAGATCATTCCATTGCCGATAGGAGAGACTCGTGTTGTCGTTTACCTCGTCTCTCCTTCGAATCAATGGAAAGAAATTGCAACCTTCGCGATTCGGGTCGAAGCTTCGTCGCCTGCCGGGGCTGGTGCGCAACAGTCGACCTCTCCCCAGCAAACCGGTCTCTCGTCGTCGCCTGCCGCGCCGGCTCCGGCGGCGCATCGGCGGTGGATATTCGATAAGGCGGGGATCACTCCGTCGTTCACAATCGGGCTGAAGACCCAGGTCGTTGAAACGCACTTTCCCGATTCCAACCGGCCCCAAAGGTCTACGTTTGCTGATGTCACCCTACAGGGCAGCGTTCGAAGCGAGATGTCGCGAGATACCTATCACTCGCAGATCCAGTTCGATCTGGTTGGATCGAGTTTCCAACAAGAGGCCTTGCGTTTTGGACAGGAGGGCGATCGAGCGCCGAGGATCGATCTGTCGAGCTATCTCATGCAGTTTCAAGTCGGCAAGGCGATGTTCAAGGTTGGGCACATCGCATTCGGCGCAAATCGTTTTTTGATAAACAGCTTTTCGAGCCGTGGAGTTTCAATGACTCTGCCGGTTACGACCCGGGCCGATGTCTCTGTCGCGGCCCTGAACGGCACAAACGTCGTCGGCTGGAGCAACTTCTTTGGTCTTAGCCGCAGCAATCACAGAGTAGTCGCAGGTACAATCGGGTTCGAGTTCTTGAAAGAACGGCCGGGCGGGTTGAGACTCGAAACAAGCATTACTGACGGAGAAGTCCTGCCGATCAACAGCTTCAATCAAAGCGCTATCGTCGACGCGGAGAGAAGCCGCGGCGTCGGATTGCGGCTCGTTGCGAGTGATCGCGCGATGCGATGGAGGCTGGACGGCGGTTATGCGCGCAGCCGTTTCACAAACCCGCCGGACCCGCTTCTCTTTCAATCTCTCAACATAGTACCAGTTCGCGAAGTAACCCGAGACGCACGGTATCTCGAAGCGAGCTATGTGTTGCTGAAAGACCTGGCGCTGGGCGAGACGCGAAAAGCCAATGTCACGGTGAACTATCGACACGAAAACATTGCCCCGCTGTTTCGGAGTGTTTCTGCTTTCCTGCAGCCGGATCGCGAGCAGAATCAGGTGGACGTCATCGCGGTTGTTGGCGACGTGACAGCGACCGTTGGCCACCAGCGCTTTCGCGACAATCTCGACAACATTCCTTCGATACTCAAAACGCTAAGCAGGCGCAACAACTTCATTCTGGGGGCTCCGTTGAGTTCACTCATTGGTAATCCTGCAAAGCCTTCGCCCTGGCTTCCCAGGGTCTCTTACGGCTTCGACCAGATTCATCAGTTTGCACCGACGATCCCTGTTGGGGGCGGGTTCGAGTTGAACCCAAGCACGATTCCCGATCAGATGACCAGAAATCAGAACCTCACCGCTGATTGGCAGTGGAAGAAGGCGCGATTCGGTTATCGATTCAACCGCTCGCTGCAAGACAACCGTCAGATCGGACGTGAGCAGGCGGATCTGCGAAACCTCGTCCACGGGTTCTCCTTTGGGTTGAGCCCAACTCCCACTCTTGATCTGAGCATAGAAGCGAATGCGGAGAACGCATTCAACAAGGAAGCAACCCGCACCGATCGAACGTTCCGGCTTGGCCCGGCTATCAACTGGCGGCTGAACCGGCAAATGACACTTGGGCTGAGTCTATCGGGAACCACCGCGGGGAATACGATCGGGACGAGCCGGAACCGAAATGCTGATGTGGACGCTCAATGGTCATATCGCTTCTCAGTCGAGCGCAGCCGATACCGGAAGGTGCAAGGGAATTTCTTTATTCGATATACCCGCCGCTATGCGAGCGCCTTCGACAGCATCTTTGGTTTTAGCAATCTGACCCGGCTTCAGACCGTTAACGCCGGGCTGAGCTTCACATTCTTCTAGCTGGAGGCTTTTGTGGTTAGAAATGCATTACGAGTGTTTGTATTTCTGTGTTTTGCTGCCGCAGCTCATGCGCAAGGCGTTCAGCCGATCAGTGTGAATCCAACAGGTGTCAACGTAAACGCCCAGGGAGCAACAACTGCGTTTTTGACCTTCGGTTCGATTCGCAACTATCGCCCGGTCGAGGACTGCTGGGCGGGCGACCTCATCGCCGCGACTCCCGACATAGGTTTCAAAGCTGATCCGGCTACGCTGTTTGGCTGTTTACCCGTGCGCTATGACCAATCGACCACCAGCGGTAATCTGGCGCTGACGGACATCATGTCCATCCCGGCTTCGGTAGCGCGCCGAGCATATCAAGACGCCGAAAGAGGCGCCGAGTCTCGTTTTTTCTACGTCAGACGCTTCATCAGCCTCGTCGGTGGACCCGATCAGTACGTTCCGGTGACCTGTCGCTTGACGAGTGGCAACGCCCGCAGTCCGTTTTCGTTGACTGACGTCAAACTCTCTTTCGGCGCCGCAAAGGATGTAATGCTGGTCAAATCAGGCGAGCCGCTGCCTCAGGTTCGGGCAGAGATAACATATACCGGAACAGGCCGGCTAAAAGGCAGATGGGAAGTGGTATTCCCCGGTGAACAGCCGCCGTCGGAGACTGACCTGTTGACCGAGGCGACGCTTCCGATCGAAAAGCGTCCTACACAACGCCGGTTTACGGAATTGAGCCGGTTTAATGTTTTTCTTGCGCCGACGGGGCGACACTCGTTGATAGGTCCAGAGACATCAAAATTGCCCAATAGTGCAGAAGGTCCCTATCTGATCTTGCTCCGTGTAGAGGCATCAGACGATCGAGAAGCGGATTCGGATCTCGCGGCGGTGGGTGTTGGCCCGGGGATCGTGCACAGCGGTGCGGTAGCGGGATTCCCGCTGCCGGTTTTGCGCTACTACGTTGGCAGCGGGGCCGCAGGGTCTTTGGGTTTGCTGTCTCCGGCCGACAACCAGGTTCAGCGGGGGGATCTGCCGCTCGATTTTTCCTGGAGCCCTGACGCGGAGGCTGCTCTCTACCGAGTGGAATTCGCGAACAAGGAGCGAGAGGTCTTGTTCTCAGCGTTGGTTTCCGGGGCTGAGACCACCTATCGCGCGCCGTCATGGCTGGCCGCTCGTCTCGGTGATCGCGCTTTGATGTGGCGAGTTACCGCGCTCGATAAAAACGGGCTCTCGGGCAGAGAAACAGCGTGGCGTAGTTTGCAGGTCGCCAGGAAATAAAGGCGAACAAGGAGGACTGTTGCTTTACTAGTCCAGCCCACCGACGCCGGGTATATCCTTCTCCTGCAACGCACGCGTCAAACAAAAGGCGCGACAACCATATTCTAATCGACATCCATTGGAGAATTGACTTCGCGCCCCCTATACTCAAGCCTTCCTCGAGCGCGGAGATCCAATCGGTATGTCAGGCGTTACGCCGGAAGAAGACCAGCCGTTTCAAGTTCAAACAAGACGCGCATCCGCGCTACACGACGCGTCGCCTTTGCTGATGACCCTTGCCGCAGGGGTCATTTGTTACGGGCTCTTCTACAATCGCGGGCTTGGGCTCTCGGTTATCGGCTACAGCATCGCGCCCGCCGAACGCGTGATGCAGGGCGAAGTGCCGTATCGCGACTTCCTCTTCAACTACACCCCCGGAATCCTGTGGGTCAACGCCCTATTGATGAAAGCGTTTGGCGCTACGCTCATGGCCACGCGTATTGGACTGCTCGGGTTCAAACTGATCACGTTACTGACCATATTTCAGGTCGCCCGGAGGCTCACCAATCGATGGGCGGCGCTGGTGCCGGTTGCGCTAACGCTTGCGTGGCTCGGTCACCAGCAAGCATTCAACGTCTATCCGGACCAGTATCTTGTCCTGTTTGCGCTTGCCGGGTTGAGCTGCATGCTTAACTACAATGATACGGACCTCGCCAAGTGGCTAGTGTTTTGCGGTTTGTCAGTCGGTGCGGTGTTTATCTTTAAATACAACGTCGGGGTTTTGCTGTTTGGCTCCGGGGCGCTTGCGATCATTGCGAGAGAGTTAATGGCGACTCGGCGAATCAAGACCGCCGCGCATCGTGTCGGCGTCTACTTGATTGGGTTCGCGGCAGTTGCGGGAGCACTTGCGGGATATCTCGTTTACAACCAGGCGCTGCGACCGATGGTCAGCCATTTCCTGCATCACGCGGCCGAGTATAGTGAAACCCGCGCGGTTACCCTCCCGCCGGTCAGGGTGGTTTTACCAGCGGCGATTGCTTCCGTTGCGGCAATCATCGCTGGCGTGATCGTGCTCCGGAGTGCGGCGCGATTGTTTGGCGCCTACGTCGTTAGTGTGCTTGCCGTAGGTACCATCATCTTGTTGGCGCCTGGCAAAGCGGCAGTCTTCAACGAGTCAGCGATCGCCTCTGTTGGGTATTTTCCGCCCCTGATTTTCGCCGCGGCTTTTGGAATAGCCATCTGGCAGTTGAAGCGCAATAAGAAAGACGCGCGAGGCTGGTGGCAAGACCACGGCGCGATCGCGATCACGGGGCTGTTTGCTATCGCCGTATACCTCGAAGTCTTCCCGCGAGCCGACTTTTATCATCTTGTGCGCGTTCTGCCGCCGGTCTTCCTGTTTTTCTTCGCTCTACTGGCGCGATGCCTGCCTTTCTTGAGGAAGCAATTGAGAGTGCGAATACCCTGGCCTAATCGAGTTGCCGCTCTCACATTGTCAACGCCGCTGGTCTTTCTGCTGCTTACAGGAGTCCAGGACACCTGGGTGCCGGAGTTCGATTCAGGGTTCCATTTTAGAGACAATCGCGAGCTCAACATCGAGCGAGGGCGCGGGATCTTTGTCGAAGAGAAACAAGCGGAGTTGACCGAAGGTCTGGTGCAAATGATTCAGGCCAACAGCTCAGACGACGACTACATATTCTCGTTTGCGCAGCGCGGCAGTGCGCTGTACTTTCTTGCGGCGCGCAGGAATCCGACTCGATTCTTGTGGTGGAGATCGGTGGGAATCAGCGCAGAGGAAAGGGAAGGGGTGATGACGATGATCGCCAACCGCCGAGCAAAGCTCATCGTTATTCAAGACGTTGTCGCGACGCAGGAGACTCAGGAGTTCATCGGCAATAACTACTATCTGATCGGGACTGTGGCCGACGTAGCGGTGTACGGACTGAGGTAACCTCAGCGGAGAACGGAATGCGGGGTCAGAGTACAAGCTTTAACTTGCGTGATTCGATTCGGGTAAAGGCCGAAGCAAGCAAAAGCTTGTACTCCGAACTGTGACTGTCCGGTGGTTGAATGCTAACGATGCGGCAAGAGATGAGCTCGCCCTCAACTTATAGCGTTGCGTCAACAAGAGAACGGCTCCTCGAATTGGGGACCGTCGCTGCTGTGCTGGCGGTGGCTGCCGCCGCGTATGCGCTTTTGTTCAATCGCTCGAATGTGCTGTCTCATTCGATTGGCTATAACCTCTACGCATCAGAACGGGTTCTCGAAGGCGCCGTGCCGTATCGTGATTTTCATACCCTTTATCCCCCGGCGACATTCTATCTTAACGCGTTGTTATTCAAATGGCTTGGCGTCTCACTGCTGAGCGCGCTGCTTGGAGTGCTGGTATTCAAGGTACTGACTGTCGTGGTGATTTACTTGAGCGCCCGGCAAGTGATGCCTCGAGCGTGGGCGCTGACCGCGGCGCTCTCTTCGGTGCTATGGCTGAGACCCAACGGACCTTTCAAGTCCGTTCCGATGCACTACGGCGCGTTGTTGTTGGCGGTGGCGATGTGTCTGTTGTTGAAGTATGAGAAGCGCCGGAAGCTGGTATTTGTGCTTCTGGCCGGCGCATCGCTGGGGCTGGTCGCGTTGTTCAAACACAACATCGGCGCGTATGCGCTTGCGGGTTCGGTGCTCGTGCTTCTGTTTGGAAACAGCGGTGATGTCCGACAACCTTCAGTTTCTCGTGGCGCGGCGGAAGGGGAACTTGAACGATTAAGCGGCAAACCGAAGTTTCTCGAGCATCGAGACTACCGAAGCGCGGGTATCGTGCTGACCGGCTGCTCTGCGGTGATAGTTCCAGCGTTGATTTTCATGCAGATGAACCACGCGCTCCCGCTGATGATAAGGACCCTGCTGTTCGGCCCGGGCGAGTTCCTCTTGAGCAGACTGGCCACGCCTCTGTCACCGGTTGCCGTGGTTTTCCTCGTAGCGACGCTGGCGCTGAGCGCGTTCGCCGCGCACAAGCTTCGCGAGCGTCCCTCGATCGTAGCCACCACGCTCTGGCTGGCGTTGATTGCGGCGATTTCCGTTTTCGTGTTGCTTGGAAGACAAGCGGATGTCAACCAGATCATCTTTTACCTGCCGATGTTTGTGCTCGGGTTCGGGTTGCTGATCGCTATCTTCAGCAGGGCCCTCGCGGTAGCCCAGCGCCGAGCGCTATCGATCGTGTTTGTTTTTTCGGCCGCAGCGCTGATGGAAGCGTTCCCGCGCTTTGCCCGCGAGCAGTCCATTGCAGCGATGCCTTTTGTGATGCTGTTCCTGGTTTTTGTGCTCTACCTGTTGAGGCCGGCAATCAGGGAACTGGGTGTCGGGAGGCTGCAATACGGATTAGCGCTGGCGGTGCTACCGCTGACATTCTCACTTATCGAAGGGAGGTTGTTCTTTGACACCTACTTCGACAGCGCCCTTCGATTCAGGGCAGGCACTGAACTTAGCATCGAGCGAGGCCGCGGTGTTTACTTTCCAGCCCGTACTGCTGCCCTGATTGCGAATGCCGTCGGCTACGTTCAAGAACGCGTTTCGCCCGGCGGTAGTGCGTTTGCGCAATCCGATGCGGGAACATCTCTGTTGTTCCTCTCGAACAGAAAGAACGTGTCTAACGCTCAATTCTGGATCGGCGTCGGCGTCACGCGAGAGGAACGCGAGGCGACGCTCGACCGAATTGACAAGAGCCAGACTAAACTGGTAATCACCAGCGACGAGGTTGTTGCAGCCGAAAAGTACGAACCGATGCGTGACTACATCGAGCGAAACTTCAAACCGACCGCGCGCTTTGACGATGTGCTGATGCTGGAGAGATAAGGCAAAGAGAAACTGTGTCTGTGATTACCGAGGAAAACCGGAAAACGATCGAGGAAGAGATTCGGCTTGATAGTTTCTTCAAGTGGATCTGGCGCGGCAAATGGTTAATCATCTTTCTTGTTCTGGTGGGGAGCGGGGCGGCCGCGTTCATGGGACTGCGGCAGCCCGAGCTTCATACCTCAATCGCGCTTATCGAGGTTGGCCGCGTTTGGGGCAAGCCGCTGAAGGACATCTACATCACCGTCGAGATAGCGAATAGCCCGGGCTTTATCCAGGACGTTGCGGAGAAAGCGGGAGTGAAACCGGCTCAGCTTGGCAAGAGTGTTCAGGTGAGCGCCCTTGAATCCGGCGTGCCGCACTCAATATATCCGATTCTCATTCGGGTGACCGGCAGAAGTGAAAGCGCCGGCGAGTCGGTGCGGCTCGCTCAGGCGGTGGCGGATGAGATAGTTTTGCGTCACGAGAAACTCTTTGCCGATGCGCTCGCTCCGCACCTCGATCGCCAGCACCAGCTCGAACAGAGGTTGAGAGAACTCGGGTCGCCGCCATCGGATCGCGATGTCGCGTTCAAGCTCGAAAGTGAGCTGGACGAGGTCAAAACGAGCAACTCATCGCCGACTTCGACCGAGAAAACTCACCTCATCGAGAAGCTGGTCCCCGGCCCGGCGACTCGTCCGGATATCTGGCGAGGCGCAGCAACCGCAGGGTTGATTGCGGGCATTGCCGGAATTGCGCTCGCCTGTTTGATGGGTTACTACAAGAATCAATGAAGAGCCTGGTGAGAGAACTGGTGTTCCCGCTGATCGCGGTTGTCGCCGCGTTCCTGGTGGGCGGCGTCGTCGTGTGGATGGTCGGCGACAGCCCGTTGTTGGTTTATGAGCTCTTCTTCACCAGCGCTTTTGGCTCGATTGATGGCATCGGCTACACGCTGTTCTACGCTACTCCTCTGATCTTCACCGGTCTTGCCGTCGCAGTAGCGTTCAAATGCGGTTTGTTGAACATCGGCGCAGAAGGCCAACTTATTGTCGCGGCCTTTGCCACGGCGTGGGTGGGCCTGGTGCTGCCGGGTTGGCCCTGGCTGTTAGTAGTTCTGCTGGCAATGATCGCCGCGGTGGTAGCCGGCGGAGTGTGGGCCGGGATACCAGGCGTGCTCAAGGCGAAGTTCGGAGCGCACGAAGTCATCACGACGATCATGATGAACTTCATTGCTGCCGGGCTTGTCAGTTACTTGACTCAGTATCACTATCGCAAACAGGGCGACCCCATACTGGAGACACTGCCGATCGCCGAAAAGGTCGGAGGCTCGGTAGTCGGGCCGCACATCCCGCGAATGAGCGCGCTGCTTGCTCCTCTCGGAATAAATTTCCCCGATCGGTTGCCTTTGAATCTGGCGTTCCTTTTCGCTCTGGCGGCGTGTGTGGTGGTTTATGTTTTCTTGTGGAAGACGAAGTGGGGCTACGAACTGCGAGCGGTCGGTACAAACCCGTCGGCCGCCGAGTACGGAGGGATTTCAATTGCGCGCAACATTGTGATGGCGATGTTCATTTCGGGGATGCTCGCCGGCATGGTTGGAATAAACGACGTGCTGGGTTATCGCTATCGCTACTATCACAACTTCTCCGCGAACTACGGCTTCACCGGAATCGCCGTCGCGTTGCTTGGCCGGAATCATCCGGCAGGTGTGCTGCTTGCGGCGATTCTGTTTGGTGCGTTGATAAGATCGGGTCTGTTCATAGATATCTTTACCGACAACGTATCGAAAGATTGGGTGGTGATCTTGCAGGCCATCATCATCCTCTTCGTTGCGTGCGAAGGGATGTTCAGGGTCGGGGCGAAGAGATTGATGCGAGGGAAGGTCTAAGGGGTTTCTGGTTTCTGGTTTGTGGTTTCTGGTTTGTGGTTTCTGGTTTGTGCGTGTCTGGGCTGTCCGATTAGAACCACAAACTAGAAACCAGAAACCAGAAACCACAAACCAGAACCCACAAACCAGAAACCCAACAAACCGATGCTCAAGACTCTTGAAACAATCCTCAGCCTGTCGCTTCTCGCGTCGATGGTGAGATATGCCACGCCTCTCACGCTCGCCGCGCTGGGCGGCATGTTCTCGGAGCGGGGTGGAGTGATCAACATCGCCCTGGAAGGGATTATGCTGGCGGGCGCGTTCACCGCGTCCGCAGTCACTGTAAAGGTCGGCAATCCGTGGGTGGGGCTAATGTGCGCCGGGGTGGCGGGTCTGCTGGTTGCGCTGATTCATGCGGTTGCTTCGATCCAGTTCAGAGCCGATCAGGTCGTCGTCGGTACCGCGATCAATATTCTTTTTCTCGGCGTACCGCCGCTTGTCTCAGGCGCGCTGTTCGAGTCAACGGGCTCAACGCCTCAACTTCCGCGTGACCAAACCCTCCCGGAATGGCACATCCCGCTGATCGATCAAGTTCCCGTGTTGAAGCAGTTGCTATCCGGACACACACCAATTTCGTATCTGGCGTTCGCGCTTGTACCGATCAGTTACTATGTTCTGTTCCGAACACGTTTTGGATTGCGGCTACGCGCCGTCGGCGAGAACCCGGAAGCCGCGGACACCGCCGGCGTGAGCGTCTATCGCATCCGATATGCCGGAGTATTGTTGAGCGGGGTGCTTGCGGGCATCGGCGGCGCTTATCTTTCGATCGCGCAGAATTCACTGTTTACACGCAACATGACCGGCGGCCGCGGCTTTATCGCGCTGGCCGCTCTAATATTCGGGAAATGGCATCCGGTCGGCGCGTTTCTCGCGTGCTTGCTTTTCGGTCTGGCCGAAGCGATATCTGACCAGATGCAAGGTGTGGTGCCGATACCAACCCAGTTTATTCAAATAATTCCCTACGTGTTGACTATGGTTGTGCTGGCGGGATTCATAGGCCGGGCATCGCCACCTCGAGCGATAGGCATGCCTTACATCAAAGAGAAATGATGTGCGATATGTATCACGTTCGGATTTGTGTTTCGGATCCGGTCAGATTGGAAGTTGAGAACTAATCGGACGGGAGAAGGGGAGCAGAGGTGACTATTTCACTTTATGACAGAGCGTCCGAGGCTGCGCGGCACATCATGGCAGAGGCGAAAGAGCGAACGCCTCGCGTGGCCGTCGTACTCGGATCGGGTCTTGGCGGCGTAGCCCAAGCGGTAGAGGATGCAGTCGAGATCCCTTACGGCGTGATACCTCACTTCGTTACATCGACGGTTCAAGGACACGAGGGTAAGCTGATCATCGGAGCTTGTGGCGGCGTAGATGTGGTGTTGATGAAAGGCAGGGTCCATTTCTATGAGGGATACGCGATGGAAGAGGTAACGCTGCCGGTGCGGGTCTTCAATCTGATGGGCATTCGCTCATTGATTCTGACCAACGCGGCAGGGGGCGTTGCGCCTCATCTTTTCGCCGGCTCGCTGATGGCCATAACCGATCACATAAACCTGATGGGAGAGAACCCTTTGCGAGGGCCGAACGACGAACGCTTTGGCCCGCGCTTTCCGGATATGACCGGCGTCTACACGCCTTCTTATCTCGAAGCCGCGCACGATGTCGCACGTGAGATCGGGGTTGTGTTGCACGAGGGGGTATACATGTCTCTTCGCGGGCCGACCTATGAGACGCCCGCCGAGATCAGAATGATGCGCAAGCTCGGTGCCGACGCAGTAGGTATGTCAACGGTTCCCGAGGCGGCCGTCGCGCGTCACTGCGGCATGAAGGTCCTTGCGATTTCATGCATCACTAACGTAGCGGCCGGATTGTCGACTTCGGAGATCAATCACAACGAAGTCATGACCGTCGGCGAGCGCGCCGGAAAGCAACTCGCCGAGTTGATTGTGAAAGTGATGCCGCGAATCGTTGGCGCAGACTAGGTACAATAGGCCCTATATGTCCTATATGTCCTATATTTCCTATATGTCTACTATATGTCCTATATGTCCTATATGTCCTATATTTCCCATAGTACAATAACCACGCTATGATAATCGGTATCAGCGGAGGCACGGGCTCTGGCAAAACGACGGTTGCGCAGAAGATCATCTCGCCGGTTGGCCCTGGCAATGTTGTCTATCTCCAGCAGGATTCTTACTATCGCAACCTTGGCGACATGCCCATCGATCTTCGTCACCAGGTCAACTACGACCACCCCGATGCGTTCGACACCGAATTGCTGATAAACCACCTCGACGCCCTGCGCGCCGGTGAGAGCATTGAGCAGCCGATCTACGATTACCCAACTCACTCGCGCCGGGCCGAGACGATTCGAGTTGAGCCGCGGCCAGTGATCATCCTCGAGGGGATCCTGGTCTTCGTTAACCCTCAGCTGCGCGCGCTGATGGATATGAAGATATTCGTCGACACTGACGCCGACATTCGTTTTATTCGACGCCTCGATCGCGACGTACACGAACGCGGACGCACGGTCGAGTCCGTTATTACGCAATACACGACTACGGTACGTCCGATGCACCTTCAGTTTGTCGAGCCTTCGAAGCGCTATGCCGACATTATCATTCCCGAAGGAGGCTTCAACGACGTAGGGATAGACTTGATTACCGGGAAGATAAGATCACTCCTTGGAGTCTCAGGCGAACAGGACGTGTTGTCGATTCGAGCCGAATTGGGCGAAAGTGAGCGCCAGGAGTTTCCCAGCTAGTTGAGATCGCCATGATAAGTAACGATGAATTGATCGCTCAGGCGAAAGACGCGCGGCGTTGGGCGCACGCCCCTTATTCGCATTTCAGCGTTGGCGCCGCTCTGCTCACCTCGGACGGACGTGTATTCACCGGGTGCAATGTTGAGAACTCGACCTACGGTCTTAGCATGTGCGCCGAACGAGTCGCGATTTTCAAGGCTATCAGCGACGGCGCAACCGAGATCGCAAGAGTCGCTGTGGTGACCGATCACGAACAAATCGCGCCGCCTTGCGGGTGCTGCCGACAGATGATCTGGGAGTTTGCATCAGATAAGACAGAGGTGATTCTGGCCAACCTCACCGGTGATGTTCGCACCTATGGAATAAGGGACTTGCTGCCTGAAGCATTCGACGCCCGATACCTCGAAGGTGTAAGCTAGCGAGCACTTCCTGGGAATCGTAATCGCAGGAGAGAATCGAATGAACAACGAGGACTTCGAACGGCAGATGGAGTTCATCCTGGCGCAGCAGGCAAAGTTCGAGGAGTTCTTTGTCAAGCAGAAGGACTACAACACCGAGGTGAACGCGCGATTGGACCGGACCGATCGCCAGATTGCGGAGTTGGTGGGATTCACCGGGGTCCTGAGAGACGCGCTCGTCGGTCTCACACACCACGCGGAACGTCACGACCGGGAAATGGCTGACCTTGTTGAACGGGGCAGGGAAACAGACGCCAGGTTGAATGCTCTCATCCTGATCGTCGAGCGCCACATCAGCGATCATCAGTAGATTCACAATGATTAATCGCCGCGGAATCGGCGGCGTAAGGATTCTGGATCAGCGTCTCGGCCGTTTGGCTCCTACGCTCGATGATGCCTGCGCGCACATGCGGCTCGATCGTACTCGAAACGCTATCCGAGAGGAAAACGCTTGAGAAAAACGTTCGCTTTCAACCTTCTGCTACTTGTTCTGATTCTTAACGTCGTCCCTTCCAGCGGAAGACCCGCTCAACGAGTCGATATCATCATCCGCGGAGGAACGGTGGTCACGATGGATGGCTCGTCACGGGTGATAGAAAACGGAGCCGTCGCGGTCAAGGGCGAACGGCTGATCGCAGTCGGGACGACTGCCGAGATCGCGGCGAAGTTTGTCGCCGCTCACATCATCAACGCCACCGGCAAAGTTGTTATGCCGGGCCTGATCAATACCCACACCCACGTTCCGATGGTCTTGTTTCGAGGAATCGCCGATGACCTGCTGCTGATGGAATGGCTGCAGAAGTATATCTTTCCCGCCGAGGCGAAGAACGTCGACGAGCAATTCGTACGCTGGGGCACCCGGCTCGGCTGCCTCGAGATGATCAAGGGCGGGACGACGACTTATGTCGATATGTACTACTTTGAAGACGCGATTGCCGATGAGACTGCCCGCGCGGGAATGCGGGCGATCCTGGGCGAGACGCTTATTGATTTTCCGGCGCCCGACAACAAGACCTGGGACGCCGGGATCGCGTATACGGAAAAGTTCGCAACGAAGTGGAAGGGGCACGCGCTGATTACGCCCGCGATCGCTCCCCACGCGGCGTACACGGTATCAACCGATCACCTCAAGCAGGCACATGCGTTCTCTGAGCGGTTCGGGATTCCGCTGGTCATTCACGCAGCTGAAGACCCCGCCGAGGTCAAGACGATTCAGGAACGATACGGCATGAGCACCGTTGCCTATCTGGAGCGGATAGGCTTGCTGGATGAGCGGGTGATCGCCGCTCACATGATTTGGCCGACCAGTGACGATATTGGCACGCTCGCGAAGCGGGGAGTAGGTGTCGCGCACTGTCCACAGTCAAACATGAAGCTGGCCGGCGGGGCAGCTCCCGTGCCGGAGATGCTCAAGGCGGGAGTGGCGGTCGGGCTTGGGACGGACGGCGCGGCATCCAACAATGACTTGAGCGTCTGGGAAGAGATGGACACGGCGGCCAAGCTTCACAAATTGATTTCAAAGGACCCGACGGTGATTAACGCTCGCGAGGCACTGGAGATGGCGACCATCAGGGGGGCCCGCGCGATTCACCAGGACAAGGAGATCGGCTCGCTTGAGGCCGGCAAACGCGCCGATCTGATAATCGTTGGAATGAACAGCGTTCACCAGATCCCGCTCTACAATGTCTACTCGCAGCTCGTGTACGCGACGAAGGCATCGGATGTCGAGTCGGTGATGATCAGTGGCCGTGTGGTGATGAGAAACCGGCGTGTGCTGACGATAGATGAACGACCGGTGCGCGCGAAGGCTGACGAGTATCGCGACCGAATCCGAAGAAGCATAAGCCCGCAATAGATCGGGACCAGTTCGATCAGAGTCCCAGCTTAGGCCAGAGCTGATCTACTCTGCGCCTAACCTCGTCGCTCATCTTGATTTCTTTTGGCCATGGGCGATCGAATCCTTCTGATTTCCATTTGCGCGTTCCGTCAATGCCCATCTTCGAACCCAGGTTCGGCAGCCGCGAAGAATGATCCAGTTGATCGACCGGACCGGCCATGAATTGAATATCACGCTCCGGATCGATGTTGTTCAGGACTCGCCAGGCCACTTCGTTCAAGTCGCGAACGTTTGTGTCGTTATCCACCACCACGATGCACTTGGTGAACATCGCCTGAGGGAGCGACCAGATTCCATTCATGATCTTGCACGCGTGACCCGGATAGTCTTTTCTGATCGAGACTATCATCAGGTTGTGAAAGACTCCCGCGAACGGCATGTGATAATCGACCACTTCCGAGAACTGGCGCTGCAGGAGCGGCAGATAGATTCGCTCGATCGCCTCACCCATCCAGCAATCTTCCTGTGGCGGCTTGCCTACGATGATCGTCTGGTAGATCGGTCTTTTGCGATGAGTGACGCAGGTGACGTGAAAAACCGGAAACTGGTCTTCAAGCGAGTAGTAGCCGGTGTGATCGCCGAACGGCCCCTCGGTCCGCAGCTCTTCGGTGTCCACGTAGCCTTCTAGGACGATCTCGGCGTTGGCCGGGACCTCGACATCGACGGTTTCGCATTTCACCATCTCGACCGGTTTCTCGCGCAGGAACCCGGCGATCATCATCTCATCCAGATCTTCAGGAAGCGGCATGATCGCCGCGAAGGTATGTCACGGGATCGGCTCCTATGGCCACTCCTACCTCGAGCCTCCCGCCTCCGGCCCGCTTCAGGTTGCGAAAGTGTTGCGCGCCGTGCTTGTGAATCTGCCAGTGCATCCCGGTGGTCTGCTCGTCGTAGACCTGCATGCGATACATCCCGCAATTGCGTTTGCCGGTCTCAGGGTTCTTTGTAAACACCAGCGGCAGGGTGATGAATCGCCCGCCGTCTTCGGGCCAGCACTTTATGATGGGGAGGTCAAGCAGCGAGAACTTGCCTTCGCCGAGCACCCGCTCTTTGCACGGGCCGTCTTTGACTATCTTTGGAAACATCTTTCCGAGATCCGCCAGACGCGGAATCATTTTGATCTTTTCGATCAACCCCTGAGGTGATTTGACGTCCGTCAACTCGGTTATGCGCTCGGTGATGTCCCCGTAGTCGTCGATACCCAGCGCCATCATCATCCGCTCGCGGCTGCCTAACGCATTGATGAGCACGGGAATCGAGTGACCACGAACGTTCTCAAAAAGGAGGGCTGGGCCGCCTTGTTTTGAGACGCGATCGGTTATCTCGGCTATTTCAAGATCAGGATCGACCTCGGCACGGATGCGTTTGAGTTGGCTGCGTTTTTCGAGGAGGGATATGAATTCTCTGAGGTCTTCGATAGCCATAGAATGTCATGCCGGTTCGGAACTGGAGCGTATCATGCGGCTGGATCGAAAACAATTCGCGAGAGTCGCGCGAACCTCGTTCGACTAGACTGGACCGATGTGTTTCCGGGTATGTATCAGCTATCACACAACATTGATCGAAACCTGTACCTGGTGTATAGTCTCCAACCGCAAACTGATCCGGCCGCCGACCCCGGCGGGCGGCAAAGTGTTAACCGGCTAGAGAGTTAAATCAAACTATAGAATGGTTGAACGCTTTGGTTAACTCGTCAGGTTTCAGCCCTAATCCCGGAGGCTTATTTGCCAATCCCTTCTTTGGATGAATATAGGCTATTGCCAGTGGGGGTGCACCAGTGCACACTCGACGAGATCGAGAAAAGATTCGTCTATACGAATCACCGCAGGCAAATATGGACGCGTTTCACTGAGTATTTTAACCTGATAAAGGATTTCGGTGAGATTCAAGCGGTTTATCTGGACGGCAGTTTTGTCGCGGACATAAGGCCACCTAACGACCTAGATATCGCACTTGAGTTCGTCTCGCTATATCACTGGGGGCGCCTGCGAAGGAAGAGCCCGGAACTATTTGATGGGGACTTGATCAAGCAGAAGTGGCTTTGGACTTCTTGCCTTGTGCTCCTGAGGTAATGCCCTTCCAAGGAACAGATGCAAGGGTATATTTTCAAGGTGTGAAGGTCCAGGATATTGAAAAGCTCGGAGCACCTAAGGGAACCAAAAAAGGGATTTTGATAGTTAAATGGCGAGAGGCACAATGAACAAAGTGACCACCACACATCGACAAGAATTTGATCGCAAGGTGAATGCGTTGCACCTGACAATTGCGAATATTCAGCGGGAGGGAAAGGGTCTGCACTTTGATGATGAACTGGTTACTCAAATGTGTCGGCCGTATTTCAACCTTCTTCAAAATATCTATGCTGAAGAACTCCCGTTCATTAGAGCCGTGGAAGAATCAGATTTGGTTTTGTGGCTGGAAGGCCCAGCACTGGATGTTCACAACCCTAGAGTTTCGCTGATTTCAACGGTCTTCAGCCGCGTCCGGGTTCAAGTCGCGAACGTTGCAAAGGCAATTGCTCATCTGTCTGATAGCAATCGCCAGATTCCGCGTGAGCTCGATTTAGGGCTGTCGGCTTTGGCCCGCGGCAGTCTCGTTCTCGGGTTCACGTTGCCCTCACCAGCGGGCCTACAACCTAATGAACTGGGCCAGGAGAATCTGCTCGGTGAACAGGATCCCCTCTATCGAGCCGCGAGAGAAGCAATTCGTACGATCGGAGTGGTCACCGAGCAAGTCTCAGCATCCACGCAAGAGGCAATAGACCGAGTCTACGGCGCAGTATCTGATCCCGAGGTCAGGGATGCCACCCTGAATGCCGTTGCTAAGCTTGCGCCATCCGGTCGCACCGGTGTGGAATCTGTGAGAATTGGTGGTAGGCACACGGAGATGGCAGAACGCCCCCTAACAAAAAGAGACCCGGAAGCTGCTTAAGCCCATCTTTAAGATGGCCGGTTCGTACTGAGGAGACAGGAACCATCATCGGCGAGATTCGAGAAATGGACTTAGACCTGATGCGGTTTGTCATTCGGAACGTCGAGAATGAGAGTATCAATCAATTGAGGTGCAGCTTTCACTTTGCCCGTGAGAAGGAAGCCCGTCGTCTGTTAGCTCAACGTGTGAGAGTTAAGGGCAGAATCGAGAGAGATGGAGACGGGAGAGCCAGATTGATGGCCGTCGAGTCCATTGAGGAAATTGGACGCAAGACATCAGTCCGCGAGAATCTTGAGCTCTTCCAATAGTGGATTCCGAAGGCAACGAACACATAATTTCGGGTAACCTGGTAGTGTAGGCGGCTGGACTTCCTTCAGGGATCGCCAATGAACAGCCTAACGCAGGGGCTTACAGTAAACAGTCATTTTGCGGGCAAAGACCCGGTTGTTCGCGCGATCTACGACTCGCTTCTGAAAACAATCAAACGGTTCGGGGCAATCGTCGAAGAGCCAAAGAAAACGTCGATTCATATCGTGAACAAGACTGCACTCGCTGGAGTGGCGACTCGCAAAGCCCATCTCATTTTGACCATCAAGAGTAATCGAAAGATCGAAAGCCCGCGCATTCACAAATCGGAGCAAACGTCGGCAAGTCGATTTCATCACGAGGTAAAACTGACATCGCCGGCCGACGTGGATGAGGAGCTGGCCGGTTGGCTCAAAGCTGCGTATCTGCTGAGCGCCTGAGCATGGCCGAGGTTGACCGCCAAAATACCAGATCCGAAAAGAGCCTCACCTCAGCCTTCATCTAAAACACCTGGATACGCAGGCATCCTGGCATGCTCTTCTCCCAACAACTACTGCTTCATCGAGACCTTCATCGAAAACTACTTGCGCAATCCGTCAACCCTGACTGAGAATTCTCTAAGCCGCTGCCCAGAGCATTCAGCACAAGGACACTGGAGACGAGATCAACCAGACGATCAAGAGGACGCTATGAAAAGACTCACCATCGCATTGTTACTACAAGCCACCCTGCTAATCACCTCGCTTGCGCCCTTCGCCCTTGCGCAAGACGGCCACATGTCGCCGCCGGTAGCAAAGAAAGTTACGCACGAGACGAAGATTCACGGCTACACGATGAAGGACGACTACTTCTGGTTTCGTGAAAGGAAAAACCCTGAAGTCATAAAGTATCTCGAAGATGAAAACGCCTATACCGAAGAAGTGATGAGGCCTACCAAAGATTTTCAAGAGGTGCTGTACAAGGAAATGCTGGGACATATCAAGCAGACCGATTTGAGCGTCCCCTCGCGCATCGGCGAATATTACTACTATTCGCGTACCGAAGAGGGTAAACAGTATCCGTACCAGTGCCGCAAGAAAGGCAGCCTGGCCGCCAAAGAAGAAATCCTGCTGGACCTGAACAAGCTGGCTGAAGGTCACTCATTTCTGGGACTTGGGGGATTCCGGGTCAGCGACGACGGCAACCAGTTGGCCTATTCGACCGACACCACCGGCTATCGCCAGTACACACTTCACGTCAAAGACCTGCGCACCGGCCAGACTCTCGGCGAGAACATCGAACGCACAGGCTCGATCGTCTGGGCAAATGACAACAAGACCCTCTTCTACACAACAGAGGACGCCGTCTCCAAGCGCTCTGACAAATTCTGGCGGCACGTGATCGGCAGCGACAAAAACGATCTGCTCTACGAAGAGAAGGATGAGCTGTTCGACGTCGGCGCGGGTCGCTCCCTGGATAAGAAGATCATCTTTATGGGCTCGTATGCAAAGACCTCAAGAGAGATTCGCTATCTGCCCGCCGACAACCCTACGGGTGAATTCAAAGTCGTCCTCCCGCGCGTTGACGGACACGAATACGACGTAGATCACTACAAGGGCCAGTTCTACATCACGACAAACAGGAACGCAAAGAACTTCCGCGTCGTCACCGCTCCCATCAGCGATCCTTCGGAAAAGAACTGGAAGCCGTTTATTGAACACAACCCGAAGGTGAAGATCGACGGTTTGACGACTTTTGTTGGACATCTGGTCATATCTGAGAAGGAAGGCGGTCTCAACTACCTGCGGGTGATCGATATGAAGACCGGGCAATCGCACCGAATTACCCTTGCCGAGTCTGATTATGCTCTCTTCCTGGCGGGTAATCCCGAGTACAACACGACGACGGTTCGCTTCAACTATCAATCGATGGTCACGCCAAGTTCGGTGTATGACTACGATATGAACACGCGGCAGCGCAAGTTGCTCAAGCAGCAGGAAGTGCTGGGTGGCTACGATGCGAAGAACTACGAAGCGAAACGGATCTGGGCGGTCGCGCGTGATGGTGTGAAGGTGCCGGTGTCGATTGTAAACAAGAAAGGGGTGAAGTTTGACGGCAAGGCTCCGATGCTGCTGTACGCCTACGGTTCCTACGGGGCGTCGATGGCTCCCACATTCTCGTCGAGCCGGCTGACTCTGCTCGACCGAGGTGTGATCTACGCGCTGGCATATATTCGAGGCGGCGGTGAACTTGGCGAAGAGTGGCGCGAACAGGGCCGAATGATGAAGAAGCTGAACACCTTTTATGACTTCATCGACTGCGCGGATTATCTGACCAGGAACAAGTACACCTCAACTGACCGATTGGTGATTCACGGCGGCAGCGCGGGCGGATTGCTGATGGGCGGGGTGGTGAATATGCGACCGGATCTGTTCAAAGCGGTGGTCGCCCAGGTTCCGTTCGTCGATGTGATGAACACAATGCTCGATGCCTCGCTTCCGCTCACTACCAGCGAATGGATCGAATGGGGCAACCCGAATGAGAAGCCGGCCTTCGATTACATGATCAAGTATTCGCCTTATGACAACATCACAGCGCAGAACTATCCGGCGATGCTGGTGCAGGTTTCGCTCAACGACAGCCAGGTGCCGTATTGGGAAGGCACGAAGTTCGTTGCAAAGCTGCGTGCGATGAAAACGGATAAGAATGTGTTGTTGCTCAAAGCCAACATGGGCGCGGGGCACGGCGGCTCATCCGGCCGATACGACGCTTTGCGCGAGCTGGCGTTCACTCTATTCGTTCATGCTGTGGCAAATGGGAATAACGGGTAAACATTCTTAATCCAGTGTGGCAGGGTCCACCCGCCACACGGATCTAAGGTTCGAGCGGAACCAGCGGCAGTTCTAACGAAAGTTTCACGTCCCATCGTTTCACCCGACCTTCGACCAATCCTTGACAGGAACAGTAACCACGAACAACGATTGGTTGCGTACCCATTTCGCGGAGGTGTGAATGAAGAGAATACTCAAGTGGATCGGGATAGGCCTGGTCGTGCGCTTTTGTTGTGATTCAGGTGATCCGTCCGGCAAAGACTAACCCGGCAGTCGACGAAACCAAGACGATCCAGGCCAATACCCAGATGAGCCCGGAGGTCTCCGCCATATTGGAGCGCGCGTGCTCGGATTGTCATTCGTCCAAAACGACCTGGCCCTGGTACAGCCAGATAGCACCTGTGTCCTGGTATATCGTCAGCGATGTCAATGATGGCCGCAAGGAGTTGTCCCTGTCAGAATGGGGCACATACGAACCAAAGAGAAAGGCTCGCAAGCTTCAGGAGTTATGCGAGCAGGTGGAGAAGGGTGAGATGCCGATGAGTTCGTACGTGCTTATTCATCCGGCCGCGAAGTTGTCGGACTCAGACAAGCAGCTCTTGTGTGACTGGGCCAAACAGGAACGCGAGCGAGTCCTGGAAAGCCAGCAGCCACAGCCAGTGAGAAAATGGTGGCGATTGATTGGCGAGCCTGGCGGTTCTTAGCGCGGAGAATTCTCATCGCAAAGAATCAAAAGCTCCGGGTTTGAACAGCTCACCGAAATAGGCCCATTCACTCTCTGGTAAATGGAATGCCTAACTGCCAGTCGAGGCGTCGTTCGAGTCTTCCCAGAAGCGACGCATAGCGAACGAGCTGTTCGTGGATCTCGTCGGTTGTTCGCGGTTATCAGCTCGAACGTAACCGCGCCCGACCTGATCTGCCGGCCCAACGCTCGCATTCCAGCTTTCGGATCGATATCCAGAATCTCCTGGCGGCCGATCGCTACGATCCTCGTACCGCCTTGAGTGCTCAACCCAGCGGAACGCGGCATAGATGAGAGCGGGAAGAATTTGACTCCCTCTGTGGGGTGGATCTCGGCGCCGCGAACCCGTGAAGCCGGATCATCGATGCCCACGGGCACTTGAAGAGCTTCGGTAGAACAGTGACGATGCCGATGCTCGGCGGCATTCCCAAACAATGTCTTCGCTAGGGGCTCGGAGCCCACCCACGCCATTCGCCCGTCATCGATGGCGAGCCGATAGACGGCCTCGCGTTCATCAGTTATAATGTGCGCATCACAGGAGTAAATCAGTTCGCGTCTGAGTCTGCGGCAATACCGAAGGGATCGAGCAATGATGTGACTGCGATGAGCGGGGTGAGACGTTTCACTGGCATTCTCCACGCGAAGACGCTGAGAAACGTCTCACCACGCTCATCGCAGTCACCGCATTGCTCCTACCGATCCCTTCGGTATTGCCCCAGACCCAGACGCGAACTGATTTACTCCTGCTGAATGCCCACATTATAACTATGAACCCCCGGCAGCCCCTCGCAGAAGCCGTCGCCATCAAAGACGGGCGAATCGCGTGGGTGGGCTCCACCGCTGAAGCGAAGACATTGTTTGGGAATGCCGCCGAGACACTGGATCTTGGCGGCGCGACTGTTCTGCCGGGGATCATCGATGCCCACGGGCACTTGATGAGCCTCGGCGAGAGCTTTCTCAAACTCGATCTCAAAGGCGTCGCGACTCCTAAAGAGGCAGCCCGTCGAGTGAAGGAGAAAGCCGCGACTCTCAAGTCTGGCGAGTGGATACTCGGCTGGGGTTGGGATGAAGGTAAGTGGGCCGCAAACTATCCGACTCATGGAACTGTTGACCGAAGCCGCCCCGACAAATCCGGTTTTCCTCACTGGACTCCACGGGTTTGCGGCGTGGGCCAACAAGAGAGCGTTGCTCGTCGCCGGCATCAACAAGAACACCCGCGACCCGGAGAACGGAAAGATTCTCCGGGACGAAAAGACCGGCGAACCCTCGGGTATTCTGATCAATCGCGCGCAGGATCTGGTTGCGAGTCACGTTGCGCAGCTCGATATGGAATCGGTGAAGATTGCCCTCGAGCTTGCGGCGCGCGAGTGCCTACGCAACGGATTGACTTCGGTACACGAAGCCAAAGTGACGCCCGTCATGGTACAGGCATTCAGCGAGATGGTTAAGGCGGGGCGCATGCCTCTGCGGGTCTATGCAATGCTTGACGGAGCGAATCCTGGTTTGATCGATGACTGGCTCAAACGCGGTCCCGAGATTGATCCGCAGCATAGGCTCACGATTCGCAGCGTCAAAATCTTTGCCGACGGGGCTCTGGGCTCTCGAGGGGCTGCGCTGTTCGAGCCCTATTCAGACGCGCCCAATGCAAGAGGTATGAGCACGACGTCGGAAGCAGAAATCTACGACCTGACGCGCCGGTGTCTGGGACGAGGCTTTCAGGTAGCGACTCACGCCATCGGCGATGCCGCGAACCATCAGGTGTTGGACGCCTATGAGAAGGCCTTGAAGCAGGCTACTGGAGCGGTTTCCCCAACATCCGCCGGTGTCGGAGGTAACGACGCGCGACTGCGCATCGAGCACGCCCAGGTCCTGGGGGCCGAGGACATCCCACGTTTTGCCAGGCTCGGTGTGATTGCGTCGATGCAGCCGGCTCATTGTACCTCGGACATGGCATGGGCCGAGACCCGCATTGGCCCGGAGCGGATCAAAGGCGCGTACGCGTGGCGGTCAGTGCTCAAGACTGGAGCTCATGTTCCTATCAGCTCCGACTTTCCCGGCGAGACATTGAATCCGTTCTATGGGATTTATGCGGCGGTGACTCGCCAGGACCCGCAAGGCAAACCAGAGGGTGGCTGGTATCCGGAACAGCGAATGACTTTGGAGGAGGCAATGCGAGGCTATACGATCGAAGCGGCCTATGCTGAGTTTGAGGAGAAGCAAAAGGGTTCAATCGAGCAGGGAAAGCTCGCCGATCTGATCGTGATCTCGCAGGACCCTTTAGCGATTGCGCCCAAAGAGTTGCTGCGCATCATCGTTTTGAAGACCTTTATCAGCGGGAAGCTGGTTTACTCGGCTGAAAAACCGGCATTTCGGAAACCCTGACATATAGCGCTCCTGGTTCCCGAGCGTGCGGCCTTCGGGCACCGCCAGGGCACGGTTAGCCTCAGGCTCGGCCAAGATCGGTTCAGGATGTACGAGCCTCGATTCTCACGACAAGAGATCAAATATCAATATTTCGCCTGACCCCCACCCGCTTGAACGATCACCGCTTCCTCCACAGCTACTGTCCTCCTTTCTTGCTCTTGTTGCGATCAAATGTCAACGAAGTGAAGCCTGACCCCTCCATGTGCTGTTTGAGCCACATCTGTTCGCGTTTTGCAATGACTTGAGCGCGAATTAAGGAAGGCGGCTTAATCAATGTGGGTAGCGTCCTAATCCCGAAAGTCGGAAGCGCGTGCTTGGCCATACTTCAGGAAAGAACAAACCACGCGATGAATGTGAGAGTCATCGCGTGCTAGCACATCGTCGAGCCGAACTAGGGACTTGAAGGTTAAGCTGATTGAGTGTCGAAGAGAATGGGAGGGCCGCGAGGAGAAGACGCCTTCGCCTTGATCGAATCGAGCGAGTCGGGAGATCGCTCTGACTTGATTGCCGACGAAGTGCGAACACCTAAGCTATGACATTCATGCCGATCCAGATCTTGCAACCGCAAAGATGATATGAAGCCCGGCGCGGTACATCCTTCGTTGCAAGGGGATGACAGGTCAGGTTGAGTAAATTTTGCAGTATCATCAGGTGCTTGTCCCTTGACAGCAGAGCGTCGAGGGCTGCAACAACAACGGCCTTCTTTAACACAACAGGCCATCGAGCAGACATCGGACGAGTAAGTGATAAGCCCAACGGGTGTAACGAGCCAACTGAGCAACAACGTTGCCACTGCGCTCGCTGCACGCAACCTAAATAAGAACCCCTGATGCATTGTCCGCTCAATCCTCATCGCCAACTATTTTGCGCTGCATGGTTTAGAAATCTGTGCGCTGGATCGAAGTATACAATTGTTGAGATTAGTTTCAAACTCTCTCTCTCATTCTCTCTTTACTTACCAAAGAAGTGAAACGTTAAGCCGGCGGTCACTCCTATCGAATAACCAGGTGTCCCGTGAATCCGAGCTATGATCGGGTCACCAGGATGCACTCTCGACTCGAAGAAGTTCTGGGTTTCGAGGTAGCGCTTATCCGTCAGATTGTCAATCGAGAAGTTGAAGTCAACCCACGACCGAATGCGCTGCCTTATGCTCAAATCGAGCACGTCCAACCCCGCGGCCCTTATGCTGGCGTCCTCTCCATCCAACCGGTAGTTGCCGGTGTGACGATACGCCAGCGTCCCATAGAATCCGCGAAAGCCAGAATAGCTCAATCGGGCATCTGCGACCGTGTGTGGCGAGCTGTCCACATAAACTCTGGGTGACGTTCCCCGAAAGAAAGCCTGCGTCACTTGCGTCAGACCGCTATTGAAAGTCAGATGTCGCGTGATCTGCGCCGAAACCTTGGCTTCGTACCCGGTGGATCGGCTTGGACCCTGAAACTCGAAAGTGCCGTCATCCGGGATGTAGACCTGTTCGTTAGAATGGTCTATGAGAAAGTAATCCGTGCTTACGGAGAATCGTGGCTTGTTGAATGCCGCGCTCGCCTGGTAGAAGTCAGTCGTTGCGATCTTGGGCGATGAAGCTTGCTGGACAACTCCCCGCGCGTCCTGGCTGTTGATGCCGCGACCATAGTTGAGATAGAAGGTCAACGGGACGGGGTCTGAGACGGTGTAAGCGACCGCAGCCTTTGGCTGAAAGCGCCCCGCGCCTTCTGTCCCCGAGAATGTCATCCTTTCTGTCGGTGTTTCATTTATTCCGTCGCTGAGCCTGAAGCGAAAATAGTCATAGCGCAGCCCGCCTTCCAAATGCAGATGGCCCTCGAGAAAGTTCATGCCCTGCTGTACGAACGCTCCTGTGTTTGTCACGTTGGCGTGTGCGCTCGTTAATAGAACCGCCGGACTATCAATGCCGAGCGCCTGCTTCAACTCGAGGCGGTTCGGGTTACGCTCGAATGCCGGGAAGAGGCCAACATTAATCTGATTGGAGAGCAGGCTGACACCCGCGGTAAACAGCACATCTCGCCCGAAGAGTTTATAGGGGCGCAGGTATTGAATATTGACCCCTTCCTGCAATCGAGAGTCGTGCTGCTGAATCTCGTCGCCGAAGACCGGATCATTCAAGAAGAAAGTGAAATTTGAGAAGAGGTCAAACAGCGAGCGGCCAATAAAGCCGTCCACCTTGAGAGTGCCGCCTGACTTGAGATCACGCTTGTGGTAGAAGCTGGATATGCCTGTCTTGACGCGCCCGCCGGTGAACGGATCAATAAAGCCGAAGCGATCAAGCTCTCCTGCCGTTACCAGGTCCAAGGGGATTTGTCCCGAAGAGAAGAAGTTGTTGCGGCCAAGGCTCAATTTGAATCCGAGCGTCTGACTGTCCGTGAGTTGATGAGTATAGTTGCCGGTTACATTGTCGCGCCGGTAGCGGCCAGGGTTTAGAAAAGGCCCGTCAGTGTAGGAGTAGTCATACGCAATGAAAGCCTTGTCGTTATGCAGATCCGGGCTGTAAGCCAGGAAAGCGCGTCGCTCATTAAATGATCCGCCCTGCGTCCGCAATGTCAGCTGTTCCGGAAAAGATTCCCTCAAACGTATGTGGACGACTCCGAGGCCGGAGAAGTCGCCGTATTGTGCGCTGAACGGCCCGTTGAGTATTTCCACATCTGCGACCAGTTCGGGACTGAGGCTCTTCAACTGTCCGAGGTATCCTTGCCCGTGCCCTTGCGTTCCCTGGTTCTGCTGCACATCATCAACGAGAATCTTCAGCCCTCCATTGACTCCGCCGTGATCGAGGTTGTAACCGAAACGGCGGACCTCGAGCGACTTCCCGCCGCCTTCGTGCTGGCCGACATTGATCCCAGCGTTTAGCGTTTGAATAAGTTGGTCGTCTCGCCCAAATAGCGAGTTCTTATAAACAATGTCATTACGCTGGTCAATCGTCGGGTCAAGCGATTCGGCGTGGATGACGACGCTCTCGTGAACCGGCGGGATTATGTATTTGACTCTGATGCTGAGATTCTCCGTTCCCTGCCCGGTATCGACGAGCTTTTCGACTGGGTCAAGATTCTTACCTTCCACTCTAATAGTCAGAGGCCCACCCGGCACACTCAAGCGAAACGCGCCGGTAGAATCGCTTGTTGCCTTTCTTTCCCCGGACGCAGAACGAACGACTATCGAGGCGCCTTCAACCGCCTCGTTCTTGTCGGTCACAATCACGCCCGAGACGACCCGATCGGCGTCAGTTTGTGCCCAGCCGGAGGCATGTGCCAGCACGACGATGAGCAGTATGCAAATGCTCTGGGAGATCATTCCGGGAAACGTCACGCGAGTGATTTTCATGGTTCCCTTATTTGGCTAGTGCGTGTGCTTGTCGGAATGCGAACGGCGGCTGTGTTTATGCTGCCCCGCCTCAGCTATCGTAGTTATGAACTTTCCATGTGTGACGCCTTTTACGCTGATGAGTTGATCAGCGAGACTCCGCACTTGTGCGTACGGGCCGCGTACCACAAGTACCTCCAGGCAATTGCGTTCATCCAGATGAACGTGAACGGTCGACGTGATGATGTCCAGGGCCTGATGCTGAAACTGGGTTAGCTTCGCATTCAGGTTTCGCACGTGATGGTCGTAGACTAGCGAGATTGTTGCCGCGACCTGGGCGGCGTCATCAGTCAGTGTTTCTTCGGCAAGGGCGCGACGAACCAAGTCGCTGATTGCTTCCGACCGGGTGTCGTAGCTCTTGAGCGCTATCAACTCGTCAAATCTATCGAGAAGATCGTCCCTCATCGAGACGCCAAATCGCTTGAGTGTAGTGCCATTTGCCATATCAAATCCGTTGACCCCTGGAAAATCTAATTGCTGATTGTGGCACAGATTTCCTGATCGTGCTACTAAAAGGTTCGCTGCCGCCATGATCGCTAACGGGCAAGAGATCAAATATCAATATTTCAGTCTTGACCCCGGCCTAAAGTCGGCAGGTCGGGGGGCATTTTTTGATTCGTCCAATATTGAACAGCGCCGAGCGCGGAATCAGGCTATGGTTACGAAGTCATTAAGAGCAGCATTGGTCACCAGAGCCCTAGAGCCGCCGCGCTCGAGCATCAGTAAACCAATCTATTGAACGATACACAAACCCGTGAGTGTTGCGGAGAATACATTACGTAGAGGCAGACAGATAAATCGGCGGGTGGAGATAGTAATCGGCGATACCGAAAACTAAATCCAGCGAACGTCACCATGACGCGGCGTCGTTCGAATGAGGGTTGATCTTTAAGAAAACACAAGAGGGAAACGTTATGTTTAGAGACTTTATTGCGCGTAAACTCACGAAAGGATCCGGCGTCCTCGCCCTTCTGTTGATCGGCGCGGTCGCTCCTGGGTTCGCCTATGGTCCCGGATTTGACAATCAAGGCAAACAGGGGCATTCAGGACACAAGGCAGGCAAAGCGATTTTCGTACAAGCACGTGATGGTCACGCGACTCTGTGGAAGGAGCCGGAGGCCGTCGAGAGTCTGGATCTGTTTTACGGTCCCGGTGGCCCTGACGGCGCTCCAGACAGCTCGGCCACGTTTACCTTCGTGCGCCGGTCAACATCGGGTACGTCGAAAAAGATCATCGTCAAAGACGACAAGGGTAGAGATTGGACTGTCAAGTTTGGTTCGGAGGCGCGCCCTGAAACGGCGGCGACTCGGTTTGTGTGGGCGATGGGCTACCATGTGGACGAAGACTACTTCGTTAAGCGCGCGCATATCGAGGGATGGTCCGAGGGCGATGCTTCGGACGTAAGGTTCGAGCGCACTCATAACCGCTACAAGGAAGTTGGGTTATGGAGCTGGGAAAGCAACGCCTTCAGGGGAACTCGTGAATTGGATGGGCTCAAAGTTCTTATGGTCCTGCTCAATAACTGGGACCTCAAGAACGATAACAACAAGGTGCTGAAGTACGATAAGGAGAGCGGCGGTGATCCTGATGAAAGGATCTACTATGTGTCCGATCTTGGCGCCTCGTTCGGTTCGACCGGGTCGCTGGTGCGCAAAATCCTGTTCTTTTCCGATGCCCCGGCCGGGTCTAAAGGCAATCCTTCTGACTACTCTCATCAGACTTTCATCGACGGCGTCCGAAGCGGCGAGGTTCGATTCCATTACAAGGGCAAAGACCCGGACGCCCTAAGGGGAATCAGTGTGGATAGCGCGAGGTGGATGGGCGCGATGCTTGGGCGGCTTTCGGAAAAACAGATCGGGGACGCATTTCGCGCGGCTGGATTTGATGGCTCCGAAGTCGCAACCTATGTTCGCGTGATGCAGGAGCGCATCGGCGAGCTTCAGAATCTCAAGTAACGCTGAATCGCAGCGCGACGCGTTCGCTTTCTGAAAATGGCTAAACAAGAAATGTACTTGATTTGCTGCGCTCGCGCGCAAAAAGGAAGAATAATATGAGTTTTAATCAAGTCGCCAAAGCTGGAAGAGAGCCATCATCCTTCTCCTTCGCAGTCTTATTGATAGTTGTAGCAGGCATGGTAAGCGCGGGTTGCTCAGGTCCCAAGACCGGAACCGACAACGCCGCGGCTGCCGACGCGATGCCGTTGGCCGCGCGCATCGATCGGCTGGATGGCGAGGTCGGAGTAGATCGCCCGACCGATCCTCAAGCCGATAGTCAGGACCAATCCAGGACGGATTGGGGCAAGGCTAGCGTTAACACTCCGGTGTCTGTCGGCTCCCGCGTCTATGTGAAAGATGAATCGCACGCGGGGGTTGCTTTTAGCGGCCGCAACTACGCCCGTCTAAATCCGCGGACTTCACTGGATGTTCTCTCATTGTCGCAGCGGCGCACTCAGTTGGCGCTTCGGGAGGGCTCCGGAGTGTTCGATGTCGGAGCGCTTGCGTCCGGCGAGTTATTCGAGGTCGCAACCCCAAACGGCGCGGTAGATTTTCAGCAGCCGGGACTGTATCAAGTGGGAATTGACGATCGAGGGAGCACGCTCGTCTCCGTGCTGGCCGGGATTGCCCAGATCGTCGGTCTTGCGGGCTCCGGGCAGGTTGGCAGGGGGCAATTGATGACCTTTGGCGGCGGCGATGTGGGCGATGCCTATCTCTCGCAACTCGATTCCGGGGTCTGCGGAAACATAACCAACGACTACTACTCCTACCGCTACCCGAACACTTATGATGGACGTTACGCGGATTACCAAAGATACCAGGACGATCCGTACTACTACGATCCTTACAGGCGCTCGGCGAGCTATCAGTACATACCGGATAATGCGGAGGTGGCGGGTCTTGACGACCTCGATGACTACGGCGACTGGGAAGACGTGCCGGGTCACGGGCACTCGTGGCGACCGCGTGTTGGCTCGAATTGGGCGCCTTACCGCGACGGCTCATGGTACAACGATCAGCCGCTGGGTCTGACTTGGGTCTCAAATGAGCAATGGGGTTGGGCGCCATATCACTATGGTCGATGGGTCAACGTCAACCAAAGGTGGTACTGGGTCCCGGGTGAGATAGTGTCACGCCCAATTTACTCGCCGGCGCTTGTGGCGTTCATCGCGTTTGGCCAGGACGATAGAATCGGCTGGGCGCCACTGGGTCCGGGTGATCCATACGTTTCCCGTTACTACGATCGGAACTATCAACCCCAGTATATCGGGTCGACAACATATATAACTCAGAACGTGAACGTAACAAGTATCGTAAACTACAATGTCCCCGGAGCAGTAACAGTTGTGCTCACGTCGGACTTCGCGCAAGCAGTAACGCCGGGCACGGCGCTGATAGCAGATTCCGCGTTTCTTGCGCGGTCGCGTCCAGTGCTTGATCCGTACGCGGTCCCGAGACTTAGAGAACTCGCGCCTGGAATCCGGTCACACCGGCAGAGGGTCCGGGCGCCCGATACCCAGGCGCTGAACCGCGCCGTAGTTACCAGTCAGGATCCACTCCGGCCGGCGTTCGCCGCTAGCACACCGCAAGCGTTCAACGCCAAATCCGTTCCCGAGGCGGCCGGAAAGCGAAAGCTCAAGATAGACAATAGCGGTCAAACAGTCACCGCGATTCGGCCAGACGGTTTGCCGGCTCAGAAGGGACATAACCAAACGATGACCGACCAGGCGCGCCAGGCGCGCATAGCGGCGCTAACCGCGCAGATCGCGCAGGGCAATAAAAGCGGAAAGCGAGAGATGCGCCAGCTCCAGGATCAGCAACGTGTCCAGGAGAAAGTGGAGCGTCACGCAGCGCAAGAAGAGACCGCTACTCAGCAGAAGCAGCAGCAAAAAGCCGAACGTAAAGCGGCGGCTCACAAAAAGCAGCCACCGGTTCAGCAGCAACTGAAGCAGCAACAAAACGCCGAACGTAAAGCAGCGGCTCACAAAAAGCAGCCACCGGTTCAGCAGCAACTGAAGCAGCAACAAAACGCCGAACGTAAAGCAGAGGCTCACGAAAAGGGGCCGCCGGTTCAGCAGCAACTGAAGCAGCAGCAGCAAAAAGCAGCGCGTAAAGCAGCGGCTCGCCAGCAACAGCCGCCGGTTCAGCAACAACAGAAGCAGCAGCAAAAGGCGGAGCGTAAGGCTGCGCAGCAGCAACTCGCGACGAAGCCCGTTCCTTCAAACGCGGACAGAAAACCCGCCAAGAAGAAGGGAAACAAGAACGGAAACAAGAACGGGAACCAGTGACCTCGCCTCACAGCCTTTCACAACTTTCGCGGAGCGCTTTCAACCACATCTGGCGCGCCGCGATTGCTCCGCTTCCTGGCGCTCATCTGCTCGCTTGATTCTTGTGCGTCTCATGGTTAGACGGTGTGTTGTCAGGGCGCTCTTGCCGCCGCCTCCCTCACTCGAGGATTTATTTGCGCAGTTGTCCAAAATTGAACTGTGATGGAACTCGGTATCGGCGCATTCTAATTTGGAAGGAGGATCGATAATATGGACAAAACAATCATCATCATTGTCGCTGCCGCGTTGGTCGCCACCGTGGCGATTGTGGCGGCGGTTTGGATGTATCTCCAAAATAAACAGACCAGGAGGCTCCAATCCAAATTCGGACCTGAGTATGAAAGGCTCGCTGCAGCCGAAGGCGATCGGGCGCGGACTGAAAAGACTCTTCACGAACGCGAAAAGCGCGTGGAAGAATTCAACCTGGTCCCTTTGTCTGCTGAAGATCGCGATCGGTTTGCAGGGGAATGGCGACTCGAGCAGGCCGGATTCGTCGATGATCCGGCATCAGCCGTGGCTAACGCTGACAAACTGGTGACCAACGTGATGACAGCGCGCGGGTATCCGATGGCGACTTCGAGCAGCAGGCCGCTGACCTCTCCGTGGATCACTCGCTTGTCGTCAAGAACTATCGGATCGCTCACGAAATCGCGCTCCGCGGCGGCGCCGAAAAAACAAGCACGGAGGATCTGAGAACCGCGTTGCTTCACTATCGCATGCTCTTTGAAGATCTGCTCGACGTGCGCATCGCCGAAACAAAGGAAAAGGCGACCGCCGGACGCGCTTGACTCGCGCAGTCAGCTCTGTCCTGCAGTAAACGGGATGACTCTAAATGGCGTTCAGATAGATGACTGAGAGGAGACGTGAAATGGCGACTGAACCGCTGATTGACCGAAGCACGAGTGATACGCAGCCGTTGACAACCGAGAATCTGGCGGCCGCCGCGTCTGCGAGGCAAGCACTGGTTTCTGATGAAAGCGATGAGGGACGCGAGCGTAGCGAGGTGGGTTATCGATCCGCCGCCGGCAGTCAACCGGAAGAAGAATCACCATCGCTGTTTGAGCAAGCGGCGCTCGAGGGCTTCCGTTCTCGATGGGGAACAATCCAGACCGGATTCGTGGAAGACCCGGGAGCATCCGTAAAACACGCGGACGAACTCGTAGCCGAAGTGATGAAACGCCTCACGGAGGTGTTCGCCGATGAACGAGCCAATCTCGAAAAAGCGTGGGCCAGAGGCGATGATGTCTCGACTGAAGATCTACGCGTAGCTCTTCGTCGTTACCGCTCATTTTTTGACCGTCTGCTTTCGATCTAGGCGCCGATTGCCTCGCACGACAAAGGATGAAAGCATCAGGCGCCACAGCAGCGTTTGTACTTTCGTCCGCTTCCGCAGGGGCACGGCGCGTTGCGTCCGACCGTCGCAACACCCCTTTCGAGCTTCGATCCTCCCTTGAACAATCCCAACACGATCAGCGTCAACCAGATCAATACGGCTACGGCTGGTTGCGAAAACGTATAGCCGTGAAAAGCCAGAAAGGAAAAGCTACCCTCGACGCTTCCTGGCGAGGCTTGCTGCTCGAGCTGCAAGCTCGCCATCTTAGCCCAGGCCATCACCGCGCAAACGGTTAGCCCGAACATCACCGCGACCCCGATCGCAACCGCCCGTAGCTTCGCAACCAGTGAGTTCGAGCGAGTCACGATCAGCAACGCGACAAGCATCGGCAACCCGAAGGTTACCATATCTATTCTTAGACCATTCGACTGTAACTTTCCGTTCACTACAAGTTGAACCACTCTGTCTCTGGGCCTGATTCCAACCCCCGCATCGAGGAACCCGTAGATCCAGCTCGCGCATGTGCCCGCTGCCGACGAGATAGCGCTGAGAGAGTACCACCACAGCGGGAGGAGCACGATGTAGAGAGCGAACGCCAGCGCGAATAGCCTGAACCACCTATGCCCGCTGATGCCGAACGCCAAATCGCTCGAGCCAGAAGATGAGGATTGCCGTGGAGAGAAGAATGACGATGCTCTGGGCGACGTAGTCATGAATCTGATCAGCTACTGACGGCAAATACATGCCAACATAGTAAAGCCCCACGAGGCGAATCAAGTTGATCGCCTGGATCAGAGGGACCCCGAACGCCAACCCTATCAGCCTTGCGCGCCACGTGGCAGGAAATGCAACCACTCCCGCCAGGTAGAGACACGACGCTTCGACCCCGTCGCATCCCATCGCAATGTCCATCGAATAACGAGGAGAGTAAACCAGTGCGCCGTTCGAAACAGCGCCCGCGCCGAACAGATTGATTACTGCCGCGACCGTTTTCGCAAGAAGCTCGGTGTAGGGATTGATGACTCCCCATCGAACTCTCGGAATGACTCCAAACACCAAATAGCTAGCCGCAAATATCAGAACGAACAGCGCCAGGAACCGCAGCGGCTTGCGATTGGCGGTCAGAAAGTTACGCACTCGCCCGCTCGGCAACATACCCACCGGACACCTTGCCAGGTTGAAAATACGCTACTCTATCTTCGCGCTGGTCTCCAAAGAGAAAGAGAAATAGATTCATGCTTGCCGAGCACCGCTAGACCCCTCGTCACCCTTCAGAATCTGCTAGTCGACGCACATCTTTTAATCCCGCCGCGCTCCCCCAATCAACAAGTGAAGGATGAAAGCGACCACGAGACCCGAATTGAGCGCGCCGAGTATATCAACTGGGTTCGCGGAAACCGCGATCAGCACAAGCGCAATTCCAGCCTCGACGTACGCCGCAGTGCGAGCCAGCAGCTTCCAGTCAAGCGTCCTGTTCCGCTCGGTTGACGGAATTGAGGGAGCGGCTGCCGCGAGTGACATTGCTACCTTGCCGTGTCCGACCAGGAAGAAGGTGCAAGCGGCAACTATCAGCAAGGCCATCAATATCGCGCCCCACTCCGATAGAGTTGGAACGGTCCCACCCGGAGGCGGCGGAGGAGGCGGTGGCGGCGCATTCGTTACCTGGCTGGAATACACCAGGCTGCCGGTACACCCGTTCGCGTCAGTCGCCGTTATTGTGAAGTTGAACGTGCCAGCCACGGTAGGCGTACCCGATACGAGAGCGGTCCCCCCACTCGTGGCGGTCAAGGTCAGTCCGGGCGGCAACGCCCCGCTCGAGATCGTGAATGTGTACGGTGCGGTTCCGCCGCTGGCCGAAACCGACTGACTGTAGAAGACCCCGACGACAGCGGGAGGCAGCACCGGCGGACTGACCGAGATGATTGGGCAGTTGGGGGCGCTGGGAATTCCGATTGTGTATGCTCGGCTCCCAGGACAACCGTTTGCGTCCGTAGCCGTGATGGTGAAACTGAACTGGCCGGCGACAGTCGGCGTCCCGGAGATAACGCCTGTCGTCGCATTAAGCGTCAGCCCTGGTGGTAGCGCTCCTGCCGAGACCGTGAACGTGTAAGGCGGGGTTCCGCCGGTGGCCGTGATCGTCTGGTTGTATGGTGTGCCGATGACACCCGAGGGCAGCGTTGCCGGGTTGACCGTGATGAACGGACAGATGGGTACGACCGGAATCACCATGGAGTACGGCCTGCTGCCGGGGCAACTGTTGGCATCCGTGGCTCTTATCGTAAAGCTGAATAGACCGGCGGTGGTCGGCGTACCCGAGATGATGCCTGTCGTCGCGTCCAGCGTCAGCCCGTTGGGAAGGGCCCCGCTCGTTAGCGTAAAAGTATAGGGAGCGGTCCCGCCAGTGGCCGAGATCGTCTGGCTGTATGGCGTATCGATGACACCCGGGGGCAGCGTCGCCGGGTTTACTGTGATAACCGGGCAGGTGGCCGGGCCCGCCATGACGATTGTGTACGGCCTGCTGCCTGGGCAGGCGTTTGCGTCGGTGGCAGTGATTGTGAAGTTAAAGGTACCTGGGGTGTTTGGGGTTCCCGAAATGGCGCCGGTGCTTGCGTTGAGCGTCAAGCCGGTCGGTAGCGCCCCGCTCGAGACCGTGAAGGTGTAAGGCGCGGTTCCACCGACGGCCGAGACCGTCTGGCTATAAGGGGTTCCAATGACGCCGTTGGGCAGGATTGCCGGGTTCACAGTGATGACGGGACAGACTCCGGCAGGTGGGCATATGGTGACGTTGCTGGTATCTATAGTCACGGCGCCGTTTCGCGCCAGGACTCTGCCGGAGACGTTTGCACCGGTAGTCAGCGTGATGCTGGTAAGCGCCAGAATGTTTCCAACAAAACTGGTGCTTGTGCCGAGCGTCGCGGAACTGCCAACCTGCCAAAACACGTTGCAATTATTACCGCCATTGATCACCTGAACAGACGAGTTGCTCGCAGTTGTGAGAGAGCTCCCGATCTTGAAGATGAAGAGTGCGTTTGGGTTGCCAAGGGCGTTGAGAGTAAGTGTTCCCGTCAACTGGGCCGACGACGCAAAACAATACACCCCCGGCGTCAGCGTTAGACCCCCGAGATTCTGACCGGTCAGATCGACATCGCAAGCCGTTCCCGCTATTGCATTGAACGCCGTGGTGACATCGCTTTGAGCCTGAGTTGCAGACGCATCGTTCAAGTGTATCGTTCCTCCGGTCACCGTCCCCGGAGGAAAACCCGTGACCGCAGTGCCCGGGCTAACGCCCAGGTTACCGGTGATGGTGGTCGAGCCAGTATTGGTCACGGTCGAACCCGCCAAGGACGCCGAAACTTTGCGCGGAACCCAGAGATATCTGAGCCAATGCAGGAGAGGCACCGAAGAAGAACAAGGCGAACGCTACGGTTGCCCAGAGAATCAAGTACTTGCGGTTGGAGTTCATTGATAGCACCCCTACGGCATCGTTGATCGCCGGTTCCGAACCCACTTCACGCCCAACTGTAACCGCGCCAGAAAAGCCGGCGTGGCCGGGGCGGGACCTGTTTATATAGACGCCATCACGATAGCGCTGCCGTTTGGGACAATTCTGCGGGGTAACCGGTCTTACTTCGTCGTTTTGACGAAAGCTGCGCGGTCGTGACTACAAATTACAGCAATTGCAGATCACTTCTTGACGTTAAAAACATCCCGTGTGCGCAACCAAGCTATCCTAGAACAGTTGTGGAGACAATCAGGGAAAACCTTAGGCGTGCGTCAAGGCGCTCTGCGATTTGGCTCACGCCGGCGCACGCGGGCAAAGAGATCAAATATCAATATTTCACGCCTGACCCCGAGAGGCCGTCACCAGAGCGCTGCTTTGAAGTGGCCCTTGCACCCTTTCAGTTCAGTTTGACCAACCTTGACCGTCTCTACGGTTTCTTGCAAACCCCGCACGTTTTTCCTTCCTTCGCGCAGTGACCGCAATACTTGCAGTTCTTGCATGCGTTGCACGGTGTCGAGCCGATACACTTACTCATCGCCGCCTCGATTGTCGAGGCTTGCTGGGCGACCAATAGCAACACAAGGACGGCGAGGCCGATCAGGGTGTTTCCTGACTTCACTTTTCTCGTACCTATCATTCTTGTAAGGGTTCCCCTTCGCGAAGGCTTTGAAACGTAGGATATAACACAGCCGCTGTGAAGGCAACGCCCACTTGACCCCTCAGGCATGCATAATTCCGTGAGATATTCCTAGTCTGGGGTTTCCTTTCGATCGGAGAGGCGCAATTTCGCCGCAGCGTGCGCCGACCGCCAAAACAAATCCGCGATATGTTTGCACTTTTCCGCCACTGTCAAGTAGGTGGGCACTATTCAATTCCGGCGTAATCGCCGAATGAGCGGATCGAATGGCATAGCGCCTCACACTGCTGAACCATGAATATCAGTTTACGTTGTCTGGATTCTTACCATCGAGGTCTCTGAAATGAAAACAAGCCTACGACACAACACGATTAGCATATTTCTCGCTACCCTGACCCTACTAATGTTCGCGGCTGTTCCGGAATCAGTGATGGGGCAAGAAGCGCCCCACATGATTGCCCAAGCCAATGCACCTGGCTGGATCACCGTTTCATGGGAGCACACGGGGCAGGACGTCTACTATTTCGTCATCGAACGGCAGAACTCGCCGTACACAGATAGCTCGGTGTTCCTTATCGGTGAATCCTACAACCGCACCGACAGTCTGACCGACAAGTACCTGAATGCCGATACTCTATACAAATATCACGTGTGCGCAGTCTATGCGGATCATCGCACCTGTTCAGATTGGGTGAGCGTCAGAACGCTACCTGCTCCATCTTCGTCAGGCGGGTCGTCGACGGGAGGGTCAGGGGCGCCGGTGCACCCGCCCATAACGGCACCGGACCTCGCGGCGACAACCGATCATGCATTCATAATCACGCTGCACTGGAGTTCGGACCAGGTGTCCCAATTGAGGAATATCCAACTCTTTAGGGACGGTCAGGTCATCTTTGACGGGCAGATGCGCCTGCAAGCAGGAGACAGCAGCTTCGGATCTGACTTTAGGGATGTCGTGCCGCGAGCGAATACGAAATACAAGTACAAACTCTGCTTCGTCAGCCTTTACTATGTTAATGACACGAAGTGCAGCGAGGAGATCACAGCCAGCGGCTTGGCGGTACCCCCGACCGCACCTGCATACGCTACGGTCTCTCAAGCCAAAAGCACAGGGAATTCACGCGACCCTGCGGCCCGAATTAGGACCATCATCACAGCACGGTGGCGCAACACACCCGTTCAACAAATATATGTTCCGGGGAAGTTCATTACGCTGGAACGCCAGGATCGCGTACAACTCGATCGGCTCCGTGTCGGGCCCGCGTGGGTCGAAATCAAGCAAATCAGCGCTGATGGTGATCCGACCGAAGTCACGGTGGACGTCACGCCTGAAGGGCCGGAACTGCTCACCCAGCGAGGGAACAACTATCGCGTCTGCGCGGTCCTGCCTTCTCTCGGTGCGTCGGGCAAGGTCTGCTCCTCGGTAATCTCCCCCGAACCCAAAGTAATTCTAGCCACCGAGGATTCTGTACGTGTCAAAGATGACGCCTTGCGCAACGTGTTTGAAAAGAAGATCGACTTAGACGCTCTTGCCGCCAGGGGCGAAGCCGTCGCGAACACCGAGGCGTTGGCTTTAGAGCTTCGCAATCGACAACCTGCGGGTCCCAGTCGAAGAGGATTCGATATTGGCATGGCGGCTGCCGAAGGTCAGACCTTGCCGGGTCCAGGCAAACAACGAATCCATGACTCGCTTGCTCCAGCCGAACGGGAAGGGTTTGACATCGCCGTTGCCTTTTCCCTGGAGCGCAATCGAAATGCCGATCTTGCTGCAAAGGGAACTGCTATCGCGGCCGCGGACCAAACCGTGGCGAAGGCGCGCACTGCCGAACCTGACGTCTTCTATTGGTTAGGGTTTGATATTGCGACTGGGATTTTCGGCGACCCGGCCCTGGGCGCGCTGGGTAACACAGCAGTCGGACCTGGCTCCCTGAAGATTCGAGATTCTCTGAGTGCCGCCGCGCAGAGAGGATTTAACGCCGCCGTAAAGTTCCATTTAGGCCGGTCGTATCGGCGATGAGGGATTCCCTCTCATTTCCGCGATATGTTCGGCATGTTCCCGCCACTCCTTCATAGAAGGCCGGTATCCCTGGCGGTCGCCGGTTATGGAGTAGTTTTCAGAAAGGACGGAAATATATGGAAAGAACGACACGAAAGCTAACCAGCGCTCTGATGGTGATCCTGGTTTGCGGCGCAGCGGCGACGACAGCCAACACGCTGACTCATCCCGATTCGGGCCCAATCACCACCGTCGCCAGTAGTTTTGATCGCAAAGCAAAAGGCGTCAGCGCAACCGGGGCGAACATCGGCGCGAGCGTCGCGAGTGCGCAGGTAGAGGAACGGCGTGACAGGAGGCTCAAGCAGATCACGTCGACTCCAAGAATCAACGATCAGGATCGGGCTCGAGAATCTGACAGGATCACAGCGCAAGCATTCAACTCCATCCGCGTGCAGGTTCGATACAAGAAGGAATTCGGCTACAAGTATGACTCGGGTGTTTTCGCAGGCTCGGGGCCAAGTTCGTGTGATGCATTTTCCGTCTCGGTCAAACCAGACGCAAACGTCCGGTCAGAGTATCTTTATGGCATCCACAAGCTAGACAAAATGAGGGAGTCCAATGGCTTCTATGTTTGCGACTTTGTGGCCAAAGATCTGCCCTTAAAGGCGCCAATAAGAGTTGACGTTGATTTAGTAGACCATCGCAGTTTGCCCTTTGAGGCATGGAAGAGTGGCAGCCAGGCTCAGCCGCCACCCGGCCAGCAACGGACAATAATCATTGTGGGTGGCCGGGCATCCGGTCTCAACGCGGCTGAGTCCGAACTCTCGGTGCCGCAAGTCCGGGCTCAGGAAGGATTCAGGACGATAACGCTGACGGAAACCGAACCGCGCGCCACACTGGTCTTCGAAATGGTCTATGCACCGCTCCCTTCGAGGTCGCCGAACCGGAGAAGAAGGCCCTAACGCACCACCGAGGCTGCTATTCAACAAAAACATGGAGAGAATCATTTTGAAACCCACGCTCTGGTTTGTCTGGTTCCTGTTTTCCTGCGCGCCGGCCATGGTCAACGCGCAGACGGCGCCGAAGGTCACTTACCTTTACGCTATCGACGGCGAGGGGGTGATGACCTGGTACCGCCATGATGGCGCGGAAACCGGCGCGGTATCGTGGGCATGGACCGAATTCTGTCGGCGGGGGTTGGCAGCAGTACACTCGGGTCTTTCCCGGCGGCGGGAACATCATCTACGGCATCTTGCCGGATGGCACTCTAACCTGGAGCCTGCACCAGGGCTTCAGGGCAGGGATCGGACCACAGAGTGGACCGGAGAGCGTCAGGGCATGGTCAGACACAAGGATCGTCGGACGAGGCTGGGGAAACTACACCAATGTGTTCTCGGGCGGCGGCGGGATAATCTACGCCATCACCCAAGCCGGGAAACTGCTATGGTTCAGACATATTGACTACACAAACGGTGTGAAGGCGTTTGAAGGCCCAAGGGAAGTGGGCAGCGATTGGAACACCTACCGGCACGTCTTCTCCGGCGGCAACGGAATCCTCTATGCCATCACCCAGGACGGAAGCTTGCTGTGGTTCAGGCACATCGACTACGCCAACGGCGTGAAGGCGTTTGAAGGCCCAAAGGTGGTCGGACGCGGCTGGGGCAATTTCAAGAATGTCTTCTCCACCGGTGATGGCATCATCTACGCGATCACTGAAGACGGCAAACTTCAGTGGCGCAAGTACAACGGCTACCTGACCGGGGGCGGCTACGACACCTGGCAAGGTCCCACTGAGATCGCCACCGGCTGGGGCGGCTTCCGGAGTGTGTTCGCCCTGCTGCCAGGGTCATCCGGAGTACCAAATCCGACCTCCCACGCTGGGACCGCGACGCAGGTCTATCAGTCCGACACCATAGCCGCTCGTGACCGGGCTAGCGCGGAAGCGCTTAAATCGGCCGCGCCGCCGCAGTATCAGGAGCTTCGCTGCCGCGGCGGCGGACTTCGATTCAGGGTCGTCAATGGGCGAACCAATTCAAGCGGCGAACCCACCATGTACATGACGGTTTACTTCAAACCTGCGGCGCAACCCGCCGGTGCGTCGGGGCACAACCTGCAGCCAGGCTCGTGCGCGTTCACGGAACGTGGCGTACGAGCCGACGAGCCTAACGAGATTATTCTCGAGATCGTCTCCTTCGCTCAGACGCGGCAGCAGCTCCACGGCACGCCCGTTGACACTTCGCCAACTGCTGCTGAGAGATACCCCGATGCGCAAAACCTGCCGCAGTACCTGGATGTCGCGAATCACTACTGGAGTTTCTTCGTGCACCAAAATGCGCCGCTGCCGTCTGGTCGATTTGAGGGTTCTTCTGGCGGCCGCTACTGGAAACCGGCACTCAGCAGCGAGGACGTGATTCGCTCCGGCGATTCCACGGTTCCCAACAAGCAGCGTCGTCCGTAGGTGGTGACACCGAAACAATGTGACCGGATCGGCAAGGCGTGCGAGACGCCAGCCATCCCACGGAGGAGGAGACAGGAGTGATGAACTTTAGAACTGATTTGCGCAGCTCGCGCCCTTTTCGAATTGCCCTTTCCGCTGGGTTGGCGATCGCTCTAACCGGGGTCGCCACCGCACAAGAGAAAATCCGCAAAGTACAGCAAGAGCTTGTCGGTGGCGCGGTCGTCAGTACCGAGATGCAAGAGAAGTATAGCCTGGTTACACTGGACACAGGCTGCAGTGGATCGCTCCTCAGAAACAACTGGGTGATTACTGCCGCCCATTGTGTAGACAACGACGACCCGAATAATAAGGGGGCGTTCATTCCAGTTCCTGAGAACAGCGTAACTGTGACCGCCGCATGGAAGAACGCTCAAGAGCGTCACTCAATAAGAATCATCAGATTCAGGCCCGCTGATGTTGCAATCATCCGTCTCGACCAGCCTTTTATTGTGGACGGATCGACCACAAGTCTCATTCGCGACATCTTTCGGGATGGTCAATTCCCCTACTTCGGTCAGTTGACGCCGGTGCCCATCAAGGCCTTTGGCCGTGGCATCTATCAGTTCGCGCAAGGGTCAGGCGCGGGCCTCACTCAGTCGCAGCAAGATGGCCAATATCGCGTTGGCTTTTTCAAGACCCAAAGGGAAGAAGATGATCGCTACTGGTATTCCAGCATCGCCGGCCAGCACATAGCGGGCGGAGACAGCGGCGGTCCCTCGTTCGCGACGGTTCGCGGCACAGACGAAGTCCTAATGGGGGTTCATTCTCTGTGCAAGATTAAGTGCATACCAGGCCAGACGTGTGGTAAATGGCCCGGTCCTGGACCCGCCCCCAATGGCTATTCGCAATGGCGGTGGGTGAGCGATACTCCCGAATGCGCTGACGCGCCGATTGCTCCGATATGGGAGGAAATCAACCGCTACCTCGGAGCCTTCATTCCGCCCAGACCGTTCCTCGTGAGCAATGACTTCAACGGTGATGGCCGCGCAGACATTCTTTGGCACAACGCTTCGACGGGTGAATCGCAGATTTGGTATATGAATGGCTCGTCCAGGGTGGGTCGGGCGACTATTGTTGACGGCGCACGCGCGACTCTCATAGGGCCTCCATGGAGCATCGTGGGTAGCAGAGACTTCGATGGAGACGGAACGACAGACTTGCTCTGGCATAACAGTTCTACCAACGAAACGCAGATCTGGTTTATGAACGGATTCAAGATCCAGGGCCGGGCCACTGTGCTCGGACAAGACGGCAGGCCCGCATTAGTTGGGTTGCCGTGGAGCATCGTTGGAACCAACGATATGAATGGCGATAAGAAAACAGATATCATCTGGCACAACAGCACTACCAACGAGACGCAATTCTGGTTTATGAACGGACACAGGCTCACTGGTCGTGCAACGGTGCTTGGAGAGAACGGTAGCCCCTTCTTCGTTGGCTTGCCTTGGAGCATCGTCGGGACAAACGACTTCAATGGAGATGGGAAGACGGATTTGGTTTGGCACAACAGTTCTACAGGTGAGACCAAAGTCTGGTTTATGAGCGGCAGTAGGATCAGCTCTCAGGTGACGGTGGTTGACGAGAACGCCAGGCCCATCCTGATTGGCTTGCCGTGGAGCATCGTCGGGACAAACGACTTCAATGAGGATGGTAAAGCCGACCTCCTCTGGCATAACGGTTCCACTGGGGAAACACAAATGTGGCTCATGGATGGGCGATCAATCGTTCGTCGCGCTACGGTGGATGCGGCCCGTGACGGTGGGGGTTCCTTGGTTGGACCACCCTGGAGCATCATGAATCACTAGGGGAAAGATGCATCGTTCGGCGGTAGGAGCGCTGGCGGTCAATCCACAGCCGCCAGCGGCCTTCGAGAAAAAGATACTTAGGTCACGGATTGCGGCGCCGTACCTTTTCGAATTGTGCACAACTCTGCAACGGAATCCGATTTGGGCGGAAGTAATTGACATCGCCGTGATCATATTTTCGTTATGAATGATGCAGAGCTACTTGCTGATCCCCGTTTCCTTCAGATGAAACCTACGCCTCAGTTCCAGCGGCCCCAGCGTTTGTGAAACTCGATTAGAGCTTCCTTGAACTGCTCTCTGGTTTGATTGTCATCCTCCTTCTCAATTGCTCTTTCGATCGCTTGTTTCGCTTCTTTGCCACCAATCCAAGACAGTACCAAAGCCGCTTTACTTCTTGTTGAATGCCGGGTGACACCCAACGTATCAATTAGGGGCTGCCGGAGCTGCAAGAACTCGAGGACTTGCTTCTTGTCCTCGAGTCTCCCAAGCGCACCGGGAGCGCTCCCATTAAGACCCTCAATATGCATCTGACGTCATATGGTGTTTAGACCATACTCAAACGGTGAAATGGCGCGTCGAGATAGGCGACGAATTTGAGCCGGAGTTTGACGAATTATCTGAGGATGTACAAGACGAGATGTTAGCCAATGCGCGCCTGATCGAGGAATACGGCCCTCAACTTGGGCGTCCGCGAGTGGATACGCTCAACGGCTCGCGCCACACGAACATGAAAGAGCTACGCTTCAAGGCCGATGATGGCGTCTGGCTCGCGTGGCATTCGCATTCGACAGCCTCCGTCACGCAATATTGCTTGTCGCTGGCGATAAATCAGGCGGCAGCGAGAGCGCTTCTACAGTTGATCCGCAAGGCTGATGAGCGTTTTGACGCCCATCTGGCGCGGCTGAAAGCGAAGGAAAGGAGATAACATTGGCTACCAACGTGCGGGAAAAAATGAGAGGCCTTAGCCCAGACCGACGTAAGAAGATCGAGGCGCGTGCCGCAGAGTTGATCGCTGAGGAATTGACCCTGCACGATCTCCGGCATGCATTGGCCCTAACGCAGGAAAGCATCGCCGAAACCCTCGGGATCGGCCAGGACGGTGTCTCGCGCCTTGAAAAGCGTAGCGATTTGCTGATTTCGACCTTGCGCGACTATATCGGGGCGATGGGTGGCCGTCTGTCGCTGATCGCCGAATTCCCTAACCGTGCCCCGGTCATTCTCTCCGAACTGTCGATCACGGAAACGACTCCCCGTACTACCCGGCGCACCCGCCGACGCACGCGAGCGCGCTCGGCACACTCTTAAGGCGACCCGGCCACTTTGCGTCAGCTGCAAAGGCCCCAGTGAGATCGGTGAGATCGGTGCCGGGCCTGCGATTCTTGTAATTCTACGCATTTACGCCTTGCTTTAGAATTTCCTTACTTCTTTCACAAGCTTCTCCATATCCGCGAAGTCATTTATCCTGGTCCGTTCGACTGCAAAATGACGGTCGACGCCATAGCTAAATCATGAGGGGGCGGTTTCAAGAGATGGTTCTTAGGGCTCGGTGAGGTAGTAATGTGCCGAAGCCAGCGGGGGCAAGACCACCCTTCCTTACTCTGAAACCCGGTAATGTGGCATTGGCGGCGCGGGGGCAAGCCACCCTTCCTTACTCTGAAACTGGGTAGTGTGGCGCATTGGCGGCGCGGGGGCAAGCCCTCCTTACCTCACTCTGAAACCGGGTAATGTGGCATTGGCGGCGCGGGGGCAAGCCACCCTTCCCAACTCTGAAACCGGGTAATGTGGCATTGGCCGCACGGGGGCAAGCCACCCTTCCTTACTCTGAAACCGGGTAATGTGGCATTGGCGGCGCGGGGGCAAGCCACCCTTCCTTACTCTGAAACCGGGTAATGTGGCATTGGCGGCGCGGGGGCAAGCCCTCCTTCCCTCACTCTAAGACTGAATCCTTGATCTCAGACCCGTGCCGGGTGTGCAATTCTCCAATTCTCCTTACCGGGGTGCCGGAATCCTGCCTGCTCGTTTCAAGAACGTCGGCAGTGGCCGCTTCGGCCCATAGCAGCTCAGGTAGTGACAGCCGTCACTGCCTCGCGTGACGCTAGTCATATTCTCTGAAACCTCAACGCACTATCCTGCTACCGTGGAGAGGGTGAGCCTTCTTCAAATCAAGGCCAGGAGCGAAAAATGATGGTAGCGAAGAAACAAGATCTGGCGGGACCGGGCATCGGCGACTACAACGAGTTGGAGAAAATCCTACCGGCCGATTACGACTCCCTGCTGAACCGCAAAGAAACCCAGCAAGCAGTGTTCGCAGTGAAGAACTACATCGAGGAGCACCTTTGCAAGGAACTCAACCTGATGATGGTGACCGTTCCGTTGATCGTTGATGTCGAAAGCGGCGTCAATGACCTGCTTGATCGCGACGGCTCACGTACGCCTATCCCATTTCACGTTTCAAATGACTACGACAAGCATCCTATTGATGCGCAAGTCGTCCAGGCCGCGACTAAGTGGAAACGAGTCGCGCTCAAGCAATTCGGGATGGAAGTCGGCGAGGGGCTGTGCACCGACATGCGCGCCGTGCGCAAAGATTATTTCCTCGACCACGACCACAGCGCCTACGTCGATCAATGGGATTGGGAGAAGGCGATATCGCCCGAACAGCGGGACCTCGGATTCCTGACACAGACCGTTGAGAAAATCTGGAAAGTGCTCAAGGGAGCCGAGACATATGCGCAGGAACTCTTTCCTCAACTGAAGTCGAAGAAATATCCGAGCCTCCCTGAGAAGCTGACGTTCATCCATGCCGAAGAAATCCTGGAGCGATACCCCGACTTGCCGCGCAAGGCTCGCGAGACGGCGATTCTCCAGGAGTATCCGGCCGTCTTTATCTACGGGATCGGCTGGACTCTAAAGGATGGCTATCCGCACGAACTCAGGGCAGCGGACTACGACGATTGGGTTACCGAGACAAACTCGAAGGACGGACGGCCAATGCACGGGTTGAACGGTGACATACTCGTCTGGAATCCGGTGACTATGCGGCGTCACGAGCTGTCCTCAATGGGTGTTCGTGTGAATGCCGAAACGCTCAGGAGGCAACTGGAGATAACCGGGCAGCTCGATTTTCTCAAGCTGCCTTATCATCAGGGCATTGCCCGTAACGAACTTCCGTTGAGCATCGGCGGCGGCATCGGGCAATCGCGTACCTACATGATTCTGCTCAAGAAGGCGCACCTGGGCGAGGTCAGTGTCACGGTATGGCCGAAGGTACTCAAGGAGATGTGCGACAGGAAAAATATACACGTCCTGGAGTAAGCGAACCGGTTTTTTGTGATCCTGGGGGCGCAGGCATCCACGCCTGCTCGGCGTCGCGCGGAGAGACAGAATCCGGCGCGCCCCGCAGACCCCGAGGCCGGCGCCCCCCCGTGCTTACTTAACGGGGAATGAAAGCGTGTTCGGTGGTTTATCCTGGATCCCGTGTTGGCGAATCCGCGTTCCTTGTCTCTCGCAAACGCCTCCTGCCTCACACGCCAATGGCCATTGTCTAGTCCGGCGCAACGTCATTCAGGTGGATGATTGACTCGCCGCCGGAAGGTGTTGTATACGGTGAAGGAACCGTTTCGTGTCCGGTCAAATTGTTTCCAGCAGAGACAGATATGCTCTCGGGGTTTGTTCCCTTATGAAAATACGTTTGCTCGCCATCCTGTTCTTTGTTGCGCTGATGGTTGCGTCGGTACAGTCAAATGATTATCACCTTCAGAGCATTCCCGGGAGTTTCCTGGCGAAAATAGATCCGTGGGTGCTCGAGGAGACTGGGAAAGGGCAAGCGGAGTTTCTTGATTGTGCTCGCCGATCAGGCCGATTTGAGCGCGGCCGAGAGCTTGCCCACAAAAGAAGAGAAGGGCTGGTACGTCTATAGGACGTTATACGACAAGGCGCAGGCTACCCAAAAGCCGCTCCTCAAATGGTTGAAGGCCAACTCGATTGAGCATCGCTCGTTCTATATCGTCAATATGATCTGGGTGAAGGGGGACCTCAACGTCGCGCTGACGCTGGCCGCGAGGCCCGATGTTGGCCGCATCGATGGCAATCCGGTCATTCATAACAGTCTCCCGCAGCAGTCTCTCGGATCGGATACACGTGAGGCTAGCGCCCCCGATGCAATTGAAGCAGGTATTAACTACTCGCGGGCGCCCCTGGTTTGGTCGATGGGCTATAAAGGGCAGGGGATATCATTGGCGGGGCGGACACGGGCATACAGTGGGATCACCCCGCGCTGAAACCGCACTATCGCGGGTGGAACGGTTCGGTTGCCAACCACGACTACAACTGGCACGACAGTATTCATTCGAGCGTCGGAAACCCGTGTGGCAACAACTCACCGTTTCCATGTGGGGACCAGGACCACGGCACGCACACCATAGGAACTGCCGTCGGCGATGACGGCGGCACGAATCAAATCGGCATGGCTCCGGAAGCCAAATGGATCGGCTGCCGGAATATGGATCAGGGAAACGGGACGCCTGCAACCTATATAGAGTGCTTTGAGTTTTTTCTGGCGCCGTACCCTGTCGGCGGCACGACCGGCCAGGGCGATCCAACCAAGGCGCCCGACGTGACCACCAACTCCTGGACATGCCCGGGGTCCGAAGGATGTGCAGTTGGCACGCTTCAAGCGGGAGTTGAGGCGCAGCGGGCGGCGGGCATTACGATGGTTGTGGCTGCAGGCAACTCTGGGCCAGGCTGCTCAACCGTCTCCGACCCCCCCGCCGTTTACTCGGCGAGCTTTACTGTGGGCGCTCTCGTTACGAGTAGCGACAGCATTGCGTCCTTTAGCAGTCGAGGACCGGTGACCGCTGACCTGAGCAATCGCCAGAAGCCCGACATCAGCGCGCCGGGAACCAGCACCCGATCCTGCATACGCGGCAACTTGTACGGAAGTCTTAGTGGAACCTCTATGGCCACACCCCACATCGCGGGCGCGGTGGCGTTGACGCTTTCGGCTCAGCCTTCGTTGCGCGGCAAGGTGTCAATCATCGAAACAATCTTGAGGGATTCCGCTGTTCACATCGATTCAGCATTGTGTAGCAGCAGCGGCAGCTGGCCCAACAACGTTTTTGGCTACGGGCGAATGGATGCGAAGGCGGCGGCCGACATGGCTCTAACGACGTTTTCACCTCAGAGCGGAGCGTTCGGTGCTGCCGGGTCCGAGGGTTCGTTGAACATCTCCGCTCCTGCCGGTGTGAACTGGACCGCCGCCACAAGCGATAGCTGGATCACGATCATCGACGGCAGTGGTACCGGCACCGCGACGCTACACTTCATAGTCCGCGACAATCCGAACGCGGGATTCCGCATCGGTACGATAACTGTTGCCGCGCGAGCTTTCACGGTGCGTCAAGAGGGCTTTGGCCAGGGCAGTTGTTCCTATGAGCTCACGCCTATGTTTCAAGCCTTCTCTGCCGCGGGCGGGGCGGCAAACACGACTGTTGCTACTACCGCCGGCTGCGCCTGGGCCGCAACAAGCAACGTCAACTGGATCACGATCACTTCAGACAACGGAGGTATAGGCACAGGCGCTCTGACCTACACAGTAGGCGTGAACAGCACCGGCGCATCGCGCAAAGGGACGATCAGCATCTCGGGAACCACGTTCTCGGTGAAACAAAAGCGATAACCAGACCAAACCCTTCGCACCAGGCATCATAGGGCGCCCGTCGGGAGCGCCCAGCTTCGACGTAGGGTCATTCGACGCAGATCCACTCGACGCAAATCCACTTGCTCGCCGTTGCGGGTTTATACTAAACTCGCGCCCGCAGTCACTAAGGCCTTTTCTCAACACCTTTTCTACTCGGCGGATCCTGGTTTCAGTCAGAGTCCGCCTGCAATCAATCGGGAGAACACAAGGCGCAAGCTGGAGTCTATCAGAACTTAGTCTGAGCCTTCGCAGCTAGCGGCGGTCGCCGTTTGTACGGCTTGAGAATATTCGCCTTGGCGGTCCCTCCGCTCGCCGGTCTCAAGCTCGAAGCTGCCGGAATTTAGGAGGATCATGATGGTGCCCATCTTCAACCTGCGCGGTTACACCGCGGCAGACCCACTGGATCGTGCTCCCTCTGCGATGAGATTCGTTCTCGCCATTGCGGTTTCGGGGGTACTGGCTTTTGCTTTCTTATATGCCCAGAGCGCCGGGTTGCGGGTGACGACGTTTCCCAACCCGAGCGTGATGTGGATCGGGATTGCCATCTACGCATTTGTGATGGCGCCGCTGCTGGTGATCCTGCGCAAGTCGAGCTCGCTGCTGTTCTACCTGATGATTGTCAGCGTCTGCGTGCCGGCGGACATCTTCCGCCAGGTGCATTTTCCGGATTCGTGGTGGATCTACCAGCCCGGCAGTTTTCTGAGCCCGATACCAATCCCGCTGAAGTTTTTGGTGGCGTGGTCGTTTGATGGGATGATTCAAGGCCCCCTGGCTTTGTGGCTCACGCGTTTGCTCGCCTCGGCGATGTATTCCTCGAGCAAGTCGGCTCCCGTCCCAACCACCGCGCAGGAAGAGGCATTGTTCCCGATCGAATGGACCAACGAAGACGTCGCGGATCCGTCGCGTGACATTGGCTACTGGCTGTTACGGCTTCTCGGGTTTGGCTATCTCCTGTACATGGTGTTTTGCGCACTTGGCGCGCTTGGAGCCCCGGTGTGGCCCGCGCAGGCGCAGCAGTTGATTGTGATGACCTACGCCAATCCGGCGCTCGGGATCAACACGTTCAGCAAGATCAGCTTGATGGTTCTGTTGGCGTTCGTCGGCGCTTACAACCGCAACGTCAGGTGGCATTGCGTTCTCGGGTTGATCGCCGGACACTCGGCCTCGACCGCGGCGTCGTTGAGTTTCTATTTCTTCGCCCCAACGACGGATTACCATTCGTTCCTTCTCACTTCGGCCATCGTTGACGGTGTGATGGTATTGATCTTTGCGTATTTGCTGGTTCGCTATCGAAAGGAGGCGGCGCAGTTTGCACCGCGAAAAGAGTATGTCGATTTCATATCGCTTCCGGATGAGCTGTCGAGGATCTTCTTCTACGCGCTGAGCGCGGTGATGGTGCTTTCGCTAATCGGCGCCGTGTTGTTGCGAGTGATTGGAAGCGGCGCGAGTGGATTGAGCGCGATATACGGCTATCCCGATCCGCAGCTCTGCAACACGATCACCAGGTTTAGCACTCTGAGCGTACTCGCGTTCCTGCTCGCTAAACGTGAGAAGCTCCGGGACCACCTGACGAGCATGCTCATCGCAGGGTTCGTCGTTACGCTCATAGGCGGCTGCGTATTCCTGCTGCTGGGCACGTTGACCGATCATACGCGCATTGTTGTTCGAGGCGGTGGCGTGACCCATGTCGATTGGTATTTCGCATTTCAGATCGCCGCGGACGCCCTGATTGTCGGTCTGCTGATTGGCCTCAGGAAGATGTCTTACGAGGTTGACTACGTGGTCAACGCGCTAAACCCGTCGAGCGCTCAGAACGTGGTTGCCCTGCATCAGGCGCTCTATGGCGGCGGCGTCGTAGAGGATTCCGCAGTCCTGGGCAAAATCGATCGCCACGTCGCAGGTATAAGCGGTTCGAAACGCGGGCTCCTTAACTTCCCCTTCTGGATCGTGGAGCACCTGTTGAGCCCGATTTTTGGGCTGCATCCGACCTTCTCAAACATGAGCAGTGATGAAGGCAGGAGGTTTCTCCGAAAGTATGTCTTGCGCCCGCCACGGGAGCGGGTGAGGGCGTTTGTTCCGCTGGCGGCGGATTTCGCGTACAAGATCGGAATGGCGGTTGATGCATTCATCACCTTCGCGCATTACACGACCATCAAGGGATGGGAGGAGGTCGGATATATTCCGCCCGACGCGCGCGACCGGCTGCAAGGCGACTATCCGTCCTACGCGGCACCGGCGAAGCAGGCGGCGACGCTCCCGAACGCGCCCCGCGATCCGGCAAACAACAAGGCCGATGTGGCGCCTCCAAAGCCATTGATTGCTCCCAGGATCTCCGCGCCGTTTACGGAACCGGCGATTCCTGACGAGGTTGATTACCTGATTGTCGGCTCCGGAGCTGGCGGCGCCTGCATGGCATACCGGCTGGCGTGCGAGGTCAGCGATCCAGGCTGCATTCTTGTCATCGAAACGGGGCGCCGCTATTCCCCCCTTCAGGACTTCAACGACAATGAAATGGAGATGATCCGCAAGCTCTACAAGGAGGGTGGACTTCAGCAATCAAAGACGTTTGATCTGATGGTCTTGCAGGGCGAATGCGTCGGCGGCACTACGGTAATAAATAACGCCGTGTGTTTGCAGATGCCGCAGGCGGTTCGGAATGTCTGGCAGAACGAATACGGTCTCGATCTTTCGAATCTCGATGACCAACTGGACGCCCAGGGCAGGGTCGTCAAACATGGCGAGTACAATCGCGTTGGACAGGAAATCGAAATCACTCAGATTGCCGAGCTTGCCATCAACCAGCGGGTCGCGCAGAAATTCAAAACCGGGATCGCGGAGTTGCTAAAACAAGGCGCGCCGTTGAGCGGCGCCGAAGTGTTGAGCGCCAATCAACGCGACATGCTCGGTGACGGTCTTTGCAATCTGGGGAACAAGCGGCTTCGCAAGCGGTCGATGCTCGAAACGTATCTGCCGTGGGCCGAGGCGCGAGGCGTGAAGATCGTCAGCGAGACGACCGCGCTTTGCTTTGCCAAAGACTCGACCGGCAAACGGGCCGAAGCCGTGTTGTTGAGGACCAGCCACGGGTCAACCAGGCGGGTGCGGGTTCGCAAGGCGGTGATCGTTTCGGGTGGCGTGATCGCCAGCAGTCATTTCCTGATGAGAAGCGGGGTGACCAAAAACGTGGGCCAGGGAATGAGCTGTAACTTCGCTCTCGATGCGGCGTTCGAGTTCGCGGATGTGCTCGATGCATTTGACGGAGTGCAGATTACCATGGGGGCATTTGACTCACAAAACCGCGCGGCGTTTGAAACCTATTTCAACCCGCCGGGGGCGATGGCGCTCTCGCTGCCTTTCTACTTCGACCGCGCTGGCAGCTTGATGAGCCGCTATCGGTATCTGCTCAACTTCGGATCGCTGGTCGGCTCAGAGCCGAACGGCGTTATCCAACTCAAAGGCGATCCGGTGACCGGCCGGCCGTTCACCTGGGAGCTCGGCCAGCGTGATCAGGCGAATATCAAATACGCCATTAGCACGCTTCTCGATTTGGGTCTCGCTGCCGGTGCGACGCGGGGCGTGCTGCCCACAGAACCTGGGATCGAGATACCCCTGACTCCGTCCAATATCTCGCGTTTCAAACAACAGCTCCAGAACTACCCGTTGAGGATGGCCGATCTGAGGCTGGCAACGGCGCATCCCCAGGGGGGCAACAGAATCGCGGCCGACGGCTCACCAAACAGTGATAAACGCGTAGTAGACAGCAACTTTCGGGTCGATGGATTCGACAATGTGTTCGTCGCCGACGCTTCGGTCTTCCCGACCGGCATCACTGTCAATCCGCAGTGGACGATAATGGCTCTGAGCTCGATGGCTGCCGGAAAAATCCTCTCTCTGTGAAACGCGAGCAAAAGCCGCTGGAAAGTGAATCATTGATGACAAATGGAGCAGGCAACAACACCTCTATCGATCTGGATGCCCTGGCGCGCGCTCACGTTGGAGCAGTTAACAACCACAACGTCGAAGAGGTCATGAGCACGCTGGCGGACGGCATTCGCTATCGGGTTTTTCCGGGCGGGGAGGAGCTGCGCGGCGCGCAGGCCCTCAAGCAGTTTTGGACCGCAACCTTCAAGCGAATCCCGGACATCCACCTCGAGCTTCAGCACGTTATGAAGGACGACCAGCTCGGAGAAGTGGTCCTCCGTTGCAATCTCACCGGAAAGGACACCGACTCGCCATGCCTCGAACCGGGAGATGACTATCTCCTGCAACAGCTTTTGATCTTCTGCAGATATGACGACTCGGGAAGAATCGCCGAGGCGATCAGCTACCCGGAAACGTCAGGTCTCGATCTGTACCAGTTGGCCAGAGCCCACGTCGAAACCGAGAATCGGATCGATCTCGAGCCCGCCAGTCGCGCAGAACTCGCCGTTTCCACCGTTGCCGACGACGCCTATTACCTGATCTATCCGACCGGGCAAGAGCTGAGGGGTAAAGATCAAATCCTCGAGTACTACAAATCTTCCTTCTCTGCGTTGCCCGACATGCATATCGATATTCAGCACATGCTAAAGGACGAGCAGAAGCGTCAGGTCGTCTGCCAATATCGGATTACCGGGCTTGATAAGGGGCATCTACAGGGTCTGTTGCCTACAAATCGAAGGATCGAATACTACGGAAACATACTTTATGAATTCAACGAAGCGGGAAAGATTACAAAGGAAGTCACCTATTTCGAAAAGACCGAGGTGCTGTCGACGATGGGTTTGATCCATTCAACGCAAACGTCGCTTGGCTTGCTGCTGTTGATCCTTCCTCAGAGCCCAATATACTCGCTTCGGCTTATCGTAAGTAATCTCCTGCATCGCGGCAATGGAAGCCAATAAGTGACGCCATCAGACAATGACATCGCCGATATACTTCTGCACTGCGAGCAGACCGGGCTCGCCCCCGCTTACGTCTGCTCGAATGATCCCGATGAGCCGGGGGTCATCGTTCCAATCGCATCCGACGGCCGGGATATTTTCGTCGTGAGTGATCTCCATCTGGCGACGGGCCGGGGCCGCGACGGTAGATACGACGGCTGCGAGAACTTCTTCTTTGATGCCTCGTTTCGCCGGTTCTTGAGAGGAGCAAACGGATCGCTTGGGGCGCGAAAAGCCATTCTGATCATCAACGGAGATTTCGTCGACTTCCTCCGGGTAACTTATGTGCCCGGCGGGGAGCGAGGCCTGTCCAAATGGCAGAAAGCTCTCAGACGGTTGAAGCTTCGCCGCAGAACGAGCAGGCTCCGCTCACTAAAGGGCGAACCACGACACCGGATGGAAGAACAGTTCGAAGAGTGGCAGCGAATGCTGGAGAAGATCGGAATTCAGCGAAGCATCGAGAGTCTGATCGACGCGATCTCTGATCGAGAGGAGATATACGGTCTCGAGACCGATGACTACAAGTCGGTGGCTAAGCTTGATATCGTGCTCAACGGCCACCCGGAATTTTTTGAAGCTCTCGCCGAGTGGTTGGGGTGGGGTCATCGGGTCATCGTTGTAAAGGGCAACCACGATCTGGAGTGGTACTGGCTTGCAGTCAGGAACTACCTCCGCCTGGATCTGGCCCGCCGGCTAGCCGGCCAATCCGCTCAGCCTGTCGATGTGGTACTTAAGCGAACCGTGCTTCCCAATCTGACCTTTATCGACCATTCAATCATTGTCGACGGCGACTTGTACATCGAGCACGGACATCGATACGATCCGTTGACGCGAGTAGTCGGAGTCGGACACGGTCAACGAGGGCCGGGAGCTGAACATTCCATTCGGGTCGTTTATCAATCGCTATCTGCTGAACTTCATCGAGCAGAAATACTCATTCATCGATAACATTCGGCCTACCGAGAACATCCTTCCGCTTATGCTCCGACACCGATTAGTTGCGGGCCTAAAGCTTCTTGTCAAGCATCTGGTAACGATCATCAAGATCGTGCCGCGCCAGTACGTGTTTTTCATCTTCGGCCGTCACGTGATCCTCCGCGTGCTGATGATGCTTTTCGTCGTTCTGGTTGGGCCTGTTTTCTTGATCTGGCACCAGGTCGGAAACAAGGAACACAGCTTCGTAAGAATAGTCGAGTGGGCGGCCTGGCTGGCTTTGACCTATGGCGTGATCCAGTTGCTGGCGTATGCGCAATTGAAGGAGCCTGATTCTCTAGCCGGGTTCGCCCGCGAGCAGTTCAGCCGCAACAAAAACTATCGATTGATCACCTTTGGTCACACTCACAACCCCGATCAGTTCGAGGAACGCCAGCGGTGGTTTTACAACACCGGCACCTGGATACCGATCGTCGAAACAACTGCCGGGGATATCAGATCCGACAAGACTTTCATGTTCCTGCACCTGGCGCAGGGCGGGTCTGGACGGCTCGAGCCTGGAATCCTGCAGCAATGGGACGACGTCGCGAACCGTCCCGAGCCAATGGTGCTGATCAGAGGTGTTGAATCCTGATTACTTTGGCAAGGAGAACCGATGCCAAGACACAAGCTGGAACTTGCTACTGAGTATCCCTCACCCGATGAAGATGAATACACCGAAAAGCTGGCTGAAGTGCTGAAGCAGAAGGTCGCCGACAGTTATCCCCCGGGGAAGACGCTGCGGGACGCGCATCCCAAAGAACACGGGTGCGTGATGGCCGAATTCATCGTAGAGCCGGAGCTCCCGCCGGATTGGCGTGTCGGCGTCTTCGAAGAAGCGCGCAGCTATCCTGCGGTAATTCGTTTTTCCAATGCCAGCCCTACGGTTCAGCCGGACTATAAGAAGGACGTGCGAGGCATGGCCATCAAGCTGCTCGGGATCGAAGGAGAGAAGCTCCTGGATGATGATAAGAGCGGGCATACGGTAGATTTCATAACCATCAGCTTTGATTCATTCTTCGCGAAGGATCCAAAGGACCTCTATATTTTCACCAAAGCATTCTTCTCCGGAACCCTGGGCGCGCTCTGGTATTTTTTCAATCCTTTCAATCCGCACGTCGGCACATTTCTCAATATCGTCAAGTCTGCTAAACGGCATACCAGTCCCCTGGACATTCGCTACTGGAGCATGACCCCTTATCTTTTCGGTGCTCGGGCGGTGAAGTATTCGGTGATACCCTGGAGGCATCCGCCGGCGGTGATCCCGAAGAACCAGCCGGAATGCTACCTCCGCGACAATATGCAAGGGCAGTTGGCTCACGACCCGTTCTACTTCGATTTCATGATTCAGTTCCAGACCGATCCCAAAAAAATGCCCATCGAGGACCCCACCGTATCCTGGAGCGAGAAGCGGTCGCCTTTTCACAAGCTCGCGACGATCGTGATCCCGGCCCAGCACTTCGACACCGCGGCGAAGATGGAATACGGCGACAACCTCTCATACAATCCGTGGCGAACCTTACCCGAGCATCGCCCGCTCGGTGGGATCAATCGCTGCCGGAACCGGGTCTACCAGGTGATCTCAAAGTTTCGTCACGAGAGAAACGACGCGAAGCAGGGAGAGCCCGGACCCGGCTTCAATCTCGCGTCGCTTGATAAAGGTGAGACTTCCGGAAGTTAGTCGAGGCCGAGGCGCTGCAACAAATCGGTGAGTCGCGGGTCGCCTTTGAGCTTATCCATTGCGCAGTCGGTTTTGAGATAGGCCATGGTGCCGTTGCGATCCCCGTAGGCTTTCTCGAGCCATTCGAACGCCGGATCATTGTCCCCAAGGAACGCATACACCATCGCAATCTGATAGGCAGGAATGTATGTCGACTTCATCAGGTCCTTCAACTCGTCAATCACCTTAAGCGCCTCGTCGCGCTTGCCCCATCTCGCATAGACCGATCCGAGACCCGCAAGCACGTGAGAGCCGCCGCCAAGCGCGATGGCCTGCTGGTGGCTCGCCAGGGCCTCCTCGAACTTTTCCTGCAGGTTGAGGCTCGCCGAGATCAGCCAGTGCGCTCCGTAGAAGTTGGGTTCCATCTCAAGCATCTTTTTGCCGTGCTCGATCGCCTTGTCGTACTCGCGTGTAAAATAGTACAGGCTCCACCCCAGAGTCAGATTCGCCGTCAGCGAGAGTGGGTCAAGCTCCAGTGTTCGCTTTCCTTTAGCCCGAGCTTCCTCGAAGCGGCACATCGAAGCCAGAAACGTTGCGTACGCAAGATGGGCATCCGACGAGTTGGAATTGAGCTTGATTGCGCGTTTGAACTCCTTCTCGGCCTGGTCCCATTGCCAGTCGTAGCATTGCCTTATCCTCCCGAGAGCGGTGTGAGCGTCAGACAGCCTCGGGTCGATTTCCAACGCCTTCATTGTTGCGGCGCGAGCAGCGGGGACGGCGTCATCCGGCGAAACAAACCCGTACCACCACAGCGTCACGAAAGTGTGAGACAGACCCGCATAAGCCGGTGCGTAATCCGGCTCCAACGCGATCGCCTGGTGATAGTAGTCGATCGCTTTCTTCATCCCGTCGCCGGTCTGCTTGTTGTAGTGATAGCGGCCGTTCAGATAGAGCTTGTAGACTTCTGCGTTCTCGGTGTAACGGCGGGTCATCTGCTTCTTTTCGCGGCTCGTCAGCTTGAGCCGCAGCTGCTCGGCAATGACCTGAGAGATGTCGTCCTCCAGCTCGAAGATATCGGGAGACAGCCGGTTGTATTGCTCGCCCCAGATATGCGCGCCGTTCTCGGCGTCAGATAGCTCGATGCTGATAAGCAGGCGTTCGCCGCGCTGCATCACCCGGCCCGTCACAACGGCGCGAACGTTCAGCTCGCGCCCGATTTGCTGCGGATCGAGGTCCAGACCCTTGTACCGAAAAACGCTCGCCCTTGCCATTACCCGCAACTTCGGCAGGTGCGCGAGCTTGTTGATAATGCTCTCGGTGACGCCGTCGCTCAGATACTCCATCTCCGGATCGTTGCTGGCGTTGACCAGAGGCATTACCGCAAGCGAGTCGATTGTCCTTGCTGAGCGCCGTTTGCGCACCGAGGAGCTGACACCGGTGTCGACTGACCGAGAATCTGATAGTGGGGCGGGCGACTTCGGGACGATCACTGTCGCCGCCACACCTGAGGATGACCTCGTGTCACCGGAGCCTTGGATCCTGGCGGCGAACCGGAGCTCTTCGATCAATCGCCTCAGATCCGCGAGCACCTCCACCGCAGTCTGATATCGCTCGCTCTTCTCCTTGGCGAGCAGTTTGCGGACGATGCGTTCTGCCTCAGGCGGAGTGCCGGGCGCGAAGCTCGAAAGCGCGGGCGGCGTGGTTAGCAGTATCGCTCCGATGATTTCCGCTCCGGTGTTTGCGATGAACGGGCAGCCTCCACTTATCATTTCGTAGAGCACCGTTCCGAGGCTGAACAGATCGCTGCGACCGTCAAGCTCTTCGCCCCTGACCTGCTCCGGCGACATGTAAGGAACAGTTCCAACCACCGAGCCTGGCGTCGTCAGTTGGCTGCGAGTTTGCAACTGACTGCCCAGCAACGGATTCTCCGCCGCGACCAGTTTGACGAGTCCGAAGTCCATAAGCTTCGCATCCCCGCGCGTGGTGATCATTACGTTCATCGGTTTGAGATCACGATGGATTATTCCTTTGGAATGCGCTTCGTTAAGGGCATCCGCGATCTGTTCCGCCAGACGCGCCGATTCGATCAGGTCAAGCGGGTTGCGTTCGATCCTTTGGGCGAGTGTCTCGCCCTCGATGTACTGCATCACTATGAAGCTGCTGCGCGAGTCGTCGTGGTTTACCTCATAGACTGCGCAGATGTGCGGATGATCCAGTGTTGCCGCGGCCTGTGCTTCTCTCAGAAGACGCTTGTTTGCCTTCGGATTCTCTGCCGACTCGGGTGGCAGGAACTTGACCGCGACCCTCCGGCCCAACCTTGTGTCTTCCGCAAGGTAAACTTCACCCATTCCACCAGATCCGAGTCTGCTGAGTATGCGATAGTGCGAGATGTTCTGTCCGATCAAAAGGCCTCTAGCTCAAAAATAAGGTCGTCCGATGCCTGAACCGGGTTGGGTCTGCGTGGGCGCTATGACACCACAGCTTTCAACAGGGTGTCAATGCCCGCGCCGGGTGGGTACCTTGAGCACAACCAGAGCCCGTGTTATATTCTGCGCGGCTTAAGGCACAGAGCACTGAAATGAGGCTGAAGACTCACATTATGGATGCTGCGGGAATCAACCGCGCACTGTCGCGTCTGGCTTCACAGATCGTCGAGCGAAACGTCGGAACGTCAGACCTGTTGCTGGTTGGCATTCGCCGTCGCGGTGTTCCGCTCGCCGAAAGGATCGCCGACAAGATCGAGAAGCTCGAAGGCGTTCGTCCACCAACCGGGCAGCTGGACATTACCCTCTATCGAGATGACCTCTCGACGGTTGGGCCGCGCCCGGTCGTCAACAAGACTGAGATTCCTGCCGATGTCACCGACAGTACGATAGTGTTGGTAGACGACGTTCTGTACACGGGCCGCACCGTTCGCGCGGCCATGGACGAGTTGGTAGATTTCGGCCGCCCACGCCGGGTAGAGCTGGCTGTTCTGATCGATCGGGGTCACCGCGAACTGCCGATACAGGCTGACTATGTAGGGAAACAGGTGCAGACGACCGATTCAGAAATCGTCAAGGTGATGCTTAAGGACTACGACGAAGACGAACAAGTCATTGTTGTGGAGAATGAGTGAGGAACAGGGTCATCGGTAGATGTCTGTGAACCACTGACCACGGGCTACTGACCACCGGCAAATTTGGCGTTTACAAGGAAAGATCTTCTAGGCATACGGGAACTCTCAGTTGAGGAGATCACGACGATCCTCGACACGGCTGGATCGTTCAAAGAAGTCTCGGAACGTGCGATTAAGAAAGTTCCCGCCCTTCGCGGCAAGACCGTCATCAACCTCTTCTTCGAAGCCTCCACGCGCACACGCACGTCGTTCGAGATCGCCGCAAAGCGTCTATCGGCGGACGCTGTCAACATATCGGCTTCGACCTCTTCGGTGAGCAAGGGCGAATCCCTTATCGACACCGCTCAAAACCTCAACGCGATGTCGCCTGACGCAATCGTTATTCGCCACCCGTCGCCGGGCGTTCCGCATCAGCTTTCAAAAATGGTTGGCGCCGCGGTCATCAACGGAGGCGATGGGGCGCACGAGCACCCCACCCAGGCACTACTGGACGGATTCACGATTCGCGAACACAAGGGCCAGATCCGTGGGCTTCGTATTGCGATCGTCGGAGACATCATGCACAGCCGGGTCGCGCGCTCGAATGTTCACTTGCTGACGAAGTTGGGCGCGCACGTGCGGATCGGCGGGCCGCGCACTCTGGTCCCGATCGGCTACGAGAAACTGATCGAGAACTCCGAAGGCTCGCTGACAGTCTGTGATCACATCGACGAAGCGATTGCCGGAAGCGATGTGGTGATGATGCTCCGCATTCAACGGGAACGAATGACCAATGCGTTCTTTCCTTCGCTCAAGGAGTATTCGGTTCAGTATGGGTTGACGCTTCGCCGGCTCGAGCTGGCCGCCAGTGGCTGCATCGTTATGCACCCGGGGCCGGTCAATCGCGGAATCGAGATCAGCTCTGAAGTCGTGGATAGCGCCCGGTCGTTGATCCTCGATCAGGTGACCAACGGTGTGGCTGTACGTATGGCGATCCTATTTCTGCTGATCGGTACGGAGGGGCAGTGATGCTCTTGATAAAAGGCGGTCGAATAATCGATCCTTCGCAGCAAATAGACAAGATTGCTGATCTGTTGATCGAAGACGGCCGGGTGAAGTCGATCGACGATTCGCGGAACGCGAGCGCAGATGCAGAAATCTTCGACGCCGGCGGTTTGATAGTCTCGCCGGGATTCATCGACTTGCACGTTCATCTTCGCGAGCCCGGCGAGGAGTACAAAGAGACGATCGCTTCAGGGGCAGCGGCGGCCGTTGCCGGTGGGTTCACTTCAATCTGTGCGATGCCCAACACGAGGCCTGTGAATGACAACGCGTCGGTCACCCGGTTTATCGTCGACAAGGCTCGCGAAGCCGGGCTGGCCCGCGTTTACCCTGTGGGGGCCATCACCCTCGGCCTAAGAGGCGAGGAGCTCGCCGAGATGGCCGAGATGAAAGAGGCGGGCGCAGTCGCGGTCTCCGATGACGGTCGTCCGGTGATGGACTCGCAGGTGATGCGTCACGCGATGGAGTACGCGCGCGACCACGAACTGGTAGTAGTAGACCACTGCCAGGATCTGCACCTTGCCGCGAGCGGTGTGATGAACGAAGGCCGCTACTCGACGCTGCTGGGACTCAAAGGAATGAACCGCGCTGCCGAAGAGACTCACGTCGTTCGGGACTTGATGCTGGCTGAGTTGACCGGCGCGCGAGTTCACATAGCGCACATCTCGACGGCAGGATCGGTGGAAACGGTTCGTCGCGCGAAACAACAGGGTCTGGCGGTCACCTGCGAAGTGAGCCCGCATCATCTGGCTTTGACCGACGCCGCGGTCGTAGGCTTCGACACGAATACAAAGATGAGCCCCCCGCTTCGATCCGAAGAAGACCGGGCAGCCTTGATCGAGGGAGTTCGCGACGGAACGATCGACGCGATCGCCACCGACCACGCGCCCCATCACTCGGATGAGAAGATGTTTGAATACGATCGCGCGCCTTTTGGAGTAATCGGGCTGGAGACCGCATTTGGCGTCGCGGTAACAGTGCTTCATCATCAGTGTGCGGTTCCCATGTATCGGATTGTGGAAATGCTGACGATCGGTCCGGCCCGAGCATTTGCCCTTCGGGGCGGCACGCTTGCGGTGGGTTCATCCGCGGACATAACCGTCTTTGATCCGGATCGAGAATGGACGGTTGATCCTCAGCGCTTCAAGTCAAAGAGTCGCAATACACCTTTCGGCGGCTGGAAGCTTATGGGGGAGGTTGTTGCGACGTTCGTCGGTGGCCGGCGGGTCCTCGGTTAACCGCGATCAATCGGTAGGTTGCGAATGAGTTTTGCAATCGACGAAACGTCTTGAAATCGCCACCATCGCCTTCGGACAGTCAGGAGACGGTCATGATTTCTGTTTCAGTCTAAAAACCTGATTGGCCACCGTTATAGTGCCTTTTCGCCCCTTGCCGGAACTGTTTGCCCCGATGGTGAAGCTGACCGTGGCGTTGCCGGTTCCGACGGGTGCCGAAGTGATTGTAATCCACGATTGATCGCTCGACGTGGCTTCCCACGCGCAACGCTCGTCGGTGAACAGGCTGAAGCTTCCCGCTCCGCCGGCCGCCGAGAGAGACTGAAACGATGGCGTGATGGTGTAGGCGCAATCCGAAGCTGCCAAGCCGGCCTGGACGACAATGAACACCTGCCCCCCGGCGTGGATGATCCCGGTGCGTGGGCTGCCCGTTAGATTGTCTTGCACGGTGAACGGTATGACGTCGGTGCCCGCGCCGCTGTTCGCGCCTAGGGTGATCCAATCAACGTTCGCCGCCGCGATCCATCCGCAATCGCTTGCAGTGGCCAACGCAAAGGTCCCTTCGGTGCCGGCGGCCGGAAAGAGACCGCTAGAGGGTGACATAAGATACATACAAGGCGAGGGCGGCGGCGTGGTCGTCAGGCGATTGATCGTGCCGTTCTGACCCACGACGTAAATCTCGGCTGATTCGTCTTCCCCGAACGACGTAACGTTTAGCGGTGTGTCGATCAGCAGAGTGCTGACCCCGCTTTGCAACTGCCAGATCTCGCCGCTGCAATAGTCGGCATAGACGTACGCTCCGGTCGGCACGGTCGAGCGTGCGCCGCGATACACGTACCCGCCGGTGATCGCGCAGCGTCCGGAGACGTGCGTGTAGTCAAAGATCGGCAGGATGCTCCCGGTGGGCGGCGTACAGACTCCGCCGTTGAACGCGGGATTGCAGATCATGCCTTCCATTACCCGCCAGCCGTAGTTGCCGCCAAGAGTGACGAGGTCGATCTCTTCCCGGGTGCCCTGACCTACGTCCCCCACCCACAACAGTCCGGTTCCGCGATCGAACGAAAAGCGGAACGGGTTGCGCATCCCATACGCATATATCTCATCGGCCCCGGCAGTCGGACCAAAGAAGGGATTAGTCGGCGGCGACGAGTATGGAATCGCACCGTTCGGATGATCCACGTCAATCCGCAGAATCTTGCCGAGCAACGCATTGATGTTTTGCCCGTTGTTTGGCGGGTCATTCCCCGAGCCGCCATCGCCTGGACCGGCATAGAGATAACCATCCGGACCGAATTCGATCATCCCGCCGTTGTGGTTCGCGTTCGTGGGATGATCGATGGTCAGCAACACGATCTCAGAGTTGGAGTCGGCAATATTTGGGTCATCGGTAACGTGATATTCGGCAATAGTCAGCGCGCCGTCAGTCTGCCGCGTGTAGTAAACAAAGAACCGGCCGTTGCTGGAATACTGCGGATGAAACGCCAGCCCCAGGAGTCCGCGCTCGCCGCCGCTCAACACTCGGCTGCTGATGTCCAGGAAAACGGTGGACGTGCTTGCGCCCGGCTGTGCAACGCTGATGCGTCCAACCTGCTCGATGACGAACAGGCGGTTGGTCCCGTCGTGGGCGTGGGTGACAAATACTGTGTTTGAAAGACCGCTCAAGACCGGCTGGATTTGCACGGCGGTTGGTGCGGCCTGGCGGCGCTCCGTTTGATAATCCTGAGCCGCGGAGTTTGCTCGTGTCTGGAAGATCGCCGGAGAAGCAAAGAGAAGAGCGGCTATGGACAAGACGGAAACCAGGTTCTTGTTACGCATCGATCGATCCTCCGAGCGCCACGAGCAGGTCACCGTTTGCCGAGATCCCGAGGTGAAATGCAAACTGCCGCTTTGGACATCGCAGTGGCGCCGCCAATGACGGGGTATCAATGGACTGCGTGCGGACGCTTAAAGGATCGATTCGACAAAACGGTGAGGATGAGTATCGAACCGTGTTTCTGCCACCACTATCTTAGGCCGAGTCGGAACCGCGAACAAGAGAAAAGGCAGCGTGGCTTGAAACGCCGAAGGATTGCCATGCCCGATGTCTTACGACGCTCGTTGTTACGGGGAAGGCGCCGATCTGGATGCTAACTTGTTAAGAGACGTTCGAATGTAGGCCAAGGCAAAGAACGCGCCGAGCGTCAAATCAATGATCCCAAAAGCGAGAATCATCGACGAAGTCCGCTGCTGGAGGAATAGAATCACGACCGCAACTCCGAATGTCGCCTTTTCGAGAATCGACGGGATCATCATTGCTCGATATCGCAGCGGGTCTCTTGAGATCAGCAGGAACACGATCTGCCACGAGATCGCGGCGCCCACAAACCCGTAGTAGAACTCAGGATGAGTAATTGCGGGTGGGTAGTCCGTGCCGGTCCTGGCTTCGGTGAAGTACTGCGGGACCATAACGATCAAGCCGTATATTCCGGCGATCAGATATGCGCGGCTCGCGAATTTCATCAGTTTCTTCCATAGAACGAATTGATTGGGGCTCATCTCGTGAGGACACTGTGGCGGCGTCCCTGCGCCGGAGTATCTTACGCGGCTTGAGGCGGACGGACAAGAGAATGAAGCACTTCCGGTCGCAGTCAAACTGAAACGAGTTGGGCGTGAGGACCTGCGACCGGTGGCTGTGCTGTCCTTCATGACGGCTAGGCGGCGGAGCGAGCGGACGACGCCTGGCTGGCAAGATGGACACTTGCGGCTGGCTTGGCCGTGGCCGATGGTTCGACTAGATGGAGAAGCGCAGCGCTCCACGATTCCCCATCCGCTAGAATTTGACCGATGCACTCGTCGATTGCCGGCTCGGCCAGTCCGTGGCAGTCAGTCAATCGCGTTAGTACTGCGTTATGAAACTTGAGCTCAGCGTGTTTGACTGTGCGTGTGATCTGAGCCGGATGCACGTGAAGCATCTTAGCGATGTCGGTGGCGCGCATTTCGTCTTCGAAGCGCAGGGCCAGCACAAGCCGCTCTCGTTCGCTCAACTGACCGGCCGCCCACTTGAATGAATCGGCGATCGCATCGCCGTACTTGCTCTGAAACAACACCTCATCGAGCGTGCTCACCGCGTTGGGGTCTGAAACGGCGGATAGCGAGTCGAGCGGTTCTGCTTCGTTCGACTTCAATTGCCGTTGGTTGATCGCCTGGCGCTTGATCATGGTCGCAAGCCATGTGCGGAGCGAGCATCGTCCCTCATAAGACGCGATGCGGCAATGCCCGTCACGGTCGCGAAAGAACAGATGCGCCAGCACCGTGCTTGCGAGCTCGCGAGCTTCCTGGTGCGTCAAGCAGACGGCGTGTGAGACATCTTCGATGTGCTTGTCGTAGATTGCCGCGAGGCGGCTCCAGGCGGAGGCGCTGTTCCGCGCGCAGGCGGCCGCGAGATACAAGTCATCCGCGTGGAGGTCGCCGACAAGTGTCCGGGCGGCGGCCTGATCTGGATTCGGTCCGAGCCGTTTGGCGATGATCGATTGCACGTGAAAGGCGAAGGCTTCAATCGCGAGGCCGAGAGCACCGTGGGCCGCAACCCCGTGTGCGTAGGCGTTCCCGATCGCAGAGTCGAGCGTTGATTGGTGAATGGTCTGGGAGCTTGGCATTGCTAGTTCTCCAACGAGTGAATCACTGCCGACAATATGTGCCGAGGCGTAGACACGTCGCGGTTTGCCCTTGCAATGGGGGCGATACGAGCAGATTCAGAATAGGTTCAGGGTGCAAACTTCTCGTTCCGTGGATCGCGTAGCTCCTTAATCAACCGAGAGCTTGAGTCTGAATACTGTTCACGTTCCTCGGCCTCATGCCGAACAGCGGCGTGATGGCGACCTCAACACGAAACGATATAGAAATCTGTTCACAAATGCTGTGACGGTCATCATGGTTGTGTGTATTCTGTGTCGCACTGGGAGGGTAAAGCGAAGGTTTCAGACAGTCAACAGGACTCGTCACGGAAGCGTCCGGGAACTCGAACCTCTCACCTTCCGACGCCCTTCGAGCAGTTGGGACCAAATGTCAACGAAGTCAAGCCAGACCCCTCTTTCGACGTAACCGTGTACTCGAATTGCAGTTTTGCAGGCCTGGCACCAGTCGGTACTCCGACTTGTTTAAACTCTGTGGCTCGGCAATGTCCGCATAAGGCAACGCTTGCTTCTCGGTGTGACCGCTGCCGAGGACAAAGACGTCGTCGGGACCTCCCGCAAACTCATCGGGGCTCGTGAACCGTCCTTGCGCCGAGGAGTAGTACCTCGCAAGGAAGTAATCCAGTCCTGACTCATTATCTCTTTCTTTTTGGGTTAAGAACGCGCAGTGAAACTTTCCAACCCCAACGCCGTGTGCAAGTTGTCAAAGAACGAGGCCTCTCGAAAACGCGCAACTCAAAAGGATCTAAAGAGAGAGAAGCACGCCCCACGCTCAGCTTATGACAAGGCGCGCGGGCGGGTCAATCAAGTGGGGGCTTGGAAAGCCGCCGTGGCGGGAGGTCAGTGAAGCGAAACGAATTGCAGTTTTGCCCGCCCGGCACCAGGTTCTCCGGCTTCCTAGACAGTCCCTTCTTAGCGCCGTCCGCTGATGCGTGACCCCCTGTTCTCGCTAATGCCTGGCTAGGTCCCATTCACTCCCATCTGAAAAAACCACCTTGCGAAGAGACAAAGCGAGTTTTTCCAAGGGGTCATTGGGTCGGCAGGGCGTTGAAGCACGACCCGTTGGCTTCAGATATCGTTCGACCTTGTCACGCTTAACTTCAATAGTTGTCTTTTGATGCGGGGCGAGACTGGCGCCATTGGCTGTTTTGCTTTTCACCGACCCCTCAAGTCCGTAGTCAATGAATAAGTTCCCAATGTTGTATTGCCGACAAGGCATCGGAAGAAGCCAGTAACGCACGAATGCCACCGGTTTTTCTGTGTTGTTCTCGATTTCTACGAGCAGATTCCCGGACCGATCTCCTTCTCGAACAAATTGTAACTTGACTAGCTCAATCGGTTGGTTGGGCACCTTGCCCAAGATGATTCCTTCAACGTCGCTCCCTTGCTGGCTAACGGGCGTGGCACCTTGAATCGCCACCTCCTTTCCAGGATCGGCAAATTCCCGTCCTCGACCCACTCCAGGGCTAGCCATTTTGACGGCCACTAGCAACAAGACTAGAGAGGCAATTCCAACAATCAGCTTTCCCACATTTCTCCCTATCATTTCACTGACCTCACGTCCGTCGGTATTTGCGGATGTACTTGTCGATTGCCGATGGCGTGCGACAACCAGTTCAGCACGTGCTCATCGGGCGTCGCCACGCAACCAAGTGTCCCATCACGCCCAAACAGCCCTCTCGAGTTCTCGTGACCATGTAGATAGCGTGAGGTGCCGTTACCTTCTCTGAACACGGGCTGTCCGTCTACCCAGGCTGCTGTCGAGAGATTGGCTCTCATGTGTCCCCACGAACCCTCGAAGTGGCTTCCGTCCTTGGTGGTCGCTGGCACATACTGGAAGCCATCGCGGAAGTTTGCCAGCTCGCCTCCCGGTGTAGTCCATGTCGAGTTTGCTTTACCAACCTTCGCCAAATTAATGAAGTATTCGCCGTCACGCGGCGGTTCATTGCCTTTGCCATAACCACCAGCGAATGCCCAAGTATCTGTCGCTTTCACATCGTTAAAGCCCTTACCGTAGAGCGTGACCGTCCCTTTATTCGCTCCCGACCAGGTAGTACTTGAGGTGATGGATATGACTATCAGGTTTGTGTACTGACTCTTGTACTTCTTCCCCGTTTCAGTGTCTGTATATCTGCCTCCATCATGCCACTCCCAAGCGTCACCCTTCTTGTGATGCACCAAGAACCAGTTGTGACCGTCAACATCGATTCGGGCTAACGGGCCGTTGCGACAGTACGTATACTGATTCCACGTTTGCGGATCCACGGCTTTGGCGTAGACGATGTTGTCAGCGGCTGTAAATCTGCCTTGCGCGCTTGCGTAGTATCGCGCTCCGAAGTAATCCAGCCCCGATTCATTGTCTCTTTCTTTTTGGGTTAAGAACGCGCAGTGAAACCTTCCAACCCGAACGGCGTCTGCAAGTTGTCAAAGAACGAGGCCGCCAAAAAGCAACGACCAAACCGCGCTCAAGAACAGGCTTTCGTTACGCTCTCAGGCCAAATGTCAACAAATCAAGTCTGATCTGAGAGATCCTCCTGGCGCTGTTCCGCGAGAATCAATTCGACACCACTGTCGCCGAGCCATCGCGAATCTCAAAATATGCCCTGGCGTGCTTGCACGAAACGGTCTGGAACCAATATTCATATCGCACTGCAGGACTTAAAGGGGGCGCTGGTTTTCCACCCTCCGGGTATATCTGCTTGTACCCCTCAGGAACAACCCCATATGTGATTGTCCCGAGTTTGCTGAGCGGTTCGCCTTCCAGGTAGCCCTTGACGGGCTGTATTTCCCAAAACGCAAAGTCTCGATCGCTGCCAGAATCCCGCTGGCGCTGTCCGTGACCATAAATAACCAGATCGCCGAGCGTGCCATCTCCAGAGACACTAAATGCAGGTACCGCGCCTCCGCTCAGCGCCACTTTGGTGTCGTTTTCGGTGAGATATCCGCATCCCATCAGCAGAACACTGGAGATCATTAGCCAGAGAAACGCTTTCACTGATCGAGCCCTCCCATATTAAAGACGTCTGACATTTGACTTAGTACGCCGGGTCAAGCTATGGGTTCTTCTTGCCCCTAATCCTGTCCCAAAGGTTTGGAATCACTTCCTTCATAATATGTTTCGTCTTGTCCGAAATCGGACTATAGAGTTCAGTGTGTGCATCAACGCCAATAACCCGGTCTGATCTGCTCGGGACACCTCCGAGACAGCAGTCCTCGGTAAAGATTGTAATGTTCAGCGTTGGACTCTCTTTCTTTGCGAAGTTGAAGCCACCGGCATTATCCGGATGCGGATCATAAAAATACTGATAACCCGCGCCGACCACTGCCGCCCGGGTGTCGCCGTAGTTCCTATAGCTCGGTGGGCCATCGCCAGGCTGATCAGAGACGACTGGTTTTGCAGGATCAACCACTCCCCAAGCGTGACTATTGGTCTCATCATCTCCCCAAAGCTGGATCACGCGCCCATGAGTATCAACGTACTGAGCGTTGTTCGGCACATCATTAACCGTCGTGTCATTCACCCAGTGATAATTCACTATTGGCGTACCGCTCGAATTCTTGCTCTCAACTCTCTTCCATCCGGTGAGCGCGTAACTAAGCATTGGCTTGCCATGCTTCGCAATGTGTGCCGAAGTATTTTCCCACCACTCAAGTAGCCGTTTTGTCTCATCAGGATCACTACCATTCGCGGTGGAGAAGTGGCCGGTAGGGTCTGTGTAGGCCAGAGGGTTGTTTTGAACATACGAATACAGGTTTAAGGTCTGAGGGTTCCGAGCAAAACCTAGGAAGCTATCCGCACTTACGAATCTTCCCTGCGCTGATGAGTAGTACCTCGCAAGGAAGTAATCGAGCCCGGATTCAATATCTCTTTCTTTTTGGGTTAAGAACGAGTAGTGAAACTTTCCAACCCCAACGCAGTGTGCAAGTTGTCAAAGATCGAGGGCACCCAAAACACAGCAACTAAAAGAACAGCTAAGGGTAAAGCAACTCGGGCTCAGCTTATGACAGCGACGCGGGTCAAGCAAGTGCGTGCTCGGAAAGCGGTGTGGTGAGGTGGGTGAAACGAAACAAATTGCAATTTTGCACGCCCGGCACCTGAGCCGGTACTCCGGCTCAGCTTTAGCTTTGGTATCAAGCATTCTTAATGCGCTTTTTGATGTCGCGAATACTGGATTTCATCGAGCTCTCGGCGGCTGGGGTCGATTCCTGACGACGTGCTTTCTCCAAGGCACCAAGAATAATTCGAGCATTTGACTCATTGGCAATCACATTGGAGAGAGTGTTCGCGACGGCGCAGCGAACTCGATAATCGGAACTTTGTAACAGACTGATTAGACCGGAAAGCGCCTCAGTTTTTCCTAGAACGTACAAAGCCTGATAGAGCCCGACCTTCGATGCTTCAGATCTCTCCTGCTGTAATACAGCCTCCAACTTTCGAATGTCTCGCTGTCCACCAAGTTCACCGATTGCTCCTGCTGCATAACTTCTTACAAGTGCAGACCTATCACGAATGGTTCTCCACAAGCGTGGCAACGCTTTTCGGTCGCCAATCGCGCCCAGCGATTCACACACTTCAATTCTGACAAGTTCATCACGATCGTTAAGCCCATTGATGAGTGGGCGAGGGCTGCGCCGCCCTCTGAGAAGCAGGCCAAGGCTTCTTGCAGCCATCAGCCGTACTTCTCTATTTGAATCGGCGAGACTCTCTATCAAGGGAGGAATAGCTGCCGTTCGGCCGATAGGGCCAAGGTACTCGGCTGCAGCAGATCGCATTGCGGGGCTCTTATCTGAGAGTAGATTGACAAAATCATCAACGATGCCCGGGCGGCAAGACTTTGCTAGAGAGTCCAGCGCGCGCAGACGATTTGCGATCCTGCCTTGCTTTGCCTGCAGCAGCAGTTGTTGAACGATCTGGTTCTCCGAATTGTGACTCTTCTCATTCGTCATTGGCACCTTGCCGAGCCACTAAGATGTCAGGCCGCTATGACCTCCATTTAGTTCTCTGTCCGCTTGGGCACATTTCTTTGCTTCCGAGCCTTTTCTTCTCTTTGATATCGTCGCCTCTCGGCGGGAGGCAAACTCCGATCTCGAGCGCTCGCTGAGACCTCGGCGTCCGTCAAGCGTTGTAGGCCTGTGTCCCTTATGTTCTGTCTTCCCCCTCTACCCCTGCGCTTCTCCATCGGCGAAGGTGGGGGCACTGGCTGAGCTTGTGTTTGGGGAGGTGTTGTTGTCTGCGGTTGCGCTTGCGCTTGCTGCTGGGCGGGAACCGCGGTGTCTGGCACAGGTGAGGGTGCGGGTTCTGTTCCTATCCACTCCCTCACCTTTCTGAACGGACCCCATTCTCTTATCGCCTCGAACCACGGCAATGATTGCATGTACCCCTTGACCGCAGCGTCCGCTTCCAGAACCTTCCGTGTGAGCGCTTCAGCCTGATCAGGAGGGATTGTGAGTGGCGGCGGCGGCACGGGTATTGACCCGGCCCTCTGCTGCTGCGGATCGGGATCAAGTGGGTCATGCCCATCTGGGTCCACGTACCGAAGTGGATTGTTGTAGCCGTACTGGTACTTGTTGAGCGACTGCGGATTGCGAGGGTTAGCATAGAAAGTCGGGTTTACTGATGCCCGGTCCGCGAAGTCGAACAGATCGTCAGGCCCGCCTGTGAACTCATCGGGAGTTGTGAACCTGCCTTGCGGACTTGAGTAGTACCTCGCAAGGAAGTAATCCAACCCCGATTCATTATCTCTTTCTTTTTGGGTTAAGAACGCGCAGTGAAACCCGCCAACCCCAACGCCGTGTGCAACTTGTCAAAGATCACGCCGCCAAAAAACGGCTAAGAAAGCCGCTAAACAGAGACGCAACTCATCGGCTCAGCTTACAACGGTGACTCAGATTGATCAACGCAACACGGCTGGAGAATACTGGGAGGGATCAAACAAATTGGGGGTTGAGTGTTTCCACTAGTGGCTTGCGGACCTGGATCGCGATAGAGTTGCGGAATTTGAATATTTCACGCCAGGCCCCTCCTTGCAGTTCATAAGACGTGGCGCGCTTGCCGCGCAGTCAGCAGGCGAGGATAGTCGAAGTCGTTGAAGCGCTAGTGGCTCAAAAATCCAATGTTTGAAAGACTGGCTGAAGCCCGCTCAGGAACGCCACTCAGCGTGCGGGCTTTTTTACGATATTAGTTGGGTCGACCGACCGTTCGCCTTCCGGAATTATCGCCCTCACTTCAATCCTCGATGGGGTTCTGAAGATTGGCGTCAACTCGTCGTCAGGAGTTCCCTTGCTCGCGATCGCGAACTCGAACAGTATCACTGCCAAACGGGTCTCCTTATCCTTGGCGGATTCGAACTTCCAGCGCAAAGCTGTCCGTTCGCAGTTCTCTCTCAACAGAACTGGTCCAGAGATAACTCGCGCGGATTCGACTGCGCCGTTGGAGGCTATCGTTGCCTGCACCTCGATATTGCCCCTTACTGCGGCACGTAGCGCCAAGGGCGGATAAACAGGCGCGACGGCCTCGACCACCGACGGACTTGTATTCACTCGCTTGATTTGGCCCGCCGAACTTGGCTGCAGGAGCATCGCTCCGAGGATGACAGTAACCCCAATCCAATTGCTTTTCGTTGCGATCATTTCCGAGCCCTCCTCAAAAGACTTTGTTGGCCAGCTTCTTTTTATAGTTATTAGACGACGTAAGTAAGTCGTGAATCGCTCGATCTCTGAGGGTTGCTCGGTCTGCAGCTCTCCATCCCGCATCCCAGATGCGGTGACCTTCTACCTCGTTGTTGGGTAGGCCTAAGCCCTGGGCAACGTAGGAAGAGATTCTATAAGCGCGAGTCTCGGTTTGTTCGACAGTCGGGTTGAAGCCGGCCTTTAAGATGTCAGATTGCGGATAACCGAATGCGAGGGCAAAGTTTGCTGCTGTAGCAAAGTTCTGTCTATCGAGAACGTGCTGTCCTTCGTGCGCGACTGCTATCTTTAAATCATCTCCACTCGCGTTTTCGCTGATAGTGACAAGAATACTCGCTACTAATGCGCCGTTTGCTGACGCCGTCAAAGAAGCCCCAACTGGACCGGTTTCTGCGGTCACTCCGTTCGGGGTCTTGCCGAATGTCACCGTCACTCCATTATCCTGTCCCTCGAAGCCGTAAGCATTATACGTTTGTGCAACGGCGTTCGGATCATCCGAACTCGTGCCGGCTACAAGCGCATCCAATGCTGCGTTCCGGAATTTATTCCTCTTTCCGATGATCGTCTCGGCCTCTTTTAACTTCTTCTTATCCGTACCCGCCGCACTCCTAAGGGCATCGTCGCTTTGACTACCCCCGAGCGAACTGCTCCAGACGAACAACCCCAGCGGATCAACATACTTCACGGGGCTGTTGAGGGTGTAAGCGTAGCGATTCCAGGTCTGGGGGGCTTCCACAGAACCAGACGACAGTAGCGGATCTGGACTAGTGAACCTACCTTCAGCCGACGAGTAATACCGAGCTCCGAAGTAATCCAGTCCCGATTCAATATCTCTTTCTTTTTGGGTTAAGAACGCGCAGTGAAACTTCCCAACCCCAACGCCGTGTGCAAGTTGTCAAAGAACAGCCCCCCTCTAAAACGGCAACTAAAAAGCGGCTAAAGAGAGAAGCGACTCAGACGGTCAGCATATGACTTTTCACCGCATTGGATCAAGCCAGGCGAGGAGGTCAGCGGCGGTTTCGGAGCTTCTTCCCGAAGAGGAGAAAGCTGTCTCGGCTTCCGGTCGTTTTCCAAAAACCTGTCAAGCAGAAAGTTGCTCAGCCAGCCTGCTACTTTGAACGGTCACAGTATAAGTAGTATACTACTCGTGATGCAAGCTGAATCTTTCGACAAACTAAGCCTGTTCGAAAAGCAGCCTTATAATCCCCGCGCTATGGGAAGAAGGCTGACCAAGACTAGACCGAAGCAGGGAGCGCGATTAGCAGAGCTTCGCAAGGCGGCAGGGCTGAGCCAGTACGAGTTGGCTCGAATGGTTGGAGTGCCGCAAGCTAACATCGCTTTCTGGGAACGGAGCGAGAAGCCTCCTCGCTCAGAAGTGCTGCCTAAGATGGCAGATGCGCTCGGCGTGCGTATCGAGGATCTGCTCAACGGAAGTGCTGTCACGCGGATGGTCAAAACCGGGAAGAGTAAACCCGTAGGGAAAGTGCGCCAGGTGTTTGAGGAAGTCTCTAAGTTACCTCGACGCCAACAAGACAAGGTCGTCGAGTTTGTTACTGCCTTCGTTCAACACTACCAGCAAAACAGGCAGGACTAAGCTTTCACTTCGAGCTCTCTGGTCGTGAGGGTAGTAGTCTAAGCGGAAGGGTCATCCGATATCTTCCTCCGCTTGCGGCGGAAACTACACCGCCGCCGCGAGCTCCGGTTGCCCGGCCTCTGCGCGCCACTCCGGTCGCCAGGGTTTGCCAGAATGTCTTGATGCGCCAGACCTCACTTTCATTTTGACGTAGCTTGGCTCTTGAGATCGAGTAACACAGGCTCTGACAATAGTCCCTCAAGCCAGAGATGACCCGACCTTTGCCATCTGCGCTGTAGCTCGCGCCCGAACGGCAGTTTTCGGTCCGCCATCGGTTCAACATTGAATGGCCACACATTACATATGACCTGCAACCAAACCGGCGAAGCCTCTTGTACTTCCTTGAAGCTCTTCGCCTTGGGGTACGTGCTCGATGAACTATCGAAAGCTAGGTAACACCGGGTCTTCAATACCCATGAATCGCTGGGCATGAGAGTACGGGTCACACTGGTTGGAGGTGCCTCTTGATCAAGTGCCTCGCGTAAGTTATGCCACTCCGGGGAGAGATCAACCGCTGGCCCGAAGTAAGTGGTGTTGAGGATATTTGCTCTAGCGAGATCCCCACGGTTGCTCGTCAAGTACGACCCAGGAAAGGCCGGCTCTTTCCCTAGTAGAATAATTGGCCGTTTTCCTGTGTTGATTAATTCCAGGGTTAGTTCTAAGTTGACTCTTGTAAACGACTCGGTTACTTTCTCGATATCGATTCGACCCACCTTGCAACGCAACGTAAGGGACTCTGATCCCTCCTTATGCCCACTTCTCTCATCAGGCTTGAGTTGAAGCAAGGGTGCAACGCTGCAGAGAATAGAGATCGCTATACAAAGACTGTCCATAATCGCCTCACTCCATCAGTCTTACCGCGGCCGATAGAAGCCGCTCTCTCCCGCGCCGGGCCTGCCTTGGATTGTCCCGTAGTTTGAAGAGAATCCGTTATATGTCCTAATCTGGTAGGGCCCGGTCGTGCCGCTCTTGCTGAATACTTTGGGTACACCGTTGTCATCTCGAAAGATGAAGGTCGCAAAATGCTGTGGCCCTGATGCGTTAGCGTAGCGCATGAAGTCTCCGACCCTTAGATCACTCTCGGAAACGGATGCAACCCTCAACCCCTGTCTCATTTGACCGATTATGGTGTCCATTCCTCCTACACCCACCTCTTGGAACTGACTCGCGATATCAGGAAAGGCAATGCTGCAGGTTGTTTTGGAACAGTCGGCCGAGCTTGGGCCTTCTCTATTCGCATCCGCACTCGGATGTGATTCTAAGAATTTCCCCTGTGATGTGAGACCTTGTTCCGCTGCTCCAAAGACATTTCCGATATCGCCTCCTAACTTTGACCCTCGAAGGCTATCGCCGCCTCCAAGCTGCTTGTCAATCTTCGCAGCTAGCGCTTTTCCTTCCTTGCTGTTTGGATCGACGCCCAACTGCTTCACGAGCGTGGTGGCGTTGTCGCCTTCCTTGGATTTCTGCAGGTTGATGTTGACGTGATCGAGTTTTCTGTTCCCCTTCTTATCCGTTTTGTAAATCTCCTCAGTCGAGATCTCCCACAGACCGAGCGGGTCAATGTAGAGAAGCGGATTGTTCAACACGTAGCAGTAGCGATTCCAGCTCTGTGGATCTTGACTCTTGACGCTCAGCAAGGTTGGGTCTGGACTTGTGAACCTTCCCTGTGCTGACGAGTAGTACCTTGCAAGGAAGTAATCCAGCCCTGATTCATTATCTCTTTCTTTTTGGGTTAAGAACGCGCAGTGAACCTTCCCAACCCCAACGCCGTGTGCAACTTGTCAAAGATCGAGGCCTCTCGAAAACGGCAACCCAAAAACATCTAAAGAGAGAAGCGGGTGCTTGTTGGTGGCGTGAGTAGTAGTCTAAGCGGAGCGGCCATCCGATAAACCCTATTTTCTTAGATCAAGCCATACCCAGCGTTCCTTCGTATTGATTCCATCAATAAACAGGACGCTAACGCCGAATTCAGGACCCGAGAGTACAGAGCGTTCTAATTTTTCAGCGCCAGCCCTGATGCTACTCTCAAATAACACCTGCCGATCGGCGACTCTGTAGATTCGTACAACTGCTTCAGGAGTCTTTGGCTCCGAAAACGTCTTAACACACGTCTCTAATTGACTAATTGAGACAACCTCAATACCGATCTTGTCATTTTCACTTGACTCCCCTTCTTTCAGCAGCAGCTCCGCAACAGAATGTACGCCACCGAAATCAGAGTCCGTCCAACCTGATACTTGTTTTGGACGGGATGGCCGAGGTTGTTCGTATCGTTCACAGCACCCGCCCAAAAAGATCAAGTGGACAACAAATGCAAGAGTGGAAACGAGTCGTTGCAAGCTAACCATGCAATACCTTTCATTGCTGAGGCGCCTTCTTTTCGCGCTTCAAGTAATCTCGCACTCTCTCCGGCGATGCGTTTCCAAGCTTGTGGCTTTTCCCAGCAGCTGCCTCTTCGCCTACCCCACTGAGTTGAGTATGAGATGAGGCACGATCCCAATGGAAGAAAAACCAGTTCCGGCCGTATCGCGGATTGTCGCTTTTATCATTCGCAAAGTGCATTTCGGGATCACTTGCCCATTTTGTGATTTCTCTCGCGTTGTCAAACGGATGATTCTTGTCGTTCATCCACTTGGCAACGATTCGATCCCTCTCCGAGTTTATGGAAAACCCTGCATCACCAAGAGCATTTAGAAACCTTCCTTTTTCTTTGACCGTAACCTCAATGGCGCTAGATTGCACCACGTCTGGTGGCGCTCCTGGTGGCAGCGCGGTGACTTTCTCGATAAAGGCGATTTGTTGCCAAACCTCGCTGTTCTTAGCGGCTCCAACCGCCACCAAGAAATTCTGAACACTGGCAATATTGACGCTTGTTTGCTCTGCATCTCCCTTCACAGTAACTAAGTCGTTGAATATCTGCTGCGCAGTTCTATTACCAGTCAGAATAAACTTCTGAGAGACTAGATCTTGCTCGTCCTTGGTGAGTCGGCCCCAGGCGTCTGTCTCCTCAAGCCCATCGGGATCAACATACCGTAGCGGATTGTTGAGCACGAACACATAGCGATTCATCGTCTGGGGGTCTGAGGCCCTCATGCTAGAGCCTAGAGGATCACAAGTTGTAAACCGCCCTTGTGCGCTGGAGTAGTATCTTTCCCCGAAGTAATCCAGCCCGGATTCAATATCTCTTTCTTTTTGGGTTAAGAACGCGCAGTGAAACTTCCCAACCCCAACGCCGTGCGCAAGTTATCAAAGATCAGGGCCTCTCAAAAGCGGCAACTAAAAAGAGCTAAAGAGAGAAGCAATTCAGACGCTAGGACCAAATGTCAACAAAGTCAATTCAGACCCCTGGCGCTGTTTCTGTTCATGATTGCGGTGGTAGTTAATTCTCTCGGCGTTCACCGTTCTTAGTAGGCGAAATCTCACTCATCCGTCTTAAGATTACGCGAGACGGTGGTGGCTGACTACCGTCGTACCAAGCAGAGTCATTCAGATGGTCAGGACCGGCAAGGACTAGTATGAAGGAATGAGGACCCGAACCGGCGTGCGGAAGCCAGGACCCGCTTGCCACCGTCGCAATCAACCTTCGGAACAAGGACGCCCTCAGCACGCGCTCAGGAAACGTAACGTAACCGTTTTCATTCGTAATCAGCTCGTCCCAGTGGCTTTCCTGTTCAATGGAATAGTGTCGCCAATCCTGCCCCACTGGCATATTCGAAACTGGTCTCCCGGATGGGTCTACGACCTGTATTGTCCAAACCGGCACAACAGTGACTTTGATAGGATAAAACAAAGCAAAAGCGACGCATACGAGCAACACTCCACACGCAACTGTTTTCGACATCCTGCTTCTCACAGTTTTGATTATTCTATTGCTTTTGATTATTCTGTTGCTGTTTCTTGGGCTCCGGTACGGCTTCATTGAGCCTCTTAGTGCCGAATATGTCAACGTACAGGCTTCGGATTTCTCCCACCATCGGCGCCATTTCTTCGGGAGTCGGGGGCCTCCCTTCCTCGTTGCCATGCAGATAAATGTCCACGCCGGCTGTAATAAGGCCGCTCACGGAGAGGCTCCAGCCTGAGGTGTCATATATTTGAAAATCCCGATGCGCAGGAGAAGCGTTGTCCATGATCGGATGAATAGCTTCACCGAACGCTTTCTGTGCGCTGATAAGATAGCTCTCATCGCCAACGCCATTCACAGCGACGGATGTATCAAACCTGCGGACGTTCTCTTTGGCTTCATTCACCTTGTTCTGGATAAAGGTCTTCATTTCATTTTCGGTCCACTGCCGGGCCGCGGCGTAGCTGCCGAGTTCTTTGATTTTCTGCGCTGACACCATCGCATGCTTGTACGACTCACTTGGAATCAGAGTATGAGGGACAAGACCAGACTCGCCCATATCCACGCTCTTGCTCCCTACCTGAATGTTTCGAAGTGCAGTTTTCCCATGCAGTCCTGGTAGTGCCGTGCGAATGATAGTATCGTGCGTTGGCGTAGGCCACTTGCCGTTATTATCGACAAACGCCAAAGGGTTATTGAGGGTATATGAAAACCGATTCCAACTTTGCGGATCCAGCACCTTGGCGCTCCTCTGCGCAGGATCGACGCTGGTGAACCTACCCTGCGCTGACGAGTAGTATCTCGCAAGGAAGTAATCAAGTCCCGACTCATTGTCTCTTTCTTTTTGGGTTAAGAACGCGCAGTGAAACCTCCCAACCCCAACGCCCCGTGCAAGTTGTCAAAGATCGAGGCCGCCAAAACCGGCAACTAAAAAAGCAGCTAAAGAGAACCAACTCACCCGCTGATCTTATGGCAGCGGCGCGGGTCAATCAAGCACAGGCTTGGAAAGCCACCGTGGTGGGGGATCGGCGAAACGAATTGCAATTTTGCATGCCTGGCACCAGCCGGTCCTCCGGCTTCTCACATTATACAGTTTTGGAGAAAGCAGAGAGCGCTTAGCTTAGACGGGAGTCGCGCTGTGGCCCGAAGCTCTGCAGTGGCGTGAGCAGCAGTCTCACGCGCGCTTGATTAGCTGTTGAGTTGGTGGAATCACAGATGGTCCGTCGTCTCTACCTAAACAATGCTCCTCGCAGAACCGGCAAACCAACACCACTTCGCTGAGCTGTTCGGGGAAGACCCGGCCGCTGTTTAGGGTTGTTTCTTTGATCGTTTGGGAGTGCTCCTCAACTTCCTCACCCGGACGCTCTACTTCGTCGTATAGTCGGCGCGCCAGCGTTATTTCAAGACAACGGATGTCCCATATCCAACGGCTGAAGAGCGGGCAAAATACCGTCTCGCCTTTCTTCTGACCTGGGCGCTCAAACTTATCCACGTTTTTTCTACTGGGCCTTCAAGTCAGCTTGATTGGGCGTCGCCAACATTGACTTCAAAGTACGGGTCGTCAAATGGGATCAGGTGCGGACTGATGTATGTAAGCTTATCGTGACCGGTGAGCCGTTCGCCGAACAAAACCTCGATACCCACCAGCCGACCTTCTTGGTTCATGTCGATGTTGGCGCTCCACTGGACAGCACGGTTTGCTATTGTGCCTGGCGCGAACTCGACACGGAGAGTACTACCCTCTTCATCATAAGCCGCCCCAGGAGCCTGCAAAGCATATTTCAACCTGTGACCAAACTGGAATTCACTGGTCTCAGACAATTGAAGCGCAATGATCTGATTGTTTGCATCTAGCTCTACCTTCAGCTCTTGATGCGATTCGGTCCGCCCAACGGCCGGCGGGCCCGTGGGAGGGAAGTATATGTACATCGCATCTATTTCGTTGTCATACGTTATTTTCATGCGCTCGATTTCTCTAATGTTCAAAATGGTCTCGCAACTCGTGTAAATCTTTCACCCTCCTTGATGTTCCCGGCGTTCTCTACGGTCTTGATGATTACCTTGCTCTTGTCCACAACAAAAGCAATCGCAACATTCTTTCTGACTGCGATAAAGCTGCCAGTCACAGCGTCTTTGTAAAATTCACCTTTGTTGAGAGTCTTCCCGAGTTGCTTGACCGAAACGCCAGCCAGCGCTCCGCCTTCCGTGAACATCCTTTCAATCACTCGCCTAGTAACGTGGCCTGATCCTACGCTGACTTCTCTGCCGATTGCCTTGCTCAACCCGGATTCAAGCTTAGAAGTAAGCCCGCTGAACAGCCGTGTCGATCTCAAGCCCTTTGGCAGTATCAGCCCCATGGCTGCTTCTTTAGCTCTCGCTCTTGACCAGTTCTCTGAGCGTAGGTGGTTCTGAGTCGTCGCCAGCGCCAGGCGGGTCTACGAGCAGTTTGAAGGCGATTCCGATGGGACCAAAGATGGCGCTGAAGCCGATCTTAACTATGGATTCCTTCTCGGCGTCCAGTCTTTTCTCCTCTTTCTTTTCATCGTCACCTGGATCATGACCGTCCGGATCAACGTACCTCAGCGGGTTGTTGAACGAATACTGATACTTGTTCAGAGACTGTGGGTTTGTGATGTCCGCGTAGTAGAGAGCCTGTTTCTGTGGATGGCCACTGCCTAAGATAAACACATCATCCGGCCCACCTGCAAATTCATCGGGGCTCGTGAACCTCCCCTGAGCCGACGAATAGTACCTCGCAAGGAAGTAGTCCAGCCCAGACTCATCATCTCTTTCTTTTTGGGTTAAGAACGCGCAGTGAAACTTCCCAACCCCAGCGCCCTGTGCAAGTTGTCAAAGATCGAGGCCGTCAATAAACGGCAACTAAAAAGCGCTAAAGAAAAGCAACTCGGATGCTCAGCATAGAATGACCGTGGCTGGCGATCAAGCTTGCGGTGGGTTTGCGGGACCTCTTCAACCGATGAAGCGTTACCTGGAAGCAAATCGAATTGCAGTTTTGCACGCCCGGCACCGGCCGGCACTCCGGCCAATTCCCTTCAACCTCTCGGCTTACGGCCTGCGTGCTTGCTGGCCTACGCTTAGCAGTGAGTATTACTACTCACCACCCAAGGCTCGCTACTCGGCGGCTGGCTGGGCCTTCCGAGGTGGGCGTCGCACCCACTAGACTCCACGGTATTGCCCAGTCGCTTCCAATTTTGCTGGCCTGGCACTAGCCGGTTCCGACGCCTCTACGTGCTACGGACTTTGTTGGTCAAGCAGTCTCACGACTTCAACTTTGGCTAAAGCCCTGGCCCGATCCAAAGGAGTTTGCCCGAGGTTGTCCGTTATACTTGGATCGGCGCCATTCTGAAGAAGTATTGCGACGGCATCAACAAAGCCATCCTCCGCTGCTTGATAAAGCGGAGTGGCTCCACGATTATCTCTTGCGTTTACATCGGCTCCGTGGGAAAGGAGCAATCGAATCATCTCAATAGTACCGTTGGACGTTGCTTCATGTAGAGGCGTCCAGCCGCGCTCATCCCTGCTCTTCACGTCGGCACCTTCTGCGAGCAACAGCCCGGCAATCTCAAGCTCGTTGTCAAACACAGCTTGCTCAAGAGCACTCCAACCCGATTCACTTCTCGCTTGCAAGAGGGCTGGGTTCTGCTTCACCAGTCGGCTTACCTCAGTTAGATTCCCCGACTCCGTAGCGCTAAGAAGCACACACAGTTCGTTCTCCATGTCAGGTCGATACCTCCAATGTGCCGGAATAGCTTGCGCTTACTTGAGCTTCTTGACAAAGCCCCATATCTTGTTCCAGTTACTCGCGATCGTCTTTGACACAGGATGCGGGAGTTCCACAGTTCGATGCAAGGGATCGACGCCCGGGATAGGCGTATTGTGAACTGGGAAATGGGCCTCTACAGTACTCCGCGGAAGCGACTGATGTGCTCGAGTGGGGTCTGGGGCCCCGGCAGTTACGCTGACGCCATGAACCTTCTCTAAGGGATTCGCTAGAGACTCTTCGGCGTGCCTCTCAAGTCGAGTGGCTGATTCTGGCCCACCAGCATACCTAGTGAGTATTTCATCGACAACTGCTCCCGCCGCCTCTTGAGTTGCAACTTCTGCACCCAGCCTCAATAGCGAACCCGCGCTGGAACCAGACAGTACGCCACCAATGAACAGATAGCCTTCCATTGCGTGCCAAACAACAGCCTCCGGACCTGTGGGAGTGTGGTCTGCGCTTATCGCATCAGTTATGCCTACGCCGAAGGTGTTTGCTATTGATCGATTGAATGAGGCGAGCATCGATGTGTCAACTGCGGTTGGCGCTATCGCATCGAATTCAGGGAGTATGTTTGCCTGTTCGTTGAAGACAGGGTTAACGCCAAAGGATGCCGCCGAAAGAGTTTCATCCTGTTGATACTGTTGGTAGGACTCAGGCGTGAAGAAAACTAGTCCAGCCAAATCAGGTAAGTGCCCTGTTGGATCAACGAATTTGAGAGGATTGTTCTGCACATAGGCATAAAGATTCAGCGACTGCGGATTCACAATGGACCCTGCCACTGAGTCTGCACTTGTGAACCTGCCCTGCGCTGATGAGTAGTACCTCGCAAGGAAGTAATCCAGTCCCGATTCATTATCTCTTTCTTTTTGGGTTAAGAACGCGCAGTGAAACTTTCCAACCCCAACGCCCTGTGCAAGTTGTCAAAGATCCAGGCCGCCAAAACCGGCAACTAAAAAAGCAGCTAAAGAGAGAAGCGACTCACGTATTGAGAATATGATGATCGTTGCTGCCGATCAAGCTTGCAGGGGGTTTGGGGAGCTTCTTCAACCGATGAAGCCTTATCTGGAGGGCAAATCGAATTGCAGTTTTGCAGGCCCGGCACCAGCCGGTACTCCGGCAAAACGAGAGCCGACAATGAAGCGTCGGGTTAGACGAGGAAGAAACCAGAATCGCAATTTCGCAGGCCTAGCACTAGCCGGTTCCGACGCAGCCTTGCAATACGAGCACCGATTACAACAAATCGATCTCGTCTACTTGATATCGTTATACACAATGCTCCGGTATATCCTTTCGTGAACGCTAGATGAAGAGTCACCAGACTTCGCCTTCTTCCTATCGGTTCCGACTTGCTCGATCCAGTTGCCGTGCGAATCGTACTTGTACTTGTAGGTCCAATGGTGTTCCAACGAGCCGTTACCGGGGTACTCCAGTTTTGACTTAACGTTACCATCCTGGTCATACGTGTATACAAGTCTAGAGTCCAGGACGCCGGGAGCCGCGAATAAGAACTCTTCGCCTATTTGTCCATTCGAATCATACTTGTAGGACTGGGTATTGTACTCACGGCCATTCGTCTCGGACCGTATCTTTTCAATCTTTCTACCCATGTTGTCATACTTGAAGAAGTACTTAGAGGTACTCAGACCATCCGGTGCGAACAGTCGAACTTCACGGAGGGTACCCTTTTCATCGTACGTGTAAACCTCTCGCCATTGGAGCAACTTATTGGGATCGTATACTTCCCTTTGGGTCAGCCGGCCATCGTCGGCATAAGTGTATATCCAGGTGTTGTTGACCAACCCAGTATCTTTGAAGAAGATCAACTCCGATAATCTACCGCGATCGTCATACGATTCCCGATACCATGGCACTCGCGTGCCGTCTTCCCTAGAGCTCGAATTGGGGTTCGCTCGCTCAGCAAACACGCTCTTGATCCGCCCTTTCAGTTGGGGCGTATTGCTCGCGGCCGGCACAGCCTGTAGTCCCATCTCAAGAATGAGGAGTAATACAACTAGCATCAGTTTGCCTCCACCTTACGATCTAATACAGCCAATGCAGTCCAGGCTTCAGATGTCTGATGTGGCCGCCTACCAATCGTTCTGAATTACGATCCGGTGAGATCCGGCATTAGCGGATCGTTCGTTGGCTCGCTGTAGATACGTCACTTCTTTGTCCCTTATTGTGTTGGCCTGAAACTCGCGGGGTTTCCTGCTTAGATCCACGCCGTGACCACCCACCTCGTGGCTGAGTATCCCTTCTGTGCTGCTCTCTGAGTTGTTCCGAGAGTCACGCTGGTCGTCCTTAAGGTTGATGGCACTGGACCGCAGCGAGACATTCACGTTTACGATGAAAGTTGGATTTGCTGTGTTGGCTTTGTCTTCCGTTATGCCTCCGCTTTCGGTTAGGCCTTGTGCCTTGGACTTGTCGACGTTGCTCGTGATCTGGGCCTCGAAGTCCTTATCCGCCAAAATCGTGATATTCAAGTTTGGTGCGTCGGGACCGGTTCCATCAAACCGCGCAAACGCCTGTTCAGCCAAAGGCGATTGATCGCGCAGCCTAGCGATCGCATTTGTTACAGCTTCTCGTTGTTCATCAGTTCCGCCATTTATGATTATTTCTTCCCCGCTGGGATCGATGTAAAGCAAAGGATTGTTGACGGCATACGCGTAACGATTCCACTGCCTTGGATCGCTTAAGTACCCAAGCATCCGCGCACGCGCCGTTTTGGGATTTGCCTCGTACTGAACCTCAAGGACAATGTTAAGGGGATCGACGCTTGTGAACCTTCCCTGAGCCGATGAGTAATACCTCGCCAGGAAGTAATCCAATCCCGACTCATTATCTCTTTCTTTTTGGGTTAAGAACGCGCAGTGAAACTTTCCAACCCCAACGCCGTGTGCAAGTTGTCAAAGAACAGGGCCCCCCAAAAACGGCAACTAAAAAAGCAGCTAAAGAGAGAAGCAACTCAGAGGTCAGCATATGTTTTCATCGTACTGGATCAAGCCAGGCCAGGGGAGGAAGTCAGATGCTCGGGGTGGTTTCGCAGCTTCTCACGGAGGGGAGAAAGCTTGTCTTTCTCCCCTTAGTGGCCATCCCAGCCGAAGCGAAGGCAGCAGTCAAGGGTTGCGGAGCGCAGCGGAGCAACCGCCGCAGGCGGCCGAAGGCCCTTGGCGGCGGCCCGAGCGGAGGCTATCCGGCAAAGAAGAGGCCGGCGTACTGGTCGGCTTCACCGCTGTGGTTTGGGGCCGGATTCCCCCCGTATTAACGCGATAGCGTTTATACGTATCCCGCCTTAACTCTTTGAAGCTTGATCGACTATATGCCTCAGATCTTGGACCTCAACGTGGGTGTAAATCTCGGTGGTTTCGAGGCCTCGATGTCCCAATAGTTGCTGCACATGACGGATGCTTGCGCCGCCTCTGAGAAGGTGAGTTGCGCAGGAATGTCGGAACGAGTGTGGGGTGGCTTTGATGCCGGTTTGCTCGGCGTACCCGGTGATGCGCTGAGCGATCATTTGCTTGGACAGTCGCCGGCCTCCGATGGTCAGCCAAAGCGCCGGCGTCGGAGCTTTCGATTGCGGGATTTGGGGCTGCCGATTGGCGCCGTTTCCGCGGTTGGTTTTGCGTTTCATCCTGAGTCCGGCGGCGAGCTCGGGGCGGGCGCCGGTGATGTAACGCGAGAGCCAGTTGCAGGCGGTTTCGGTGAGAGGCACGACGCGATCGCGGCCGCCTTTGCCCTGGCGCACGATCAATAGGCCCGATGCTGTGTCCACGTCGTACAGGTCGAGCTTGTGTGCTTCGGCCAGGCGGATGCCCGTCGCATAGAGCACCTCCATCGAAGCGCGGTCTCTCAAGCCAAGCGCAGTATGAATGTCAGGTGTCTCGATCAACCGGGCGATATCGGATTCGCTCAGCACGTGCGGGAGCGTGCGGCTCTTGCGGGGCAGCTTCAACAGCTCCGAGGGGTCGTGGATCAGGCGGCCGGTCTGGTTCATCCAGGCGAAGAAACCTCGCAAGCACGACAGCCATTGCCGCAACGTATCCGCCGAAACAAGCTTGCCCTTTGGCGTCCGATGCCGCGTTGCGGCGTAGACGGCGAAGCCGCGCAGGTGGCTCTCATTCACCGCCCGCCAGTCGGAGATGTGATGCGATTCTTTTAGATATAGAGTCAGCATCTCGATTGTTCGCCTGACGTGCGCCAGCCGAGACCCCGAGTAACGGCGGGATTCCAACTCAGGCAGGTAGTCGGCGAGAGCCTTGTTCATTGCTTCTTTTCGCGGGGATGACAGCGGGAAATGACTTCGCGGAGGTCGCTGATCTCGACGTGTGTGTAGACCTCGGTCGATGAGAGCCGCCGATGGCCCAGCAGCTTCTGTATCTGGCGGATGTCCGCATGGCCTTTCAGCAAGTGTGTCGCGCAAGTGTGCCTCAAAGAATGCGGGGTTATCGGCTTCTTGATCTTTGCTCGGTGAGCCGCCTTCTTTACGATTCGTACTATGTCGGCATCATCGAGCGGGCCTCCCGATCGGCTCGATACGAACAAACGGGTCTGCGTGGTCTCACGTGCGAAGATTCCGCGCGCTTCCTCGAGATAGAGCTTGAGTGATGACCTGGCGGTTTCTGTTAGCGGCACGATCCGGGTCGAGCCGCCCTTGCCGTGCTCGATTCGAAGCGTGGCGTTGTCGAAGTCGATGTCGTAGATAGTCAGCCCGATCAGTTCTGCGCGGCGGATCCCGGTCGAGTAGAGCACGTCAAGAATCGCGCGGTCGCGGATGTCGCGAGGCCTGGTGATTGGAGTTGATTCGATCAGTCGCTTTGCTTCACCGCGGGTCAGAATGTTGGTAGGCAAGCGCTGCGGTTGCTTCGGTGGCTGCAATGCCGAAGCCGGGTTGTAGGCGATCTGTTGTTCAGCGGCTAGCCACGAGAAGAACTTTCGTACTGCAGCGAGTCGGCAGGCCTGGGTTCCAACTGCAAGGCGTTTCTTCTCTCCGGCTGAAGCCGGTACTACGGAACGTTCGTAGTTGTAGATCGCCATCTGATACTGCTGAAGCTGCGCTGGCGTCACTTCTACGATCGACGCAACCGAGGTGCTGTCTGCAAGCCAACTGATGAAGCCCTTAACATCGCGCAGGTAGTTGACTCGCGTCTTCGGCGAGTAGTTGATCGCTCCGAGCCATTCGTCGAATCGCTCTGCCAGCAAGTCCATTCGCTGTCTCTGCGCTTCGTTCATTCTTCCAATGCCGACACGTCGAGATACAACGATCTCGACTGATGATTCGGACCGATGATTGTTTTTGCCCGACCTTATGTTTATCGAATCACCGCAAGGTCAGGCTTAAGCCTTTCTCTCGACTCCGCTTAAACCTTGCGGTAGGCCAACCGCAACCCACCGCAAGGTCGCCCTTTTCACCTCAAGGTCACTCGTTTTCACCGCAAGGTCGGCTCTTCCGACCGCAAGGTTGAACCATCACTGAGCATCGCCGCCTGCCTTTTTCTTTAGCTGCTGCCCCTTTAGTTGCTGCTTCAACCCGTCGACGTCGGTCAGCCCGCGCAGCCTCAGCACTCGCTCTTCTTCGGCACGAGCCATCTGGTAGAGCGCAGGCTTGCCGTTGCCGCTCACTGTCGCGTGCAGGTACTCAAGCTCGACCAGTTGTTCGCAGTAGGTCCTCACTTGCCAGTCACTCCAGCCAGTCAGCTCGCGTATCTCTCGCCTCGACAGCCGCACGTCTGAAGGCACACAGCCGCGAGCCTTCGCCTCAGATTCGCACACCGCGCGGATAGCCTCATACATCCCGCGCACCGGCGGCGACAGCTCATCGAGCGAACGCGCTAGCACCGCTTGAGCAAGCTCATTGGCCAGGGCGATGTCTTCGATCTCGACTTCGACATACTCAACTTCAATCGACTCTCTCGCCGCGCGCCTGATCCGTCGCTGATGCTGATTGAGCAGCGCAATGCTGTTGATCAATGCCAGGTACTTCTTCTGCTCGCGACGATGAATCAGCCGGTCAGTCGGATATGTCAACTGCTCGACGAAAGGGTTGACCACTTCAAGCGGACGCAACAGCTTTTGCACGTTGTGATGGAGCTTTCGCACTTGCTCTGATGCCGCGCGTTCAAGCACCCCTTCAAGCGTGTAGCGCCGCCGCTGTTGTTCAAGGACCTGGCGGGTCTGGTCTTCGGATTCATCCATCGTGAGCTGAACGAACCGGCTGCGCGTCTCTTCGTCGAAGGCATCGGCGGCGGTGGTCGTGATGACGATGACCACCGGGCCGTAGACCTCGTAATGCTCGGTGTGCAGCTTGCCCGTCTGCGGATCCGTTCGCGTCGCCGCTATCGATAGATGCTGATCCGATGCAAGAGTGCGCAATGAGTAAACCGCTTGCTGCGCGCCTTCCTCTTCGGCGATCGCCAGCACCTTCCGTTGCAGTGAGTAGGGGTCTTTGTAGAACAACGCCTGGCCGGTCACCCGTGTGACCCTCACGACTTCATCAGCGGGCACCAAAGCGCATAGCGCATCTTGCAATGCAGACTTGCCGGCGCCGCTGCGCGCCACGATCAACAAACACAGTGGCTCTTCAAGCTTGCGTGAGACTGCAGCCAGGTAAGCCACGAGCACCGTTGCCCGCTCACCGACCAGGCCACACGCTCGAAAGTCCTCGACGATCCGCTCACACAAATTCGGCGAGTGAAGATACTCAAGCGCCGCCTGGCGTTCTTGCGCAGTCATCGGAGTTTCATCCGTTGACGTCTCAGCGCGGCGCATCGACAAGCGCGCTGCTTCAAGGTGTTCGATCAACTGCAGCAGGTCCGCGCTGACCTGCTGCTCACCGGTCCTGCACAGCTTCGCCGCGCTCTCGGCGAACTGCGTGCGTGCCCGTGCCTGGTACAGATCGATGGTATCGAGATGAAACGCCGCGCCGACTTTAAGCCTCACGTTCACCTTCAATCGCTCAAGTCCGTTGGGAGAAAGCCCCCGCACACGATACTCCCGCCCGTCGAGCGCGAAGGTCGTTGATCCGTCCGCCGTCGTTTCGATCTCAGGACGTGCAGCCACCTGCTTGCCGTTGTCGCTCGGTTCGATCACAACTGCTTCACTGCCCGCCGTCGAGCCGGCGATCAAAGCGCGCACGTCGTCAGCGGTCCCGCCCTGGGCAATGAACTCCGATGGATCCTTTGCCGGCAGTTCCACAGATCGCGCTTCGATGCTCGATTCTCGAAGCTTCGCCGCGATCTCGACGGCGGCCGCGCGGCCTGCTTCGTCCGAGTCCATCATCAACACCGCTCGCTTTACTCGACACTCGCGAAGATGCTCGACGATTTCCTCAGTCAGTCCCGTTGTCCCGTAGATCGGAATCACGTTCCTCAAGCCTGCCGACCACAGCGCCGCCGCATCGATCACGCTCTCGGTGATGATCACTTCTTCGGTGTTGCGCGCGCCTTGAGGGTTGAAGACTCCCCGCCGCTCACCCGGCAAGTACAGATGCTGCCGCCGCTCGACGTGCCGGCCGTAGATCGAAACCACCTGGCCACCCTGAGCAGCGACTAAAGGAAAAACCACGCAGCCACTCATAAGCTCGCGGCCTGACCCTGTTAGCACTCCGATTCGCCGAAGCGCTGCTTTGCCTTCTGCTGGCAGCTTTCCTGCGAGCGTCCCATCCGAGTAGCCGAGCCGAAAGCTTGTGATGATCTCCGGCGCAGTGATGCCGCGCGATCGTAAGTAGTTCTGCGCTGCCGGCGTCTCGAGCAGTCGCTTGTGATAGTGCTCCACTGCTCGCTCGAGCCAATGAAGATCATCAGCATTGACTGCCTTCGCCTGAGTCTCACCGCCGCCGAGCCGCGCGTGCGCTTCGCGAAAATCTACGCCGTCAGCCTTCATCACGAAGCGATAGACGTCTCCGCCTTCGTTGCACGCTCCCAGACAGTTCCAGAGTTGTTTCTTTGGATCGACGATGAAGCTCGGCTCGTGGTCTTCGTGGAAGGGACACAACCCGACAAGCTGCTTGCCTCGCCGCGTCAACTTCACCCCGCGCCCCCGCACGAGCGCCGCCAGGTCATTAGCGCGCTTCACCCGCTCGATTTCTGCTTTGTCTATCAGCATATGATCTCCGCTTGAATGGCTAGCATCGTGTCGGGGTTCTCTGCGGAAATCGTGTCAAGAAGAATCTCGCCCCGAAGGGCTCTTTTTTCGCTCGCAAAACTCGGAAGGAATTTATAGGATAATGGTATATGAGTCAAGAGGATTATCCTGTGCTCAACCAGGCCGCGCCCGAAACCGGCCTTATAATGCCCGTGGTTCAATGCTCAACAGAGGTGAACACGGTGGCCAACAAACGTAAGGCAAAGGCTCAAGAGAAGGCTGAGACTATCGGAGAGCGGCTCGCTCGGATGCGTAAGGAGAGGGGAATAACACAGCAGGAGATGGCTGAACTTCTCAGCACCTCTCAGCCGATCGTGAGTGATTACGAGCGCGGCGAGCTCCGGCTGCACGGCGAGCTCATTGTGAAGATCGCCGGCATTCTCGGTGTGTCGGGTGATGAGCTTTTAGGACTTGAGCGAGTGAGCAGAAGCAGTGCAGTGAGCAACCGCCGCCTGGCGCGGCGCATTCAGCAGATCGATCAGCTTCCCAAGCGCGACCAGGAAGCTTTGCTTCGAACCATCGACGCCTTTCTATCGAAGTCCCGCCCCGAATCTTCAAGAGCTGCTTCCAACGGATGACCAATCATCGCGCTTGCGGCGGAAACTACACCGCCGCCGCGCGCTCCGGTTGGCTCCCCAGGGGGGAATCATTTCAGCGGATGGCCGCAGTGTCCTTCCTCAAAGTCCCAGACTCCGGTGCCCACCCCTTTTTCCAAGGCTTCGTATACTCTGTAAATGTCGGCTTCGGGGGGAACATCGACAGCAATTAAATAATCGGTTCCACGCTCATACGTGCACCCCAAGGTTCTAAGGGCGTCCCAATACTCATCGAACTTCTCTGCAAGGATCTCTTCGGGCAGGAAGATTCGGTACGTAGAATGTCCACCTTTCTCTACCACATCTTGGTAAGCGTGAAGCCCTTCCTCGATAACAGCGCTCACAACATCATGGTAGCTAACACCAAAGACGTAGAACGGTACGTTCTCGAGGCGAAATCGACCGCTACCCGCCGGGCTAGCCCACATCGACTCCGTTGCGTGTGAGTGCCAGTCTGACTCTTCCAGCCTGAAGACGACTTTGATCAAGTCGTCACCATTCCTTAAATGCTGCTCATTGAATACCAATCAATTTCCTCCAGTTAAAGAACTCCACGTTAGTCTTTGCACCTTTTTCTTGATTGCAGGCTCTACACGAATTCTGGAGATTCTTCCCGGTCGTGTCTCCACCTCTAGATCTGGGATCCGCGTGGTCAATGTTGGACTGCTTAGGCCCCGGACTGCGAGTGGTCTGGTCGCCACAGAACACGCACTGATTGTTGTCTCGCGTGCGAATGGCATCTTTCGTTTTTTCTGATGGCCGCTTCCCGGCCCCTGGACCTCCAGTACTGCCCTCGACAGGATCGGGTTTGGTCGCATTGTGAATGGTGTTGGCGAGGACCCCGCCGCCGTGTGCTACCTCGATCACTCCAACAGTCGCTACGGCTACGCCAGCCGCAGGTATTAGGGCTCCTACTCCCGTGCCGCTTGCAGGCGCGGTCACGAAAGCTTCCGTGGCCCCGGCCGCCGCCAAATTTGAGCCCTGAACTACCTCGACGACGCCCTGAACCAATGCTGCGCCATGACCAATGAAACGCCCAACCGAGTTCCCGGCAGAATCGACATTGATTCCATTGTCCTGCAGAAAAGCGGATGTTGCGCCGAGAATTGTTTGGCTAGCACCCTCCTTGAGGCGCTGTGTTAGGCTTTGCTTTTCTTGGTGACCGTCGGGATCAATATATCTCAGCGGGTTGTTGAGAGCGTACTGATACTTATTGAGTGTTTGTGGATCGACTATATCAGCGTAGAAGGTCGGATTAGTCGACGCATGTTCAGCAAAATCGAACACGTCGTCAGGCCCGCCAGTGAACTCATCAGGGCTTGTGAACCTGCCTTGCGCCGATGAATAGTACCTCGCAAGGAAGTAATCCAGGCCTGATTCAATATCTCTTTCTTTTTGGGTTAAGAACGCGCAATGAAACTTTTCAACCCCGGCTTCGTGTGCAAGTTGTCAAAGATCAACACCTCTCCAAAACAGCAACTTAGAACAGCCAAAGAAGAAGCAGTTTGGAAACAGGCTCGATAGGCAGGGCCCATTTAGAGTGTTACCGAGCCGAAACACCGAGAATCACCTCAACTGGCATGTCTTCCAATCCAACCAGAACCACGCCCGCTCGAACCAGTTCCTCAACATTCGGGCTTATCCAAAATTCTCTCTTCCCGGGCTTAATCCTCCGGCGAGATGCGCGTACGGTCCTCGCGAATTCGGAGTAGAGGGCCCGTAGAGCTTTTGATGGCGTCTCCCGTGTTCCTGAGACGCTATTCTGGTACCAACTGTAGTAGCTAAGCCAAGTTGCGGAAAAGTGCATGCGTTCATCCCTTTCGAACTGCCGTCCCCAGTAGAACTGCAGCGTCGGCCCTCCAATCCGAGGGTCGATGTAGAAGAAATGTTTGTCGGTCGTGGCGACTTCTCTGACCTTCACCGGCGATTCAATCAGATCCTCCCGCACGACATAAAACAGAGGCTCGGATTTGCCAAGACTTTGAACCGCTGCGAGTTCGGCGATCCGGTTAAAAGAAAGAGATTCGTAATGCAAATCTGGAATGAACTCGCAGTGCCGGTCTAGCAGCCACTGCACGAGTTCGACGATCTCTTCCTCGATAGCGAAAAACTCGATCTCTGCCATTGAATTCTGATCCACTTTTCGGTGGCACCTCTAGTTGTCCTTCTTCTTGGGGAGTGGAACAGTCTCGTGCGGAACATTCAGCCTGTCATATTCTTTCTGTCTCTCGCGATGGCGGCGACTGTTTGGACGGCGCTCCACCTCCACCACCCTGACAACTTTGCCATCCGGTCCGACTGTCTGAACGTCGGGACGGCGTGTAGAGTCTACTCCTTGGATCTTCTTTCCGGGCAGCACCTTCTCCCCAGGTTTGGCCTGGGCTTGGGCCTTGTCAGCCTGTCGCTGAACCTCGTCTTGATGATCCTGAGCGCCTTTTTGACCCTGTGGATTTGGCGATTTCCTTGCGTTTGGATCGAATCTGGGATCACCCTCAAGCTGCTTAGTCCCAGGCACGTAGATTTGATCAACAACATATCCGTTTTCGACGGCCGCTTGTCCGACTTTCTGGATGCCTTCCTTAATCTCTTCCCGATACTCATAAGCAACAGATACGGCAACTCCGATCGCTATGCCCCATGCCCCGAACCTGGATCCAATCCTCGCCCCTGCGGCAGCGGCAGCAGCGGCCCTCAGGGCTTCGGCTGTTTGGGCTGGGTTCTCATGCCCGTCGGCATCGACATAGCGAAGCGGGTTATTAAGGCAATATTGATACTTGTTGAGCGTCTGCGGGTCGTAAATGTCCGCGTAGAATGTCGGATTTGCCGAGGCGTCATCAGCAAAGTGGAACAGATCGTCCGGGCCGCCTGTGAACTCATCGGGACTGGTGAACCTTCCCTGTGCCGATGAGTAGTACCTCGCAAGGAAGTAATCCAATCCCGATTCATTGTCTCTTTCTTTTTGGGTGAACTTCTGGCGAACGCCGTCTGCTGCGCCGTATCCAGCAACTCCTGTCCGCGAAACTAACGCCGGCAACTCCTCGCCATACGCCATGTAGTCGTGTCGCGCCACTACCGCGCCAGTCCCGTTCGTCACGACTCGAGTGCTGCTCAGGTGATCTGCTGTCAGGTAGCTCACCTTCACATTTGGGAGACTTCCGGCAGTGTATGAATACTCCGCCACCATCTGACCGGCAGCGTTGTAGACGAATACTATTGTCTCGGGCCCGGCGTCATCGTTTATCTTCTCGACTCTTTTGCCGTCTGCGTCATACTTGAATCGCAAATCTCCCGGCTCGCGCAGCAGCGTTAACCGATTCTCCGCGTCATAGCTCACGGAGGTCCCGGCGCTCAAGTCGTTTCCCGCAGCGTCATAGCTCGCCCCGGCAAGCCGATTGGTTGAGGCGTCTACTGCCGGGGTGCCCTGCATCGGCAAGAACGGAGCCTTCGATCCAGTGTTAACCAGGCTCGTTCGATTGCCCCACCGGTCGAAACCATAACTCTGCGTCCAGATCGCTTTGCCATTGTATTTCTCCGCCACGCTGCTCAAGCGATTGACGGCGTCGTAGGTGTATGTCTGCAAGTAGGTTGTGCCCGGCGCGGGGGTGATCGTCTGAGTGCGCACATTGCCGTTGTTGTCGCTGCCTTCGCCGCCGCCCGTCGTGCTGTAGGTGTAGTCCAGCCCCACGACGCTCGAGCTTGTCTGATTCACTCCCAGACCAATCTGCGTCGGCTGGAGGCGGGAGTTGAAGTTGACGTGCTCCCACAAGTCATTGCCAAGCTTGATCACGCTCATCGCCCCGTGAGCCGCGTATTGAACGCGATTGGTAGCGTCATTTGCCAGCGCGCCTGCATAGTATAACGAGTTGCCGGTCTTCGTGACGCCCGACGTTCGGCCCGCGCCGTCATATTCGGTGTGCATGGTCTTGGTTGATGGGTACATCTCGTCGACCATCATGCCTGCTTTGTTGTACGTGCAGCTCATCAGGTAAGTCTGCCCTTCAGTCGCTTGATTATACGCCGTTGGCCGCCCGAGCGCATCATAGGATGTGTAGTTGTAAGTTGAAACTCCGCTGGCAGCGACCGAGCCCAGCCTGCCCACTCCATTCGATGCGGTGTCATAAACATAGTCCACCTGCGGCGTGCCGTCATTGTAGATGCGCTGCAAAACTCGGTTGAGTGCGTCGTAATTGTAGTCAGTGTTTACGAACTGACTAATAACAAATCGGGTGTCTGTTTTGTGGATGAGATTAGAGGCCAGGTCATACGCATATCTGACCGAATAGTGCGCGCCGTTGGCGTCGGTGAATAACGCGTCGGTGCTGGAGTCCTGCTCGGGATTGGCGGCGAAGAGAAGGCGCGATAGGAAGTCGTAGGCGAAGCGGCGTGTTTGGGTGATCGCGCCGGAAGCTTGAGTCGTGGTCAAGAGATTCCCCCGCGCGTCATAGGAATAGTTCGTTGCAGCATAAAGGGAGCCGTTGTCATTGAGTTCGTCGACTTGTACGAGCTGTCCTAAGGAGTTGACCGTGCTGCGGCGTTTCTTATTCGCTTGATCGGTAACCGTTGTCTGGTCGCCGTTGTAGACTGTCGTTACGCTGCCCGTCCAAATTACGCCGGTTCCAGTGGTAGCCGGATAGTCCGGTGGCGGTGTTGTCGGCAAGCCCGAAAATGTCGCGACATCGATCACTCGCCCCCCAACATCGAAAGCCGCGCGCGTCCACCCGTCGGTTGAACTGGGGTCAGAGCGGTAGGGGTTGGTCACTTTAACCGCACGTCCGAGTCCGTCGTAGAGCATCTTGCTGTGAATTGTGAAGCTCGCTGAATCGAAGTGCGCGCCGTCTTCTGCCTGGCTGGCGAGAATCGTCCTTCCGAAGCCGTCGTACTGGGCGCGTGACGACAGCCAACGAGTCGAGTCAAGCTGGCGGCTGACCTTCGATTCGTTTGCGCTCACGGATGGGTAACTCATCTCGGTTATGGCGGTGTCAGCGGTGGGCGTTGCGGCGTAGGCCGCCGTCACTCTCACCGGCCGGTCGTAGATATCGAACTCGCTCCGAGTAATCGTTCCGTTTGGATCTTTGACGCCTGATGCGATCCCACGGGTGTATTCATACTGAGTCTTGAGTGATTGATTGAGCGCGTTGGTAACGAGCGTCGGCAGAGCAAATGTCGCTCCGTTCGGAGCCGAGCCGATATTCTCGGGGTTGGTTCCGTCGCCGAAATTGTCGGCATAAGAGACGGCCGTCGCATGACCGAGCGGGTCGATGGCAGTCACTACATTACCCGCCTGGTCATACTGGCTGTACGCAGTCGCATAGACCCCGCCGAAAACAGGTCCGCTGATTAGGCGCTTGACCGAAGTGACGTTGCCACGCGGTTGATGCTCCACGAAAAACGGATCAAACCGGGTCCCGTCATACTGGATCATTCCCGTGTTCGGGAATATCGGTTTGTGATTGCCGTTCGGACCATCATCCACATAGTTGTCGTACTCGAATTCTGAATAGGCTTCAACATTGCCGTTCCCGTCCTTAACTGTCTCGCTCAGAAGCACACGGCGTTTGTGGATGACCTTATTGAGATTGGTGGGGATGTTATCCAGCGGGCAGTCGCTGTCAGTTCCCAACAGATTGACGTAACAGTAGCCATTCAACGCTGTCGCGTAGGTTCGCACCGTCTCGCGCGCCAGCGGGCCGGGATTCCCATCGGTTCCGAAAGCGTACTCCCGAACAAGGGTCACGTTGTTGAATGCGTTGACTATCCTTTCGCCACCGTCGTACTCTGAGACGACGCGTTTCATCTTGCCGTTTTCAAGGATTGAGTCTTCCTGGATAACTCGCGGATCGTTTGGCGGTTGTTCGTCCGCGGTCACGCCGCCCCACAAGACCGGCGTTCTCTGTTCCCAGGTGCGCTTGGTTGTTTCGGTCTGGGCGCCAGTTGTTCGCTCGATACGAAACTCTTTCGCGTTGTCCCAATAATCGTATCCGTCGCCATGGTTACCACGAAACAACGAGCAGGTGAGATACTGCTTATCCAGGTTTCGGAAGTAATGCTTTTCGCTCATCAAAATCGGACCGCTCGCGTTTCCCTGATGGGCTTCGATGGTTACTCTCGGGTATGGATTTCCGTCCACTGTTGCTGTATCCCGGCCATAAGTCCACGTCGCATCCAAAGTCGTCCCGTCACTGTAGGAACGCCGCTGGGTAACGCGACGATTGAGCTGAGGTCTGATGAATCCGCCCGCGTCGCATATGCTTGCTCCAAAGGCAGTGTAGTCAATCTGGGAAATGCCGCCGCCAGGATAGACGATTTCAGCTAGTTCTCCGAATTTGTTGTAGCGAAACGTAAACTTTCGCCCGTCCAGCAGATTCAACTGGGTAACAACGGCATGATGATCTAAGGTGGGCTGCATCAGAAAATGGACATCTGACTGATCAAACAAGGTTTCGTGTGGGCCGGGATATACATCACTGCCTTGTTCAAAAGCTCCGTTTATGATCGGCAACTGTACGTTTCGAAAATCAGAGCGCAGATTGACGAGCGTCCCCGATCCATCCATCGCGCCAAGCTCCGCCGCATCGACCTCGATGACTCGGTCCTGAATTGTTTCGTCATAGCCCTTGATAGTCACCTTCGCTCCGGTGGCTGCGCCTCCGGGCAACGGTTCGAGTATGACCTGCCGCCCGAGTTGGTCGGTGTAGGTTACCGATCCATTGGCCGGGAAATTGTAGTTTATGTGCACGTAGTTCCATTCCGGTCGGTGATGTCCGCAACGCTTCCGGCGGGCCTGGTCCTCATCCTCGTGCCATCGGAAAGGAAGACATATCCATCGAGTTGACCAAGCACCACGCCATTTGGTGTATTCGTCACATACGTGATGGCGGAGCCGTCGGTGCTATACCAGATCTGGCCCCTATCGCGGTCGCTCACGTCCGGCACGCATTGAGAGATCATATGGGTTGACCACGGCTCGCCCTGCGTTGCTCGATCGCGCAACTCGATCTCCGAGCCATCAGGCAGCACGAGCCAGACCTTCGTGACGACTTTGGCGGGCCTGCCGGCATAACCCTGACAATTAGGCGGAGGTGAGACCCAATCAATCTCGACTTTCCTGGTCTTGATAACCGGGGCTCTTAGGATGAACCACCCACTGCCAATAGCAATGACGTTTTCCATTCTCATCATAAGGTCATCGTAAGTAGTACCCCCCACGGTAATCTGGCCCAGGTTGTCAAAGGCTTGCTCGCCCGTCCATAACTTGCTGTTGTTACAAAGCGCCAAAGTGAGCGAGGCCGATCCACGCCCGCCGATGGTGACCAGAGGTATGTGTACATTCAGGTTCCCGTTAGCCAGGTTGACTGTCTCGATCTTGTCCTGCGCAAATGACGAAAGGAGCGCCGTCCCGCCCTTAGACTCCGCCGGCGTCCCCGTATCAAAAGCGTTCTGTCCGAGCGCGAGCGATCCCACCGCCGAGAGCACCGTGAACGTGACGGCGAGACACTGAGACAATCTGAGTATTGTTCTGCATGTTGTGCGCATAGAAATCTCCTCTTGATCAGCCACGGATCGATCGGCATAAGCCTCGAGCCGCCATTCGTCGGTTCGTCACTCTGAGTCGACTATAAGTTGACCTCTGATATCGGGTCGCGACTCATCGTAGTAGGCGTACTCTCCCTTGGACAGATACACTTGCTGGTCCGCCCTTTTGCCGGTGTTTATGGTCTGAACAAGGGCAACGCGCTGAGGATCTCCACCGGGAACCAACGCATCGAGCGCTAATGAAACGTTGCCGAGTGTTTCGTTCTCTGCACATAGGCGCACAGTACCGGCTTTCACTCGAAGTTGATTCGGATAGATGTCCTCTTGATGGACGAATATCCTCATGAGTGGGACCGGCCCTTCCCCACCGCGCCCTAGTGATACCGCTGCGAGACGCATTGGAAGCAACGCCTCAGTGCCTGAATGCCCGTTAGTGCGCGCCAATAGAGCTGAGAGACCCGCAAAAGCGACCAGCAGCAAAGTAAGGAGAAGTGCTCGTTTCGACATTGATGTTTCCTCCACGTTCAGCGTTCATCGCTCTTCAGCGACGACTACGAAGTAGCAACGCGGCGAGAGATGCGCTTATGGCGCCGGCTCTTCTATCGCGACAAGCTTTCCTCCAAGGTGAATGTATTCCCTGGACGGGGTGCTCGGCGTGAGCGACGCAGGAGAAATCTCTTGCGATGCAAGTGTTCGTGGGCCGGTGAGTACCCTTTGTGCTCGCCGAGCGGTAAATGCAGGAGAGCCCAGCAATCCCAAGATGAGTAGCGTTCCTACTGCTACAATGCCCCATCGCTTCTTTGCCGGTGGCCTTCGATATGAAAGGTGTTTCATGTAGTACCTCGATTACCTTTAATTTAGCGACGCCATGACGGCGAGCAGCGCTCACAGGTCGCCGCGGATCGTCGCGGGCATGACCAGCAAGAGCGTTTGTAATGTCCACCTCTTGTTCGTCACAGGTATAGACAGATCAAACCGGAGAAATTGCGAGAGAGTGAGGAGGGGATGAAAGAACCGGGGGGTGCGATCGCCAGCTATCGGCCGGATTGGTTGGGAGGAGCGAAGTCCTCTATGGTCTGCAGAACAAACGTGACGATTTCACGGCACGTGGAGCAACGAGCGAGATGGCCTTCTATGCGGAGCCGTTCTTCGGGCGTAACGTTCCCCTCAGCGAAAGCAGCCAGGTCTTCATCGGTTGGACATTGCTCAGGCATTTTTCTTACCTCATGTTGCGGACCGAATAAAGCCTTCACACCGGATATAGACAGTTCTCGCGCCAAGAATTTGCGGTTCAGGAAACGGGGATGGCGCGTCCCGGGCGAATCTGCGTCGAGAAAGCAAAGCCGTCGGCTTATGCCGAAGGCGACAGCGACTCGTAGATTTGACTAGCTGCTCGGTCTGCCTCCTTGATGCAATCACCGGTTGACACTCCGTGCAGGTAGTTTCCGATAAGCGTGAGACCCGTAAGATCGCTTAGCAGACGCTCGATTCGTTGCACGCGCGCGAAGTGTCCGAGGTTGTACTGCGGAATCGCCCGTTCGTATCGAGTGATCGCGATGACCTGGGGCTCGCTCGAGACGCCAAGAGCCTTCTGAAGCTCATGATGCGCCATTGAAACCAACTCGGCGTCGGCGGCTTTTGCAGCGCCTGGATTCCGCGCGCCGCCGATGAACGCGGTGACCAGGGCTTTGCCTGTCGGCGCGCGGCCTTTGAACAGGCTCGAGTTCCACACGCAGCCGAGTATGTTCAATCCTTCGCTTGGCGGCACAAGAAAACCAAACCCGTCGAGGGGGACGCTGATGGTCGATTGATCGTAGGCGAGGCTGACGATTGAAAGCGGCGCATAGTCGATTTCATCGAGAAGACTGCTCAGTTGAGAGGAGAGTGGAGCGGTCAGCGACGCCGCTGCTGTTGAGGGCGTGGCGATGATGATCCGCTCGCAGACAAGTTGATGTCGGCTACCGGAGCTCTCGAACTCGACTGCGAACCCGTGTGAATTGGCCGCTCGCTCGACCCGCAGATCCTCGCAGCGGGTTAACAGATCTTCACCGATCTTCGACGCCAGAGTGTTGGGTAAATAGCCCATCCCGGTTTGAAATGAGCAGAGCCGCCGGCGAGTGGGCGCCGCCTTGTCGAGCACGTCCCGGGCGGCTTTTTTGGCGCGCCGCGCCTCGCGAGCTTTTGCGAAGGTGCCGCGAAACAGGCCTCCATAGCCGGTTTCGAGATTCGCCAGCTTCGGAAAGGCCGCTTGAACGCTGAGCTGTTCGGCGTCGCCGGCGTAGATCCCCGAGACGAACGGCGCGACCATCCGCTCCGCCGCTTCCCGCCCGATTCGCCGCCGCACGAACGATGCAACGCTCTCTTCTGAATCAGAACGGCGCACGGAAACGAAGGGCTCTTTGAAGATCCTGAGTTTGCCGCTGAGGCTCAATAGGTCACTCTTGATGAATGCGCCGGCGCCAGACGGAACGGGATGAAGATGGCCATTGAAGTAGACATATGCTGGGGCCTTTGGGTCGCCTTCGGCGAGTTCGCTGGTGATTCCCAGTTCTTGCACCAGCGCCAACAGCTCCTCGGTTCCTTGTGAGCTGTTGGGTCCTCGTTCGATCAAAAACCCGTCGATACGCTCGCTCTGAATCACGCCGCCGACCCGATCGGACTTCTCGATCAAAGCTACGTCGACGCCGAGCGCCTTAAGGCGATAAGCGCAGACCAATCCCGATATGCCGGCACCGATTACGACGACTGCGCGATGATTTTGCATGAGGCTTAGCCCTTCGCTCGATCGCACGCACACGACGGAGCCGCCGCGCGGGCTGCGACTGGTGAGTGTATGCAGATCGAGCGTGATGCGCAGTCAGTGGCATCGTGCAGTGCGCGTTCGACGATAGTCGCCAACGCCTCAATAAAGTCACTTCTGCAATTCATCGTGGGCACGCGCCGGTAGTGAGCAATGCCTGCCTGCGCGGCGGCGTCACCATAGAGGATGTCCATCTCATAAAGCGTCTCGCTGTGTTCAGACACAAAACTGACCGGCACCAGCATAAGCTGCGAAACGCCTTCGCGCGCGAGCCTGGGGATCGTTTCATTCGTTGCGGGTGTGAGCCATTTCACCGGGCCGACTTTGCTCTGAAATGAGAGGGTGTGCGGCCGATGCACTCCGAGACGCTCCATCACAAGCTCGACCGTCCGTTTGGTCTGATCCAGATAGGGGTCGCCTTCATCGATGTACCGGATCGGCACGCTGTGCGCGCTGAACAGTATGTGCGTTTTCGCCGGGTCCTGATCGGGAAAGAGAGCGAGTTCTTCGCGTGCGGCCGCCGCCATCGCTTCGATGTAGTTGGCGTCAGCCTCCCAGCTGCAGATCACCGAGGTTGGCGGCAACTGATAACCGGTTTCTTCTGCGATTGCGTGCATGCGGTTCAGGCTCGATCCGGTCGTGGAAACAGAGAATTGCGGATAGAGCGGGAGGATCACCAGATGATCGATTTGATCACGCCGGATCTGATCGAGCGCGTCCTCGATCGACGGATTCCAGTACTCGCATGCCTACATAGGCCCGCGCAGCGATGTTGCGGGCGGCAAGCGCTTGTTCAAGTGCGCGGGCTTGCTCTTCGGTGATTCGGCGGAGTGGCGAGCCGCCGCCGATCTGCTCGTAATAGCCCCGCGATTTTTTCTGGCGCTGAGTCGAGATGAGCCAGGCTAGCGGCTTTTGGAGAAAGCGCCACGGGAGACGAATGATGTCGGGGTCTGAAAAGAGATTGAAGAGAAAAGGGCGAACGTCATCGAGCGTTTCCGGCCCGCCGAGGTTGAAGAGCAGGACGCCGATTCGTTGGTTGGTTGATCTAAGGTCGGTCACGGGTATTCGTGCGGTCTAAGTGGCGGTTGGTCTGAGGAGAAGGCTATCTACTCGACTCGGAGATGATCTTCAGGCCAGTGACATCGTCGAAATCCCGCCGGTTGTGTGTTATCAACGAAACATCGTGTAAGAGGGCGGTTGCCGCAATCCAGGCGTCACCAGCTTGGATCTGGCGTCCCCTCCGTTTGCCGTCGTCCGTTATTTTGGCCCATTGCACGCATAGTTCATCGTCGGAGTGAAAGACCAAAACGGTCCTTAGGTATGCCGCAAGCGTGTTCCGCTTTGAATCGCCCCAGTTGCTTGCGATTGCCCAGCGTTGCAATTCAGCGTATGTGACAAATGAAATAATCAGATCCTTGCCGGCCAGGTGAGGCTCATAAAGAGCTGCGCGCGTATCGTGCTTAAAGACATAAGAAATCACGTCAGTGTCGACGACTGCCATGTCGCCGAGACTGTCAGGGACGCTATCGATCAAGGCAGCCTCCTGGGGCTTCCGTCGCGCCGCCACTCGCGAACGGCCGCAATGAAATCATCGACGCTTTCGTTTTCCGGCCAGAGATCACCCATCGCACGAAGTTGGTCGACAGTAATAGGTGCAACGCCCTTCTGTTGAAGGAGTCTTCGGAGCCGTCCGCGTGCTTCGGATTGTTCGGAGGATTGTCCTTCCTCGACGCTGCTGATTTCGTCCGCAGTCGTATTGCTTGTCGTCATCTCGTTCTCCTTCGCAACGTGCTTCGTGCGGCAGCTTACGAGTCTAAAGTGCTCTTTGCCGCATCGGCAAACGCCTGCGCATTCTCCACCGGCGTCATCGGAAGAATACCATGACCCAGGTTCAGAATGTGCCGGTGACCGCCGCCTGCCCGAATGATCTCGCAAGCCTTCTCCGCGATGATCTCAGGCGTCGACAGCAGCACACACGGATCGAGATTCCCTTGAAGCGTCAACTTCGGACCAACTCGAGCGCGAGCGTCTTCCAGATTCACCCGCCAGTCGATGCTCAACACATCGGCGCCGCAGGTGGCCATCTGCTCCAGAAAAGTTCCGCTGCCGTTGACGTAGATAATAGTCGGCGCCCCTTTGTGGCCTACCGACTCGAAGATCTTCTGCTCGTAAGGCAGCGCAAACTCGGCGTAGTCCTTTGGCGACAGTTCTCCGGCCCACGAATCGAACAACTGGATGACCTGCGCGCCGGCTTCGATCTGGGCGTTCAGATACAAGATTACCGTATTGGCAATCTTGTCGAGCAACGCGTGAAACGTCACAGGTTCTGTGTACATCAGGCGTTTTACCTGCGCATAGTTTTTCGATCCGCCGCCCTCGATCATGTAAGCCGCGAGGGTCCAGGGCGCGCCGGCAAACCCGATAAGCGGAACCGCGCCGTCGAGCTCTCGACGCAGCGTGCGGATGATTTCCATCACGAAGCCGGTCTTCTCGATCGGGTCTGGAACGATCAACCGATCGACCTGTTGGCGCGAGCGGATTGGATCGGGAAGCTCGGGGCCTTTCTGCTCGGTGAGTCTCACCTCCTGACCCATCGCTTCGACAGGGATCAGGATATCGCTAAACATTATCACCGCATCGACGCCGAGTATTCGATACGGTTGAAGTGAAACCTCGACGGCAAGTTCCGGCGTCTTGCACAGTGTCAGGAAGTCGGTATCTTTCCGAATCGCCCGATACTCAGGCAGATAGCGTCCCGCCTGTCGCATCATCCATACCGGAGTTCGTTCGACTGATTCACCGCGTGCCGCGCGGAGTAGTAAATCGTTGTTCATTTTGATGTCTTTCGCGGGATCGAAGCTATTGTTCGCCGGGACCGCTTTAGTAAAGTCGAATTCTAGCAACGCTCGGTACGTGGCTCAACTCACCTGCTCACGAACGGACTATTGCGTTCATAGAATCGCCACTCCAGATGAATCGCTTTCGAGATGCCGATGCGTTTGCTGCTGACGATCTCCGGGGCGGTATTCCGCATTCTTACTTTTATGCTTTGGCCTATCCGCGCGGCATTAAAGCTCAGGTCGATACCAAACGCCTGGCACAATCGGCCGGGGCCGCTCGCCAGCTTCCTAATGTCGTCCGTCCCGCGCCGTTCGCGCATCAAATCGAGTCCTCGAGTCGGCTCAGCAGCCCGTATCAGCACGGCGCCTGGCCCTTTGCTATCGGTCGTAAAGTTGAGGCAGTAGTACATCCCGTAGATAAAGTACACGTACACTGTTCCGTGGTTCTGTCGCATGACGATCGATTGGTTTGGGCGGGTCACTGAATGCGAAGCAGCATCGGTGGTGTAGGCTTCGGTCTCGACAATGCGTCCGTGGCAGTCTCCGACGATCAATATGGTTCCGATGAGATCACGCGCTACGTCGATCGTATCGCGCGCGAAGAATTTGGAGGTTAGATAGGCCATATTCTGGTTCATGGAGCGCCAGCGCCAGCGCTTACCATTGACGGGTTGAGGATTCTAACGAACGGAGTTTCCTTTGCGCCACTTGCACCTGGCGGTCGCCCAAGCCACCATCCTTTTTTCTTTGCCCCGACCGCTCGCTGTGCTATAAAGGCTTTGGGTTCAATCAGCAACGGCAATGGACAGTTACTCTTCAAATCTAATGTCAACAAGCGGGGACGACTGGTATGCAGGAGCAGCGGCTAAATCTAATGCTGGACTCCGTGAGCCGGCTGGCACGCCGTGGCGCGATGTCGAATGCCGCCAACCTGCTGACCAAGCTCCGCCCCGTTGACATCGCCCAAATCCTCGGTCAACTCCCGCATCGAGATAGTGAAATAGTATTCGAAGCCTTTGTGCGTCACGATCTTGGCAAGGCCGCCGAAGCGCTGGCCGAGATGGAGACCGGCCGTTCGGTAGCGCTATTGACGACGCTCAACCGCGAAGATGTTTCGCGGCTGCTTCAGGAACTGCCTTCCGACGACGCCACACTAATAGTCTCCGAACTGCCGGATGAATTGCGCGAAGAGTTTCTGGACGCGATGAAGCTCGAGCACTCGACCGTCGTCAACGAGTTGCTGGGATTTGCGGATGAAACCGCCGGGCGCATCATGACGCCCGAATATTTTGCGCTTGACGAAGATGTCACCGTGGCCGAAGCAATTGGTGAATTGCAGCGCCGCTCGGAAGAGTTTGAGATGGCGTTTTACCTTTACGTCGTCGATTCGCGGAACCATTTGCTCGGTGTCGTCAGCTTGCGCCAGTTGTTGTTGACCTCGCCGTCAGCACCGCTGCGCAAGATCATGATCGGAGACGCGATCAAAGTCAGGACCGACACCGACCAGGAAGAAGTCGCTCGAATAGTGGCAACGTACAACCTGCTGGCAGTGCCGGTGGTTGATGAAGAGAACAAGCTTGTCGGAATCATAACCGTAGACGATGTGCTCGACGTGATGCGCGAGGAGGCCACCGAAGACATTTACGCGCTTGCTGGCACAACGGCTGACGACAGCGCGCTCGGCTCGCCGATCAACTCGGTGCGGCGGAGACTCCCGTGGCTATTGCTCTCGCTGGGCGCGGCGCTGATTGCCGTGGCCATCGTCCAGTACTATGTATCGACGATCAGGAGTTCGATATGGCTCGCGGTTTTGATTCCGGTCGTCGCAACGATGGGAAGCAACGCGGCTACGCAGACGATGACGGTAGTCGTCAGGGGAATTGGGTTGGGAGAAGTGGGATGGGAGACCACCCGCCGAGTGCTGACAAAAGAAGCCCTCGTAGGATTGATCAACGGCTTGATAATCGGGGCCATCGTCAGCGTCATAGTCTCGATATGGTTTGGCGCGGAGCTTGGCTCGATGTGGTTTGGGCTTAAGCTCGGCGGAATCCTGGGCGTGACCATGGTAATGAGTCTCGTAGTAGCCGGAACGCTGGGAACGCTGGTTCCGGTGTTGTTGAAGAGATTCAGAGTGGATCCCGCCCTCGCGTCGTCGATGTTTGTTGGTACTTTTACGGACGTGATCACTTTTTTCTTCTATCTGGGAATCGCGACGCTGCTGCTCAGCCGGCTCAAAGTCTAGACTCTGAACCCCGCTTACGCTACCAGGGTCGCCTAGTGCCAATGTTCAATCGAAAAGAGGCTGACATCGGGGATGAACGGTTGTTTTCGTGGCGGCGGATTAGAACGCTGATCGTCGGGATAGTCGTGGCGATCGTCGCGGGGCTGGTTGCGGTGAACACGTTTACATACATCCAATATGGCGGCACGATGTTCAACCGCTACTTCGAGAAGAAGGAGAAGAAAAGCCCAATGGCCGGCAAGTTGGCGTTCGACATCGGGACGAAGTATTACATAGGGATAATCAGGGGCGAAGGACACACGGCGAGACAGGGGAACGTCTACCGCATCGAGCAAGCCGGCGGAAGCTTGATAGACGTGGCAAAGGAAAACGTAGAGGTTCGCGAGCCGAAGAGAATCGACGAATGAGCGGAGAGCGCTCGATGAGGTTATCCTTGTGACTCGTCGGCGTCTTTAGTAGTATTGCGCCTCGAAGATGGGCTCCTGATTTTCAAAACAAGTCAATACGTCAAAAGGGGGAAGAACGATGAGCAATCAGCCGCCGTATGGTTATCCAGGTGGTCAACAGGGTTATCAGGGGGGGAATCCTCCGATAGGCGCGCCTGCTGGTAAGACGAAGGTGCTGAACCTCGACTACAACGTCGCCGCGATGTTGGCATATTTGCCGATCTGCTGTGTGAGCTTGATCTGCTCCATCATATGGATTGCCAGCGAACCCAAGGAGAATAAGTTCCTCCGGTTTCACGCCTTGCAGAGTCTATTTCTGACTGGCGCGTCGATTGCTATCTTCTTCTGTCTCTGGATAGTTAGTATCGTCGCGGCAAAAATATTTTTTCTGTTTGGTCTGCTGATATTACTTTTGGAGATTGCGCTTGGAGCGGTCTTCCTGATCCTGTTTATCATGGGTTGCGTGAAGGGCTATCAGGGCCAGATGTGGAAGGTACCCTTTATTGGCGACATGGCTGAGAAGAACTGCTAACGACTGATCTCTTTGATCTATGTGAGTCTGACGGCCCATCTCCGGCGCAGCGTGCCGTGAGGTGGGCTGTCGCGCGTTTTGAACCAACTCTATCCTGATGGTTGCGGGTGATCATCTTGATCGGATGAGGGTAGTAGTTCAGGTGTAATGCTCACGAAAGCCGGTTTGGGTTTGCCGTGTTTGATTGCAACCAGCATGTCTTCTGATGGCGTGTACAGCCCACTCTTCCAAATAGCAAACGTAGAGAGGATCAACGCGATGGTCGCGGCTACTCCAGCCTCGGGCCCATAGCTCCCACCCGATATCCAGGAAGGGTCGCCGGGAGTCCCCGTGAGCCACGCCAGTCCGCCGAGCGTAGTCAAACCGCTGACCGGCAACCCAAAGATGAACACCATCGCAAAATTCCACGACCAATGAAGAGCGGTCGCAAACCAGAGACTCCGCGTCATAAGGTAGGCTAAGCCGAGCCATATCCCTGCGAGGACTGTGTTGATGGTCGAGAAAACTGATGCACCGGGATTCGCGACGTGGGCCATCCCAAAGATCAGTGATGTGATAGCCACCGCTTTTGCCCCACCAAGGTTGTGAACCAGGGCCTGAAACGGGAAGCCCCGAAAAATCAGTTCTTCGGTTGCCGCGGCAATCACAAAGAACAGAGACGCGATAAACAGCCCACGCACAAACGGCGCCACCTCCCTCGTCTGCACGGCAAAGGTGAGAGCGCCGGCGCTGGCGGCGATACCGACCGCGATTGCCAACGACGCGGCTCCCATAGTCGAACCTAACCCGAAGTCGCGCGGCCAGCCTCGATGCAGCTTGAATCCGACCGACCCGAGGCTTCGGTGCTCGAGGGTTCGCGCGCAGATTGCCGATGCGATGAGGGCGGCCGCGAGAGTCATAAGGTTCGAGACGAGGAGATTCAGCACGGCATGGGTTGATGGATGATCCGATTGTGACGGCATCACAAAAATGAAATCAAGCGATGGAAACAGCGTCGAAAAGGCCCTGGCAAGACCCGTGAGAAGGGCCGCGGTCATAATAAAGCAGATAAGGAAAAGAAGGATACGCCAGCCCGAGCGCAATTCGTTTTCGTCGTTTATGAAAATGTACCGCGCAACTTCGTGCGGGTCGCTCATACCGAGCGACTCTATCGACGCCTCATGGGAGTGTCAACCTGTCCGGACGCCTGGGAACCCAGGCATCCCTGCCTGCCTGGCCATGCCCGAGAATAGGCATCCGGTGATGCCTCCCCTCCCAGTTGTCACTTCAAACGAGGTCTTTCATCCTTCAGACCAGCATCCTTCGCCGCGACATAACCGCGCTTTGTTTTTATCACCAGCTTGTCCTCGCTCGTTGCGGGCGGGTGTGCAAGCTCGACCTTTAGCTTGCGGAAGCTCCCGTCGCGCCTCTTGTTGGTGGACACAAAGCCGAGTGTGTACCGCGTGCGAAGGTGGTCGATCAGGTCGTTAAAGGTGTGGTCCAGATTCTCCGGCTTATCGGTGAGGACTTCGCCCCCGGTTTCGTCGGCTATGTGTTTGAGGCTGGAACTCTTCGCCTTGAACAAACCGCCGATGCCCGCTGCCGCTATCATGACCCCGTTCTCCATTTGCTGTCCTGCCGTCTTTGGAATAATCCCGCACACAACGCTACCCGACTCGAGAATCGCCATCCGCGCTTCTTGTGGTGTGGTTCCCGAGCAATCGAAGTAAGTCGTGATTGTGCTGATCACGATGATCACTCGCCTGCCGTCCGGATTTCCGGCACGGCGCATGTAGTCCGCAGCGTCGTAGAGTGCCCGGTTGAAGCAATGTTCGGCGTTTTCGTCGTGAGGAGGCAGGTGATCAAGACCGGTGAGTATCCGATCGTTGCCGCGACCAAAACCCTCGATCAGCTCAGTGGTGCCCGCGAACGACATCAGGGCAACCTCGTCCTGCGGTCTCAGCCGCCGCAGCGCTTCGAACGTCGCGTGCCTGACCTTCTCGCTGAATGGATCGAGACACCCGCCGCGGTCGACGAGTAAAATCACCGACAGCGGAAACGTGTCCTGACTGAACTGAGTTATCTGCTGTCTGACTCCGTCCTCTGCAACCTGAAAGTCCTCTTTTCGTAGATCGCCGGCCACGCGTCCAGTCTTCTGATGGATAACCTGCGCGTCTAGCACGACGAGGTCAACGGCCAGCCTGACATTTTCGGTGTCTCCCCGCGGCGCATCTCTCAAGGGCGATTGAATGCCGTCGGTTTGTGCGGTCGAAGACTGATGGCTGCTGTTTTCGGTAGTTTGACTTCGCCGGCTTTCAGATGTGGTTTGCCGTAGGCCTTCCGGTTTGGGTGCTTCGAGCTTCCGGTCCGCAGCGCTCCCGTTCTTTCCGCGTGTGGGCTTGTTAGCTGGAGACTGGGCGGATGCCGAATGCAAGGCGACCCAAGCGACGATGATGGCAATCGATACGACGACCATTCTGTGAGGGTTCATAGGCGCCTCCTCCACGAGCAATGTTTAGATGATCGGTGGACGCTCGATACCAGGCAGGAAACAAAAGCCGGGTACTCACTTCTTAAGTTTGCTTGGTGGCACCGACCAGGCGGAGGAAGGCGAAGGAGGATGAAGCAGATGGGGTGTCTTTTACTGAGTTTCGCTTTTCATCCGCCCAGTCCGTACCACCAAACAAAGAGCTGTTCCGTGAAACGCGTTTGCGTGAGTGCATGAAGCGAAGAAGCGATTGTGTGTAATGCATCACGCATCAGAAAATGTTCTTCAGGGCCTCTTGTGATGCTCCTGTTGTTGCTGGCGTTCCTGGCGCTGTTCCTTTTCCTGATGCCGTTCTGGTCGCGCCTGATTCTCGCGGTTAGGCCTCTCCTGCTTCGGTTCTGCGTGCGGGGCGGGCGCGACACGATCGTGAGACCTGTCTTCGACCCTTCCTCGCGGCTGAGAATCCTCGCGCGGCTTTGAGGTGCTGGTTGGGGGCCTTCCATCTCGAGGACGGGTCTCGTTGCCTCGCTCCTGTGCTCCCGAAGGGCCAGGGGTCTGCGACCGTTCTTGTCGTGCGCGGCGTCGCTCTTCTTTGGCAGCGTTGTTTCCTCCTTCATCTCCTGAAGATGGATTCTCGACAAAAGGATTTCCTTCACGCGTGCGGTTTCGTTCGCGAACCGAGCCATCCCCCTCGCGCTTTTCTGTCGGAGTTGGAAGCGTTACTCGGATCTTTGGTGATGACTGGCCGGCACCCGAATCCGAGCCGGTGTTCGAATCTGTCGAGGAGCCCGTTGGTCTTGGCCTGCGATCAAAGCCGCGCTCTGCGCCCCGCTCTCTCAGTGCCGGTGCTTGACTGAAGGCGGCAGGATTACGCGGCGAGATCACACGGCGCTCGCGAGGCGAGCCGAGTTGCTCCGATGCATCAGTCTTTGGATTGCGGGTAACGACAGATCGTCTGATTATGTCGTTTGTGGGCACTGCAACTCGATGCGATCTCCTTTGGTCATTCTCCGCCAGTGCTGGTGCGGCCGCCCGCGGGGATGCCTTCATATCGGGCAAGCCCGAGCGCGCGCCCTTCGAGATCCAGCCCGCAAGTTCTCGGCTTGGCGCTCCGGGCCGTGCACCAGACCGGTCTCCTCTAGCGAAACTATCCACCGGTAAGATTGAAACGCCGTGATGCAGCTGGGGAGGTCGCTTGCCGAATCTGAAGTCGTCAGGTCCCCGCCCGCCATCTCGCGGAGACGGCATTCTCAAATGTGCATGGTCGTCTCCTTGATGGTTATCGTGCCTGCGCCAGCGCTCTCCCGGAGCGAGGGGATACCATCCGACATAGTTTCCGCGAGGAGAGGGACTGTTGAAGAAGTAAACAAGCGCCGGACGCCAGCGATAGTCTCTATGGCCGTACCCGCGGTACGCCGGGCCGAAGCCGGGTACCCAGGCCCATCCGAGGCCAGACAGGTATGACCATCGTCCGTAGTGATAAGGCGCCCACCCCCATGGTTCGCTCGAGAGCCAGGTCCATCCTGCGGCCGGTATCCATAGCCATTGTCCGGATCGATACGGAGCCCAATCCGAACCAACGCGTGGTAGCCAGCATTGGCCGTAAGACGAGTAGTTCGTCCACGTACCGTAACTGGACAGATCGCTCACCCCATAAAAGTCGTTGTTGTCGCTTTCGTAGTTGGTAACATAGTCGGGTGAGGGGTCGACACTGGTGCGAGCTATCGTCGTGTCTCGATCGTAGCTCCATTGGTCCCAGTCGTCTCTCGAGTTGTCGGCGACAAGTTCGAGCCTGCCGGCAATCGCCGTATCGACGAGCAGCTTGTGGCCCTCGCGCACTCTGAAGCTTCCTTCATCGGTTGATACCTCGGCTTCGCCGCGGCGAACAATCAACTCTGAATTCTTTTCACCACGTACGTCGACTCTGTAGAGCCCGTCCTGGTTGATCAAAACCGCGGTGTTTGGCGTGTCAAGCTCGAACCGGCTGAACAATGCAGAGAGCCGTTCTATCCTGATGATCGCCGTGCCTTCGGTGATTTCAAACTGAGCCGCCGTCTCCGACAGATCAGTGATCGTCAGCTCAGTGCCCTCCGACAGCCTGATGTAGTTATCCCGAGCAAGCTGAACTTCCGCGCGTGCTCCGGGACCGGTGTATATCTGATCGCCGGCCAGCAGCGGCAGGTTTTCAACCGCGGGCGCCCATTCGGTCACACCCGCTCGAAGAAACGAAACATCGCCGTCGACAAAACTCAACCGGGCTACTCGAGCGACGGGTGCAGTGTCGTCCAAATCGGCTGACTCGTTGTCATCTGCTGTGCTTGTTTGGGCGAACGCGGCACCTGAAGTTAGTAGAAGCGAAAGCAGCAAAGCTAGGGTGAGGAGGGTTGGGAGAGAGCGCTTCATTTTGTTCCTCTCAAAGACTTGTCTTGAGCCTACTGACTCGGGCGCCGATTGCCGGGCAACCCTCGTGCCCAAGCTGAGAACTTCGACAGGACTCCCGGCAAGTTATTCAAGCCACAAGTGGGGATTGGCAATTTGACGTCGAGATCGCTGAACCTGTGCCAGACAGGTTGGCGGTGTTCGTACACGAATTAGTGTAGGAGTCGTTTGATAAGCGTCACAGAAGCGAAAGACGAACGTGCTTCAGCGTGGTAGTTCGGCGGCACGGTAGCCCGGCCGCGCCCTTACGGCGGCGCCTTTGCGGATCAACTCGATCTTGATCTTGTGATACTTGCCATCGCGTTTGTTCATCGAATAGTAGCCGATCAGATACTGGTTGCGGAGTTCCTCCGCGATGGCGGTGAATGCTGCGCGCGTGTCGCCGTACGTGTCCGCGAGATAGATCCTGCCTCCGGTCCGAGAGGTGATCGTTTGCATATAGAAATCAGACTCGCCATAGAGCTTGTCGAGGGTTGACGTGATCTGGTCAGGAGGTTCAGCGCCGGGCGTCCGCTGGGTGCGCGTGCCGGTTCCATCCGGGTCGTAGATCACTGGCGGCATCGGGCGTTGACCGATCTCGATTCGAGGTGCGTCAGGCTTTGGAATACCGGTCGGGGTAGGATCAGGGCCGCCAAAGTCCGGCGGGAGCGGGATGCGCCCGTCGATGTCGAAAGGAGTCTTACTCTTCGGGTGCTCGGCTTCCTGACGTCGTGCCTCAGCCTCCATCCACCACCTGGTGTCGAAACGCACGACGTAAATCACAGCGCCGGCCTCTTCGGCCATCCGGGTTGTGCCTTCCGAAGTTGCTTCGATGCTGCGCATGTCTACCCCGTCGCTGAACAGCACGACCGCACGCCGGCCTTCGACATCCTTCAACTGTTCGAGCGCCCGAGCAACGGCTTCGTAAAGCAGTTTCCCGAACCCAGACTCCGTCGCTCGGATTGCGTTCTCCAGTTCCTGGCGATCCTCAGAGAAGTCGGTCAACTGCCGAACTTCGTTGTCGAATGAAAGAGCCATCATCCGGTCGCCCGGTCTGAGCTGTTTGGTGAAATCCACTGCTGCGTTCTGTATCACCCTGAGCCTGTCCTGGGCGCTGTTTGAGGTGTCCAACACGAGTACCGCGTGAAAAGGCTGCTTCACTGCAGCGAACACGGAAATATCCTGGCGTTTGCCGTCCTCAGAAACCGTGAAATCACTTTGCGACAGGTCCGAAACGAACTTCCCGCTGCGGTCTGTGACGATGGCGGGTACTTGTACGAGAGATGCGCTAAGGCGCACTGGTTCTTCGGCGGCAGGCCTCTGCTGATCTTGCAAGACTTGGGTGAGAGTGCTTTTTGCGAGATCGTGGCCAGCAACGGCCACTATCAGAATCGACGCATAGACCATCGAGCGATGCTGGATCATTCCCGGCATATCCTTAATTACCTCGGAGATGCTATCCGTATCTGCTGAACGCTCTCGAGAAAAATTATTGCAACGTTAGAATCAGAATTGAGTAGCCTCAGGTTCGCGTTCGGGCGGTCACTTTTCGCCGATTGCATCCACGATAGCCTCGACGAGCGCTTCAGAGTTGTGTAGCGCGGGCTGGATGACTCTTGTTAGACCGTAGCTCGCGGCGGTTTCAGCGGTAACCGGTCCGATGCATGCCACGATCGTAGTAGGCAGAAGATCTGAGAGATCGGTCAATCCTGTTAGTTCAGCGAAGTTTGAGACCGTTGACGAGCTGGTAAAGGTGATTGCATCAATCGAGTTTTCCTTGAAGAGACGGATGATAGCGCCCGGCGGGACGTCGGGCCTGACGGTTTGATACGTCTCGACCGCATCTACGTGAGCACCAAGTCTGCGCAGACTGTGAGGCAGAGTCTCCCTTGCCACCTTTGCGCGCGGGATGAGAAATCTCAGTCCCCTGACATTCTGCCAACCGCCAACGTGATCGACGATTGCGGTCAAGGCGCCTTCCGCCTTTGAGTCAGAGGCGGTAACCTTTGGGAGGGCTCCGCCCGCCTCGACTGCGCGCGCAGTCGCCGGGCCTATTGTACAGATAACGTGTCTGGCTAGCGCTTCAGCACCCTGGCTGCGCATTTCCGCAAGGCGACGTAAGAAAAACCTGACGCCGTTTGCGCTCGTGAAGATGATCCAATCGTATTGATCGATTCTCGAGATCGAAGAGTCGAGCGCCACCGAACTGCTGGGTGGGATTACTTCTATGGTTGGAAAATGGACTACTACAGCACCGAGCGCCTCAAGTCGTTCGGTGATTCCGTCCGACTGAGCCCGAGGTCTCGTGACCAGGATGGTCTTCCCCAGCAATGGGGTGTGACCAGATCTCGGCTGATCGCGCCCCGCCGGATCAAAATTATTCATCTAATTCGCCCATCTTTACCACGATAAAGCAGATGAGCCCCTGGTTGAGGTAAACGTGGCAAATTATATGTTTACCGTTGTGAAACGTGCAAGGCGGGCGGGTCGTTCGCACTCTAAGTGCGGAAATAGCAGAGTTTCGCGCGCTCTAGGGGTTGCGGCAACCAACATTCCATCGTGGTTACGCCCTTAAGTCTGTGCGCTTCCTCAGTTAGGGCGAGGGAATGACTTCTGAACCTGGCTAACCAGTCGGTTTGGGCCCAATCTTAACTCGTGCCGGGGCCATGGTATTTTCTTGACTTGTCGATGAATTATTGGTATAAAAACGGCCATAAACTGGCGTAAGCGCAGGATTTAAACGTGGAGCTGGTTCATTCTCAACGCCGAGGTGACTGATGAGCAGCCTTATTACGAAAGCGACTAAGAGGGGCTTGTCGGCGAGCAAGAGAATCCGCGCGACCAAAGGCAAGAAGGCAACTTCAAGAAAGCCAAAACGACCTGGGACAATCACCGCGGCACCGAAGTCGAAAAAAGCAACAACCGGGAAGAAGCTTCCACAGACAAAGAAGAGCAAGCAAACGACGTCAGCCAGGAAACAGACTGGCGGTTCATCCAGGAAGGTGGTGGCGAAGAAAAAGAAGGTCACCGCTGCGCCGGTTAAGGTAAAAGTTAAGGTAAAAAAGGTGCAAGCCCCAAAGCGGGCTTCACAAAAGAAGCCGGCGGCTAAAGTGATTGCGGCAAAAGCACGGGCCTCGAAACCGAAATCTCGAAAGGCCTTGCTCGCAAGACGCAGAGCCATTGTTCCGAAGCCGCTCCCCGCGCCTCCGAAGAAGCTTCCGTCACCCGGTGCTCTGGCAGCTGTGCGCGCTTTCGAGCAAGCGCTGAGGTCGTTCAATCGTCAGGACTTCAATACGGCAAAGTCGGCGTTTCTGGGTGTCCTCGGCAAGTTTGCAGAACAGGCGGAGATAGTGGCTCGGTCGCGCACCTATCTGGCGATCTGCGAACAACGTCTCGCACGCTCCCCCTCGATGCCTCGCAATGCGGACGCTCTCTACAACCAGGGTGTGTTCGAGTTCAATAGGGGCAGCACTACTGAAGCCATTGAGTTGTTCGAGAAGGCCCTGAAAGTAGAACCTCGGGCCGACCATGTCTATTATTCTCTCGCCGCCGCTTATGCCCGCCTTAACGAGGCTCCCAAGGCTATGGACGCGCTACGCCGCGCGATAGGAATTCGTCCAGTCCAGCGATCGCACGCGCGCCGCGACGTTGATTTTGCCGGCCTCCGCAGCAACGAAGACTTCCAACAACTAACGGGGTTTGGCTTCGACCTGGTCGATGAGTAGGTGATCGGGCGAGCGCCAGTTGTTTCACCATGAAAGACACAGGATTGGGTTTGAAAATTGTCTCCGTCGGAGGAGGCACGGGACTCTCGACCCTCATGTCCGGACTAAAGGCGTTTGTAGGAAAGGAGTCCCTTTCGAGCGCGGAGCCCGATGCCGATTGGATTGAGACTCTAACTGCGGTCGTGACCGTCACCGATGATGGTGGCAGCTCAGGCAGACTACGCGAGGAGTTTCAAATCCTTCCTCCAGGGGACATTCGGAACTGTATGGCCGCGCTTGCGGAGGACGAGCACCTGTTGACTCGGCTTTTCCAGTATCGCTTCGAGTCCGGTGGCGAACTGTCGGGTCACAGCTTCGGCAATCTTTTTCTGGCTGCGCTCGCGGGGGTCACGGGAGACTTTCTCGAAGCCATCAAGGTCAGCAGCGAGGTGCTGGCCATAAAAGGACGGATCTTCCCGTCCACGGTTGAGGATGTGGCGCTGGTCGCCGAACTTGAAGACGGCCGCGTTGTAAAGGGCGAGACCAACATCGTTAGGTCGCGCTCGCCGATCGTGCGATTGCGGTTGTCGAACGATACCTGCCGGCCCTTGCCGGAAACATTGGACGCCATCAAGCACGCGGACATCATCACTATCGGTCCGGGCTCCCTGTACACGTCCATAATCCCGAATCTACTGGTCGATGGAATTGTCGATGCCATGAGAAACTCGGACGCGCTGAAGGTATACATCTGCAATATCATGACGCAGCCGGGTGAGACCGACTTTTTTGATGTTGAAGATCACCTTCGCGTTCTGTTTGAGTACAGCCCCAATCTCGAGCTCAATTACGTTATTGTGAATACGGCTCACATCAGCTCAGCACTTCGAGAGAAGTATCTGGCTGATGGCGCGGCTCAAGTGGAATTCGATTCCCTGAGGCGGAAGGGGTTCGAAGAAGACGAGCTGCGCTCCGCATTCATCGAGACGCCGGAGCGGGTTCATGCATTTCAACTCCTGTGCCGCGACGTACTCCACGAAGATGGCCTCGTGCGGCACGATTCGGATAAGCTTGCCCGCCTGGTGCTGGAGGTTCGTCAAGGTAAGAGCGTTGGTGCGCTATGAACCTCTTCCTGATTGACCTGCCACCCATACTACAAATCTCTCGCGCCAACCCGTAACGTAAGAGTAGAATCAAACCCGGTAGTCTCCATTTACCGCTTAGCGTTGCCATGCGCAATAAAGGCGATGCCCTCAGGCACCGACAGACTCGCTCTGGGCGCTGAGACCCTGCAGACCGAGGTTTCGTTGATGTGGCGCAGCACGCCGACGGGAGTAAGGATTTATGACGGACGTGATGATTCTCGCCGCCGGGTTAGGGACCCGCATGAAGTCGCGGCGCGCCAAAGTGTTGCACGAGCTTGCGGGTTTGCCGCTGATTGCGCATGTGTTGCGGGCAGCATTCGAGCTGGCTCCGGAAGCCATTCTCACCGTTGTCGGCCATCAGGCGGAGGAGGTTGAGAGCGCGGTACGCAGTCAGGCGGCGTGTCTCATCGAGGCCAATCCAGGGACCTCGCCTGAGCTTCAGTTTGTTACTCAAGCCCAGCAAAAGGGCACGGGGCACGCCGTCATGGCGGCACGAGACCGCCTGGCAGATCGCCGCGGTCCGCTGGTGATCGTCGCAGGAGACGCGCCTTTGATCGAGAGCGCCTCACTAAAAAAACTCGTGGAGATTCATCACACCGAAAAGAACGCCGTGACGATGCTGACCACGGTGATGGACGATCCCACCGGGTACGGCCGAATCATTCGGGATGATCAGGGCCGCCTGCTTCGATGCGTTGAGCAGAAGGACGCCTCGCCCGACGAACTCAGCATCCGCGAGGTAGGGGTGAGTATCTATGTCTTCGACATCCCGGCGCTTCTCGGAGGACTCGATAGTCTGACGACGGACAACGCCCAGGGCGAATACTACTTAACCGATGTGCCCGGAATAATCCAGAAACAAGGAAAGAACGTCGGCCTGCTTTGCCATTCGAACCCCGAAGAGGTGCTTGGTGTTAACACGAGGATCGAACTGGCGGATCTGGAGCGTAAGATTCGCCAGAAGAAACTTCGCGAGTTGATGCTTTCCGGAGTGACGATCATCGATCCGGAAACAACCTACATTCATCAGGGGGTCGAAGTGGGCCAGGACTCAGTGATCCATCCGCAAGTCATCATCGAAGGCTCCAGCCGGATCGGTTCAGGATGCATCATTCAGTCGTGGACCCGGCTCAGGAACGTCGAGATAGGTGATGGTGTGACTATCGCCAACTCATGCGTCATTGAGGATAGTACAATTCGCGACGGGGCGACCGTCGGTCCGTTCGCACGCCTCAGCGTTGGAGTTGAGATCGGAGAAAAGGCAGGTATTGGGAATTTCGTTGAAGTGAAGAAGTCCAAAATCGGGCGAGGCTCAAAGGCCAAGCACCTGGCCTATCTGGGTGATGCAACGCTTGGGGAGCGGGTTAACATCGGGGCGGGCACGGTGACATGCAACTATGACGGTGTGCGCAAGAACAAAACTATCATCGAGGATGACGTGAAGATTGGGAGCGATACGATGCTTGTTGCTCCTGTCCGTGTAGGGAGCGGCTCGGTAACCGGGGCCGGCAGCGTAGTGACAAAGGATGTACCGCCCGATTCGCTGGTGGCTGGGGTTCCCGCGGTCGTAAAGAAGAAGCTGCGGTGAGCGAGAGCAGGAGTTCAGCACTTAGCCTCTCCTCCTCCCGAAGGTGTGAAAAGAATAAGCGTTTCGTAGTTCCGCCTTCAGGCGGCACCAGGTAAATGCACGAGCGAAAGGCCCGCCTGAAGGCGGAACTACGAAACGCGCGCAGAATGGCTTGCAAACAAGGGAAGGAAGAATCAGATGTGCGGAATAGTTGGTTACGTCGGAGATAAGCAAGTTGTCGGGGTGATCCTCGACGGACTCAAGAAGCTGGAGTATCGAGGTTACGATTCTGCTGGTATTGCAGTAGTGGACGAGAAGGGGGTCCTGACTATTCGCCGGGCAGAAGGCAAGCTGCGCAATCTCGAAGAAGCGATTCGTCTGAAGCCGCTGTACGGCACCTACGGTATCGGGCACACGCGATGGGCGACGCACGGGCGCCCAACTGAAGAAAACGCGCATCCGCATCGCGATTGTTCTGGCCGGGTGGTAGTTGTTCACAACGGCATCATCGAGAACTTTCTTCCGCTCAAGCGCAAGCTCCAGACTGAAGATCACATCTTTGTCACCGAGACAGACACCGAAGTGATCGCGCATCTGATCGAGAAATATCTCAACGAGGGCGAGCCGACTCTGGAATCGGCGGTTCGGCGCGCCGTGGCCGATCTGCGCGGCATCTACGCGCTGGCGATCATGTCGTCGGACGAACCCGAGAAGATCGTAGCAGTTCGGCAAGGCCCGCCGATCGTAATCGGACTGGGCCAAAACGAATACTTTGTCGCCTCCGACATCCCGCCGCTCCTCTATCACACCCGTGATGTGTTCTACCTTGGCGACAGTGAAATCGCGGTGCTCAGTCGCGAAGGCGTAACCGTCACAGATTTTGAGGGCAACACAGTTTCTCCCGATGTGCAGCGAATCACCTGGGACCCGATCGCCGCGGAGAAGGGCGGGTTCAAGCATTACATGTTGAAAGAGATCTACGAGCAGCCACGCGCTGTTCGCGACACGATCATCGGCCGGGTGTCGCAGACGACTGGACACGTCTATCTCGACGAGATGGAAATCAGCGAGGCCGAGTTCCGGCAGTTCACAAATATCAAGGCGATAGCTTGCGGCACCAGCTTGCACGCGGCGATGGCCGGCAAGTACATGCTCGAAGAGCTGGCGCGGATTCCGGTCGAGATCGACTACGCTTCCGAGTTCCGCTATCGCGATCCGATCATTGACGATAAGACTCTGATGATCGCAATCTCGCAATCGGGTGAGACCGCGGACACGCTTGCGGCTGTGAGGGAGTCGCGGGAAAAGGGCGCCAAGATTCTTTCGATATGCAACGTCCGAGGCTCGATGCTCACCCGCGAGTCTCACGGAACAGTGCTGACTCATGCCGGACCCGAAATCGGTGTTGCGTCCACCAAGGCTTTCACCAGCCAGATGACGGTGCTGTACCTGCTCGCGCTCCACCTTGGACAGCAGCGCGGCGTGTTGAGCGACGAAGAATCTCTCGAGCACATACACGCTCTCAATGGGCTGCCGGTAAAGATGGAAACGCTGCTGAACTGTGATGATCTGGTTGAGAAGCTTGCGCGGGAATTCCATCGCGCGCAGGATTTTCTGTATCTGGGTCGCGGGATCAATTATCCCATCGCCCTGGAAGGCGCACTGAAGCTCAAGGAGATTTCCTACATTCACGCGGAAGGCTACCCGGCGGGCGAGATGAAGCACGGGCCGAACGCGCTGATCGATGAAGACCTGCCGGTGGTTGTGATCTGCACCCGAGATGAAACGAGCGAGGCGTCGAGGTTGCGATACGAGAAGACCCTTTCCAACATGGTCGAAGTGAAGGCGCGCGATGGCGTCGTGATCGCAGTGGTGACCGAAGGCGACACCGAGCCTCGCGAGATAGCAGATCGAGTGATTGAGATACCGCGTGCGAGCGATTTGATTTCGCCGATCCTCTCGATCATACCTCTCCAGTTGCTGGCCTATCACATCGGCGTGCGTCGAGGCTGCGACGTCGATCAGCCGCGCAACCTCGCCAAGTCGGTGACGGTGGAGTGAGCATGTAAGCATTCCATGCAATCGCAACGATCATTCAAGCTGCCTCCTCTCAAACTGCACACCAGGACCACTATCGTGACCTCAGGGGTGCTGCTTGTGGTCTTCGCGATCATTGCCATTTTCTCCGATCTGGCGATCGTCAA